>JBCDDZ010000001.1:0-147997 GCA_039180025.1 Planctomycetota bacterium
CCACCGCCGTGTTATGCGTATACAGCAGCAGCGTCGCGCAGACCACGTACCCCAGCCACGCCGCCCACCGCCCCCGCCCGCCCGGTCCGTCTGCGCCACCGCCGATTTGCCACATCGGCCGCGCCGCCGCGGCCGCGTGACGCATCAGGTAAGACAGCGACAGCAGCACCCCCACCACCAGCAGCGTCATCATCACGTACGCGCGCGCGTCGCGTCCGTGGTGGATCTGTTCCACGCTCAGCGCCGACAACGCCGCCGCGATCAGCCCCGTCCGCCGCCGCGTCGCCGCCGGCGCGATCCCCGCCGCGAAGCTGTACGTCAGCGCGACGACCGCCACCCCGCACGCCGCCGAGAACGACCGCAGCGCCGCTTCCGATTCTCCAAACACCCGCCAGAAGTGCTGCACCGTGTAGAACAACGGCGGGTTGGTCTCCTTGACCGCCTCGGGCCCCCACAACACGCCCAGCGGCTTGTTCGCGAAACGCACGGTCGCCCCCTCGTCGCCCCACAACGGCAGCGCCCCGAGCCGATAAAAACGCACGGCCGCCGCCGCGGATATCACCAGCCCCAGCGTGCACCACGCCACCACCCGGCGCTCGAACCACGAGCCCCCGCCTGCAAGCCCGCCTGCCGATACCGCGTCCGCCGTCTGCGTCTGTTCCATCGTCAACACCCTCTGCTTTGAAATCCCGGTCGCCGCCGACCTCCGCCCCGACTCAGCCCTCGGACCCGACCGCCAGTTCCGTCGCCGGCGGGGCCGCCTTGTACTGCCGGGTCTTGAATACGTAAAACCGGTTGCCCAGAAAATTAAACATCATGCCCACCGCGATCCCCGCCAACGCCGCGAGCTGGAGCCCGAACCGCACCTCGCTCAGCAGCGTCCGCAGCAGCGCGACCGCCACCACGTAGTTCACCACCGCCGCGATCGCGGTGACCGTGAAGTACCCCGCCATCTGTTTCCACATGTTCCCCCGCCGCGCGTAGCTGAACGTGAACCGGCGGTTGAAGCCGAAGTTAGTCAGCACGCTGACCACCAGCCCGCCGCTGAGCGCCAACAGGTCGCTCGCCCCCATCAGCGACAGCACCGTCAGCGTCACGAGGTTGACCACCACCCCCGATGCCCCGACCACCAAGAACTGCAGCAGCTCCATCGCGGTCTTGAACTTGAACATGTACAAGCGGCGCAGGTGCTGGATGTAGAGCAGCTGTTGCCGGAAGCTCAGCTTGCTCTCGCCGAGCACCCGGTCGGTGAAGTGGATCGGCACCTCGCCCACGTTCTCGACCCCGCACTTGACGATCAGCTCGAGGGCCACCTTGTATCCCACGGGGTTCAGGTCCCGCGCTTGATCGAAATCCGCCTTGCGCATCGCGAAAAAGCCGGCCATCGGGTCCTTCGCGTCCGTCAACGGCCGGGCCATCCACGTCGCCACCCGGCTGTTCAGCCACCGGAAAAACCCCCAGTCGTCGTCCGTCGAACCCCCCGGTACGTACCGCGACCCGATCGCGAACTGCATCCCCGACTCCAGGGCCAGCACCAGGTTCGGGATCCGCTCTGGGGGGTGGCTCAGGTCGCAGTCCATGCACACCACCACCGGGTGCGCCGCCGTCCGCAGCCCGTCGATCACCGATTGACTCAGGCCCGGGTCCGACCGGCGGACCACCATCCGCACCCAGTCCAGCCCACACGCTTCGACCGCCTCCACGCTCCCGTCCCCGCTGTCGTCGTCCATGAACAGCAGCTCGAACTCCGCGTCGTGCGCCGCCCGCACCGCCGCCACCCGCTCGATCAGGCCCGGGATGTTTTCCACCTCCCGGAACGTCGGCACCACGATCGACACCGGCGTGTTGAGCCGGATGCTCGCCAGCGATGGGCGCACGCCGCCCTCGGCGTGTCCCACCTGCGTGTCCACACCCCGGCCTCCCGCCACCCGCTCAACCCGTGGTTCCTGCTCAATAATCACTACAGTTTATCGGAGAACCCCCGGAATCCCTTTAACCCGCCGCCCGCAGGGCCGATCCGGCCCACTTCAGGTAGCCGGGGTCATGGGTGGCCAGACCGGGGGTGGCCGGACAGAAGGCGACGCCACCGGGTAAGACCCGCCGCTACCTATGATTTCGCCGCCCCGGCGGCGCGCCGGCGGCGCATTGCCCCTGCCCCCCGCGCTCCGCTAAGGTGTGGGGCTCAAATCCATAGTGGACTCCCGCCACCGGTCCACCGATGAACCCTACGCGAACGCCGTCCCCGCCCGTTTACCCCCTACCCAAGGCCCGCCGACGTGGACCCCCAACAGCTGACCCACCTCAAACAACTCGAAGCCGAGAGCATCCACATCATCCGCGAGGTCGTCGCCGAGTTCGACAACCCCGTGATGCTCTTTTCCATCGGCAAAGACTCCTGCGTCATGCTCCACCTCGCGCGCAAAGCCTTCCACCCCGCCAAGCCCCCCTTCCCGCTGCTCCAGATCGACACGACCTGGAACTTCCAGTCCATGTACACCTTCCGCGACGAGTACATCGTCGGCGAGCTCGGCATGGAATGCCTGGTCCACATCAACCAAGATGGCGTCGAGCGCGGCGTCGACCCCTTCAAAGACGGCAGCAAGGTCTTCACCGACGTGATGAACCTCGGCGCCCTCCGCCAGGCGCTCGGCAAGTACGACTTCGACGCCGCGTTCGGCGGCGGCCGACGCGACGAAGAAAAGTCCCGCGCTAAAGAACGCGTCTACTCCTTCCGCGACGCCAACCACCAGTGGGACCCGAAAAACCAGCGCCCCGAGCTCTGGAACGTCTACAACGCCAACGTCCACAAGGGCGAACAGATCCGGGCCTTCCCCCTGTCCAACTGGACCGAGCTCGACATCTGGCAGTACATCCACCTCGAAGGCATCAAGCTCGTCCCGGCGTATTTCGCCCAGGAGCGCGAGGTCGTCGAATTCGAAGGCAACCTCATCGCCGTCGACGACGACCGCATGCCCCCGGAATTACGCAAGACCGCGACTAAACAATGGGTGCGCTTCCGTACCCTCGGCGACTACCCCCTGTCGGGCGCTACCCGCAGCGAAGCCGTCGACCTGCCCAAGATCATCCAGGAAATGCTCCTGGCCACCCGCAGCGAACGCGAAGGACGGACGGTCGATAAAGACCCCGGGGCCGGCATGGAAGAGAAGAAGAAGCAAGGTTATTACTGACCAGCCGCTAGCCTTTAGCCGTTGGCCGTTAGCCCTACGGGTGGGACGATGGAAAGCAAGGGATACCGCGATCTCAAGGTGTGGCAGCGGGCGATGGAGCTCGCCGAGGAGATTTACCGCTTGACCGACACGATGCCAGACACCGAACGTTACGGGCTGATTTCACAGATGCAGCGTTCCGCGGTTTCCATCGCCTCCAACATCGCCGAAGGCCACAGCCGCAGCCACGAGGGCGATTTCTTAAAACACCTGTCCTACGCCCGCGGCTCGCTCTCCGAACTCGAAACCCAGCTCACCTTGGCGGTCCGCGTCAACCGCCTGCACCGCGAAGAGGCCGTCTCGGCCTGGGCCTGGGACCTATCCCAGGAAGTCGGCAAAATGCTAACCGCCCTGATGCGCAACACCGGACGTTCGTAACCTAGAAGATCCCCCGCTAACGGCCCACGGCTAAAGGCTAACGGCTCCATGAGTCACCAAAGCGAATTAATAGCAACCGACATCGACGCCTACCTCAAGCAGCACGAGGAGAAGGAGCTCATGCGCTTCCTCACCTGTGGCAGCGTCGACGACGGCAAGTCCACCCTCATCGGCCGGCTGCTCTACGACTCCAAGATGGTCTACGAAGACCAGCTCGCGTCGCTCGAAGTCGATTCCAAGAAGTTCGGCACGACCGGCGGAGACTTCGACCCGGCCCTCCTCACCGACGGACTCAAAGCCGAGCGCGAGCAGGGCATCACCATCGACGTGGCCTACCGCTACTTCTCGACCGCCAAACGTAAATTCATCATCGCCGACACCCCCGGCCACGAACAATACACCCGCAACATGGCCACCGGTGCGTCCACCGCCGACCTCGCCATCATCCTCATCGACGCCCGCCACGGCGTGCAGACCCAGACCCGCCGCCACTCGTTCATCGCCTCGCTCTTGGGCATTAAGCACGTCGTCGTCGCCGTCAACAAGATGGACCTCGTGGACTTCTCCGAGAACCGCTTCAACGAGATCAAAAAAGAGTACGCCGCCTTCGCCGCCAAGCTCGAGCTCCCCGACATCCGCTTCGTGCCCATGTCCGCCCTCAACGGCGACAACGTCGTGAACCCATCCAAGCACACCCCCTGGTACGACGGGGGGCCGCTCATGCACCTCCTCGAAACGGTCTACATCGGCAGCGACCGCAACCTGATCGACCTCCGCCTGCCGGTCCAGCTCGTCAACCGGCCGCACCTGAATTTCCGTGGCTTCGCCGGCACCCTCGCCTCGGGTGTCGTCCGCGTGGGCGATGAAGTCATGGCCCTGCCGTCCCGCAAGACCTCCCGCGTCAAGTCCATCGTCACCTTCGACGGCGAGGTCGACCGGGCCTTCGCGCCGATGGCCCCGACCGTCACCCTCGAAGACGAGATCGACGTCAGCCGCGGCGACATGCTCGTCCATCCCAACAACCAGCCGCAGGTCGGCCAAGCCTTCGAGGCCATGGTCGTCTGGATGAGCGAAGAGCCGCTCACGCCCAGCAAGCAGTACCTGCTCAAGCAGACCACCCGGCAGACCCCCGGCATCGTCAGCGATATCCGCTACCGGATAGACGTGAACACCCTGCATAAGCACGACGAGGCCGACCACTTGGCCCTCAACGAGATCGGCCGGGTCGTCGTCGAACTCGCCCGCCCCATCGCCTTCGACCCGTACACCAAGAACCGCGGCACCGGCGGGTTCATCGTCATCGACCGGCTGACCCACAACACCGTCGGGGCCGGCATGATCCTCGACCGCTCGGCCACCGCCGAGCAGGCCGCCCGCGACCGCCTCGCCCAGTCCCTCGCCACCGACGCCCGCCAGCACCAATCGCTGATCACCAAAAACGAACGCGCCGCCCGCCTCAAGCAGCGGCCCGCCACCGTCTGGATCACCGGGCTCACCGGCTCGGGCAAGTCACCCGTCGCGTACGCCTTGGAACGCCGACTCTTCGACGAGGGCTACACCCCGCTGGCCCTCGACGGGCGGACCGCACGCCTCGGCCTGTCCTCGGACCTGACCTTCTCCGACGCCGACCGCGCCGAGAACCTCCGCCGCGCCGCCCAGGTTGCCCGCACCGCGAACGCCGCCGGCCTCTTGGCGATCTGTGCTTTCCTCTCGCCTTCCGCCGAAGACCGCGCCGCGGCGCAGTCCATCGTCGGCCCAGACCGATTCTTCGAGATCTTCACCGACGCCCCGCCGGAAGTCTGTCAAAAGCGTGCCCAGGCCGAGGGCTCCAACATGGCCGCCTTCAGCGATATGGCCGCGCCCTACCAGCCCCCGGCATCGCCGGCCTTACGCTTGGCCACGAATAACCTGTCCATCGACGACTGCGTCGAACAGATCATGGACCTGCTCCGCGCGAAGAAAATAATCGCCAAGTAGCCGCGCCGCGTGCATCAACCGGCCGCGGCCCGCTTCCCGGATTCGAGATCGCTCGGCTCGACCGCCCGTCTACAACGCACAGACCGATACGACCCGGTTCGAGCCGAGGTCACCGCCCGGCCGGCCGAGTCAGCCCCGGGCGACTGGGTCGGATATCGGATAACCCCCAAACGGAACGACGAGACCAAGCGTCAGTTCTTTTCGGTTTTTTTAGCCGAGGGAGATGGCTCGGCTTTTTTCGACGGGGTCGACGCGGATGCACCGGCCGTTTTGGTATCTTTGCTTTTCGAGTCCGCCGATTTCGAGTCCGACTTCTTTTCCGCGGGTTTGTCGGCCTTCGCGTCTTTCTGGTAGCTGTCCGAGCGGTAGTCGGTTTCGTAGAATCCGCCGCCCTTGAAGATGACCCCCGCCCCGGTGCCGATGAGTCGGCGGAGTTTGAGCCTGCCGCATTCCGGGCATTTTTTGATGACCTTCGCGGTCATGCTCTGGAACGCCTCGAAGCTGTGGCCGCAGGCGTCGCAAACATAGTCGTAAGTCGGCATCGGGTTCTCCTGTCCGTTGGGCCCGGCGGGCGGGCAGCCGGCTCGGTCAAAGATGCGGGGCGTTTACTCGGCCACGCTGACCTGCGCCGGCCGGACGGGCTGGTTTTTGAGTACGTAGCCCGGCATGAACTGCGCCGCGACGTGGTTCGACGCGATGCCTTCGACCGGCTGACGCATGAGCGCCTCGTGCAGGTTGGGGTCGAACTCGTCGCCGGGCTCGACCGTTATTTTTTGCAGACCGAACCCCTCGAGCGCTTGCAGCAACGAGGCCCGAATCGATTCGACGCCCTTATGGACATCCGCCGGGCTCGTCACCTCGGGATCGAGTTCGAGCGCCCGGTCGAAGTTGTCGAGCACGCCGACCAGCGACTTGGCGACCTTCATCAGGGTTTCCTGCTTCGTGGCGTCGAGGTTCTGTTGCGATCGGCGGACGTAGTTCTGGTAATCCGCGGCGGTCCGCATCAGCTTGGCTTCCAGTTCGTCGCGTTCGGCCTGGAGCGTGGCGAACCCTTCGTCGAGCACCGCACCGGCGTCGTCCGCCGCGGCCTGCGCGTCGAGTTTGGGTTCTTCACCGTCCGGTGTTAAATCAAACTCGCTGATGGCTTCGGGGTCGTCCGGGAGGTAGCCGTCGTCTTGGGGAGGGTGTCGTGAATCGTTCATGGTTGGCCCCCTTGCGGGGTCGAAATGGATCGAGGCGTTTCGTTATGGGGGGTGGTGTCCCGCCGCGAGGCCTAGCTCAGGTAGGTCTTGATTTTGTCCCAAAACCCCTTGGTTTCCGGGAGCACGTCGTGGTTTTCGGTGTCCGCATATTCGCGGAGGAGTTCTTTCTGCTTCGACGAGAGCCGGGTGGGTACTTCGAGCAAGAGCGCGACGATCAAGTCGCCCCGCCGACCCGTGCGCAGGCTCGGCATGCCCTCACCCCGGACCCGGAACAGTTCGCCGTGCTGCGTGCCGGGCTTGATGGTCAGTTCCGTCTCGCCGTCGAGCGTCGGGACGCTTACCGTCGCCCCGAGCGCGGCCTGGGTAAAACTGACCGGCATTTTCATAATCAGGTGGTCATCTTCGCGGGTAAACAGTTCGTGCTCCGCGACCCGGATCACCACGTGCAGGTCGCCGTGCGGGCCCCCGCCGCCGGGCGACAGGCCCGGCTCGCCTTCGCCCGACACCCGGATCGCCTGGCCGTCCTGGATACCGGCCGGGACCCGGACGGAGAGTTTGCGCTTCTTCCCGACCCGCCCGCTGCCGCGGCAGGTGCCGCATTTCTCGAGGTAGACCTTACCCACGCCTTTGCAGTTCGGGCAGGTGTTGACCATACGGAACATCCCGCCGAGCCCGGCCTGCTGGACCTGTCCCGCCCCGCCGCACATCGTGCAGGTCGAGGGTTCTGTCCCCGGCTTCCCGCCGGTTCCATGGCAGGTTCCACAGAGGTCCTGCCGGGTGAATTCGATATCGACCTCGGCCCCGCGGTACGCATCCTCGAGCGTGATCTCGGTCTGCGTCTCCAGGTCGTAGCCCCGCTGCACACCGCCCGGGCCGCGACGCCCCCCACGCCGTCCGCCCCCGCCGCCGCCGCCGAAGATGTCCTCAAACATTGAGAAGATGTCGCCCGCATCCATGTGGCTAAAGTCGTGGCCGGCCTGCCCCTTGAGGCCGGCGTGACCGTACCGGTCGTACCGCTGACGCTTGTCCTGGTCGGACAACACCTCGTAGGCCTCGGCACATTCTTTGAATTTGGCCTCGGCGGTCGTGTCCCCGGGGTTCCGGTCCGGGTGGTACTTCATCGCCAGCTTCCGGTACGACCGTTTAATCTGGTCGCCCGACGCGGTGCGTTCGATGCTGAGGATTTCGTAGTAGTCGCGTTGGGTTGCCATGGATCGGGGTTTGGTTCTTCAACGGCCACGGTGCCGAGATTAAAAACAAACGGGCTTGACGGTCAGACCCAACCCGAGTTCGTCGTCGGACTCAGGGTCCGGCGGGGCCATGCTGTTTAAAGGGAGCCCAGAGACTTTAGCCCCTGGGCTCCGTGTGTGGTGTATCGGTGTCCGTCGACAACGGTCAGGATACCGCGCCGGCGACGGGGGTTTCTTCGTCTTCGAGGTCGCTGATCAGGACGTTGGTGGTCAACATCAGGCCAGCGACGGACGCGGCGTTTTGCAGCGCGGTGCGACTAACCAGGGCCGGGTCGATGATGCCGGCTTTGACCAGATCGACGTGCTCGCCGGTCGCGGCGTTGTAGCCTTGATTACCTTTCGTGCCGGCGACCTGTTCGACAACGACGTGTCCGTCTTCGCCGGCGTTTTCGACGATCTGGCGAAGCGGGGCTTCCAGGGCGGCCGCGATGATGTCGTAGCCGATCTTGGCGTCGCCCTTGGCGGATTTACGTTTGGCGTCCACCGCTTCGATCGCGCGGATGAATGACACGCCGCCGCCGGGGACGTAGCCTTCCTGGGCCGCGGCTTTGGTCGCGGCGAGCGCGTCATCGACGCGGTCCTTGCGCTCTTTCATCGCGGTTTCCGTGGTTGCACCGACGCGGATCATGGCGACGCCGCCGGTGAGCTTCGCCAAGCGCTCCTGGAGCTTTTCACGGTCGTAATCGCTGGTGGTTTTCTCGGCCTGCATGCGGATCTGGTCGATCCGGGCATTGAGGTCTTTTTTCTTGCCGGCCCCTTCGATGATGGTGGTGTTGTCTTTGTCGATCGTGATCTTTTTCGCGGTGCCCAAGGCGTCGATCTCGAGGGTCTCGAGCTGTGTGCCGAGGTCTTCGCTGACGAAGGTGGCTCCGGTCACGGTGGCGATATCTCCCATGAGGGCTTTGCGGCGGTCGCCGAAGCCGGGGGCTTTGACCGCGGCGACTTTCAGGACGCCGCGCAGGCGGTTGACGACCAACGCCGCGAGGGCTTCATTCTCCACGTCTTCCGCGATAATCAGCAGAGGCTTCTGCGCCATCGCCACCTTGTTCAGGAGCGGCAGCAGGTCGGGCAGGTTGCTGATCTTCTTTTCGTGGACCAGCACCAGGGGATCTTCCAGCACGGCCTCCTGCGTGGCGGGGTCGGTCATGAAGTAGGGCGAGAGGTAACCTTTGTCGAACTGCATGCCTTCGACGTAATCGAGAGTGGTCTCGGCGGACTTGCCTTCTTCGACCTCGACCACGCCGTCCTTGCCGACCTTGTGGATGGCTTCAGCAATGAGCGAGCCGATTTCCTGGTCGTGATTGGCGGAAACGGTGGCGACGGCGCGGAGGTCGTCGATGCCTTTGCACTTGGTGGCGAGTTCCTGGATCGCCTGGGCGGCGACCTCGGCGGCGGCGTTGATACCGCGCTGCAGGGCCATTGCGTTCGCACCCGACGCGACGTGGCGGAGGCCTTCGTTGTAGATCGCCTCGGCGAGGACGGTGGCGGTGGTGGTACCGTCGCCGGCTTTGTCGGCGGTTTTCTTGGCGACTTCGACGACCATCTTCGCGGCCATGTTCTGGAACGGGCTGTCGAGTTCGACTTCCTTGGCGACGCTGACGCCGTCCTTAGTGACGGACGGGCCGCCAAAGGATTTTTGCATCACGACGTTACGGCCGGTGGGGCCCATGGTTACTTTTACGGCGGCGGCGAGCTGGGCCAGGCCTTTTTTTAGCTCGGCCTGGGCTTCGGCACCGAAAATCATTTGTTTCTTGGCCATTTTGGGGTGGCTCCGGATAAGGTTGCGGGGAAAGAGAGAGCGGGGTTAGCGAAACGGTGCCGAAAAAGAGGCACCGCGGAACGCTGGGGTTTATTGCATGACGCCGAGCAATTCGGATTCACGCATGATCATGTGAGTGACGCCGTCGACGTCGATTTCCGTGCCGGCGTATTTCCCGTAGAGCACGGTGTCTCCCTTTTTCACGGACAACGCGGTGCGGCTTCCGTCATCGTTCTGCTTCCCCGGCCCCGCGGCGACGATGCTGCCGTACTGGGGCTTTTCTTTTGCGCCTTCGGGTAGGTAGATGCCCGAGGCGGTTTTTTCTTCGGCTTCCTGAGGCTTGATCAGGACGCGGTCATCGAGGGGGGTAATCTTGGTTTTGGATTTAGTGGCGGTGGCCATGCGAGGTTCTCCGAGTCGAAAAGGATTGGATTTAATTACGGGGTCAAGATGTCTGGGTCGGGTCGGGAGAAAGGCAGAGGATTACATCATGCCGGGCATCCCGCCCATGCCGCCCATGCCGGGCATGCCACCCCCCATGCCGCCCATCCCGGGCATGCCGCCGCCCATGCCGCCCATGTCGGGAGCACCGCCGCCGGCATCTTCATCGGCCGGGGCGTCGGCGACGACGCAGTCACAGGTCAGCAGCAGCGCCGCAACACTCACTGCGTTTTCGATAGCGGTGCGGTCCACTTTGGCGGGGGTGATGATCCCACGCTCTACGAGGTCGCCGTATTCGAGCTTGAGGGCGTCGAAACCTTGGCTACCCTTTTGGGCTGCGACCTTCGCCACGACTACGCTGCCGCGTTCGCCGGCGTTGTCCGCGATGGTATGCAGGGGCACGGAGAGCGCTTTACGGACGGCTTCGACGCCGGCGGCTTCGTCGCCCGAGGCATCCACTTTGTCGAGGGAGGCGATCGAGCGGATGAAGCTGATCCCGCCGCCGGGAACGATGCCTTCTTCCACCGCGGCACGGGTGGCGTGCAGGGCGTCTTCGACGCGGGCCTTTTTCTCTTTGAGTTCGGCCTCCGAGGCGGCACCGACGTTGATCTGGGCGACGCCACCGGCGAGCTTGGCCAGCCGTTCCTGCAGTTTTTCGCGGTCGTAGTCCGAGGTGGTGGTTTCGATTTCGTTGCGGATTTGGGCGATGCGTCCCTGGATCTCGGACGATTCACCGGCCCCTTCAATAATGGTCGTATTGTCGCCGTCGACGGTAATCTTCTTGGCCAAGCCGAGCTGGGACAATTCGACTTGGTCCAGTTCCACGCCGAGGTCTTTCATGATCGACTCGGCACCGGTGAGGGCGGCGATGTCGCCGAGCATGGCTTTGCGGCGGTCGCCGTAGCCGGGGGCCTTGACCGCACAGACGTTGAGCACCCCACGCAGCTTATTGATAACCAACGTCGAGAGGGCTTCGCCTTCGACGTCCTCCGCGATAATCAGGAGCGGCTTCTTAGCTTGCTGAACTTTTTCGAGGAGCGGAACCAGCTTCTGGATGCTGCTGATTTTGTCTTCGTAGACCAGGATCAAGGCTTTGTCGAGTTCGACGAGCATGTCGTCGGCGTTGGTGATGAAATTCGGCGAGAGGTAGCCGCGGTCGAACTGCATCCCTTCGACGACGTCGACGTAGGTGTCCAGAGCTTTACCTTCTTCGACGGTGATGACGCCGTCGCGTCCGACTTTTTCCATGGCGTCGGCCATGATTTTGCCGATCTCGGGGTCGTTGTTGGCAGAGATAGTGGCGACGTTGGTGATGTCGGCCTTGCCGTTGATGGGCTTGGCCTGCTTTTCGATGGCGACGGTGGCCGCGGCGACGGCTTTCTTCATGCCGCGGACCAACGCGTTGGCATCGACGCCGGCGGTGACTTGACGGAGGCCTTCCTTGAAAAGGGCCTCGGCTAGCACGGTGGAGGTTGTGGTTCCGTCGCCGGCCTTATCTGAGGTTTTGCTGGCGGCTTCCTTGACCAGCTGAACGCCCATATTCTGGGCTTTGTCGGTCAGCTCGATTTCCTCGGCGACCGTGACGCCGTCTTTCGTCACCGTAGGCCCGCCCCAGGATTTGTCGATCACCGCGTTACGGCCGCGGGGGCCGAGCGTGCTTTTCACCGCGGCGGCGAGTTTTTCGACGCCGGCCAGAAGGCCAGCGCGGGCTTCAGCTTCAAAGGTCAATTCTTTAACGGACATGCAATTCAACTCCGAAAGGGGGTTAGCTTGGATAGTTGTAGCGACCGCCGAAAACCGTATCGCTCTGTCTAGTTAAGGATGGATTTACGCGACAGAGAACCCACGGTACGTCAGGGATAAAATCAGGATGCAAGTCCGGTGCCAAGGCCGCGGCAAAAGAGATTGCCGCAGATCGCGGCTAATCCGACGATTTGCCGCCCCGTCCAGCCGCTGGAAGTAGGCTGCCGAGGCTCGGCACTGCCATCGTGACAGCCGCACCGAAAAATCGGTGACAAAAGCGGTCTCGATTGTCGGGGACGGGCAGCGAGGCTATTAGAAGACCAAGCTGAGCACGACGAGTTCGAGGGCGATGAACCCGGCAATCAGGGCGGCGATGAGCAGGGTGCGGCGGCCGGTCATCCAGCGCTCGCGGCGGGCCGGGGGGACCATGCGTAACAAGCCCTCGCCGGCGGCGGGGCAATGGGACGGAGAGAAGCCCCGGCGGGCCTGGTCCTGGACGATCGCGATGATGAGGTTGGCGTCGAACGCGGTGAGGCCGAACATTTTACCTAGTTTGACTAGCCGGTCTCTTTTGTCGGGCGGCAGGATCGCGCCCTCGAGTTCCTCGGCCACCCGGACCGCCAGGACCCAACGGGAATCGGTCGTGCCGGCGATCGCATGGTTGTCCCGATCCCGGGCCGCGGCCAGGTCGGGCTGCACCGCCGCGGAGGCGCCCACAAGACGCAGCGGTGGCGGGTCTGGAGCGGCGCGGCGTACTCCGGGGATCGGTCCCACCGGCTGACCCGTTGCTGCCTCCGCCCCCGTCCGCCGGGCCGAGCCGAGCCGGCCGACACGCGCCGCGGCGTCCGCCCCGGGTTTGCCGGTGAAGTCAAAGAACGGTCGATGGGTGTCGGATGCAGCCATAGGAACAGGCACTCGCAGGCGGCAGAGGACGCTCTACCAGATAACTCCTCGAACTTTAATTTTTATTCATTAATTTACCACGCGGCGCAGACAATCCCAATGAAAAGCGCTCAGGGGTCCGATAACGGGAAGATTCGGGTAGCGGCCGACCGAAGAGCTGGTCGGCCCACGGTGCTGAGCCGTGGCACCTCCGTGTCCTTCGTATTTCACGCCGAGCGGCCCGGCTGACGAGATAAGGTTGGTTTGAAGGAGCTTAACGCTGCCCCGTGGTACCACGTAGATGTAACGAGCTTAACTAGAGATACACCGAGAATTCATACCGCGGTATATAACCTAGGAGTGTGGAAAACCCTTAGATTTATTTATGCAAATGTTTATCCAGCAATGATATGTGGGTTATCTTAGGTTAGATCGTTGATGGGCATGAACTTTATTCAGATTCTGTTTACGCTGGTGATGCGTTCGGAGAAAGAGGAGATGATGAGATTAAGACTGAGCATTCTGGGAGTCATGCTGGCGGCCACCGCTTGGATCATGCGGGATGGGCACGAGGAACCCAAGCCCAAATGGCTGGAGGTAGCGGAAGCCCGTGAAGACTCTGCGGCAACCATCAGCGGTACCGAAGTCGCCGCTCTGCCCGACGCGGATCGCGAGATCAAGCCGGATCAGATGCTGGAGTAGTTTTCGTATTTCTCGGTTAGTGCCCGGTTAGCGATTTGGGTGCTGGCGAAAACAACACGCCGGTGGAGCGACGAGCCAATCTTCGGTATTAGGGTTTGGATGCGGTTGGATCCGGGGTCTTTGACCGTTCCCGATTAGGGCTGAACCTCGGCGTATTTTCCTTCGAATAGGAAATGCTTCTGGTTGTCACCCCGGCCGTAGGCTCCGAATCCGGTAATGGTGTAGGTCCGCTGTCCGTCCGGATCGACCTCCACCCGTTCCCGGAAGGTTTCGATTCGGCCGGGCTTGCTGCCGTACCAGAAAAGATACCCGTCGCTGTAGCGGCCGAAGTGCTGGGAGGTGTCGCCGGTGCTTTTGACGACTTCGCAGATCAGCCGGCCCTGATCGTCCCAGTAGTTTTTCGCTTCCGCCGTGACCACGTTTCCGTCTTGGTCTATTTCCTCGAAGCGGGCTCGCTGGATGTCGCCGTCCCAGCGGTACGTCTGTCGCACGCTTAGCAATGTCGTCAGTCGGCCGTCCTGCGTGTAGACCTTAAACTCGCCGGCCCAGGTCCCGGTCCACGGATCGAGGATTTCACGCGGGGTGGGGGCTGCCGCCGTCTCCGCCGCCGACTCCGCTCCGCCGGGCCATGCCGCCAGGAGGCTTACGACCACGCCCAAGCAGACCGCCGCCCGTGGCCACCGGTTCCATCTTTTTTTCCGCATCGCAAAACCTCGCATCTGGTCAAAAAAACTGCTTCCGCTCCCCGGTCAGGCTTTATAGTAGGCCCGCCCGAGTGGTCCGAGAACCCGGCCCCCTGCCCCCTGCTCAGGCCCCGCCCCGTTCCGGTCGATCCCGAAGGTGACGGGTGCTGACCGCCAACCCCGTGCCACTTACGACGCCCACCGCTCCGCCCCCGACGATTATGCCCAGCCCCCCCGCTACCCCCGATCGCGACACCCCCTCGCCCCCGGAACTGCCCCCGGAACTACCCCCGGAATCGCCCCCGGAATCGCCTCCGGAACTACCCCCGGAATCCGCATCGCAATCCGCCTCGGAACCTGCCTCCGGGTCCACCCCCGACGGGACGGCTGCCTTCGGCTTCCCGGAAGTTGATCTGGTGGCCCGGTTCGAGGCTATGGTCGATCAGGGCCCCGACCGCCTCGCGCTCGATTCCGCCGGGGCCCGGTTCACCTACGCCCAGCTCAACGCCAAGGCCAACCGCGTCGCCCACGCGCTGCTCGCCGCGGTGCCCCGGGCCCGCCAGCCGGTCGCCCAGCCCGAGGATACGCCGCGGGTCGCCCTCTTTGTAGACCAAGGGATCGACCTCGCCGCCGCGGTTCTGGGGACGCTCAAGGCTGGCTGCGCCTACGTCCCGCTGGACCCGACCTACCCTGATCACAAGAATGCCCACATGCTCGCCGACGCCCGGCCCGCGGCGGTCGTCACGTACCACGCCTCGAGCGAGCGGGCCGACACCCTCTACGAAACCCGCCTGCCCAAGGTCCTGATCGAGTCGCTCCCCGACACGGGACCCGCCGACAACCCCGGGCTCGACCTCGAGCCCCACCGCCTGGCCTACGTCCTGTATACCTCCGGCAGCACGGGCAAGCCCAAGGGCGTCATGCAGTCACACCGCAGCGTGCTGCATAACTGTGCCGTCCACGCCGACGCCTTCGCCATCACGCCCGACGACCGCCAAACCCTGCTCTATCCCTGCAGCGTCTACGGCGGCGTGCGGGACACCTACAACGCGCTCCTTAACGGCGCGTCGCTGCACCACTACCCCGTCCGCGAGGCCGGGTACGATGGGCTGAAAACCTGGCTCGCCGAGCACCGCATCAGCCTGTACTGCTCGGTGGCTTCGGTCTTCCGGCACTTCGCGCGCGGCATCGACGAGGCCGACGGCCCGCCCGACAAGGAGCGCTACGCCGACCTGCGCATCATCAAGCTCGGCGGCGAGGCCCCGCTCCCGACCGACGTCGAACTCTACCGCCGGCATTTCCCCGACCACTGCGAGCTGTCTTGCGGGCTCGGCTCGACCGAAACCGGCATGTCCTGCCGCTTCCCGGTCATGAAAGACACGCCCCTCGACGGGCCCGCGATCCCCCTGGGCCGGCCGGTCCACGGCATGGAAGTTTTGCTCGTCGACGAACACCGCCAGCCCCTCGCCCCCGCCCCCGACGCCACCGGCGAGATGGCGATCCGTTCCCGCTACCTCACCGACGGCTACCTCGGCCGCGACGACCTGAACCACACCGTCTTCGCCGCCGACCCCGAGGACCCCGCCCTCCGGACTTTCTACACCGGCGACCTGGCCCAGCAAAACGCCGACGGCGACTTCGTCCACCGCGGCCGAAAAGACCACCAGGTCAAGGTCCGTGGCAACCGGGTCGAATTGCAGGAAGTCGAAGCCGCGCTCGAAGCCCACCCCCACGTCCGCGATGCCTTGGTCCTGGCCAAGACCGACCCCGGGGGCAGCGTCCGCCTCGTGGCGTACCTCGTGGTGAACCCCGGACAGGAACTCACCGCCCACCTGCTCCGCGACCACCTCAAAAACCTCGTCGCCCGCTTCGCGATCCCCAACCTTTACTTGCAGCTTCCCGAGATCCCGCTGACGCCCAACGGCAAGCGCAACCGCCTCGCCCTGCCCGAGCCCGACGCCGCGGGGGTCACCCACCTGCCCGCCGGGCTCGATTCGGTCGCCCCGGCCAACGAACGCGAACGCACCCTCGCCGACATCTTCGCCCGGGTCCTCAAAACCACCGAGAAGCCCGGCGTCACCCTGAGCTTTTTTGACCTCGGCGGCGACTCGCTGCAAGCGGTCAGCCTGATCCTGGGGATCGAAAAGGACCTGGGCGTCCGCCTCGAACTGGCTACGCTCATCAGCCACCCCACCGTCCGCCAGCTCGCCGAGCTTCTGGGCGGAGACACCAGCAGCCTCGACGCCGCCGCCCACGCCCCGGTCGTCGGGTTCCACCCGCTCTCGCCGTCGCGCACCAAGCCGCCGCTGTTTTGTCTCTCGGGCCGCGGCGGCTCGGTCATCTGCTACCACGAACTGGCCCGCCGACTCCCCGACGATCAGCCGGTCTACGGCATCCAGTTCCCCGGGGTCAACGCCCACGAAACCATCCTCGACGAGGTCGCCCCCCTCGCCGCCGAACTCATCCGTCGGATGCAGACCGTCCAGCCACCGGACCATGGGCCCTACCGGCTCCTGGGGTACTCCTTCGGCGCGGTCGTCGCGTACGACATGGCCCGCCAGCTCCACGACGCCGGCCAGACCGTCGATTACCTGGGCATCCTGGACTGCCAGGCCCCGCAAACCAAAACGTCGCTCCCCCGCGCCCAACGCCTGCGCATCCAGCTCCGCGACCTGGCTCGCATGAACTGGCCCGACCGCACCCGGTGGCTCAAGAGCAGGCTCGCGGGACAGAAGATCGACATTGCCGAATACCAGATCGAAGTCGACACGCAGGGCATGCCCGAAGCGATGCTCGACCGGCTCCGCGGGCTCAGCGACGCCTCCCGCCGCGCTTACAAAGCCTACCACCCCGTGCCCCAGATCCACACCCCGCTGACGCTGCTGCGCTGCGAAGAGCGTCACGAGTGGATGCACTTTTTCGAAGACCAGCCCGACCGCGGCTGGTCGCGCTACGCGCCGTTGGCCGCGACCTTTTCCATCCCGGGCCGGCACCTTGAAGTGTTTCACCGCCAACACGCTCCGCGGCTGGCCCAGCAGGTCACCGCGAGCCTCGAAAGTATCCCCGCTTCGCGGCCCTAAGCCCAGACCGTGGATCAAGAGTTGGGGTCCGGATCGCCTCGGTAGCCACGTCTTTCTTCGGCCCGCCGCCTCGACAACCTCCCGGTCCGGGGTCAGACTAGCCGCATGGTGATCCTCTGCCTTTCGCTCGTCGGCTTGGCGTTCCTCCTCGCCGTCGTCGGCTGCGCGTGGACCGAAAAGCTCAGCCGTCGGAAAGGTTGGCTCGATTCCGCCGGGTCCGAGCCGCACAAACCGCTCCCCGCCGCGGGCCCGCCGGTCCCCAACACCGGCGGTATCGGCGTATATCTCGCCGTCGCCCTGCCCCTGCTGGCGATCCTGGGGGGCGTCTCGCTGGGTCCCGCCTTCTGGGATGCGGTCCCTGGGGTGGGCCCCGTCATCGCCCCGCACCTCCCGGGGCTCCGGGGCGCGCTGGGTATCGGCGTGGGGATCCTGCTGAGCCTCACGGCGGTCCACCTGCTCGGGCTGATCGACGACCGCCGGGCCCTGGGCCCCTGGCTCAAGCTCGCCGTGCAGGCGGGCGTGGCCGCGGCGCTCGTCGTGTTCTGCGACCTCCGCGTCCTGACCTTCCTCGCACCGGAAAGCCCGGCCGAGGGAAACTCACGCCTCGCGCTGACCGCCGGCCACGCCGCGATGTTTCTGGCCAGCCTCGCCTGGATCATCGTCATCACCAACGCCATGAACTTTTTGGACAACATGGACGGCGTGGCCGGCGGCGTCGGGCTGATCGCCGCCGGGCTGTATCTCGCCGCCACACTCCTGGGCGGCCAGTGGTTCGTCGCCGGGCTCGCCGCCCTGCTCTGCGGGGCGCTCGCCGGCTTCCTCCTGTTCAACCACCCGCCGGCCAAGCTTTACCTCGGCGACGGCGGCTCGCTGGTCCTGGGCCTCATGCTCGCGGTCATCTCCGTCCGCACCACCTACACCCAGCTCGACCCGGTCGCCGCCGACACGCCCGCCCCCGGGTTCCGCGGCGCGTGGTACGGCATCCTCATGCCGCTCCTGGTGTTGGCGGTGCCGCTCTACGACTTCACCTCGGTGACCACGCTACGCCTGCTCCGCGGGCAGAGCCCGCTCCGCGGCGACCACAACCACTTCTCTCACCGCCTCCGGCGCCGCGGCCTGGGCCCTAGGGCTGCGCTCGCGGTGATCCTTTTGGCGACCCTCGCCACCGGCCTGGGCGGGGTGATGCTCGGTCAACTCGCCGGCTGGCAGGCCGCCTTAGTGGCGGCCCAGGCGCTGGCGGTGCTCACCGTCCTCGCGCTCCTCGAAGCCGGCCCCCGCCGGACCCCCGCTCCGCTTTGATCGAAGCGTTGCCCAGCCGCCGTGCTCTTGCTGCCGCGGCTGATCTTCTCGATACGTGGCCGAAGATACACCCATCCATCAAAACAACTGGCTTTCACAATCATTTGTGTTATAGTTGTCGCTCCTGATTTCACTCGTGAGATAGCGGGTCAGACGGCCGAGCAACCCTCGCCGGACCCGGCCCACCATAGACCTCAGCTTCTGATTTCCCCGCCTAAAGAATCGATTCATCACATGAAAGACGCCACCCAGATCTTCCAACGCCAGTCCGACCAGCCGATCCTCAGCCACCGCGACCTGCCGGGGGTCGCACAGGTCTACAACCCCGGGCCCGCACGGATCGGCGACGAGATCGTGCTCCTGGTCAGCGTGGTCGATCACGCCACCGACGAGCCGGGGCGGGACGTCGGGCAGAGCCGGGTGGCGCGTTCGAAGGACGGCATCCATTTCGAGCTGTCGACCGAGAACTTCGTTCCCCACGATTCGAGCCAAGAGCCGTACTCGCTGTTCCACCACTACATCGATCCCCGCATCACCCCGCTCGAGGGCTGGCACTACATCATTACCCCGGCCATGGTCCGCGGCTGGGATTCGCCGGTCGGCCAGCTCGGCCGGACCAAGGACTTCTCGCCCGGCAGCTACGAGCGTCTGGGCGTCATCACCCAGCCCAAGAACCGCGGGGCGTCGATCTTCCCCGAAAAGATCAACGGCAAGTACTACAAGCTCGACCGCCCCGGCGGCGGCGAGGGCAGCAACGGCGAGATCTGGATGAGCTCGTCGCCCGACCTGCTGCACTGGGGCGAGTTCCGGCCGGTGCAATCGCCCAATTACAAATTCTGGAACATGAACAAGATGGGGCCGACGCCGCCGATCAAGACCGAGCAGGGCTGGCTCGAATTCGTCCACGGCGTGTTCACCCCCGCCGGCGGGACCTGCTACTACGTCGGGGCCATCCTGCTGGACCTCGATGAGCCCTGGAAAGTCATCGGCAAGACGCAGAGCTATCTGCTCATGCCCGAGCTGGAATGGGAACGCAGCGGCAACTGCGACAACGTCGTCTTCGCCTGCGGCGTCCTGCCCGACTACGACCGCGACGAGCTACGCCTGTACTACGGCGCCACCGACTGCCATATCGGCCTCGCCATCGGATCGCTCAGCGAAACCGTCGAGGCCTGCCTGCAGGGGCTCTGAAACATCACCTGAAATACGTTTTTGTCCCTCCGCCCCCGGCTTAGCGCACCCCGACTCCGGGTGTAGCGTTGCCCGTAGCCAAGCCCACCGGTGATCTCCGATCATGGGTGGGCTTGCGTTCGATATGACGCTAGAGGCGCAGTTGACCTGCGCTAAAACCGGAGGGTTTGGAGGTGCAAAAACTTTTGGGCAGAGCGGACGAGACGACCGAGGCGTTCCTCGTGTCGCGACGGCGGCCCATCCGCCCGGACTCGGCCGACCCGCTGCCGCGGCGGCGTCAGCGGGTTTCGGTTTCGGCCGAAGCCACGGCACGACGGTCCTCGAGCTGACGGACGTTTTCGGCGACCTGCCTCTCATTGAGGGGGTAGCAAACCAGCAGGACCGCCGCGATGGCCATCGGAATCGTGGGCAGCCAGCTCATCATGAGCACGATGCCGCCAAGGGTTTTCTCGGACGGCTCGACGTTCGCCTCGAAGCCGTAGATCGCCAGGGCGTACCCGGCCGCGGCACCGCCGAGCGTCCATCCGAATTTGAACCCGAAGCTGGCGGCGGAGTACACCAGCCCGGTGGGCCGGTGGCCGTGCTTGAGTTCGATCTCGTCGGCGACGTCGGCGAGCATGGCGTTTTTGAGCACGAACAGCGGGCCGGAGAAGAGGCCCACCAGCGTCTGCAGGACCAGGGCGGCGATGATGGCGTCGCGGCCCAGGGGCCAGTGCAGCGCGCCGATGAGCGCGCTAAACGCGAGCATGCCGACGAACACCGAGCGTTTCCCGAAACGCTTGGAAAGCGGGGCCATCAGCGGGGTGCCGATCAAACAGCCGACCGAGCCCAGCGCGAGGTAGATCCCGATGACCGAGCCCTCGGAGAGGGTGAAGCCGAAGAAGTCGATCGCTTCGCCGCTTATGCCCAGGTAGTACTTGACGTAGTAGACGGCCGACGCGCCGCGGATGGAGATAAACAGGCACATCGTCAGGAAGACCCCCAGCAGGATCAGCCAGGCCCGCGAGGTGAGCATGTGGGCCGCCTGGGTCGCGAGGGGTACGGGCGACTGTCGCTTCTTTTCGATGACGCGTTCACGCATCACAAAGAACGCGAAAATCAGCGCGACGACCGCGACGCCGGAGTACAAGAAGGTGGTGTATTGGAAGCCGGCCTGCTTGGCGCTCAGGATCTGCTCGTCGGTCATCCCCGTTTCCACCCCGCCGAGGGTCTCGACGAGTTTGAGGGTGAAAAGCTGAGCAAACAGCGAGGCGACAAACGCGCCAAACATGTTCCACGAGGCCAGGCTCGTGCGGATGATCGAGTTGCTGGAACTCACCCCGATCATGGAGCTGAGCGGGATGCTCACGGCGGTGTAGGTCAGCCCGAGGATCGAATACGTGACGTAAGCGTAGATCAGCTTGCCGGTCTCACCCAGAGGCGGGGTGGAAAACGCGAGCACGCCCATGACCGCGAAAGGGATGGACGACCAGAGCAGCCAGGGGCGGTAGCGTCCCCAGCGCGTGCGGGTTTTGTCGGCGAGGATACCGACCAGCGGATCGTTGACCGCGTCCCAGAGCCGAGTGACGAGGAACATCGTGCCCGCCGACGCGGCGCTGATCCCAAACACGTCGGTGTAGAAAAACAGCTGCAGCATCATGAACAGCTGCCAATAGGTGTTGATCGACAGCGCCGAAACGCCGTAGCCCGATCGTTCGAGCAGCGAGGGTTTGGCGGGAGGCAGGGTCGGGGCGGATACGTTCATGCGCAGAAAGATCTTCTAAGGAGAGGCCTCGCGGATGGGCCGGAACAGGAGAGGCGGAGCGGGAAGAAAGGGCTTAGGGTTTGCCGAACCATCGTTTCGCACGGTACCGGTCGAGTGTGTCGGCGTGGGCCGGCTGGCGGGCGAGGTTGTGCCAGTCGTGCGGGTCGGCCTTGCGGTCGTACAGCTCTTCGTCGCCGTTGGCGTAGCGGATGTAGCGGAAGTCTTCGTCGATAATCGCCTCGTGGTCGACCTTTTCGTGGAACACACGGGCCACGCTGTCCCAGGGCATGTCCGGGTTTTCAAACAGCGGCGTCAGGTCCTTGCCTTGAAGGCCCTGACGCGGAGGCAGGCCGGCCAGCGCGATCAGGGTCGGGTACAGGTCGATCAGGCTGACGGTGCGCTCGCTGACGCCGGGCTTGATGCCGGGGCCGACGACAAGGAACGGCACGCGGGTCGAACGCTCCCAGAAGCTGAACTTGCACCACGCGCCCTTTTCGCCGAGTTGGAAGCCGTGGTCGCTGGTGACGATCATGTAGGTGTTGTCTTTCGCCGGCGAGCGGTCGTAAGCGTCGAGGACTTGGCCGAGGCGGGCGTCGGCGAACGTGGTGGAGGCGCGGTAGGCTTCGACGGCGTGGCCCCAGAGCTTGCGCTGCGTGAGCGGGCGGTGGACGCCGGTCTTATTGGCCCACTTCTTCCCGGTCGGCGGGAGGTCGGCCGCGTCGTTTTTCTTGTAGCCGGGCAGGGAGTCGGTCGGCGTGTCGGGCAGGTCGTAGAGGTCGAAATACGACTGCGGCGTGGCGAACGGCAGGTGCGGGCGGAAGATACCGCAGGCCAGAAACATCGGCCGATCGCCGCGCGGCGAGGCGAGGCGGTCGGCGATGAAGTCGGCGTTCTTCCAGTCGCCGGTGTCTTCGTCGGCCAGGTCCATGCCGGCCCACCAGAACGACTTACCCCAGTAGCTGCGGACCGCGCCGCCATGCCAATCGTTAGGCACGGGCTTGGGCCGGGGCGTGCCGACGGGAAACTCGGCGTAGTCGTTCCAGGAGATACGCCGGTCGTGGAATTTCGAGTGGGGATGCCGCGACGGCCGCCAGCCGTTGTGGAAGATCTTGCCGGCGCCGACGGTCTGGTAGCCGTTCTCTTTGAAGTGTTGCGGCAGCGTGACGGCGTCGCGGTGCTGAGGCAGCTCGCGGAAGTGGGTGTTGTTGTCGCGGACGCCGGTGGTCGGCGGGAACTGGCCGAGGAGGAAGCTGGTCCGCGACGGGTTGCAGACCGGGGCGTTGGTGTGGGCGTTGGTGAATACCAGGCCGCGCTCGGCGAGGCGGTCGAAGTTCGGTGTCTGCACATCGACGCCGGAGATGCCCAAATCGTGGTTCAGATCATCGACGACGACAAACACGATGTGGGGGCGGGGCGTTGCGGCTTCGTCGGCGTGGGCGGACGAGGCGGCCGCGAACAGGCCGGTCAGCAGCGCCACCCCGCCGGCGGTGCGGGAGAAGAGTCGGGCGTTCGTCATGACAAATCCAAATGAAGGAAGCGAGGCGGCGGTCAGTCGACTTTTTCGAAGCTCACATCGTCAAGGTAATACGAGACGGTCCGGTTGTTGATGCGGAAGCTGAGGTTGCCAACCGTGACGGTGTCATCGAAGGGGATCTCGAATTCGGCTTCAAGTTTGGTCCAACCGCGGGCATTCACGCGGACGCGCTTGGAATCGTAAACCTCTGAACTCGTCGCGGTATCGACCTTCATGTGGATACGGCCCTGGGCGTTGCCTTTTTCCATACGGACCCAGCCGGAGACGCGGTAGGTGCCCGGGCCCTTGACATTGAGGACGTCGGGGATGCGCTGGGTAAAGCTGTGCCAGGCCTTACTGCGATCCACGAGTTTGCCCGCCAACTCGCCGGAGCGTTTGACGTCGGCGGAGCGGACGACGCGGACGCGGCCGCCGTCGCCGGTGTACCACCCCTCGGGGCCCAATTCGAAGTCGGGGTTATAGACCTCCCGCATGATGTACGGCACTTCCTGCGGCCGGTGGACGAGATCGCCCTTGAGCGGGTGCGAGAAATAAACGTTGTCGGCAGGGGGTGCCTTGACCTGCAAGCGAAACGCCGCAGGAAGCTTCGCGCCGTCACGCACCTTGAGGACGCCATCTTCGAGCATTACGGGTGGCTTCTTGTCGGTGGGTTCAAAGAACTGGTTCACGCCGCGCAGCCACTTGCCGTCGACGCCGTCGGCCAACTGGATCACGGCGTCGGCGTCACGCAGCACGCCTTGTATCTCGCCGGTATACGGGTTGACCGTGGCGAGCGACTGCTCGTCGGCGACGGCGGTGGGGCTGAGGTACACGCGGTTGTCGTAGTCCCAGAGGCGGGCTTCGAGCGGCGTGTCGTGCGAGTTTTCCCAGCCGGCGACGATGCGGATGAGCTTGAGGTCGTTGCTGTAGACGTGCGGGTTGCGGTGGAACTCCCGGGCGAACGTGCCGTAGGAGAAGAAGTTGCTGCCCCGCGCGGCGGTCTCGCCGAGCACGACAAGCTGCAGCGGGAAGCTGGGGTTCTTGGGGAACAGGTCGGCGGTGACATTGCCGAGCAGTTGCGGCGGCCAGCCGTCGTCGGCGAGCTCTTTTTGGGTCAGAAACTCGAGCGTGGGCTTCTCGCCGACCAGGGCATCGCCGCGGATGCCGTCCATCATGTCAGATGTCACGGAGTCGTAGGGGATGTCGGCGATGTACTGACCCCAGTCGGCCCAGATCGCGGCGGGCTCATGGATCACCTTCGTGTCACGGCCGGGGAAGGCGAGTTCGAGTTCGTCGTGCAAGCGATTCAGGAAGTGGTACCAACCTTCTTGCAGCGTGCCGTGGTCGTACGTGATGCCGGCACGGGGGACGGCACTTCGGTTCTCTTCGGGCGTGCCGGGCAGCTTGCGGTTCGACGACCAGTTGAACTCTTTCCAGATCTCCGGCACGTCGAACACGACGCCTTTGAACAAATAGTCTTCGGCCGGCCGTTCTTGAGCTTTGACGTGGTTGATGATCGCGGCGACGTGGTCTTCGATGACCGATTCGCGCTGGTAATCGGGGCTGGGCTCCCAACGCCGGACTTCGCCGTCGCCCCAGGTTTGTAACTGAGCGAGGTTGTCGGGGAACGGCTGATCTGTGTTGGCCCACGACTTGGTCGCCTCAAACTTGGCCTTGTACGCCTCGAACACCCGAGGCACGGCGTCCCGCAATGCGTCGAGCTCCGGCATGTCGATCGCCCGCGGCAGCATCGGATGTCGACCGACCGTGTAGGGCGCCGCTTCTCTCGCGGCGGCCAACTCGGCGTCGGTGAAATCGCCTTCGACCAGTGGCTGGATGTGCTTGTGCGGATCGTTGTAATAGAAGAACAAGTCCGCGCGGTGCGGGCCTTCGTAGTTGTCGTGCTTCTGCCCGTGATAGACGTAGCGGTAGCCCAGCCCGCGGGCGAGGCGGAGTTGTGGCCCGGGTTTTTTGACGGGGCCGTCCCAGCCGATGCCGTGGATATTCAGCCAGCCCATCGGCAGCTCGTCGGTGTCGGCAAACGACAAGCTGGGCGACAGTGAAACCGCGGCCAGCGAAAGCCCCAAAGCGAGCGAACGTGTCGCGTTAGACGTACAGCGGCAGGTATTAAACATAGCAAGACAACCTTAAGGCGAACCGGGAACGGAGGGTTAAGAGCGTGACGTGATGCGCCGCATGAGATTCAGCGGATGCGATTTTCTTTGAGCCAATCGAGGACGATGTCCACGGTCGTGAACGCGAGATTCGTATAGGTGTCGGCCCCGCCATAATAGATCGCGATCCGGCCGGTCGGCCCGTCGCTGAGCGCGGCACACGGGAACACGACATTGTCGGTCATGCCCGTGGTTTCATAAGGCTTTTCGGGGGCGAGGACGTAACCGTCGCCACGCATCAGGACTTGATCGGGCTCGTCGCGGTCCAGCAGCGCGACCCCCATGCTGTAGTTGTAGCCGTTGCAGGTCTTGGTGACCGCGTGATAGAACAAGAGCCAGCCCTCGGACGTTTCGATCGGCGTGGGCCCGGCTCCGATCTTCAGGTTCTGCCACCAACCCGGGCCGCACGCCCCCATCACGTAGCGGTGCCGGCCCCAATGGACGAGGTCGGGGCTGCGGCTGAGAAAGATGTCGCCGAAGGGGGTGTGGCCGCTGTCGCTGGGGCGGTTGAGCAGGACGTAGTCTTCGCCGTCGCCATCTTTGCGTGGGAATTTCTTGGGAAACAGCACCCCGTTGCGGTTGAACGGCACGAAGGCGTTTTCGAGTTGGTGAAAGGTTTCGAAGTCGTCGGTGTAGCCGAGGCCGATGGTCGGGCCGTGGAAATCGTTGCACCAAATCACGAAGTAGCGGCCGTCGATCTCGACGACGCGCGGGTCGTACTGGTAGCCGTAATCGGATGGGCCCGCGGCCTTAGTGCCGTCGGGCTGCGTGAATTCGATCGGGTCGGGTTCGAAGTCCCACACGAGGCCATCATCGCTACGCCCGACATGGAGAAACGGCAGCCCGTTGCGGCCGTCGTTACGGAACACGCCGATGAACGCATGATCCTTCGCAACGACCGCGGAGTTGTACACGCGGTCAGCCCCGGGGACCGGCCGACGGTCGATGACCGGGTTCGCGTCGCTGCGCCACAGCGGCTCGGTGTCCCCGGCGGGGCGATCCTGCCAGGGCATGTTGGGCACCGCGGGGGTAAGCAGCCGGGAGGCGTCGGTGGAGACGGAGCGGCTGTTTAGTGCGGGGGTATCAAGCGTGGCCATGAATACAAACGTTCGTGTAAAAGGTAGGTAAAAAATATGCCGCTACGGCAACGCAGCGGTATAGACGGTTAGCGCGATGACGCGGAAGACGCCGCGGTGCTGGGCACGAGGGATTCCCAGCCGGCCGCCAACATAGCGGCCAGGCGGTCGACATGGTCGGCGTAGGCGGGGTCGGTCGCCAGGTTGCGGTCGGCAATGGTTGTCTCTGCGTGGTCATACAATTCGCGAGCCAGCACATCGCCGGTTTCGTAATCTCGCCACTCGGTGTAACGGAACCGTTCGTCACGGAGGCTAAAGCCTTCGGCATCGGGATTGCGGCGATCGTAATACGACAACGCTCCCGACTTCCACGGCGTCTCTGGCGAAGACAACAGCGGCACAAAGCTGGTGGCTTCGACGTGTTCGGGGGTCGAGACGCCCGCCAGTTCGATGACCGTCGGGTACAGATCGATCAGTTCGACGAGTGCGTCGGTTTGCTTGCCCTGAACCACGCCGGGGCCACTGACCAGCAGCGGGACCCGCGTGTCGATCTCCATGTTGGTGTACTTGGACCAGTCGCCGTAATCACCAAGCTTGAACCCGTGGTCGCTCCAGACGATCACGATCGTATTGTCGGCCAGCCCCTGGGCTTCGAGTTCCTCCATGATTCGTCCGACCTGGGCGTCGACGAAGCTGATACAGGCGTAGTAGCCGTGGATAAATTCTTTCGTTTTCTTATCGTTGAGGTCTTGCTTGCGGTCCCGTGGTACGTCACCGTACTGACGCATCTCGTACCAGGCGGGAACCAGCGAATACTCCGGCACGCCCTCGGGTTCAGCGCGGCTGGGTACCTCGATCGCGTCGCGGTCGTAGAGGTCCCAATATTTCTGCGGCGCGATGAACGGCAGGTGCGGTTTATGCCAACCCACGGCCAGGAAAAACGGCTCGTCGGGATTCTGCTGGACGTGTTCACGCATCAGCTTAATGCCACGCGTGGCGATGCGGTGGGTCTGGTAGCGGTCGTCGGGCACGTCGGCCGCCTCGGCGGCGTCACCGCGGGGGTACTTCCAGCGGGCCTTTCGGCCTTCTTCACGGACTTTTTGCTGGTGGATCCGCTCCTTGTCGCGGTTGGATTCCAGTTGGTAATGCCCGCCGCCGGGTCTGAGTTGCTTGTCCCATGCGCCACTCCCGCTGGTGTCATAGGTATGGAAAATTTTGCCAACGCTGAGCGTGGTGTAGCCGTTGGCACGCAGGTGCTCGGGCAGGGTCAAGGCTGCATCGACGGCACGATTGATCACTTTTTTATCTCGCGAATCCGTCGCGTTGATTCCGACAATGCCCGGGCGCAACCCCGACATCAGACTCGACCGCGACGGCGCACAGAGCGCCGCCTGACAGTAAGCCCGCTGGAACAGAAGCCCATCGTTCGCGATGGCGTCGAGGTTCGGGCTGTGGATCAAATCGTGGCCGTAAGCCCCTAAGTCGGGACGCAAGTCGTCGATCCCCAGAAACAAAATGTTCGGCCGTTCGGCGGGCTCCGCCACGGCGGGGGTGGCGGGCATGACCGACGACGCGCCGAGCGTCAAACCACAGAGAGCGAGTGCAAGCCGCATGTCGAATTCCTTCGAGAAGATGAAACGGAGGTGAACCCGGAAAGCGGAAGATCATTCAGCTCTTACAGCGTTCAATGCATCGGCCGATTTTCTGACAGGCCGGTTTTGAAAAGCCCGATCCCCGTTTCACCGAGGATCGGGCTTGTTGATACCTTCGTTTGGACGCGGCACGAGAGTGCGTGCCGCAGGATGGATCATGACGCGGTGCGACGACGGGTCAGCGCCAAAACACTACCCAGACCGATCAACGCGAGACTGCCGGGCTCGGGAACCACCGAGTCAAACGTCGTGCCAACACGAATTTCGTCGAACGTGAAGGTCTCATCCACGGTGTATCCACCCGCGGCGGTACGCGGTTGAACGGCCGCGAATGAACCATCGGTGGGGTTGAAAACATCGGCATCGAGACCAACGAGGGACCCTGACTCGCCGCCAATCTCAATCGTGTCACCTTCCTTGAATAGACGCGCGACAACCCGGTCAGCTCCGGCCGCAGTACCGCCATCCGCTTCAACTTCCAGGACGAGGAAATAAGTCGTGTTGGCTGCCAAATCCAGACCCGAGCCGCTGTCTGAACTAAGTAATGTGGTGTTGCCGGAACTGTCAAAAGTATTGTAAAGCAGGCTCAGTTCGTCGTCGTCCAGCCCGATCGATAGGGGCCCGGTACCCGCACTGCCGGTACCATTTCGAGTGAAATTAAGCTCGGTTCGGTTCGATCCCGCAGAAACATCCGAACGTTCGATTAAGAAGGAAGCGAAGAATGTGTTTCCCGTGACCCCGGTCGTGTCCGTGTCTAAGCCACGCGAAACGGTGGAAGAGCCGGTGCCGGTGCCGCCGGTTTGCGTGAAGGTCACCGACCCGCCGCTATTGGCCACGCCGGTGAGAGCCAAGCCGTCAGCCTGCGCGATCGAGGTGCTCGCGCCGGTGGCAAGATTCCATGTGGCCTCTGCAGCGAATCCAAAGGTGTCAGGAGAAGTACCAACAATGGTGGCATCCGTTTCGTAAATCCCATCCGCATCGTTCGTGTCGGCTCCGGGCCCGACTTCGAACGATTCGGACGCTAACAGCGACGCCGAAGCGGCCCCGGCCATGCCGACGACCAATGTGGTGCCTGCGAAAATCCGCAGGGCGGGAATGTGAGCAAAACGTGTCATGTGAACCTCCAGGGAAGAGTCAAAAAAGCCGTGAAAGAGCGGGCGACGCCGCAAAGAGCAATGAACGGAGAGCGTTCAAGAACTGAAAAATACTTACACCAACGTTAATGTAAGCCATGCTTTTGGTCTTGTCAACTAAAATATATGCTCGGTGTGACCACGTGAGGCGTGCCGCTCGATGCAGAAATCCTGCAATTCACAAAAACTTGTGTAAATCAGCCCGGATGGTTATAATACACATGGGAACTGTTTTCATCATTCAGCTGTTCTCTCCATATCTCGTTTCGAATCCCATTCCTTTTTCGTGAGAACACACCATGTTCAATTCGCTTCAACTCGGGGGTTCACGCTCTTGCTCGGTAAATCAAACCCGCACCGCGTTTACCCTGATCGAATTACTCGTGGTCATCAGCATCATCGCGTTGCTGATTGGGCTGTTGTTGCCCGCCCTTTCTTCAGCTCGCACCGCTGCACGCCAACTGACCAACAGCACGCAACTCCGCGGTATCCATCAAGCCTGCGTGACTTGGGCCGGGTCCAACAAGGACCTCTACCCGGGTGTCGTTTCGATCACCACTGACTCGGCCGACGCATTTGTCGATGACGCTGAAGTAAGGACCTACACCACGGGCGCGGGCGACGCGGCGAGGATCGGGGCGCACGTGAATGCCCGCTTCGCACTGCTTCTCGAGAAAAACTTCGTGACCCCCGAGTACCTGATCTCGCCGGCCGAACTCAACGAGGGGCGTACCGAGTGGGTCGATGACCCCGTCACGGTGTATGGGGCTGAGCTCGATGATTCGCAGCACTTTTTCTCTTACGCGCTGCCCCAGTTGATCAGCCCCAACAACGCGCAGAGAACGTCGTTTGTCCGACTTCAAGAGTGGTCGCTTAATCTGAACGCACGAGCCATCATCGCCAGCGACCGGCTGCTGGGACCGACCTCTATTGGCGTAAACGTCGGCAATCCGGATATGCACAACAGCCTCTGGAGTCCGGAGCCCGACGGCTGGGAAGGTACCATTGTCAAGAATGACAACAGCACGTCGTACGAAAACAGTTCGCTCGTGACCAACGTTGCCTACGGCAACTCCAGCGGGTTTGCGAGCGATAATATGTTCAGCTTGCCTTCCCCGGGCAGCGGAGCCGATGTCCGTCAGATTTCCGCAGGTCGACAAAACGTGATTCAAAACTGATTTTGTCGCCCAGCATCAGCTCGCATCGGCCGAAGATCATAGGATTGGGTTTACTTGTTAGGTTCCTAAGTTCAACCCAGCTTGCTTTAGCCCCCGTGAAGCGTGTGGTCGGCCGCGCTTCAGCGAAGCGATGCTTGCCGTAGCTTTTTCCGTGCAAAGACTTACAAATTCCTTACCCCAATCATTTTGGCCTTCGGGACCGAAGGATCGCCTGGCGGGACGTGGGTCGCACTATTTTGGCCGTAGCTAGTCTTTTGGATGTCAGTGTGTCGTGAGTGCAGTGGGTGGCGCCAGCGCGACGCGGGAGAGGTCGGCCTGCCGCGTTGCCCCGCGGCGGATGCGCTAAAGCATTTTCACCCCGCCTGTAGCGTATACCCACCGTGACGCATACCGTGACGAGCGTCGCTCGCGGTTGCCTCGTCGAGGACCGACGGCATGGCCGACCACCCGGTGTCGCGTGTCCGGCAGGCCCGCGAACGCAGCCGCTGCTTGATCTTGGCGAAGGCCATTTCGATCGGGTTCAGGTCTGGCGAGTACGGTGGGAGGAGCAACCACCGAGCCCCCACACCGCGGATCCGTTGCCGCGTCCGGGCCCGCTTGTGGCTGCGCCGATGGTCCATCACCACCACGCCGCCACGCCGCAGCGTCGGTACCCGAACTTGCTCGACGAAGGCCTCGAACACGTCGGCGTGGACCGCCCCGTCGATCGGCAGCTTTGTGCTCATTTCGACGCCAAGCCGTGTCCGATGCTATTGATCCTGAGACGTTGTGAAACAACTGGTGTCAGATTTTCGGCCAAGGCATCCAATTTGAGGCCTTGGTGCGGTTCAATCGAGGGGTACTATCGGCTCTACGTTGGTATCGCCGGGAAACTCGCCGAATTGGCCGGGAAGGCGTTCGAGGTAGCGGGACATCTCGAGACGAAGGGTTTCGAGCACGGGGGCGTAAGCCGGGTCGTAGGCGAGGTTAACCTGCTCGTCGGGATCTTCGGCCAGGTTGTAGAGCTGGTCGCGCTGGTAGTACCAAGGGTGCTTGCGGATGGCGGACCAGGTGTTGTCGACGCCGCCGGGGATGTCCATGATGTGGGGGTAGGGGTCGGTGGGGTGGTTGGCCTCGCGGCGGAGACCAGTGCGGTCGCGGCGGGCGAACCAGCGGTCGAGGTTGGCGGTTTTTTCTTCGAGGCTGAGATTTTCGAGGTACGGCGAGGGCCGGAGGGCGATGTATTTCCAGTCGCCCAGGCGGACGGCGCGGGAGTAGCCGATCTCGCCGTAGACCGAGGCGCGGGTGCGTTCGAGTTGGCCGGCCATGACGGGGGCGAAGCTGACGCCGTCGAATTCATCGGCGTACTGGGCGGGGTCGGCGCCGGCCCAGGAGAGGATGGTCGGGGCGAAATCGACGCTACTGAGCAGGGCATCGACGCGGCGTTGGCCTTGGATCAGGCGGTCAGGGCCGTGGAGGAAGGCGTGGGTGACCATGCCGCCCTGGTAGACCGAGGCCTTGCCGGACTTGACACCGTGATCGCTCATGAAGATGACGATGGTGTTGTCGGCGACGCCGGCGTCTTCGAGTTTTTGCATGAGCACGCCGAGGGCGGAGTCGATCCACATGGCGTTACCGCGTTGAAGGTCTTTGATGCCGGCGCGTTCGATTTTTTTCTTGATCTCCCAGGCGGGGGTGAGGAGTTTGACGGGTTCGTCGAGCATCCCGACGGGGGTGATGCGGCGGTCGGCGCGCCAGGTGCTGGCGGGGTTGATGGGCCCGTGGGGCATGGTGCTGGCGAAGTACAGGAAGAACGGCCGGTCCTTGTTTTGGTCGATGAACTCGAGGGCGCCTTGGGTGATCCAGTCGAGGTTGTGGGCGACGAGGGCTTTGGGGGTGTTGCCGTGGAGGTTATCGTGGTAGAGGCGTTCGGCGTAGTCGAAGCCGGAGGCCTGGAAGGCTTCGCGGAGGCGGTCCTGGTTATCGATGAGGCGCTGCTTGACTTTGGGGTTGTCGATGTTTTCGTTGGTTTTGCTTCGTTTCCAGCCTTTGACTTCGACGACGTGATTTTTGCCGACGATGCCGGTGGTATAGCCGGCGTTTTGGAGGTGTTGGGCGAGGGTGACGGTTTGGCCGGGAAGGATCTTGGTGTTTTGGCCGGTGGGCGGGAAGCCGTGGAGGGCAAAGCGGCGTTGGATTTCGTAGCTCTGGGCGCGGCTGCCGTACTGCCCGGTGAGCAGGCTGTAGCGGCTGGGGATGCAGACGGGCGAGGGCACGTGCATCGCGTCGAGGATCACGCCTTGCGAGGACAGGCGGTCCATGTTGGGCGTGAGGTTCACGCCGTTGCCGTTTTCGTCCTGGCCCTCGGGGAGGTAGTTGACGCGGTCCATGCGTTGGTCGTCGACGAAGAAGAAGACGATATTGGGCTGGACGTACGGCTCGGTGGGCTTGTTGGCGCGGGCGGCATCGGCGGCTTGGCTGCGCTCCAGCGAGCGGATCGCGGGGCGGTCGTAGCCGTAGCGGCGGTACTCGCGTTCGCCGGGCTTAGGCGTCTTGACCTCGGGCTGGGCGGACGTGTTCGCGGCGGGTACGAGCAGGAGCGACAGGGCAAAGCTGGCCAAAACGAAGTAGCAGGCAAAACAGTGAGTGGCTTTCAAGAATCGCGTTCTGTAAAACATGGTGGGGTTCCAAGAGGAGAGGCGAGCGGGAGAATGGTGGTAGAGATCCGAGCCGAGCCGGCAGAGCTTCAGTCGCGTGGCTTTCCGAATTCGCCGAAGCGGAACGGCGTCGTGCGGACGTGGGCGTCGAGGCGAGTTTGAAGGTCGGCGAGTGTGTTGGCGTGGGCGGGCTCGTCGGCGAGGTTGTGCTGTTCACCGGGGTCGGCCCGCAGGTCGTAGAGTTGGTCGTCGTCGAAGTACCCCGGGAAGCGGGTGTCGGCTCGGTACCGAACGACGTTCCCGTCGGGATCGTCGACCGACGCAAATCGGCCCTCCTGATTGATCCGCTGCCGCAACTCGGGTGTCAGCCGGTCGGCGACGTGCGGGGGGAAACGGGTGGCGATGTACTTGTGCGTAGGCGTGACGACGGCCCGGGTGAGCGTGACTTCCATGAACACCGCGTCGCGGGTGGACTCGGCTTCGCCGCGGACTAGCGGGGCAAAGCTCCGGCTGGGCCAGGGTGCCGCCGGAAGACTGGTCGCAATGGTGCGGCCGCTTTGCGTGAGGTCCAGCAGCGTGGCGGGCAGGTCCACGAGGCTGACCAAGGCGTCTTCAACCTCTCCGGCCCGGGTGCCGTCGGGCAGGCGGACGATTAGCGGCACCCGGCCTTCGTTGAGCACGAACTTGCCGGTCCGGCCGTGGTCGCTGACGAAGACGATCACGGTTTCGTCGAGCTGCCCGGTGGCTTCGAGTTCGGCGAAGATCGCGCCAACGGCGTCGTCCAACCACAAGATGCCGGCGGCTTCGCTGGCGCGGAATTCGCCGGGCGGGACGTCGTAGGGCTGGACGTCGTGGTACGGGCCGTGGGCTTCGGTGCGGGCGAGGACGGACTGCGGCGAGGGCTGGGCGTCGAGGTGGCCGTCGCGCAGGCCAAGCAGTGTGATCCGCGGGTCGGCCTTGAGCGACGCGACCGTGTCCGGCGGGTGCGGCAGGGTCGTCGCGTGGAACAGGAACCACGGTTCGTCCGCTTCGGCTTGCTCCCGGATCACGCGGTGGGTTTCGCTGGTCATCCAGTGCTGCTGGTGGCCCTTGGCGGATTCGGGCACGGGTAGCCAGCGGACGTTTTCGGTGTAGATTGCGGCGGCCTCATCGAAGCCGGCGGTTTGCTGAACGTGGTCACGCCGGATCTGGCCGTTGTCGGCGAGTTCGTCCTGCCACTCGCCGCTGGAGATGGGGGCGCCGTGCGGCACGTGCCATTGACGGGGGTTGCCGTTGTGCCACTTGCCGATGAAGGCGGTGTGGTAGCCGCGAGCATTGAAGCGGTCGGCGATCGTCACGTCGGCTTCTTCGATGAACGTGTTCCAACGCAGCACGGGCCAAGTGTCGTCGGGCGTCGCGTCCGTGAGGGTTCGGCTGGCGCTGGGGTACTGCCCGGTGAGCAGCGTGAACCGGCTGGGCGTGCAGACCGTCGCGGTGGCGTAGGCGTTGGTAAAACGGACCCCCTCATCGGCGAGGCGATCCAGGTGTGGTGTGGGTAGGTTGCCCCCGTACCGGCCCAGGTCGAGGAGTTCGGCGTCGTCGGCGACGATGACCACGACGTTCAACGGCTCGGCCTGGGCGAACGCGTCGAGTACGCCGAGCACGGAAGCCAGGCCGACTGATGCGGCGAAGTACATGGCACCGAGCAGACTGCGAAATGGGGGCATATCAGATTTTCCTTAGGGAATGAGACTGAAACGGGCAATCGCCTCGGGGGGGCACGGACCCTTGACCGAGGCATGGGGGGTGTCGCTCTGGCAGCCAAGGTCGAGCCTACGTAGCGATCGCAAGCGGCGTCATGCCGACAGCGTTTGGCTTACTTATTGTTTGTCTGCCCCACCGATGAGAAACAGGCTTAGCCGCTGCGTTCTTTTCAAGCCCGGGCTTTGGGAAACTTCTCGGGGTCCTACCGATTCCCGATCCAGGCTGCCTACCGCGATAGGGTATCGCCTCGATATACGGGCGTAAGAGCGGAAATGGCTCGGCCCAAAGATCGCGGAAAACGGAATCTGCCGTGGGGCAACTCGGCTTTCGAGCCACCTCTTAACCGGGGAACCCGGCTCTTGCCCCCAACCCAGCTCACGCCCCGTGTCTGGCTGATCGATTGCATGGGAATAGCTGCATGAATTCCCCCCCGATTTCCCGCCGATGACGGCACTATCATTCTGACTGGAGCCGAGCAGATCGCGGTGGTAAACGATCGGCGAGTCTGATTGGCGTGGAAAAATCTGGGTCACGGTCTGTGTCTTTTGTATGCCAGAAGAGGTTATCGAATGAAACCAAAAATATCAGTATAACGTTACACAAATATTAGTGAAAGGGGTAATTGCGTGCCATGAGCCAGCCCGAGCGGTACCCCTCGCGAGCCTTCGGACCGCGATCTATTGACCGCCGCGGCCATCAAAGTGAGCCGAGGGCGAATCGTCCTAGTGAGTCGAAGGCGAATCGTCCTTAGGTATGCTCATCTTGGTCGAATCCTTTAGCCCGCCTCGCCGCCTTCATGGAGGTGAAACTCACCGGGAATCTATCGTTTTTCGGCCCGGTATCCGCGTGGCTACGCCTCCCTGGCCTCCGCTCCCCGCGCTTGATCGACTCGCGGCCGGGTTGCTGGAAGATGTCCGGATAGCCTACAATCGTGACCGATATTGAATGGCGGTAGAATGTGACTTTTATCATCGATCATTTTCCGCAGTTTATTTGGAAATTTGGAATTACGGGCGATTAGCTCAGTTGGCTAGAGCGACTCGTTTACACCGAGTAGGTCGTGGGTTCGAGTCCCCCATCGCCCATTATTTTCCCCGGTTCCGCGGGGTATTTTGCAGACAATCATTTCATTTTCAGATGCGTTGGCTCGACGGTTTTTCCGCAACGCTGATCGCGTGCCTGGGCCGGGGTTTTGCAGGATTCGGATTGAGTCCTCGTGGTCTCGCCTCCTCCCGTCATGGGGCGTGCCGTGGGGTGCATACCGGTGCAGCCGTCTTTAAGATGTTTTGTTAGTGGTGCTGCCCCAATTGGTTTGTCGCGGTCGATCGGAGGGCCTAGGTGCGGACCTCGCGGGGCTGAAGATCATATGACGTTTCGTTTCTGATTTTAATGCCGTGCCCGCTCGGGTGAGGCTCGACCTCAGTCCGTGAGACGCCACGCCCAAGCCACCCATATCCTTCCGATCCATACTGACCAGCGGCGCTAAGACGCCCTGGGCTCGCCGGTAACCCCAACATCCTGATGACGCCACACCTCGATCGGCTCGCCGCGAGCGGCACCGCTCCACGCCCCGGGTCTGGGCTTACTGAGGCGAGCCTTGATCCGCGATGGGGGGATATGCCCGGTGGTTGCACGGGGCCGGGGTTTGGGCTTGACCGGAAGGGTAAACCACGGGCGGGCATAAGCCGGTGGCATGGCCCACCGCGTTGCGGCCACGACTACGCGAGGCCGGTGCGAATGTGCCCCTCAACATACAACCCCACCTATCTCCGCCCGTGCGCGGCGGGACGGGGGCGGCTTATTCCGGCTCGCTAGGGAGGAACTCGTCGAGTTTGAACGGGCTCGCGGGCAGGCCCTCGGAATTAACCAGATTCACGCTGGGGTTTCCGAAATTGGCGTAACGGATGTCGACCGGGTCGGTCACCCCTTCGGCAGAAACCAACACAGCATCAGGGGCAACAATCACCGCGTTGGCCTTCGCTCGCTCGCCGCTGCGGTCGGTGAGTACAAACGTCCTGACCGCTTCCTGGCCGTCCGAGGTTTGGAGCCCTTCGCCGACTTGGGTAAACGTCACCCGCACCGCGCCGGGCTGGCTGGGATCGTGCTCGATCGTCGCGGGGAGCGGGCCGCCCGGGAGCAGTTCGGTCCGGCCGTAGGTGTGGTGCAGGGCAAGCCGGGCGAGGCGTTCGCCGACCGGCTGTTTGTTTTGAGGGTGGATGTCGTCGGGCTCACCGACATCAATAGAAACCGCCATATCGACGTGTTCGTTTTCCTGAGCAAACCGGCGCTGCATCTCACGGAAGGGCGCCCAGTTGGAGTTGTTTTTGGCAAAATTGGGCAGCTGGACAAAATAGACCGGCAGTTGAGGGTTTTGGAAACCGTCCCGCCACGACGCGATCAGGCTTTTGAACAGGTCGGCGTAGTAGGGAGGCTTTTTCGAGTCGGACTCGCCCTGATACCAGATGACCCCGCGGATCGACAGCGGCTCAAACGGATGGGTCATCGCGTTGGCAAGGCCCGAAGGTACGTGCTGCGGACGCTGACCGCCCCACCGGGGTCGCTTGCCCTGCCGGCCGCTTTCTTCCCACTGCTTGAGTTCCGCGTCGTGTCGCTGGACTGCACGCGCGAGAACCTTTTGCATATTCGTGCGGTGAGGGCTGGCTTCTAATTCTTCCGTCGGGACCCATGTCCGGATCATCGAGCCACCCCAGGCCGACTGGATCAATCCCACCGGGCGGTCTAGTTCGCGCGCGAGGTCTATGCCAAAGTGAGCCGCGACCGCGGAGAAACCCAGCAGGCTTGCCCCGTCGCTGATCTCCCATTGGGCCTCGACATCGCTCTGCGGGCTGGGCTCCGACGTGCGGGGTACTTTCATTAACCGGACCATCGGGTCGGTCGATCGTTTGCCCAGCGTGTCCTTGCTCAAAGACTTTTGAACCGGCCACACCATGTTGGATTGACCCGAGCACCACCACACCTCGCCCGCCACCACGTCTTCCAGGCGCACGGTGCCGCTGCCTTCGACCACCATCTCGTAAGGGCCGACCTCTACCAATTCCGGGAGTTCGACCTGCCACCGGCCGTCGGCGCCCGCGGTGGCCTGCGACGTAAAGCCCGCCAGCGTTACGGTGACTTCGGTGTCCGGATCGTCCCAGCCCCACACCCGGATCGGGGCCTCGGCCTGAATCACCATGTGATCCGAGAACGGAGCCCCCAGGCGGAGCCCGCTCGCCGCCGACGTGTCGGCTCCCTGCGCGGTCGCGATTGAACCCAGGAGCATGCATGCCCCCGCAAGTACCGCCGCCCACACCCACGAAGCCCTGCCGAGTCGCGTCTCGATTAGATTCATATCCATTTGATTCCGTAGGAAATAAGAGATGCCAGATTGCATCGTACCCGCCCGACCGGCGGGTTTTCAGATTTTTGACTTAAAAAATCATTCCGGGTCGGGCCTAGACGCCGGGGCAATGGCTCATCGCCACCGCCCGAGTACATAAGCGCAGCGCTATATCACCGCGTGGTCGGGGGCGCGGGCGGGATCCTGGTGGCGGTGTCACGGCCGGCCGAGAAGATTTATCTCTTGATCCACGGGGATGCGGTATTCTGCCGACCATGACTACTTTTGCTTCATTGATGCCGGCTGCGACCGAAAACTGGTTCGGTGAACAATCCACCGTGGTGCTGGTGGTTTTGGCGGTGATCGCCATGGCGGTGGTCATCAAAGGGGCCGACTGGCTGGTCGAGGGGGCGGCGGGCGTCGCCCAACACCTGGGCATGCCTGAGGTCGTGGTCGGGGCCACGATCGTCTCACTGGGGACCACTTCGCCCGAGGCCGCGGTCAGTGTCCTGGCCGCGTTCTCCGGGGACGCGGGGCTGGCGATTGGCAACGGCGTGGGGTCCATCATCGCCGACACCGGGCTGATCTTCGGCCTCGGCTGCCTGATGACTCGTCTCCCCGCAGATCGTTTCGTCCTCTCCCGGCAAGGGTGGGTTCAGTTCGGCAGCGCGGTCCTGCTCGCCTTGATCTGCTATGGCTTGTGGTTTTTTCAGGGAAGCGCGGCCACCATCCCCCGGGTCGTCGGCATCCTTTTCGCCGGGCTCTTGGTCGGGTACCTGCTGATTTCCATCAAGTGGGCCAAAACCCACCCTAGCGGCGAGCCCCACCTTCTGGCGGAGGCCGACGGTTCGGCCCTGGCCGACCACCAGCCCTCCACGGCCGGGCACGGGCTGGGCGTGCTGGTGGGCATCGGGCTCGCCGGGCTGATCTTAGTGATCGCCTCGGGCGACGTCCTGGTCGGGTCGGTCACGATCGTCGCCGAGCGCTGGAATGTCCCCGACGCGGTGATCGCCTCGACGATCGTCGCGCTGGGCACCAGCCTCCCGGAACTCGTCACCGGCCTGACCGCGATCCGTAAAGGGCACCCCGAGCTTCTGGTCGGTAACGTCATCGGGGCCGACATCCTTAATGTCCTGTTCGTGATCGGCGTCTCGGCCCTCGCCGCCCCCCTGCCGCTGATCGACCCGACCGCTCAGCTTCCCGCGATCATCCTGTTGGTCATGATCCCCACCATGCTCATCATGCTCGCTTTCATGCGTCTTTGCATCTTCGGCGCGACCGCGAAGGGCTACTTTTCCCGGTGGATGGGCATCCCGCTGGTCGCGATGTACCTGGCCTATCTCGTGGTGTCTTACGCCGTGTCGGTCTGATGTAAAGAAGATCGCACGCTTTTTGAATCAGGATCCCGGCCCACCCGCCGCGGCGGCCTCCGGCGCGACCCGCCACAGGGGCTTATCGACACCCTCGGCGGTGAGGTAAACCGTGACGCCGTCCGCCGCAAACGCGACGGCCTCGCTCTGGCCCCGCGGACCCAACGCCACCTGCTTCGGCGGCTCCGAGAACGCCTGGGCCCAGGTCTGGCCCGGCTGCCGTGCGTAAGTCCACGCGTCGCCATAAGTCGCCACCACGCACCGACTCCCGTCCGCCGCGACGTCCGCCCCCACCACGATCCGCAACGACAGCTTCGCGTCCCGCTCCAATACCACCGTCTGCTCCGGGGCCGCGGGCAACCCGTCGGCTCCGTTCGGGCGCGGGGCTTGCAAAGAAAGCTCCGGCCCCGTGGCGGGTGGTACCGCAGAGGCATCGCCTGCTTCCGAAGGCGCAGCGTTTTCGGGAGAAGCCGGCCAGGGCCAGAGGTAGACCCCCGCGGTCTTGAACAGGTTTCGGCGGGGATCGACCTTGGTGATCAGCATCACCGTCCGCGTCACCGGGTCGAACGCCAGCGACTCGCAGTCCTGCGGCCCTTGGGCGAAAGCGAAATCGAACTTACGCACGGGGGCTAGGATCGGAGGCTCGGCCGGCGACGAGGCCGGGTCGTACGCCGGCTCGGGGATCAGCCACAGCGTGACCTGCGACCGCTTCCGCGCGTTATCGCCGATGTCGCCTACCAGCAGGTACGCCCGGCCGTCCAGCTCGAACGAACACATGTCCTCCCAGTCGATCGCCCGCGGCACGTCGACGCGGTACTCCTGCAACAGTTCGCCCCGCTCGTCTAAAAGGAAAAGCCGCGGAGTATCCCCCGAATCGTTGTGCGTCCACCACCCGCCCGGGGTTCGACGCGACGCGGCCAACCCGCTGCTCTCTGTGATTTCGGGGTGGGTGATCCGGCCCCCGACTTCCATCGCCCCGTACGCGACCTCTTCCACCGCCGGGGGCGCTTCAAGCTCCGCCCCGGTGCCCGGGTCCGACGCGCCGTCCGTCGTCGCGGCATCCTCGGCGTGGACGCACGAAACCAGGGCCGTGGAGGCCAGCGCGAGGGTCCATGAAAAACCCTTCGCTGCGGTCATGCGGGCCGCGCCGCTCACGGCGCGTCCTTGGGTTGCGGTGTGACGGCCGTGCCGTCGTTCAACGTGGCTTGCACGCCGGTGAACCACAGCCGGAACGTGCCCGCCGCGTTGTGGTGGTCGAGGCTGACGACGATCGGGCCGAGCTGCTGGTGGTCTTCCCACGTGTGGGCGCTGCCCTCGGCTTTGCCGCCGCGACGGAAGACCCACTGCTTGATGAAGCCGTCGGGGCCGAGGTAGAGGTCGTAGGCGTCGCCGGGGGTGTAGCCGCCGGCGGCGGGCCATTGGCAGACGAGTTTGCGGATCCCCTCTGCCGGGACGTGATGTTCGTCGGGCAAGACGATGGGGTAGTCCGAGACCCGTTGCTCAGTGACCGTGGGGTTGGACCAGACGAGTTGGAAGGGGAAGAGCAGCCAGTAGGTGTCGTTGATGAATTGTTCGTGGACTTCGTAGTCTTTCAAATTGGAGCTCAGGCCCGCTACCGGCTGGAACAGCTTCAGATTGACGCGGTGCGTCTCTTCGCCGAGTTGGCGGGTCACGCTCTGCCCGACGACGTCCCAGGTCCAGGCGCGGGTGATTGTCGCGTCTCGGCCGGGGAGAACGACATTGAACGTAAACGTGAGGCTATCGACCTGACCCCAACCCGAGAGGCCGTAGCGCTCGGCCAGTTCGGCGGCGGGCGAATCGGCGGGGTCGTCGGCGTGTGTCGGCGGCGTGATCAAACCAAACAGCAAGGCGGTCAAGGTTAACCAGCGTCGACACGTTTTCATCAGAAACTCCGGAGTTGGGGGTTTGCCTGTGATTCAGAAAAGATCAGATCCGCAAGGGACAAGGCGTCTCGTCGCGTAGGGTTTCATCGTAGACCGCGCGACCCGTGAACTCGGGGGGATTTAGAACAATGGGTCATTGTCGGCCTCGGTATGATCCGCCGGCCGATACGCCACGCCCACATGCGTCGCCCCGGCCTTGGTGAGCATCCGGCCCTTACGGGTCCGGGCGAGGAAGCCGATCTGCAACAGGTAAGGCTCGACCATCGATTCCAGCGTCCCCGAGTCTTCGCCCAGGGTCGCGGCCACGGCCTCCAGACCCACGGGGCCGCCCTCGTAAGTCGTGCCGATGACGGTGAGGTACTTGCGGTCGATCTCGTCGAGTCCGAGGTGATCGACGCCTTCGAGTTTGAGCGCCTCGTCCACCAATGCCGCGGTGAGCTTGCCGTCGGCCTTCACCTGGGCGTAGTCGCGGACCCGGCGGAGCAGGCGGTTGGCGATCCGCGGCGTGCCCCGCGAGCGTTGCGCGATGGTTTCGAGCGCCGAGGTCTGCTCCTTGCCGCCGAGCCCCAGCAGCCCCGCGCTGCGCTCGAGGATGCTGAGCAAGTCGGCCCGGTTGTAGAACTCCAGGTTGTGCGTGATCCCGAACCGCGAACGCATCGGCCCGCTCAGCAGCCCCGCCCGGGTGGTCGCGCCAATCAGCGTGAACGGCTTGAGAGTGATCGGGATCGTCTTGGCGTGCATCCCCGTGTCGATCGTAAAGTCGATCTTGAAGTCTTCCATCGCGGGGTAGATGAACTCTTCGACCGCCGCGGGCAGGCGGTGGATCTCGTCGATGAACAGGACGTCGCCGCGCTGGAGTTTGGTCAGCGTGCCGACCAGGTCCCCGCCTTTGGTCAGTGCGGGGCCGGCGGTCACGGTGACGTGGGTGCCCATCTCGTGGGCGATGATGTGGCTGAGGGTGGTCTTGCCCAGGCCGGGCGGGCCGTGGAGCAGGACGTGTTCCATCGGCTCGCCGCGCTGCTTGACCGCTTGGAGCGTGATCCGGAGCTTTTCGATAAGTGCCGGCTGGCCGACATAGTCGTCGAGCGTCTGGGGGCGGAGCGACAGGTTGAAGGTCTCTTCGCTCAGATCGGTGGACGCGGCGGTGACGAGACGTTCGGTGGCCATAAGTTTTAGATGATACCGGGTTGGAATAAGCGGTCGGGATTTTTGATTTTCTAGATCGCCTCCGCGGCGAGCGGCAGGGGCTCTGCCTCTGCACCCCGTTAACACCAAACCCAGTTTGTCACCCCCCATACTCCATGCCTGTGAGGTGTCGTGACCGCCCGCCGTGGAAGCGATCCGGGAGACAACCTCTGGTACATCACCCGAACTATGATCTAACGATGTCGAACAAGACACCCTCTACGCCCGGCCCCACCGAACTCTACATCCTCGCCGCCGGCCTCTTACTGGGCGTCCTGCTCGGCCCGGCGGTCCTCGGCCGAGTCGCCCCTGCCGCCCACGCCAGCCTCTTCGGCGGCGGGTCCGCGACGCAGCAACTCCTCGAGTATGAAGAAGAAACCGCCGCCATGGTCGCCGCCCTCCAAGCGACCGGCGTCACGCCCACGGCTATTGATGAACAGATTGAATTGCGGTCGTTCCAACGCGACGGCATCGCACAAGCGGCCCAAGCGGTGATGGACCTCCGAGCGTTCGGATGGATCGCGCTGGTTGGCTTAGCGTTGTCGATCTGTTTCGCCGGACAGGCTGCGTTGGGAGGTACCCGGCGAGTGTGGACCGTTAGCGCTTACGCATTGGTGGCACTAGGGCTGGCGGTGGTCCTGGCCAGACCGAGCATGCTAGGCCAAACGCTGCTGTGGCCGTGGGCTTAAACCCCTGAGGCTTAAGGCCGACCTGCTTGGGCCAACACCGGGTCCAGCGCTTCGCAGATTGTGTGGTACAGCATCAGATGCATCTCCTGCACACGGGCGGTCACGTCGCTGGGCACGATCAATTCGACGTCGGCCAACCCCTTGCACGCCCCGCCGCCCTTGCCAAGGAAGGCGATGGTTTTCAGTTGCCTTGATCGACCGGCTTCGATGGCTTTGACGATATTACTCGAGCGACCCGAGGTCGAGAAGACGCAGACGACATCGTCCGCTTGGCCTAACGCTTCGACTTGCCGAGCGTACATGGCATCGATACCGAAATCGTTGACAACCGCAGTGAGAATATTGTGGTCGGCCGTGAGATCGATCGCAGGGTAAGGTTTACGATTCAGTACATAGCGATTAGCAATTTCAGAAACAAAATGGGCGGCGTCGCCCGCCGATCCGCCGTTGCCGCAGCACAGCAGCTTACCACCCGACATCAGTGACGCTTCGATCAACGCCGTCGCCTCGGCCAACGGCTGGCTGAGCGCGGGCATGATGCCGGTCAACTCGGCCACGGCTTTGAGGTTGTCGGCCAACAACTGTTGAGGATTCATGATTCGCTTTCCGCCGCCGGCGCGGCTTAATCCGTGGGGTCCGCTTTCGTCTTGCCGTTCTGCTTCTCGTAACCCCAGCGTAGCGCCCAAGCGGTCACCCCCGGGAACGCCGTCGCCGCCGCCGCGGCGAAGCGGGCCGTGCGCATCGGCCAAACCTCCGCACACGGACGCCGCAGCGCGCCGACGATCCGCTTGGCCACCTTCTCGGGCGTCTGCATCAGGAAACCGGGCGTGTTCATGTTGTCGGCGTATTTCGGCTCCGTGTGCTTCTTGGCCTGCTCGAAAAACTCGGTCCTCGTGCCGACCGGATGCACCGACGTGACCGAGTACCCCTCGCCCGCCAGCTCGGCGCGCATCGACTGGGCGAGCATGTCCTGTGCCGCTTTGGTCGCGGCGTACACGCCGTTGGCCGGCGGGCCCAGCTCACTCAGACACGATGAGCAGATCAGCAGGTGCTTTAAGCCGTCGGGCGTCGTGCCGAGGTAGGGCAGGGCTTCACGCAGCAGGTGGACCGTGCCGAAGTAGTTGACTTCGAACATCGCGCGGTGCTGGGCCAGCGACATCTCCATCGCCGGGCAGACGACGCCATAGCCCGCGTTGGCGTAGACCGCGTCGATCCGCCCGAACGTGTCGTACGCCTCGCCGACCCAGCGTTTTACCGCGTCGGGGTCCGCGACGTTGCCGGCATAAAAATGCGATCTCTGGTTGAGGTCCGACACCTTCCGCGCGAGGTCTTCCAGGCGGTCCGCCCGACGCGCGAAGACCGAGACGTTCATCCCGGCCCACGCGCACGCCAGCGCCGTCGCCCGGCCGATGCCCGAACTGGCCCCGGTAATCAGGATCGTCTTGTCACGCAGGCGGCGGGTCATCGCCCCAATCTAGCGACATTACCCGGGCTCGGCCCAAAACCCGGGCGCGGTAATGTCGCTAGATTATTCACCCATGACCCACGAACAACTGATCGAACGCATCCGCGACACCGCCCTGCTCCACGGCGACTTCACGCTCCGCTCGGGCCGAAAAAGCAAGTACTACCTCGATAAATACCTCTTCGAGACCCAGCCGGACATCCTCGCGGCCCTGGGCGAAAAGTTCGCGGAGGTGGTCCGGGCCGACGGCCCGGGTATCGATCGCCTGGCGGGCCCCGAACTCGGCGGGATACCCCTCGTGACCGCCGCCGCGATGGCCACCGGGCTGCCGATGGTGCTGATCCGCAACGCCAAAAAAGACTACGGCACCGCGAAACAATTTGAAGGCGTCCTGAAACCCCGAGACCGCATCCTCATCACCGAAGACATCGCGACCTCCGGCGGGCAATCCATCGAAGCCGCCCGGCTGCTCCGCGACCAGATGCAAGCCGACGTGGCCGGGATCGTGGTCGTAATCGACCGGGAAGAAGGCGCGCGGGAAAACATCGAGGCCGCGGGCTTCCACTTCCACGCTTTGTTTACGAAGACCGAATTAGGGATCCACGAGTAACCCACTCCCCGCCGCACGCCGGACCGTACCCGCAACGCCCCCGTGACCCGGTCACTCCGGCTCTGCCGCCCACGGCGCGACCGAATCCCCGATCCCGCTGGCGAGGTAGCCGCCGTCGACCGGGATCGTGACCCCGTTGACGAACCTGCCCGCCGCGCTGGCGAGGTAAACCGCCGCCCCGGCGATCTCGTCGGCCTCGCCGAACCGCGCCATCGGGGTGTGTTCCAGAATCCGTCGGCCGCGGTCGGTGCCCTCGATCATCTTGCGGTTGATGTCGGTGGGGATGAACCCTGGCGCAATGCCGTTGGTCCGGATGCCGTACTTCGCCCATTCGTTCGCGAGGCTGGCGGTCAGCCCCATCATGGCCGACTTCGCACACGCGTAGGCCGTGACCTCCGTCAAACTGACGTAGCTGCTGATCGAGGCGATATTGATGATCGCCCCGTCGTGCTGCTCACGGAAGACATGGCCCGCGGCCTGGCTCACCCGCAGCGCCCCGGTCACATGGATGTCGTAGAGCGAATTCATGTCGTCGCCGGTCAGATCGAACGTCGGCTTCTTGCACATGATCCCGGCCGAGTTCACCACCACGTGCAGCCCGCCAAACAGGTCCATCGTTTTCTCGACCGCCTCCTGCACCGACTGGTCCGAGGCGACATCCAGTGGGACCGCCGCCGCGACCGGGTCCACCAGGGTGTCGTCCCGCAGGCCGTCGAGTTCTTGAGCCGCCGCGGCCACTTTCTGCTGGGTCCGTCCGCCGACCACGACCTTCGCCCCGTGCCGGACCATCTCCGCCGCGATCGCTTTGCCGATCCCCGACCCGCCGCCCGTGACCAGCGCGACCCGCCCCGTTAGATCAAATAAAGAACGCTCTTTCGACATCGTCTCGGCTCCTTGCGGTTGACCCGTGAACATACCCGATCGCCTCGCGGCCCGTCTAGTTCTACGCGTGGCTGCAAAAACCCTGCGGCCCGGTCGGTCCGGACTCGCCCACGAGACGCCCCGGTGGTGTCACCCAAGATTCATCCCACGCCTGCCGCTGAATTTAGCGGAAGCCAGGCAGACCCACGGATCCTCCTTGTCACGGATTGCATCGCTCTTGTCGCAGATTACACCGCCGGGGATCGTGGACTTCGGTCCGTCCCGGCCTGGTTCCCGCGCCCGGGCCCACCTCGGACCGCCCAGAGAAAACTTGTTCGAAAAATGACTGCGATCCGCGGCTTCCGAGCGGGCTTCTTTCCGCAGCGGGCCCGTACCGATCGTGGTCAAAATTACAGACGGCTTGGTAGCCCGGGTTCGGCTTCCGCCCTGCCCCCTTGAATGATTCTGCGACGTATCTACAATACGGGGCTGCCGCCGATGTAGCTCAGTTGGTAGAGCTAGGGATTCATAAGCCCTCGGTCACTGGTTCGAGTCCAGTCATCGGCATTGCCCCGCCATCCACCCGCTCGCGCTCGTGCCGGCCGCTCGAACCCACGGAATTTCCCCGTGTGTGTGGACGACCGAATCGACCGACGAGTTCCCCTTATGCGGGGGATGCGGGTACATTGGGGCAGACAATGCCGATCCCCCGCGTCACCCGCTCAGCCGTGCTGAGCTTGGCTCGCGGAATCAGGGACCCTTCTGGAGAGGTGGCCGAGTGGCTGAAGGCAACGGTTTGCTAAATCGTCGTACGGGTATTACCCGTACCGCGGGTTCGAATCCCGCCCTCTCCGCTTTTTCCGTCAGCAATTCCAGAAGCTCTTGCTCCAAATGAGTTTCCGAATAAATCCCGATTGCTGACTGGGCCTGTGTCCTCGGTGTGCCCTTAGCCGAGGGCGTGTCGGTGCCCTCGAATTTCTCTTCGCCGAGCGGAGAATGCTCGCGCCGCCCGTGCCGCGCCGACTCGCCGTCCAACTCACGCCTGGGGCTTCCGCAGCTTCCGGGGGCGGGAGGTGAAGGGAAAGTGTCCGAGGCCAGCGACGCCATGGCCGACTGGCTCTCGGCGTTGTTGAGGTGGTAGTACAGGTCGAGGATGTCCGACGAGCGGTGACCCAGCCACGCGAGCGCCTTCTTGTAGGCGACCTGGTGATTCGCGCACATCGACGCGAAGTGGTGACGGAAGCTGTTAGTGTTTGTAGCTCTCGGGGCTGGCGAGCCCGATCTCCCCGCAAACCTCTTTGAGCCGTTTGAGCAAGTTGCCGTTCCGCGACCCCCGGAAACACCAACTGCTGATTCCGGGGGCGGGGGAGCGACTTCAGCGGCGGCCGCACGCGCGGTGTATGGGCACGAACCGGTCCCGCTTGCTCTTGGTCCTGCCGGGCGTTGAGCCACCGCGGCAGATGTGGAGCATGAGCACGCCCTTGGCGATAGCCGGCTCAGGCTCGTCAGCGGCAGCAGCTTGTGGATCTGCGGGTCTGCCACGCCTAGACACTTCGACAACTCCGCGATCCCGAGATGGTGCTCGATGAGCAGTTGACGCCAGGCATAGGCCTGCCCAAAAGCCTCTACTAACATAAGGCTTGGAGAGAGCCTGAGCCGGTATCGTCAGTTCACGGCCATCTGGAGCGAGGATCAGATGTTTCCCATCGAGCCGCTTCAGCTGGACGGCCAGTTGAAGCACAGACATGCCACGGACGTGCCGGACCTCCGGACGATAGAGGCATGCATCCGGTGTGTAGCAGAGCTCGACATCACTCGCCGACATTGCCTAGTCCTCAGCCTTCAGGGCCTCGAGTTGGGCCAGGTCCAGGTCGACCGTTAGCCGATCGGGGGCGAGGATCACACGCCTTACCGGAAAAAAAGGCTAGGCGACGCGGAAGAAAACCTTCAAATAAGTCGTGTAGTGTGCGGTGCCAGCGGGGGTGCCTAGACGCGCGCTGATTCCTGAGCCTGGACGATACCCGCGAAAAGATCGAAGCTCGGTGGTCGGACAGCAACGCCTTGTGTCCGTACAGCGGTCCGCAGAACCTGAGCCCGGAGCAATTCGCCGCTCGGCCCACAGCCCTTATCTGGCTGCTCTTGGCTTGGGGCAAAGATGGCGTGAAGACCAGCGAGATGCCGCCCGGCTGCGATCGGTACTGCGGATGCACGCGATGGCTGGATTAAGAACGCTCTAGCCGTGAATCAAATCCTTCAACGGGCCAACAAAGCACCCGCCAATATGTCGCAAAATGTCCTAATTTTTACGCAATTTTTCCCTTGCAATCTGACAAATTCTGGGTATTTTTTTCACCATAGGCAATTGTAATTTCGACCCTCTCGCGCTCTTCTTCAATTCATTGCTTGGGCTAGTCGATTCGCTGTTATTTGACTGCTTGTTTCCTCCGCTCTTACCGGTTTTGTTTCTTATCGAAGATATATCTAGGTGTGTTCTGCAAACACGAGGCCGATGGTCTCATCCAACTACCGGTTCGATCTTGCTTCTTGCCGCCCGTTGTCGATCCGATAGCGGGTCAGATGGTTTAGTATCTTTTTAAGCTTCCTGCTTCTTTTTAGCTCCATTTTCTCCTTCATCTCAAGGGTGTTTGATCTATGCAAACAAGATTTAATCGTGACTCGCACGCAATCCGTCGAGGCGACATTTTTCAATGTGGGTTGGGTATGTTGTGTTTTTTCCTGCTGCAGATCAGCGTTGCAGGAATAGCGTATGGGGGAGTCGGCGAACGCCTCGGCAACGCGGCGATAGGAAATTCGCTAGACGCAAATAACGGGGGTATCGGTTATCAACGGTGGAATGTCATCGATTTGGCTGGCGTTGGGATGGGGCGGGTTGCACCTAAAATCTCTGACTACTATCCGAATGGCTACAACTCATCGATTGTCGCATCTGTAATGGATGGATATGTGAGAGAGTGCTACCGACGTGACATCACGCCGGTCTTTCTAGGCAATATCAACGATTCTGGGCCATCGGTGGGTTACGGTAAATGGAAGACCTTTGGCCAGACCGTTGCCAGCCGGTACCGCCCCGGCAGTAATTGGAATATCAATAATGGTCACGGTAAAGACTGGGGCATCCGCTATTACATGGCGGTCAACGAGCCGAGGTCGTCGTGGATCCCCGACAATTTCACACCACAGCAATACAAGGTGGCTGTCGAAGGTTTCGCCGATGGCGTGCGGGCGGCAGACTCTACGCTTCTTGTGGGGCCGGGCGGTTTCACAGAAATATCGCTGCGTTACAACAACAACGAGTTTATCCCAACGCTGACCCCTCTTTTTCAAGACGGGACACTTGATTTCGTGATGATCCACCGTTATTGGGGCGGGGTTCCAATCGACGACTATACCTGGTCGTTGCAAAATCAATTTGAACAGATCAAAGATCAATATAACATTCCGGAATCGGTCAAATTTGCAACCGACGAGTTCAATACCCGGGGCAACGACGCCAACGGCAATCTCGCCCAAGAACGTATAGCGAAGGATTATTTAACGGCAGCATGGGACGCCCTAGGAGTAATTGACGATGCGGGCCAGCCCTGCTCTGAGTTCGTGTTAACCTATAATGTGGGGATGCTTCAGTCGGAAGAGCGAGACCATGGTTTATGGCTCAATTATAATCCAATAACATTTAATCGACGGGGCAAGGTGTTTCAGATGCTCGCGCACCTGACGAAGGGTTTAGAGTTCATCTATAACGACCCAAAGGGTACGGGGCAGTACAGACTAACGGGCAACGGCAAGACGATGTGGGTTTGGCAGAACCGTGTCGGTTGGTCCTCGCTTAGTCCTTCCACCAGCTATCAAATTAAGAATATCCCCGCCGGAACAACCGAAATTAAAGTTTACCGCTATAACTCGTGGAAGCAGTCGGGTGGTTCTGCAGGTTCCGAAGTTCCGTTCAAGACGATCTCGATTTCGGGGCAAAAGACACGGACGATAGGCGGCTTGCCCAATAATGAAACGCTGATGTTTATTGGTAATGCAGTCACCCCGGGCTATACCACTCCGATCAATCGCCGAATCACCTTGCGAGCGAAAGGTAACAACAAATTTGTGGCCGCGGACCGCAATTTAAACGGCTCGAACACCTGGAAGCTGGCCGCCAACCGCTCCTCGGCTGGTGGGTCGTGGGAAAAGTTCGACGTCTTCGAAGGGCCCAACGGTACCGTGTCGCTTAAATCCCGTGGCAGTGGCAAATATGTTTCAACCCGAGGTTCCGGTGCCGGTGCCACGCAAGCAAACCCTCTACTGCGAGCGGTCGCAAACAGCCCGTCGTCGGACTGGGAACTCTTTAAGTGGGTCAACAACTCGGACGGCACTGTTTCTCTGCGGTGCGTCGCCAACAACAAATTCGTCAGTTCGGATCGAAACCTAGACGGTGTGAACTGGCCCCTATCGGCCAATCGTAACCGTATCGGCGGCAGCTGGGAAAAATTCACGTGGAACAATATCGGATCGGCCGGCCAGCCATAATGGGCCGGTCCTAACGGCCAACTGACCCGGGGCCGGATCTATCTCGACACGCGGCGGCAGAGAAGCCGCCGGCCTAGATAGATCCGGTCCCATTTGCGTTCTCCCGCCGATTCGGCGACAACGCGCTATTTATAATGAAATTTGTATTGTCACAAGATATTTTGCGAATGTGAAAGAATAATTGACGACATCGGATTTCAGCAGTCATCGATACCAAAGGTCTTATTTATTGCGTTTAGATTGTTTTAAGGTGCTGATGACGTCTCTGATATGGTCGCTGGTTGCCATTGAGAGTGGCGCGCAACCGAACGACGAAGTCGTGTTGGATCTGCGTGAACCCATCACGTTGCAGGCACTCGTGGATTACACCTCGCGAGAGTTCGGTATCAACCTGCTTTACGAGCCGGGCGTGGTCTCGGGTTCGGTTCGTCTGCAGACCCAAGGACCGATTCCCCGAGACGCCTTGTGGGGGATTTTGAACGCGTCGATGCAGTTGCACGGCTACGTCATAGCGGACTTAGACGTGCCGGGCTTTAAACAAATCACACAAATCGAAAATGTCAAACCCGCGATCCGGCGTTTCCGTGCCGATGGGGCGGACGATGGGCGGCCGGCAACCGCGGACGAACTCGTGGTCGAAGCAGTCAAGCTCACCGATTTACAGCCCAGCGCGGCGGTGCGTCTGGTCGCCCCGGTGCTGACCTCGCAGGCGAATGTCGTCTTCACGGCCGAGGAACAGAGGACGATCTTATTGGCGGATGAACGATCACGCGTCGAGCAAGCGGTCGCCTTGATCCAACTCGTTGAGGGGGCCAAGGGCGACAGCAACATCCGTACGCTAACGCTGAGACACGCGTTGGTGCAGGACGTCGCGAACACGGTGCTCGAGGTGATGTCGGCCAAGCTGCAGGGCGACGGGCTGTTCCGGCAGATCGAAGGTTTGCGGGTTTTGCCGGACGTGCGAACCAACCAGATTGTCATCACCGCGGCCGATCCGCGGCTCCTGGACGACGCGGTCCGGCTGGCGACTTTGCTCGATACCGAAGTGACGTCGCCGGTCCCCCCGGTCCGGCGGTACAAGCTGACCAATACGACCGCGGTCGATCTGCTGCGTACCCTCAAAGCGGTATCTGGCGGCGACGCGGACCCTTTCGATGAACTGGGCGCCGCCGAACCCGGGCTTGCGTTTGGCGGCCGAGAAGAAACAACGGATAGCGGCGGGGAATTGGGGCAAAACGGTGGCCGCGGTCCTAATAGTTTCGGGGAGGGGCGGGCCGCCACGTTGACGGTCGAAACCAGTTTTTCCGAGGGTCAGCTCAACGGCGCGGACGTCACGTTGGCCGCGGACGTGAATACCAACTCGATCATCGTGGTAGCCGATCCGGCGACGCAGGAGATCTATGCCGGGCTCATCGAGTTGCTCGACGAACGCCGACCGCAGGTCCAGATCGAGGCGACGCTGGTGTCGCTTAATACGACCAACGACTACACGCTGGGCGTCGAGTTCGGGATCGACGCGGGCCTGGAGGGCGACGCCCAACTCATCACGTTCAGCTCGTTCGGGATTAGCACGATCGACCCGCTGACCGCCGGTCTGACGCCGACCGTAGCGTCGGGGCTGACATCGGCACTACTGGATGCGGACTTCGCCGAGGTGGTGCTGCGTGCTTTCGAAGAAGACGGGAATTCCCGGGTGCTCTCGGCCCCGACGCTGCTGGTGAACGACAACGAGCGTGGCCGGCTACGCAGCCTCACCGAAGAACCCACGACCAGCATTACGCAGGGCGAGGTGAGCGACCAGATCTCGTTTCGCGAATACGTGGAGGCAGGTACCACGATCGACGTCGTGCCGCACATCAGCGAAGGCGGCTACCTTCAGCTGGAATACCGCGTAGAGGTCAATAGTTTCTTGCCGGCCGATGCGACGCTGGCTGCGCTCGGCGTCCCACCCCCGCGTCAGACCGACGCCCTGCAGAGCCGGGTGACCATTCCCGATGGTTTTACGATCATCGTCGGCGGTCTGACCCGGCGTGACGAGTCGGAAATCATCAGCAAAGTCCCGATCCTTGGCGACGTCCCGCTCCTGGGCGAGTTGTTTAAGCAGACCAGCCGGGACAGCAACAAATCGACGCTTTTTGTGTTTCTGAGGCCCACGATTTTGGCCGACGACGATTTTGCGGACCTTCGCGGCTTATCGGAAACGAAGCTCCGTGACGCCGGTCTGCCGGGGAATGAACCTTACGACGAACCGGACTTGATCCTCGGTGAATAACTCCTCTGCGTCCATCTCGGCTCGGGAGCCACAGCGCACTCTGCCTGCTCTGCGGGCCCGCGCGGGCGGGGGTGTGGCCCTCGCGGTGGACGGGGTGGCGGATGTGGTCGAGACGCTGCCGGGCTTCGAAATGGTGGCCCATCTGGCCGCATCGCCCGCATTCGTCGCGGGTATCCCGATTGCGTTTGCCCGCCGCCACGCGTTGATCGGTTTCGATGGCGACGACGACGCGCTTTACTTGGCAATGGCCGATCCCGGTCAGTTGGACTTGAGCGAGACGGTCGCGCGTCGGCTCGGGGTGTCGGTCCGCCTCGTCTCGGCGACCGACCAGGAGGTTCAGGCTGCGATCAACCGGGCTTACGAACAACGTCAAGGGGAGGTCAGCGAGGTGATGGCTCTGATCGATCCCGGCGAACGGGCCGCGGTTCTGGCTGAGCTGCAGAACATGTCCGCCAGCGACGACCTGCTGGATAGCGGCGGACGTTCGCCGGTGATCAAACTGGTGAACCTGATGCTGGCCGAGGCGGTGCGAACTCGGGCGTCGGACGTTCATATCCAGCCGTACGAGCACCACGTCGTGGCGCGGATGCGGATCGACGGTGTTTTGTACGACACGTTCGAGTTGCCCAAGGCGGTTCAGGAGGAGGCGATCAGCCGGATCAAGGTCATGGCGCGGATGGACATCGCCGAGAAGCGTCTGCCCCAGGACGGCCGGGTGCCGGTGCGTGTGGGAGACCGCTCGATCGACTTGCGGGTCTCGACGTTGCCGGCGAGCTTCGGCGAGCGGGTGGTGATCCGTCTACTGGACAAGAGCCGGGGCTTGATTTCGCTCGACGAGTTGGCCCTGCCCGAAGCAACGGACACACGTCTTCGCGACATGATCCACGGCGAGCACGGCATACTGCTGGTCACCGGCCCGACCGGCAGCGGCAAGACGACCACGCTCTACGCCGCGCTCGCCGAAGCCGACAGCCTCACCCGCAATATCCTGACCATCGAAGACCCCATCGAGTATCACTTCGACGGCATCAGCCAGACTCAGGTCAATGCCAAGAAAGGCATGTCCTTCGCCAACGGCCTGCGTTCGGTGCTCCGTCAAGACCCCGACATCATCATGGTCGGCGAGATCCGCGACCATGAGACCGCCGAGATCTCCATTCAGGCCGCGTTGACCGGCCACCTCGTGCTTTCGACGCTGCATACCAACGACGCGGCGAGCGCCGTGACCCGCCTGCTGGACCTGGGCATCGAGCCGTATCTCGTGGCGAGCTCGGTGGTAGGGGTCGCGGCGCAACGGTTGTTGCGTCGCATCTGTCCCGATTGCCGCACGCCCCACACGCCGACCGATCACGACCGCGAGGTGCTCCATCGGTTAGGCGAGTTGCCCGAGGCGTTGGACCTGTCCCGGATGAGCCGGGGGGCGGGGTGCGAAGCGTGTCGTCAGACAGGTTACCGCGGCCGGCAGGCGATCTTCGAACTGCTAACGGTCAGCGGGACGGTACGCGACTTGGTGCAGCAGCGCGCGAACGCGACCACGATTAAAACCGAGGCGGTGCGCTTGGGGATGACGACGCTGCACGACGACGCGATGCGGCTGGTTCTCGCCGGGCAGACCACCGTGGATGAACTGCTGCGGGTAGCCACACGCAGCGGGCTTTGAACAGACCGCGCGGATCGAAATTCTTGTTATGGCAGTTTTTAGTTATATCGCGGTCGAGGGCTCGGGCACGGTGGCGGCCGACTCGTTGCGTGGCGCCCGCGACACGCTGAGGCGGCGTGGCCTGACGGTATCTCGGGTCGACGAAGTCACGGCCGGCGAAGGGCGGACACGGGCGGGCCGATGGGGTGCCGGCCGTTGGGGGGCCGGCGGGCGGTTCGACCTTAAGGAAGTCGCCCGGGAACTGGCGACGCTCCTGGGGGTGGGGGTGCCGGTGGTCGAAGCGATCGAGGCCTTGTCGCGCTCACGGCGGGGCAAAGCTCGGGCGATACTCGATACGCTGTCGGAGCGGCTACGGAACGGGGTATCTCTGGCCGACGCGATGCGCGAGCCGGCGGTCGCCACACATTTCGACGAACTCAGTGTACAACTGGTCGAGGTCGGCGAGCAGGCGGGCACGCTCGAAGAGGTGCTCGATCGGTTAGCCGAGTTCCGCGAACGCCGGGACGAGCTACGCAGCCGGTTGGGTACGGCGATGTTATACCCCGGGTTTGTCACCGTGGTCGCAGCGGGGACCAGCGTGTTTCTGATGACCGCGGTCGTGCCGAAGGTGCTCGAGCCTCTGCGGGCCCAGGGCCGCGACCTGCCGGCGATCACCAAAGTCGTGCAATCGGCCAGCGAGGCGTTGGTCGACTACGGCCTGGTCCTGGGGTTAGGCGCGGCGTTGCTGTGTTTGGCGGGTTTCTGGGCTCTGCGGGACGAGCGGGGCAAGGAGTGGTGGCACCGCATGCAACTGAAGCTGCCGCTGGTGGGACCGGTGCTGCGCAAGCAGGCAATGACGCAGATGGCGGTGGCGATCTCGACCCTGCAGCGCAGCGGGATCGACTTCAGCCGGGCCTGCGCGTTGACCGCACGCAGCACGCCGCAGCGGGTCATCCGCCGTGCGCTGCAAGACGCACGGGACGCGGTGGTCAACGGCAGCGATGTGGCCTCGGCGCTTGAGGCCACCGGCCAGTTCCCGCCGGTGGTGGTACAGGCCTTTGCGGTCGGGCAGCAGTCGGGGCAGCTGGAAAAGACCCTGGATCGGGTCGCGAAAACTTACGAGGCGGACGTCCAGCGATCGACGCAGCGCCTCACGTCCATGCTCGAGCCGGTGCTGATTGTGCTGATCGCCTTTTTAGTAGGCGCGATTGCTCTGGCGACGATGTTGCCGATTTTGGAGGCCAGCGATGTGTTTTGATTTCGGGTCGATGTCGATCAACCGTACGCGCCGCCGCGGGGCGGGTTTCACGTTCATCGAGATTATGGTGGTGGTGGTCATCATCGGTCTGCTGGCCGGCGCGGTCGCCCTGAAAGTGAGCGGCAACGTCGCCCAGGCCCGGCAGAACCGCGCCAAGAGCGACATCGCCACGATCGTCACGGCGGTCGAAACGTATCGCCTCAACCACGCCCGGCTGCCGACCAACGCCCAGGGCTTGTCGGTCGTAAGCATCGAGAGCAACACCGACCCGTGGGGCCGGGGTTATCAGTACAACATCCCGGGCCCCGACGGCAACGACTTCGAAGTCGTCAGTTACGGGGCCGACGGCCGACCCGGAGGCGAAGACGAAGACGCGGACATCGTGAGCTGGGCGCTCGACACCGGGGCCCGGCCGTGACCCGAACCACGCCGCCCAACCAAGACACGCGGCTGAGCAGGGGCGGCCGCAGCGGGGCTACGCCCCACACGTCGAATGGCTTTGTACTCATGGAGATATTGGCGTATGTCGCGCTGCTGGGCCTGTTGGCGACGGGCGTAGCGGTTTCGTCGCGTATGGTCCACGACGGCCGAAGCGTCGCGGCGGTTGAATCCAGGCTCGCTTGGCTGGACGCGGCGGCCCGCCGGGCGAGTGGGGTGGCTGGCGGTCCGGTCACGATGAGCTTCGACCTGACCCATCAGGAAGTGGCGTTGCAGATCGCCGGGCGGACGCCCGACCGTGCGAGCTACCGGTTCGATTGGCCCGGTACGCTGAGGCTCCAACAAGCCTGGGTGGGCGGCGAAAACGTGGTGTTGGGCGACGCCGTGGTACGGTTCGGCGGCCGCGGACAAAGCGACACCTACGGGCTGGAGTTCTACGATCAACGCCGGGGCGAAGCGCGGTGGCTGTTGGTGGCCGGCGGCAGCGGACAGATGAGTGCACTCCGAAACCGCTCGGCGATGAAAGGAGTGTTCGATGCGTTGTCGCGGCGTAACCTTGATTGAGGTGCTCGCGGCCTTGGCGGTGATGGGCGGCCTGCTGACGGCGGCGGTGCTGGTCCGGGGGCGGCTGGACCATCGGTCTCACACGGCGTTGCGCATCCAGGCGGCGGCCGACGCGGCGGATCGGATGGTCGCCGACTGGTATGCCCAAGACCCGACCCGTTGGCGACGGGGTGTCCCGCGTCACGGCCGAGGCGTGCTCGTGGGTGCCGGCGAGATCGGCTTGGCTTGGCAAACCCAGACGCGTCCCTTGCGGGACTATGCCCCCCCGGCGGGTCGGCTGGACGGGCGCACGGTCCAAACAAGCGGCTCGGCGGGTCCGCCACAGCCGAACCGCGTTGAACCCGCCGCTCGGCTGGACGTGGTGACCCTTCGGGTTCGGGATACTCAGCGTGACGGCGACGCAGCGGTGCTGTTCGATCTCGAATTGGTCTTACCCACGCCGCTGCCGCCGCGAAGCGGGGGAACCCCATGAACCGGCCACGCCAAGCCATGTCGTGTCGAGGTCTGTCCTTGGTCGAGTTACTGGTGGCCACGGCCTTAGCGGCCCTGCTGCTGATGGGGTTGATGCGGGTGACCGCAGCGACGGCGGTGTCGGTCCATGCCGACACGCCCGGCGCACGACACGGCGAGGCGTTGCGTCGTGCGGCCGACATGATCGAGAGCGACCTCCAACGGGCCCGATACCAGCGTCTGGGGGCCGACCACCGCGAACTCGCGTTGGTGGGATACCTCGCGCATCCGCCGCGAGACGGCGACCCGGGGGCGGCATGGAGCGGACTGGGCCTGCGGCCGGCGGTGGTGGTCTATTGGACCCAGGACCTCGGCGGCCGACTCGGCCTGTTCCGCGGCCAACGCGAGTTGCTCGCCGACGGAACGTCTCGGGCCGTGTCGCATACGTTGCTGCTGGTCGGCGTCGAGACGTGGCGGGTGAGCCTCGACGCTTACCCCTCGGCGGAGTCGGCGATGGATCGGCCCGGCCCGTCGGAAACCGGAGCTACGGGCGATCGGTCCGACCCCCTGCTCGCGCTGGCGGGGCGGGCGCGCGAACTCAAGCCGTTGGCACGAGTGCGGATCGCTATGACGGCAGAAGCCGGCGGAGCGGTGGTCGATCGACGGGTCGTGCGGGGGGGCGGCGACCGATGAACACCCATAAGCCATCAGGCCGTGGCTTCGCGTTGCTGATCGTGATGATCGTACTGGCGGTCTTGGCGTCGGTTTTGACCGCCGCGGTGCGATCGACCTCACGCGACCGGATAGCGGTGACGCGGCAGGTCGAAACGTTGCAGACCAAGTGGGCCCGACTCAGCGCGGGGCAGACGCTGGCGCCGCTGGCACCGGCGATGTTGGATCCCACGCCGTATCGCCCGGCCGAGGACCGGGACGCAGCCTTGCCGCCACGCTTGCCGGCCGAAGCGCGGCTACGCCTGCCGCTGCGTACCGTCCGGCTCGACTTGGTGGCGATGGACGAGCAGGCCAAGCTGAACCTCAACACGCTGGACCCGCAGGCGATGAGGAACCCCCGGAGCCTTGGCGGGCTGGCGTCGCTCGTGCCGACGGGTTCGCCGGCTCGCGCGGCGTTGCGGCTGCTACCTTTTCCTGAAGCCTTGGCGGGCCCGCCCACACCGGCGAGTCCCCGGGATGCTCGGGTTGCAACGGGCACCACGGAGAGCGGGCCGGATGACGCCGACACCGGCCCAAAGCCGGAAAACGCCGGCCCCCAAGACACCGCCGAGCCGCGAGACCCGGGCGACGTGCAAGACCTACCAGAACCACCTGCCGCGTTGTTTCGGCGCTACGGGTCGTACGGGCAGGTCTTCGCACGCACGGACGCCCGGTCGCTCGTCGGTTCGGAGCCGGGCCGAGGGTGGGTGTCCTCGCTGACTGTTTACGGCGACGGGCGGCTGAATCTGCGTAGCGTCTCGCCCAAGGTGGTGTATGCGGCGGCGCTGCCGCGGTTCGGGGAGGAAGAAGCGCGTCGTCTGGCTGCGCGGGTGCGGCGGGGCGATGTAAGCTCGCCCAGACCTCGGGACCAGTCCCGCGTCAGGCCGGAGCGGCAGGAGGGCGGCGAGAGCTCGGACGACCGGCCGCCCGAGTCAATCGCTACGCTGTTTACTGAACGCTCGGCCTGCCACACCTTGTGGGTCTTAGCGTCGCCGCGTCCGGGTGGCGGCATCGCCGGCGGTAGCGGAACACGCGTCTTCGCCGCGGGGTTGGAGCAGACATCGATGTGGCTGGTCGATGGGCCGGGCCCGTTACGGAGTGTCGCGCAATGGTGAGCTCCCATCCGCCTCCTACCGCCAAGGCCCGCCACCGCGTGGTGAGTCACGTACTCGGCGGGGTATCCGTCGGGCTGACGATCGGTGTAGCGGCTTGGCTTTTGCCGTTGGCCTCGTCCCCGGTTCCCGCGGAAGGCATCGGCTCGGAAACCGCGGCGCCCGCCGAAGCCGACGAAACCGATCGTGAGTTGGCGTGGTCGTACCGGCGGCTGCGGGGGCCGTTGTCTTATCCCGAACCCGAGGCGGAGCCCGCAGACGATCCGCCCGAGGCCGTCGTCGAAACGCCACCGATCGAAACCGCGGCACCCTGGCCCGCGGTGACCTTGATCGGGATCTCCCAACGGTCCTCGGGCAAGGTGCTGGGTTTTTTCCGCGGGCAAGACGGCAGCGTCGAGGTGCTGGGCGAAGGCGAAAGCATCGACGGCGTGCTTATCCGGCGTCTCGAAGCGGACCACGCCGTCGTGGAATTCGGCGACGAGTCCAGGCAGGTTCCCATCAAGCCCGCGCCGGTCGGCATGACGGCCGACACCTTCCCACCGATCCGCGCCGCCCGGTGCGGGGTTTCACGCAACGGAGGCCCCGCCCATGTCTGAACGCTGGCTGCTTCGGGTCACCGCGTCACACGACGAATCCTCGGCCGGGCCGCGTTGGTCCGCTTCGTTGTGGGACACCGCGACGCCGCAGTGGCGCGAACACATGCTGCCGCCGACCGCGGACGAAGCGGGGCTTTCGCCGTGGGCCGCCGCGGTCCGTGCCGCCGTGGCGGACGGCGCGGGCGTCGTGGTGGGGCCGACGCACGAGTTATGCTTGGCCGCCACGGTCGAGACCGCGGGCCTGCCCAAGCGTGGCCGACGCGACCTCTTGCGGTACCGGATGGAAGACCGCTTGCCCGTGCCCGCCGAAGCGTTGGCCATGGATTTTGTCTGCACGTCTGCCGAATCGGCCACGCTAGGCGTTGCGATCGAGTACGGGGTGCTCGACGACCTGTTTGTCGCGCTGCGTGACGCCGGGGTGACCGTGCTCGCCGTGACGCCGATCGCGTTGCTGATCGCTCAAGCCCTGCAGAAATTATGGGGGGATACCCCGCCGGACGTGCTGTGTACGCCCGCAGAAAACGCCGACGGCTGTGCCGGCGTAGATTGGCTGACCCTTGACACCGACGGCTTACCGATAGGCTGGATCACGACCGAGGCGGTGCCCGCGGCGCGTCCGGGCAACCCCCCCGCCGGTGTCTCGGGAACCGAAACCTTGCCGGCACGCGGGGCGATGCTGCTCGAGCGTCTAGGACAAGAGCGTGACCGACCGCTTCGGTTGCTGATCCTCGGCGAGGCGACACGGCTCAACGCTCCGGGAGCTCACCGCGTCGATCGGCCGCCCGAAAACCCTCGCGATATGGTGAGTCAGGCGATGCAGCGGATCGGCCGAAGCAAAGGGTTCGGGGGGCCGGGCGGTGCCGGGGGGACCGAGTCGGCAATCCTCGATCTGGCTCGAGGAGGCTGGGGCCCGCGCGGAGCGTCCGGCGGCGTGAAAGACGCGCCCGCCTGGTTGCGGCCGTGGGGCTACGGCTTAGCCGCCGTGCTTCTGCTTGTCACTGTGGGCCTGCTGCTACGAGCCGGTCGCTACGACGCCGCGGCGGCCGAGGCGCACGCGCGACAGGAAGCCGCCTACCTGGCGGTTGCCGGACAGGCGGGGCCCGTTCCGACCTCGGTGGTGCGTCGGCTCGAAGCGATCCGCGACGAAAAACAACAAGCTGCGGCGAGCGCTGCCGGGCGAGATGCCCAGGGAATCGGCGGGACCACGGGAGCCGGAGAGTCGGTCTCGGCGTATGACCGGCTGCGGCTGACCATGCGGTCGCTGCCGGACGACCCGCCGTTTACTCTGGACCGCCTGCGGTTCGGGCCGGACCATGTTTTCCTAGAAGGCCAAGTGCTCAATTACCAGGACGCGGACGAGCTTGCGGTGCATCTGACCAGAGGTTCGCCGGACCTGAGCTACACCGCGGTGCGTTCGGGCCGGAGCGACCGGCAGCAAGTCTGGGTGGAATGGGAAGGGCGTCCGCGGGCCGAAACCGGCGGACCGGTGGGGGGGGGTGGGCGATGACCCGCAGCGTCAACCAGTCGTGGTGGTGGGGTCTGCCGGTGCTCACCGGGGTGCTGCTGGCGTGGTCAATCGGCCACCTCGCAGATCGCGGCGCGGACGCCGTCGCGGCCGAAACGGAAGCTCGGGCCGCGGAGGCGATCGCCGCGACGATCCTGGAACTCGACCGAAACCCGGGCACGCCCGCCGAAGACCGGGATATCGCGCGGTTGGAGCGGCGGCTCGCGGGGCGGGTTCAGCGTGTCGCCGAGTCGGCCGGTCTCGACGCCGAGTCTATCCGCTCGATCGAATTGTCGCGTGACGGCACCCTCGGCAGGCTGCGGGTAGACTTTTCTCGGGTCGGGGTGCCGCGTCTCGCGGCTTTTTTGGAAGGCTGGCGGGTGGCCGAGCCGCGTGTGCGGGTCGATCGACTGGTGCTCGACGCCTCAGAATCTCGCGACGATGGGCAATGGTCCGTGGAGGTTAATTTTGCGTACTAACTTATCTAAGACAACGTGGGCTCTTTTACTGGCTGTGTCCGCGATGGTCGGCCTGAGCGCAGGCTGCGCATCGGAAGGTGGTGCGGTCTATCGATTCGACGTCAAAACCCCAGAAGCGGGCCGCCCGGCGGAAGCCCAACGGGCTTATGCCAGAGCGTTGGAACAACTCGCCGAGCAAGATTGGGCCGCGGCCCAGGCCAACCTGGAAACCGCCGTCCGGTTCGACCCCAACCACGGCCGGGCGTTTAACAACCTCGGCTGGGTCTACTACAAAAACGGCCAATTCTATCGCGCCGCCCGCACGTTTCAGGCCGCGATGCAGGCGTTGCCCGACCACCCCGCGCCCATCAGCAACCTCGGCCTGACCATGGCCGCCGCCGGCCGATGGGACGACGCGGTCGAGCTCCAGACGCGCGCCAACGCCCTCAACCCGGACAATCCGAAATATCAAGCCCGTCTCGCCTTCGCGCGGGTTAAGCGGGGCGACCAACTCGCCACAATCCGTAGCCTGCTCGAGACCGTGATCAGTACCAACAACCAAGACGACTGGGCGAGCTGGGCCCGCGGCCTCCTCGCTCAATTAGACCACCGCTCGGCCGGCCCCGGAGCCACCGTCGATGAGACTTACTAGAGCCTGTTATGCACTTTCTATAACTTCTGCCTATCCTTGCTCATGGCAAGGAAGCCCTACCCCAGCGACGTGAGCGAGGACGAGTGGGCGTTCGTCGCGCCTTACCTCACGCGGATGCGTGAAGACGCCCCGCAGCGTGAATACCCACTCCGCGAACTCTTCAACGGCCTGCGTGGGATCGTCCGTACCGGCAGCCCGTGACGCTACCTGCCCCACGACTTCCCGCCGTGGCAAGCGGTTTATCAACTGGTCGAGTTCCTCGAGCTGGCCCAGTCCCTGTGTTCGTCTGGCGGGGTGAATGAGTCTCTCACAATCATAGAGTAATGCCAGGCTGGGGCGGAAGGAGGCCGGAGGCCGACTGGAGCACCCGCCTGGAAGCGGTGTCGACTCGGGTTCTTCTCGCTGGGCGAACGCCAACGGCGTGACGTCGCCCAACGAACGGTGAGGACGCACGTGGTTGTACTTCCAACGCCAGTCCGCCAAGACCACCCGAGCTTCGGTCAGCGTCCACAGCTGCTCGCGGTTCAAACACTCCTCGCGTAGCCGGGCGTTGAAGCTCTCGATGTACCCGTTCTGCCAGGGGCTCGACGTAGCCCGGAAGCTGAATCATGACGAGGTGCTGGAGCGTCTGAGCTGGTTGATGGCCACTCGGAGCGTCCCCGGTCACATCCGTTCAGACAACGGCAGCGAGTTCACGGCCAAGGCGGTCCGCTGTTGGCTGAAACAGGTCGAGGTGAAGACGTTGTACATCACCCCCGGTAGTCCCTGGGAGAACGGCTACATCGAAAGTTTCAACGGGAAGCTGGCTGACGAGTTGTTGGAGCGTGAGGTGTTCGACACGCTGCACGAGGCGAAGGCCTTGATCGAACGCTGGCGCGTGCAGTACAACACGATCAGGCCGCATTCGTCGCTTGACTATCGGCCACCGGCTCCGGAAGCGTGGCTCGCAGAAGAGCCGGGTTCCGCTCCGCTCCACCCGGCTCTTCTACCCCGGAACACGCCCTTGGGTGAGCATAGAACTTGGTATCAACCGTGGGGGCAGGTCAGACACGCCCCAGTATTCTTTCACAAATCGCGCAGCCACCGAAACGATTTATCTAGCGCCGACATTTTGGAGTGGGCCGCACCCGCTACGAGAAGCTCGCCGTCAACTTTATGGCCTTCGTACAACTCGCCATCTTCGTGCTGATGCTCAGGAAGCTGTTTTCAGACCGGGTCTAGTGCTTGTCGGCGTGGTATCCCTGGGGTGTGACGGGTTGCAAATCGTGACGGGTAAAGGCATAAACCTTGCCGTCGTCGGTGCCAGCGATCAGGTCGAGTCGATCGTCGCTGTCCAGGTGCGTCGGCCAGACCGCTGCGACGTGTTTACCGAGCTGGATCGGCTGGCCGTTGAGTGTGAGTAGGACAGGGCGGGCGAAGTGAGCGTCATGGTTGTTCCCGACGTTCTCGAAAAAGATCGGCGTGGCCGACTTCAAGTCGGTGTACGCGGGATCGACGTAGCGGTGGTTGCCGCCGTGCCCGCCGTAGACGATGTCCCAGTCGCCGTCGGCATCCCAGTCGACGACGGTGGGTTTACCTCGGCCCCAGAAGCCGCCCGGCCCGCTTACCCGCATCGCTTGCCCGTCGGTGTAACGCAGCTTCGTCTCGCCGCGGACGACCAGCGGGCTCTCCGCTTCAAAGTGGGCCAACGCCAAATCGCCGTCCCAGTCTTGAATGAGCAGCACCTTTCTCGTCGCGTCGGCGCTCGGTACGACCGCGGGCCGTTGACGCCAAGCGATCTGCCACACCCGGCCGTCCGGGGTGCGCAGGGGCTGCGGCGTGTCCAAGGCCAAGCCGCCTTGTCCCCGGCTGAAATTCAGCTGGGATCCCGTCTCTCCGAAGAGCAAGTCGAGCGTGCCGTCGCCGTCCCAGTCGGTCGCCAGCGGGTTGACATAGCCCCAGCTGGACTCGTCGAGGCCTTGGATCGAAGCGTCGACCGCGGTTTCATAACGGAAGGGCTGGCCGTTCACGGTCAGGGGCTGTGGGCTGCCGTAGACCATCGGGTCGTCCGTGCCGGGCCAGAGCATGAACCAGCCGAAGGCGTCGGCGAGCAGCAGATCGAGCGTGCCGTCGCCGTCCCAATCGAGGCGTTGGGGAACGACTAAGGTCTTCATGCGGACCGCTCCGCCGTAGGTCATCACTTGGGCTTCGCGGTACGCGCCAACGCGGGGGCCGTGCAGCACCGCCACCGAGCCGGGGTTGCCGCTCACCAAGATCTCCGGCCGGCCATCGCCTTCCAGATCGGTCACGGACAAATGGTGCGGCAGATACACCGTCCGCGTCACGGCTCCGTCGGCGAGCAACGGCTCGGCGGCGCCGCAGCGGATCACGTCGCCTTCGACTTCAAAGGGCACGGCCAGCAGCTGGACCAGGCTCCCGAACATCACGATGTAGCGTTGTCCCTCCGACTCGATCACCGTGGCTCGCGTGTGGCCCGGGCCTTTCCACATGAGCGGGAAGTCCTCTCGGCCTTGAACCACCAGCAGTGGCGCGCTGAACGACAGGCGGTCACGGTCGTCACGTTCTCCGCGGGCCCAGAAAAATTCGGCCCGACGGTGGTCGGCGAGATACGCCCCGTTCGCCGCGTAGGATCGGCCTTTGCCCGCGTAGCGTGTGGCCCGGTGGGTCCAGAAGTTGACTCCGTCGGGAAACTGCTTGCGCTGGAGCTTGACGAACAGGAGATCGTTCGTGCCGTCGCCGTCGAGGTCCCCGACGTGGCAGGCGATCGGTCGGCCGTCGACGTCGGGCACGACCGCAGGGAACTCGTAGCCGCCCAGGGTGATCCGTTGCGGCGGGCCGAACGCCGGGCGGCCCGGTTCGCCGACATTGGGAAACAGGACGAGCGTGCCTCGCCCCATCCCCGCGGTGCTGCCCTCGCTGAGCAGGTCGAATGTCCCGCCGGAACGCGGGACCGTCCAATACGGGCCGCCGCCGAGTTGATCGGCCCACGCGGTGTCCTGTACATGTTGGCTCTGTTTGTAAACCAGCCGATCCCGCTCGGGCTCCCAGGTTGGCTCGGTCAGCAAACGCAGCTGGGCGTTGAACGCGAAGCTGCGGATCAGCATCCCCGACGCCGGGTCGCCGGTCCAGGGCACCCATTCGGCCTGGCCCGACAGGCCCTCGGCCAGCGGGACCAGCGCCTCATCGACGACGCGGAGTTGCCGGTCCTGATAGCGCTGCGGAAGGTCACGCGGGCTCCAGCTCTGTGGCTCGGCCGCCCCGGGTTCGGGGACCTCGCCCTGAGCCAGCGCCGCGATCTGCTCATGACTCAGGGCAACATCGAAGACCATCGCTTCGTCGAGGTCACCGACCAGCCGACGCGCGCCCAGCCCGCCGACCTCGGCCTCGACGGCCCGCGCATAAGGCGGGCCGAGCCGCTTCTGAGCCGCGGGTTGGCCGTCGATAAACAGGGTGGCGGTCTGGCCGTCGAACACCGCGGCGACGTGGGTCCATTGGCCGGTGGGCAGGGCGTCGTCGGCCGAGATCGAGCCGAACTGTTTGGTCGCCCGCTCGATAATGAGTTCGGGCCGGCCCTTGCGGACCCGCAGGTTTACCATCCGAGAGGAGTCGTCTTGGGGAGCCAGACCCAGCAGCGTCGGCGGGGCGTGCTTGCCGAAGCCCTGCTCGTTGTCGCCGGCGGGCCAAGCGTCGGCCCGGACCCAAACGGCAAGGGTCAGCTCCGGGCCGACCTCAGACCCCAGCTCGAACTTCAGCCTTTTGCTTTCGATCTGGAAGGCGGCGTAGGGACCTTGCACCCCGTCGTCCGCGTCGCGCCGGCTGGGTGCGTCGCCCCCGGTGTTTTCGAAGTCCACGTGAAGGATTTGGGCTTGGCCGTGCAGGCCACACGCCGCGACCACCGCGGCGGCTACGGCGGATCGGACGTCAGGCTTCCACCGGCGGGGGGAGCGCCTCGGCAGGAGTCGTGAAACGAGCGGGCAGGTCGGCATGGAGTTGCTCCAGGAGATGCAAGTTGCGGGGATCGGCTTCGACTTCCAGTCGGCAGACCGGTTGGATCGGCACCCCTCGGGCCGCCAGGAAATGCTTGGCGTTCAGCGGGTAGCCGACCGGGATCAGTGCTCGGAGTCGCTCGACGAACTCCTGGGCGACCGGGTCGATCTCGGCCGAACCGGCGGCACCGAACGCCACAAGTAGCGCGGGGATGAAGTTGCAGGCGGTGCCCGAGAAGCCGGCACCGCCGGCCTCGATCGACGCGGTCAGCGTCGGCAGGTGGGCGTTATAAAAACGCAGGGGCGTGCCGCGGGTCGCCTCGAGCTTGGCCTCGATCTGCTGAAGGTCGCAGGCGGTGTCTTTATGGAACAGCAGGCGACCGGTGCCGGCGAGCCAGCCCAAGGTCTCGGCGGACAGGATGCGGTGATTGGGCCAGGGACACTCGTAAATCCCCAGCGGCACCCCCGGGGTCGTCTCCATCAGCCGCGAGACCGCATCACGCCACTCGGCCTCGTCCGCATCAGCGGGGGCGAGTGTCCCGGCCGCGAGCACCACCGCCTCGACCCCGGTGTCGGCCACGCGTCGCGCGAGCAAAGCGATCTGCTCCAATTCATCGTCGATCACCGCGCCGGCGACCACCGGAACTCGGCCGGCCGTGTGCTCCACCGCTACCCGCGACAGTTCCACGATCTCGTCGGGCGTGAGGTGTTGGACCTCGCTCGACAGGCAGGACGCGAACAAGCCCGCCGAGCCGGCGTCGAGATAAAAGTCGATCAACGCGCGGTAGCCGTCCCAGTCGATGGATCGGTCGGCATGAAATGGCGTCAGCATCACCGGCCAAGCGCCGGCGGGGAGAGGGGCTTTACTCATCGTGTGGGATCTCTGATTGAAAAAACGAGCCGCCGGGAAAGCGGCCCGTTCGGGGTTGACAAGGACAATCAGCGGCGACGGACCAGCATCAGGCCCCCGCCGAGGGCGATCAGCGCCATACTGCCGGGCTCGGGCACGGCGGTCACGGTCGCGGTGAACCGGTGCTCGTTGGCCCCATCGCTGGGCAGGCCGATGTCGCCCGCCTCGTTGCCCGCTAGGAGCGGGTTGGTGTTGAGCGGGTCGATGTTCGAGTAGTTGAAGCCGGTGGTGGCTTGGAACTGCTGCGTCGAGGTGCCCACGAGGTTACCCTCCACGGCATCGCTCGAAAAGACCAAGTAATAAATCGTGCCCGGTAGGATTTCGATCCCGCTGAAGGTGTAATCCAACGCGTCGCCCAGCTCCGCGGTGTCGTGATTATTACTGTTGGCCGACGAACCGAGGTACGTCACGCCGGCCGGTGCGCCGGACGCGGTGAACGTTGCACTTTCGTCGGCTCCGCTGTTGACGTAGACATCGAGGAATAGCGTGTCGCTGCCGCCCGCGGCGCTGCCGCGGAAGAACGTCGCTGCGTCGAGGGTGAACGACGGAGCGGTGAACCCGTCGTCGGCGGTCAAGACGAACGTTTGGCCGAAGTCGCCGGAACCTGTGCTGCCGTCTTCGTTGAGTTGCCCGAAGGTGATGGGTGAGGCCGCGGCGGGTAGTGTGAACGCCCCGATACTGAGGGCGGCGGAAAGTAAAGAAACACGTCTCATGATGCAAGCCTCCGTAAGGTCGAAGAAAAGAGGGTCAACGGTTGCCCTCTAGAGAATCCAAAGCGGGCCGCTGCAACGTCGGGCGGATCATCAGATCGACCGGCATCGAGCCTTCGGGTTTTTCGATCAGGCTCAGAAGGTGTTGGACCGCACAGCGGCCGATCAACTGCCCGCGCAAATCGATCGACGCGGGCCGTGGCGACAACGACGCCAGGAGCGGCTCGTGGTGGCCGCTGGTGATGATGCGGAGATCGGTTTCGGGCTCGATGCCATGGCTCCTCAGGGCCTGATAGATCGGGCCGAGGACCAACGGGTTGGACACGAACAAGCCGTCGACGGTCGGGCCGGACGCCACGAGCCGATCCACCATGCCGCGGGCCGCGGCCTCGATTTTTTGCCAACCCTCGGGGTCGCTGTCTGGGGGCAGGGTCTTGAGCCCATCGATCTGCCGAACCTCCACGCCGGCTTGACTGGCGGTGAACGCAAAGAACCGGCGGCGGGTCTCGTTGGCGGGGTTCTCTGCGGCGATGTCCAAGCAGGCGAGCCGCCGGCAGCCGAGTTCCAGCAGGTAGTCCGCGGCGAGCTGACCCACATATTCATTGCCAGCCAAGGCGGCGGTGTTCTGGTTCTTGCCGCGGTGTGAGGTAAGCCACACCACGGGGCGATCGGGCAGTTGTCCGATGACGGCCTCATCGGCGTCGCTTCCCGCGATCAGCAAGCCGTCGAGGTCATCGCCAAGCAGCGCTTCGGGGATATTTTCGCCGGGCTTCACGTTCACGATGAGCATGGACCGGCCCGCCGCGCTCAAGGCTTCGCTCGCTGCTTGGAGCGTTGCCGCGAAGTCGCTCGAATAATTCGTCAAAACATCCTGGCCCAACAACACGACCGCGACTTGGCCGACCTCACGCGATGGCCGCTTCGACTCACCGCGGGTCGAATTACGCAGCGACCGGTAGTTGAGCGATTCCACCGCGGCCAAGACCCGAGCCGATTTGTCGGACTTCACGGCGGCACTGCCCGAAAGCACCCGCGACACGGTGGCCACCGAGACACCGGCACGCTTGGAAACGTCGATCAGGGTGGGCTGGTCGGCCATGAACTACCTCACTTACGAAAATCAATCCGAAGGAAAAACACACGATCCCGATTCCGGCCGAATCGCCGCACCAATCTCTCTATTCAAGTGGCATCAAATAGCTTTGATTGTTGAAGCCGCCGGGCTGCCTGACCCAGGCGACTTCGTCGTCGCCGCCCCGGTAGCGGGCGGCACTGCCGTCAATCTTGACGAACTGGCCGGCGACATCGTCTTGTGCCGGGTTGCCGAAAGCGTCGGGCACGTTCCAATACGACTCGTGGAAGCTGCCGGCGTTATCGAAAAAGCGTTGAACGGCGTTATCGACGTCGCCGACGTGGTTGGCGTGAATCGCCCGCCCCGGGGTGTTGCCCTGCAACCGAGTACGGTCGCCGGCGAGGACTTGAACGACCCGGTCGCCGATCCGCCAAATTTGGTCGGTGCGGGTCCACACCCCGCCGCGCTGCTGACTGGTAAGCGCGGGGTCGGACGGTACGGGGAACGGCCCGTCTACGTTGGCGGCGTTGCTCCATGCACCGGGCGTGAGCATGTAATCCATGAAGATACGGTCGCTGGGACTATCCCGGGGTACGTTGGAATAGTCGATTTCCAACTCTTGAGTCAGCGGGCAGTTCAGGCCGTCGAGGCCCTGCATGTATTCGGTCCATAGGGGCCGGGCGTCGAAAGCGGTAATGCCAGGCAACACGCCGCCGAAGTTCAGCTTGATCGTTTCGGGAAAAGCGTTGCTCGGGTTGCAGACCTCCAACACATGCAGCGGGAGCCGGCGGTGGTCGGCCTGATACGAGTGCGCCGCGACGCCGATCTGTCTCAAATTGGTTAGACACACGGCCTCTTTCGCTGCCTCCCGCACCGCGGCGAGGGCGGGCAAGAGCAGGCCGATTAGCAGAGCGATGATCGAAATCACCACCAGTAATTCGATCAGCGTAAAGGCGCGATGAGATTTCGGGGCCAGTTGAGTCATTCGAAAAAACTTTCCAAGCCGAACGGCAGTCAGACAGATACGGCGAAACCCAGGCATCTTTGAAACCGGCAAATCCGAGCTTGTCTGTAAATTAGTTTGACAAATAAATTTTTTTTGTCAAACTAATTTACGTAATTTATTTTGAAATTTTCATAATCATTCATTTCATCTTTCTGCAAGGTTTCTTGTGTCTCAGCTTCCTCTCGTCGATATCGTGGTGATCTTGGTCTATCTGGGCTTGGTCGCGGGGATCGGCCTGTGGATGGCCCGCAGCAACGACAGCACCAACGAGTATTTCCTGGGCAAACGGGGGTTTTCGGGGTTTGTGATCGCGCTGTCGATGGTCGGCACGTCGCTGAGCTCGATCACGTTCCTGGCCCTACCCGCCGGGGCTTACGCGCTCGACTGGCGGCTGCTGGTGAGCAACTGGATGATGCCCGTGGCCGCGGTGCTGGCGGTCGCGGTGTTCGTGCCGTTCTTCCGGCGGGCGAAGGTGGTCACGGCCTACGAATTCCTCGAGGGGCGTTTTGGGCCTTGGGCTCGGCTCTACGCCGCGTGCAGCTTCATCATCCTGCAGCTCGTACGCGTCGGGTCGGTGCTGTTCCTGGTGTCGATCCCGCTGTCGCTGATGCTCGACGTCAACGTCGTGCTGGTGGTGATCGTGCTGGGAGTTTTCTTGATCCTCTACACCACGCTCGGCGGGTTCGACGCGGTGATCTGGACCGACGTGATCCAGGTCGTGATCCTGGCCGGCGGCGGGCTGGTGGTGTTCGGAGCCCTGGTATGGCAGACGCCCGGCGGCTACGGCCCGGCGCTCGGCGAGGCCTACGACGCGGGGAAGTTCAGCCTCGGCGACTGGGACCTGGACTTCACCCGACGCACGATCGTCACGATGATGGTGCTCGGGCTCATCGGCTGGACCGGCGCGTACTGCACCGACCAGACCGTCGTCCAGCGGATCGTCTCGGCCCGGACCGAACGCGACGCGAAACGCGCGGTGTGGATGACCGTGGCGATGAGCGTGCCGACGTGGACGTTCTTCTTCCTGATCGGGACGTCGGTCTGGGCGTTCTACCAACAGAGCAACGACCCGGCGGTCGCGGCGATGGCGGCTGATGAAGTCTTCCCGCACTTCATCATCACGCAGCTGCCCGTCGGCGTGACGGGCATCATCATCGCCGCGATCCTCGCCGCGGCGATGAGCTCGCTGGACTCGTCGATCAACTCGGTTTCGACCACGTTTATCAACGACATCTACCGCCGACACCTACGCCCGGATGCCACCGATCGGCAATACCTCCGCGCCGCCAAGGCGGTCTCGCTCGTCACCGGCCTGTGCATGATCGCCGGCGGCCTGCTCTACGTCTGGCTGCCCAAAGAGAGCATGCTCGACGTGACCAAGATCATCGCCTCGATCTTCGGCGGCTGTAAGCTCGGGCTGTTCCTGCTCGGGTTCTTCACCCGCCGCGTCTCCGAACGCGGCATCCTCTACGCCCTGATCCCCGCGGTCGGCCTGAACATCTACCTCGGGCTCAACGCCGCCGGCCTGCTCCCCGACGGCTGGGGCACCGACCTGCACAACTACTGGGTCAACCTCACGGTCAATACCGTCTTCGTCGTGTTTTCCGTCGGGCTGAGTTTCGTCGGCCTGCGGGAAACGCGGACGCTGCGCGGCATGACGATCTGGACCACCGACCTCTCCGCCGCGTCGGCCGACCGTGAGGCTGCCGCCGACACTTCGACCCGCGACGCCTGAGAGGATTCGATCGCCCCCCGTTGTCATTTTCCTTTAACCCCATCCACACCAAAACATGACGAATCCAGCTTCCGTCGTATCGCCTTCCCCCCGTCTGCGGCAGCCGCTGCCCGTGGACTGGACGCTGTCGTTGGCGTCGGTCGAGGCCGGCGTCGAAGTCCCGATCGACCGCGACAAGCTCACCGGCCTGCCCGCCACCGTCCCCGGCTGCGTGCACACCGACCTGCTGGCCGCTGACCTGATCCCCGACCCGTACCTCGCGGAACACGAGCCACAGACCCACTGGATCGGCCGATGCGACTGGGCCTACGAGACCCGCTTCGAGCTCGGGCCCGAGGCGCTGGGACAACCGCACCTCGAACTGGTTTTCGAAGGCCTCGACACCGTCGCTCGGGTCGAGGTCAACGGCCAAGAAGTCGGACGCAGCGAGAACATGCACCGGCGTTACCGCTTCGACCTCAAGCCTGTCGCGCAGCCGGGCTCGAACACGCTGCGTGTAACGTTCGACTCGCCGTACCGCTTTGCTCATCAGATGCAGGCGAAGTTCGGCGAACGGCCTTACACCGGGCTCGGCTCCAACCCGCCACTGCCGCACCACATGATGCGGAAGATGGCGTGCAACTTCGGCTGGGATTGGGGGCCGCAGTTGTTGACCTGCGGCATCTGGCGACCGGCGTTTATCGAGGCGTGGGGCACCGCCCGGCTGGGCGACGCGGTGCCCGGTGTGACCCGAGCCGACCCCGACCACGCCCGGGTCGAACTCGCGGTCGAGGTGATAGGCGACCGCCAAGACGCCACCTTGCACGCGATTCTGCGCGACCCCGAGGGCGACGCGGTCGCCGAAGGCTTCACGCAGCCCCCAAGCGATGGCCCCGCACGCCTGATCCTCGACATCGACAAGCCACAACGGTGGTGGCCGCTCGGCTACGGCAAACAACCGCTATACACGCTGAGCCTGACGCTACAACACGCCGACGGCCAAACCCTCGACACCACCCAGCAACGCGTCGGTCTCCGTACCGTCGAACTCGTCACCGACTCCGACCCCGAGCCCGTCGCGGGACTCGGCCAAGGCGAAACCTTTCACCTCCGCGTGAACGGCCAACGCGTCTTTTGCAAGGGGGCCAACTGGATCCCCGACGACTGCTTCCCCCACCGCGTCACACCCGAGCGCTACCGCCGACGCATCGAGCAGGCGATCGACGTCAACATGAATATGCTGCGCGTCTGGGGCGGCGGCACCTACGAAGACCACGCGTTCTACGACGTCTGCGACGAACGCGGCGTGCTGGTCTGGCAGGACTTCATGCTGGCCTGCGCGTGCTACCCCGAAGCCTCGGACTACGCCGCGTGGGTCGAAGCCGAGGCGCGGGACAACGTGGCCCGGCTATCTCGGCACGCTTCGCTGGTGCTCTGGAACGGCTGCAACGAGAACATCATGGGCGCGTTCGAGTGGCCCGACTTCATCGACTACGTCCGGCAGGACGGAGCGGACTGGGGCCTGAAGTACTACCTCGAGCTCTTCCCCCGCGTCGTCGAAGAGCTCGCCCCCGCGACGCCCTTCTGGTTCGCCAGCCCGTACTCCGGCTCGATGGACCGCCACCCCAACGCCAACGGATACGGCAACCGCCACATCTGGGACGTCTGGAACCGCCACGGCGACTACCGCAACTACCTCGGCCACTTCCCCCGCTTCGCCAGCGAGTTCGGCTACCAGGGCCCGCCGACCTGGCCCACCCTGACCCGGGCGATCCCCGAAGACCAGCGTGGCTGGATGTCGGACACGATGCAGCACCACAATAAGCAGAACCAGGGGCAGCAGCGCGCCTTGGACCGCATCGCCGACGATTTCGACGGCATCGACGCCGACACCGACCCGGCCGACGTGTGGTTCCTCGCCACCGTGAACCAGTGCCGGGCGTTGACGCTGGGCTGCGAATGGTTCCGCGCGCTCTCGCCGTGGTGCGGCGGCGCGTTGTACTGGCAGTTCAACGACTGCTGGCCGGTCACCAGCTGGGCCGCCGTCGACGGCGACGGCCGACCCAAGATGCTCTGGCACGCCACCCGCCGCTTCTTCCGCGATCGGCTGCTCACGATCCTCCCCGTGGACGTCACCCCGAGCGGACAAGCCCCCGAGCGTATGGCGGTCCGCCTGCACAACGACACCGACCGGCCCTGGTGCGAAAATGCGCAGGTCCAACTCCGCCACATCGACGGCCGCGTCCTCGAAGAGCATGCCGACCGCTTTGACATCCCCCCCCGGGGCACCGCCTGCCTTCCCGTGCCCGCGGACTGGCCCGACGCCCCAGGCCACCTGATCTTCGCCACGACCGCCGACGACCGCGCGTTCTACTTCTTCGGTCGAGACCGCGACATCGCTTATCCCACGCCCATCTTCGACACCCGCTTAGAAACCACCGCCGACGGTTGCCGCCTGCACGTCCGCACCGACCAGACCGTGCGCGACCTCTACCTGCTCGCCGAACGCCTCGACCCCGACGCTCAAGTCCACCCGCAGGGGATCACCCTGCTACCCGGCAACACCACGATCTTTGAAATCAAATCCACAACCCATTTTACGGCCGAACAACTCTCGCACCCAAATGTTTTACGATATATCGGGCCTTCACTTCCCCGCGTAGAGCATTCTTTACCCACCTGTAGTGTGTAGTGGTCTTCCCCCCGTCCTTGGTCCAGGTCAAGTGCAACCAGACGGGGGTTATGCGCTTAAACCCGAATCTGAGTCCAAGCGAAACGTGAGTTTTTGGGCAAAAATCCGGTCTCGAATTCGAAGACCGACCGATGAAGAAGACGAGATTTACAGACGAGCAGATGGCGTTTGCGTTGCGTCAGGCGGAGGCGGGGACGCCGGTGAAGGAGGTGTGCCGGAAAACTCTGTGTCGGTAAGCATACGCCGCGTCGTCACCGCAGCAGTACGACTCGTCCGGAGCGGTCGGCGGCGACCAAGGCCAACGAAAGCTGGAGCATGGACTTCATGGCCGACCAGTTGTTCGACGGCTATAGGTTCCGTCTGCTGACGCTCGTGGATGACTTTACCCGTGAGAGCTTGGTTATTGAGGTGGGCCAACGGCTGACCGGCAACGATGCGGCTCGGGCTTTGGATCGGGTTGGCTTGGATCGCGGAACGCTGCCCGAGAAGATACGGGTCGACAACGGGACCGAATTGACGAGCAAGCGATTGGATCCGTGGGCGTATCTACGTGGGGTGAAGCTTGACTTCAGCCGACCGGGATGGCTTCGACAGCGGCACGCTAAAGCCTACAGACAACGGCTTAATCGAAGCGTTCAACGGGCGGCTACGAGGGGCGGCTACGAGCCGAATGTTTAAATTAAAACTGGTTCTTGAGCCTAGGCGACGCGAAGGAGAAGGTCGAATCCTGGCGTCGGCATTACAATGCGGATCGACCACAAAGCGCCTTGGGTAACCTGGCCCCCGAGGAGTTCGCTGCTTCATCCGGCCAGGGTACCCTGGCCAGACGAAGCTCCAAAACTCAACCCAGGCTTGGTGCAGGTTCGGGGGTAAGCGCACCGTCAACGGTGTCGTTTCTCCCGGCGGGATAATTTCATGAAGGATGGAATGAAACGCATCGGGATTAGCGGGATTTTGGTAGTGCTTGTCGTTAGCTAGTAGCAGTGACGGCATCTCGTCGGATCGTCCGGCTGGGCCACCAAGTCGTCCGGCTAGATACTTTGGTACCGCGTGGTGATTCGAAATACCCGCTGTGGTCCGCCGTCCTTGCAAAGCCGTACCCACGGCGAACTCCGCATTCACCTGTGCCACAGTCATAGTCTTGCTTAAATCACCAGTAGCCGCGGCCTCGGCAAAGTCGAGCTCTTGCATTTTCCGCTACCGCGTCGGTCAAGTCGTTGTCCAACGTTCGCCGGGCTGCGGCCGAATTATTTTCAGTTTTGCGCATCGTCAAGATCAAGGTGGCAAGTTTGGTCGAGCCTGGCGAGGTCGATGCCACTCGGCCAAAGAGAGGCCCCCAACCCCCCAACCCACTAGGAATCGCACCCACGCTCGCTTGCGTCGCGTTGAGCGCTGCCAGGGGCTTGCCGCTCTGGAACAAGGGCTTATTGGCTAGCGCGGTTAGGAAGTCGAGCTTGGTCGCCTTCGTAACCTTCCCGACCTGACCCGCGATCGGCACGAATGTCGAGACGATTTCGAATACCGCCCGGCCCGCGATTTCGCCCTTCTCGTAGGGGGTCGCGTCCCGATACTCCTGGCCCACGGCATCCAACAGTTCCGCCGCGAGTTGCAACACCACCCGGTAGCGGCCTACGTCTTCCCAGGTACCGTCGAGGTCACTCGAGAGTTGAATAGCTCATCAGATTGTCAAAGAGCAAGCCTCGGAAAACCATGGATCGTTGAGTTAATCGTCTTCGAGGTATACCGGGTGCCACGTGAGCTTGAGCCCCATCTCGTTGCACAGATCGTAGAACCGGCGGGAGAAGACCAGTTGATGGCCCGCGTCAGGTCGATACTTGATCTTACTTCCCGATGCCCGCACACGTCCCACATCAAATGGTTCGACTTCTTCCATCTCACTCCGCAGGTAGTGCAATTCCGAGGGGGGCCAGCGACCTTCCCGGACTTTGGCGGGACCTTCCGTATCCCGTGGGTAATCAACCCAGTCCTCCTCTCTGCCGTGGAAAGAGGTGAGTTTTATGTCGGGATGCACCGGCGGCAGTGTGATGTGGCTGCCCATAATGTACAGCGGACCCCACCCGACCTCGGCCCAGTCAACGGGTTCCGCATCCTCCGCATTTGTACCTAAGTCAGCGTCTCTGTAAAAAGGCACCGTATCCTCGAACACCGGGCCGATCAGCTTGCGGGACTCGATCGCTCGCCGAAAAGTCGGCGAGACCAAAAACCAACCGAAGACCGCTGCGCCGATATGACGATCAGGAATATTGTAATAACTGACCCTGCCATCAGTTGAATCGTTGACTTGAATCCACAACCGGCCGTCCGGTCTAATCTGTTTGTCGGCCATGGCAAACTCAGGCTCGTAAAGCATGAAGTAATCCGCACACTCCAGATCGACGGGTTCGTACTCGTAATAGGTGTCCACCATATAACATGCGGATTTGTAATCCCATGCTCCGTCTTTGAGATACTGAACTCCATGCTCAGCAAGCAGTTGCCTTAGCTGTTCGTTACGCTCGTCATCTTCATAGAGAAAGACTGAAAACTGCGAAACCTTATTGTTTTCCGGAAGAATCTCCTCGAGCTTTGTTACTAACTCAGGCTGGAGATATTGCTTTAGAAGCGAACTGTAAAGAAATTTTCGTCTCATGGAGTTCCCCCTGTTTGAGCGACTGCATCATCAATCCAAGTCCTTAGTATACCTGTGATATTATTGATTTCTTCAGTCGTGTAGCCATTTCTTGCGCCCCAATCGACATAAGCGTTTGTTAATCTTCGCTTTGCCTCTTCCGGCGTGTATCTCAGATCGGGTGGCGAATTCGGGAAAAAATCTGGATCGTTCAAGATCGAGTGGAAGCTATTGGGATATATATCTTTATCGAAATGCAATTCATCCGGAATCAGCAAAGCGGGCACCGAATCTTTGCTCACATGATCCGAAAGCAGCGTTCCATCAGGCAATTTGATGCGAGACACAACTTGGTCTCTAGGAATCGCGTGGTGGTTGATAATCCCCGCCTTTCGCAGCGCAGTGCTCATGGTCGAATCGGCAGCACGGGCACTTTTGACCTGATTGAACGTCATCACCTTCGACGCATCGCCGCTGGACGCCGCGTCGGCGTAATCTAGCTTCTGCATCGCTCGGAACGCGTCTCGCAGTTCCTCGCCCGTCGCGTCGGCCTTACGGCTGATTGCCAGCAACAGCACCGCCGTCTTGCCTTTTCCCGCATGGGCCGGCAACCCCGCGAGGTGGCCGAAGGTCGGGCCCAATCGTCCCAACCCACTAGGAATCGCACCCACGCTCGCTTGCGTGGCATTCAGAGCTGCCAGGGGCTTGCCGCTCTGGAACAAGGGCTTGTTGGCTAGCGCGGTTAGGAAGTCGAGCTTGGTCGCCTTCGTGACCTTCCCGACCTGCCCCGCGATCGGCACGAACGTCGAGACGATCTCGAAGACCGCCCGGCCGGCCATCTGACCCTGCTCGTACGGCGTGGCGTTTTGGAATGCCTCACCCAGCGCCAAAAGTAGCTCCGCGGCCAGCTCCAACGCCACCCGGTAGTGGCCCGCGTCCTCCCACGCACCGCCCAAGTCGCCCGAAAGCAGCTCTTCCAGGATCGCCCCACGGACCGCTAGATCGGTGCTGAAGAAATCGGCGAGTTGGCCGCCCAATGCTTTGAGCCGGTCGTAATCGGTGACAAAATCGATCACCCGGTCGCCGAGCATGTCGCCTTCGAAGATTTGGTCCTCGCCGTACCACCAGCGGACGGCGACCGAGAAGGTGTAGCCGGTGACGTTCTCGCCGATCCAGCCGACGACTTCGCCGAGGTCGGTGACGAGGGCGACGGCACCCTTAGCCGCCCCGACGACAAACCCGGCGGCGAACTTGGCGGTGTCGGCCCCGGCGTCAAGAAGCGCACGCACGGTATCGGCGTTCTCGGGATTTTCGCCCAGCAGAGCCAAAGCCCCGCCGGGTTGAATCGCTTGGGTCAAACGGATGAGTTCGCCCCCGTTTTCTGCTAGCCAACGATTACCCTGCCGCGCGACGCCGAGATCAATTTGTTCTCCGGTGGTGGTAGCTATTTGAAGGCTCAGGGCTTCAAGCAGAGTGCTGGGAGCATCTGTGGGGGCCAGTAACTCTAATACCAATACCTGTTGATGCGAAAGCCCCGGCCCAGTCGCGTTGGCGGGGCCGATAGTGCCGTAACTGACTTGGGTGGTTGCGGGTGCGTTAGGATCATCGGGATCGGGATAGGCCGCGTCGATCTCGAAGGTTAGCGTAGTACGGCCCGTACCGAAGGGTGTTTCGGCAACCGCGGTGACTAGGTTCCAGCCTTCCTGCAGCGTGGTGGTCGTCGAGACAGGGCCGAATTGACCTTGGTTGTCCAACACGACTTCGACGACTTCCCCATTGTTGAGTTGAAGCGTCATGCGAGAGACAAAGGACGAGAGGTCACCATCGAAGCCAGCGACGGCGACGGAACCCGCTGTATTGAAGGAGCCGTTGATCTGCTGGCCATCGTGAGACACAGAAACCGGCGTGACGTTCAAGCCGATGACGGGAGCAGCGGTGTGCAGGTCGAGGGCCCCAGCCTCGGCCACGTTATCCAGTTGTACCGGGAGCACGGAGACCGCATCTGTGAGGGCCGTATCTCCGGTGATCGGGGTGTAATGAACCTGGATAGTCGCTTCGGACAAGTTTTGCGGGATACCGACCGCTTCGAGATAGATTCCGTTCTGGACAATCTGTCTCGCTTCATCGACCGGAATATCGACGCCCGAGGGGATAAATGATCCTAAGACATCGCTAGCCACTGATACTGGGTTGCTCGTCTGATTGCCGTCAAGCGTCCACAATCGGAAATAGCTGCTTGGTGCGGGGAGTGCGTTGAGGCTTTGAGGTGAAAGTGCGTAGCTTGCACTACTCACATCATAGGCCGCGTATTCAAAGCGGATATGCCCGTCGGGTAAATTGGCGGGCAGGTTGAGTTCCAGGCGTGTAAAGCGATCGGACGCCAACGCGTCTCCGGGCACATCGCCATCGAATGCCCCAAATCCGTCCACGTAGTCGGGGATTAAATCACGGTCGTCATCGTTGAGGTTGAGCAGAACGAATTGGCCGGGACCTGTATATGCATCTTCTCCCGTTTCATCGGCATCATCGATTACGCCATCGCCATTGGTGTCAATATCCAGATCAAGACTCGACGTTGTAGCATGCGTTAAATCGGTCAGGCCGCCGTTAAAGTGGTTGGCTCCGGAGATCGTGGCCGTCGCCGAGATGGGGATGATGCCGTCGGGGCCCACGAAACCCGGCTGCGCGTCGAGTAGTAGGTCCAGCGTAGTGCCTGGCGTCAAGCCCAGTTCCTGCGCGGTATAGGTGCTGCCGGGGGCAAGATAATCGGACGCAGACGAGCCGTTGTTACGCCAAAGACGCACGCCCGGGGTGGTTGACAGGGCCGCGAATGCGGAGGAGTCGCTGAGGTTGAAGAGTTCGTTCACCTCGTCTTGATCGGGGCCTTCGTAAGAGACGACGATCTCGATCTGGTCGAGGTCGGCGGTGCCTGATTCCCAGGCCTCGCGGATATGTTCAGACAGTTGCAGGGTGACATCGAGACGGGCGGCGCTATTCGGCGAACCGAGGTCCGCCCAGTCCGGGATACCATCGCCGTCGGCGTCATCGCTAGCTACGGTCAAGAGTTGGGCGTTGTTCCGATCGCCTTCGTCCTCATCGGCCAGACCTTCGAGGTCAAGGTCCAGGGGGGCAACGACGGCCTTGGCTTCGACCAAGCCGGAGTCCGGGGTGCCGTTGCCGTCGAGGTCGAAACCGGCCCGGACGTTATACAGTCCACCCGACTCCGACAGCTCAATACCCCTGCCGGTTTGAGGGGTAACACTCGAAATCCATCCGCCGTTCCGATCAACCTCCGGCCCCACCACTTCCCATCGGTACTCCTCGATAAAGCCGGTATCCGACGGATGGTCGGTGTGTCGAGACTGCGCGAATAAACCTAACGTGGGTAGAACCGATTCGTCGTTGAGGTTTAGAAACAAGACCTCGGTGGGTTCGCCGGGAAGCTGGGTCACCGAGTTACTCAGCTGGTTCTTGTTGTAGAGTTCGAGTTTCGTGATTTTCGGCACGTTGACCGTGAACGTGGTCGATCGATTTTCGGTGTCGTCGCGACTGCCGCGGTCGTTGCCGGTGTTGGCCTCGTCATCCACCACTAGAGTGATGGTAACGGGTCCGCCCTCGTCCGGGGCGGTGAACAGGCCGTTCTGATCGATCGTGCCGGCTGAGGCCTCCCAGCGGTAGTTCAGTGTGTCGTTCGCGGTGGAGTTGGTGATCGTTCCGTCGGAGTACTGGACGGTCTTGTTGTCGATATCGACGGCCTGGCCGACCTGGGTGAACTGAGCCGTTCCTTGGGGCAGGACGTACTCTCGGTCCATCTCGATCGAGAGGTCGGAGGTGTTGATGCCGGGACCGGTGGACCACTCCACATAGGGTTGAACCGTCACCTCGATCGTAGCGGTCCGGAACACCGCCGCATCGTCTCGGTTACCGATGTGGCCGTCCGGCAGCACGGCCTTGTCGTCGATATCGACACGTATTTCATACTCGCCGGGGGAGTTGGGCGCCGTGAACCAACCGTCGTGGGTGATACCGGCCCCCGACCAGTTGAAATCAAAGGTGTCGTCGCGGTCGTACTGAGGGGGGAGTTCCTCACCGTTGGGGTAGAAGTAATCGGTATCCGCTGCGAACACGCTGTAAGACACCGTCGTTCCGGCCAGGACACTGAATGGTCCGCTGATTTGGCCCGCGTCGATCGAGTCGCCGATGGCCCAGAAGTTTTTGTGGGGGTTGAAGGCCTCGATCCCGACCGAGAGCAGGGTCGAATCGTTGAATTGTCCGTCCTCATCGCTGTCGAAACCGAATTGCAAGTTGAACGTGGGTTCGCTTCCGCTGGTCGCAAACGAATGGCTGCCGTTGAGTCCGGAGCCTTCGGCCACGACCTGGCTGCCGCTGGTCACCCGCCATTTAATGAGATTGGCATTAATGCTGGCTCCGCTTAGTGCCAGATTGAAGTCGAACCCACCGCTGCCGTCCCTGGCCATCTCGACCAGGAGCGGGCCCTCGTGATCCGGCACCGTGACGCTGTTCGAGGAGTTTTGGTTGTCCGAGACGGTGAGGCTATCGACGATGATGGGGTTGGCGGTGACCTTGCCGGTCCAGTCGTCCCAGTCGAAGCCGGTGTTGCCGCCGCCGGGAGTGTATTTACCCTCTGACAGCAGCAGCCACTCGTTGTCGTCGGCCCCGCTCGACGGGCCGCTGTAGTTAGTGAAGGTGTCTTTGAAAGCGGCCGAGTCATCGACCATCAGGATCGCCAGGGGGCCGTAGCCAGCACCGGACGAGGTGAACGGGTGGTTGCGGTGCGTCCGCTTCTTGCCGCCACCCTCGTGCTTGATCGAGAGCCGGGCTTTGAGGGCGGTGGAGATAGCACCGGTCGGGCTGGACCCGGCGACGATACCGCCGTCGATGACTCCGGGCTGCGAGTCGTCGATCGAGCTGGAGACACTCTGAGTGCTCCATTTATTAGTCGATCCGCGCGAGAGGTTGTCGGTCAGTTCGACCTGGTGGCCGAGAATAATCGGCTCGTTCTCTTCCCCGCTTGCGCTGTAGAGGGCCGCGACCTGGGTCATCGCGGACGACGCACCGCTGAAGGCCAAGACCTGGACGCGATACTTGCTGGCGTCGCTGAGGCCTTCGAGGATGACGATCTCGCTGCCTGCCCCAAACGTCTGCCGGGCGTCGATGCTGCCGGATTCGGACACCGCGGCAACTTCGTAGCTGCCCTCCACGTCCGAAGCGTCGGTCCACCGGACCGCCAGCTTGTCGTGGTCCACCTGCAGGACGCTCACCTCGGGGGCGTTCATCGGCGTCTCGATCAGCCGCACCTCGGTCTGGGCGTTGTTGAGATGGCTACGGATAATGAGCATGTCCGGGGCGCTGACCCGGCCGTCACGGTTGATGTCGTAGGGGTTGGTCACGTCGGCATCGACCGTGCCGTTGGCCCGGACCTTGAGCATGTCCGCCACTCCCACCCGCGTACTTCCGGGGGTGTCGCCGGTGTCGCCCACCGCCGAGCCGAAGTACATGACTTTGCTGCCGGTCAGACCGGTCCGCTCACCGGCCCGCATGGTGACTTGTAGCCAACCGTTTTTGACGGCCGAAGCCTCGTCCCAGGTAAAGAACAAGCGGTCCGAACCGTTTGCACCGGCTCCTCGCTGAATCTGGAAGCCGATAGGTCCTGCCGCCTCGTCCCACTCCGCCGGATCACCGCCCCCGGAAGCGTCGGCCGTGCGGAAGGTGAAGTCGTCGAGCGTCGGCGTTCGGTTGCCCAGACTCGCCACGTCGATCGCGATGCCGTTGATACCTTTGCTGTAGCTGGAATAGTTTGTGAAGTCTGCCTGATCCAACTCGCCGAGTGCTGCCTTGTCTGTGGCCAACGCGTTGTTATCGGCTACGGTGATCGCTGCGTTCTGGTCGTCGAACGCCGAATCGTTGTAGAAGAAGGCCGCCCCGGTAACCGCCGAGAACAAACGCCGTTCTTCGAGTGATTCGAGTGTCAAGGATGGTCGATGACCCTCGGCCAAAGCACGTAGGCGGCGGGCAAGGCGCTTGAACATGTGGGGACCCCTGGAGGGCCACGGTCGCGGCGATTATTGGCACTGATCGAGGGAGCGGACGGAGAGGGCCATTCAAGACCGTTCACTGCACCGCCCGGCGTCGGTGCAAGCTTGGTGATATCCGGACGACCCGTGGCTGTCAAACCCAATCGTTATTTTTAGACCAACCGGAATCTTCGCCAGAAAGCCACGCATTCGATAACGTGTAATACCTGCATTTACTCATACCGGGAGAACCCTATGTATCGACTCGTCGCTTGCCTTGCCCTGGCCTCGATCCCGCACGTCGCCGTCATCGCCCAACCCGTGGTGAACGTCGAAGCTGTTGACCTGCAACCCGATCTGGCCGGGCAGCAGGTACAGGTCACCGTCAGCGGAACCGAAAGTGTCGGTGGGCTGGAGTTCTTCAGCCCAGGTCAACGACGGCACCTCAGGAACTTCCGGGGACGGGAGTGGGCCGGTGATTACCGATGTGGACCTGATTACCGGCACGATCTTCGAGGCCGACAACTTCGGGCAGTTCGACCTCAACAGCAGCACCTCCCGAAACGCGGCCGTCTCGACCACGGTGTTTTTTGATGCGGTGACGGCCAACGGCCTGTTGGCGACCCTGACGATCAGCACCGAGGGCATTACAGGGCCGGGCCAGTTCGACCTGACGCTCTCCTCCACCGGACTCGGTGACACGCAGTTCTTCGATCTTCTGGGTAATCCGGTGGACGCCACGGTCAACGACCGCGTGCTCAATATCGTTCCCGAACCCGCCGCCGCCCTGCTGTGGGGGTTGCCGATGTTGATGCTCGGCCGACGGCGTGTTTAACGCCCGCCGTCTCCGATTGGTTTACGGATATCTTTCGCAGCCATAAAGAAAGCCCCACGCAGAAGTGTGGGGCTACACCCCAAACGGTTGAAAAAGAACAAGGTCCTGGCCTACCGCCCGCCCCGCGGGGCCACGGTGTAGGTGGTGTCGTCGCGGTCGCCGGTGATGGCCAGTAGCTGCACCTGTGCGTCCGCTTCGATCATGCCCTTCACGTTGATGGCGTCGGCGACCGGGGCGGGGAGCGTAAAGCTGACCTGGTGTTCCTCCCCGGTGAGGGTAGCGAAGCGGATACGGCCGTCGTAGGCCGGGAGCGCCCGGTCGAGCATGGCCCGTATTCGGTCCCACAACCAGTTCTCATAGTCGGGATGATCTGGGTCGATTCCGCTCATGCGGCACCTCTTGCTCGGGTTTGGCTAGTCTCTCAACCCGCATCCAACCGCGTAACCGAACCAGCGCGGTACGCGCTTGGAAATTAGTCGAGATTGGTATTAGCGCCGAGCCGATCGGTATATCACCGGGCCGACCGGGATCCTGCGCTGCGGTACTTCGCTGTTTTCCCATCCCCCTTCCTGGAAGCTCTTGTCATGGCAAACGTGAAAAGCCTGCCAGTGATCTCGGATCATCGGCGGGCTTGGTTTGCAAAGGATGTCGTGGACGTAGAGAAAAAACCGTAACGAGGCGCGTGGCGTGACACCCGGGGCGTTTAGGCCATGGCCTGCGTGAGCCCGGCAGCTTCGGGGTAGCGGCGGGCGAGGTCGTCGGCGGCTTCGGCCCGACCGGTGTCGCGTAGCCGCTGCAGGTAACCGCGGAAGTCCTGCGGCTGGCCGCTTCCGGGGCCCGCCTGGGCGTGGAACGGCCCGCCTTCTGAGAGCACGGTCATCAACGGATCGACCACGTCCGAACAGTCGCGAACGACGGTGGCCATGGCTTCGTCGTGCCACTGCATCAGCCGCCAAGTCGCCTCCCGGAGCAACTCGGGGTGGTCGTCGGCTACGCTGTGCTGCTCGTGCGGGTCGTCGGCCAGGTTGAACAGCATGTGCTTCGGGAACGGGTGGAACCCGTCGTGGTAGGTCCGCATGTACAGCCATGGCGTACCATCGATGTCGAACCGTACGCTCCGCTGGCAGACGTGCGCGCACTGCGAGAGGATCAGCTCGTCGCGGCCGGCCGGGGCATCGTCGGTCAAGGTTGCGGCAAAGCTGCGGCCGTCCCATACCGCCGGGGTCATCGCCCGTGCTTCGTCGCCCATCAGATCAAGGCAGGTCGGCGCCCAGTCGAGGTGGTAGTGCAGCCCGCGATCGACCCGGCCGCCTTCGAGGCCGGGCCAGCGGACGATGAACGGGACATGACAGGTCGCATGGTCGGCGGTGGCGTGCTCGCCGTAGAGCCCGAGGTCGCCCTGATTCTCGCCGTGGTCGGCGGAGATGACGATCGCGGTTTGGTCGTAGACGCCGACGTCTTTGAGCTGCTGGACCAGCCGGGCGATCGCGTCGTCGACGTAGCGGATCGCGGTGTCGTAGCCATCGATCCACTGCTTAAGCGATTCCATGTCGGTGACCGCTTCGGGGATCCGCGGGAACCGCTCGGTGTTGCAACTCCGGTACATGTCTAGATCGAGCGCGCTGTGCGGGCCGCCGCGCTTCGTGTGCTGCTCGATCATCTCGGGGGTGTACCAGTCGGCGATCGGCTCGCCGGCGAACGGCTCGCCGTAGGACATCGGCGTGCGGTACGGCGTGTGGATGTCCCAGAAGTTTAAATGCAGATACCACGGCGTCTGGTCGCCGGCGTGCTCGCCGACCCATTTACTCAGTACGGGTTCGACTTGTTCAACCGGCTCAGCTCCCCCGTCGCCGGTGTTGTGCATCTCCATGAACCCGGCGTAGTACTGGTGTGCCGCGTGCCGCTGACCGAACGGCGAGATCATCGCGGTGTGGTAGCCGAGCCTCTGCAGCCGGCGGGGGAAGCTGTCCTCTTCGTAAGTCGAGCGGAAGCTGCGGCCCGGGCCTTCGCGTTTCGGGTCGGCGGCCGTCCCGCCGTGGCCCACGACGCCGGTGTGGATCCCGAAACGGCCCTGATAAAACGCCGTACGCGACGGCAGACACGGGGCGTCGGAACAATAAACATTGTCGCAGCGCAGCCCCTGGCCCGCGATCGTGTCGATCGTCGGCGACGTGTTTCGGTGATACCCGTAGCATCCGAGGTGGGAAGGGTTTAGCGCATCAAGATCTAGATAAAGAATATTCATAGTATAGTCCTAGATTAGCTGCAAAACTGTTTCTGTGGGCAGACAGCGGTATCCCGTCGCGTCTTCTCGTCGTGTCTTTTGCATCAGACCGCTTCGCCCAGGACAGAATACACCAGATGCACACTTATCGGTCGGACGCGGGGGGCGGAAAAACTCGAATGGTAAGCTCTACTCGGCGTTTCTGACCCGATCGTCTCGCGACACCGCCGTGAAATGGTTGACAACTTCGGCCCATTGGGTTGTAATCCATGATCCGAGAGCGACTCCCGCTCGGGCCGCTGTGCCGTCACTGTTTCTCTCAATTTTTTCGAGGACCGCCCCTTGAGCCCCTTAACCAAAGCCCTCGTGTTGCTCGTGACCATCCTCTCGATCGTGCTGGTGGCACTGGTGGTTCCTTTTGTCGCCCAGACCGACAACCTGCAAGCACAAATCACCGACCTGGAAACCCGCGTCCAGGTCGCCCAAGCCGCTTCGACCAATAAGGAGTCGGAAGTCGCTGAGCTACGCAGTCAACTCGCTGCCAGCGATTCGGACCTCCGCCGATCGCTCGTGGCGGAACGCAGCAAGAACGCCGAGCTCGCCCAGGCGGTGGCCGCCCTTGAAGGCCAGGTCAAAGAAGCCAACAGCCAGGTCGCCAAGCAGGCCGCCACGCTGAACCTGACGTCTAACAGCCAGAAGCAGCTGACCAGCCTTCTCGAAACCAGCACCGCGGCCCTCCGCGAAGCCCAGGCCACCAACGTCGATGTCAAAAAGCAGAACGCCCAGCTCGCGCAGCGTAACAACGACCTCGACGCCCAGGTCACCGGGCTGAACCGCACCGTCCGCCTACTCAACGAAAAAGTCGTCGATCTCCAGGAACAGCTTGCCGGTGCACCTGCGGCCGGATCTGCGACTTCTGCGACCGCCGCCCTCAGCCCGGCCCAAGAAGTCCGCGGTGCGATCACCGGTATGGAACGTCTTGAAGACATCACCTTCATCCAGCTCAATGTCGGCGCCAACGACGGCATCGCCAACGGCATGCAGTTCATCCTCTACCGCGACAACGATTTTGTCGGCGTCGCCACCGTCAAGTCGGTCGATGAAACCGTCAGTGTGGCCAAGGTGGAAACCACCCGGCTGGCGATCCAGGTTGGCGACGCCGCGGTCACCGGCATCAGCTTCTAACGACCGCAACCCCTCGGCCCGAAGGTCGCCGCCGGCCTCGTCAGTGTCCAGGCTTTCTGCAAACCCTTCCGAAATCCTCAGCCCCCTATCGCGGTCCCGCACGGAGCAGTTCACTATGGCCGACAACCCTTCTGGCCCGAGCAACAACATCTTCACCGTGCTGGTCTTCATCGCCTTTCTCACACTGCTCGCGGGCGTGGGATACACCTGGTTCCGCTACCAGGAAGTCACCGGCAGCGCTAACCCCTTCGGCTGATTTTCCCGATCCTGCTGCACGGCTCCCCCTCATTCTCTGACTGGATGCTTAGGCTTTGGTTGAGCTACGGACCGGCTGAGATTAACGCTTTTATGTGAGTGTTGGTCGCGTCTTTCGGCCTGTCGCGGCCGATCGGTGACCCAGCGTCCGAATAACTGTTGCGGCTGATCGGGGTTCGTCGATGAAACTCCGGGGTGTCCACCACGCGGCCACGGGGCCGTCGGGTTGGGGTACAATCGTGGTAACTCTAGGGAAACGTTCATTTGATCCTCGATAACCTTCTAAGCTGGTTCAGTGTCGATATGGGGATCGACCTGGGCACGTGTAACACGCTGGTCTGTGTCCGCGGCGAAGGGATCGTCCTCAACGAACCCTCGGTCGTCGCGGTCAAACGCGGCACGAACCAAGTCTTGCAGAATGGCAACGCCGTCGGCTGGGTCGCCAAAGAAATGCTCGGCAAGACCCCCGGCAGCATCACCGCCATCCGGCCACTCAAAGACGGCGTGATCTCCGACTTTGAAATAACCGAGGCGATGCTCGGCTACTTCATCCGTAAGGTCAACGGCAAGCGCCCCTTCGTCAAGCCCCGCGTAGTAATCGCGGTCCCGTCGGGGATCACCGCGGTCGAAAAACGCGCCGTCCTCGAATCCGCGGAACGCGCGGGGGCCCGCCGGGTCTTCCTCGTCGAAGAGCCCATGGCCGCCGGCATCGGGGCGAACCTCCCGATCGTCGAAGCTACCGCCAGCATGATCGTCGATATCGGCGGCGGGACGACCGAGGTCGCCATTATGTCGCTGGCCGACATCGCCCAGTGTGAGTCGGTACGCGTCGCCGGAGACGACCTGGACGAATCGATCATCAATCACATGAAGAAGGCTTACAACCTGATGATCGGCGAGCAGACCGCTGAGAAAATCAAGATCCAGATCGGCTCCGCCGCGCCCGATGGCGAAGAAACCTCCATGGAAGTCCGCGGCCGCGACATGATCTCCGGCCTGCCCCGCAAGACCGTCATCACCTCCGAAGAGATCCGCGAGGCCCTCCAGGAACCGCTCTCGTCCATCATCGAAACCGTCACCCGCACCCTCGAACGCTGCGAACCCGAACTCGCCGCCGACCTGGTGGACAACGGTATCGTCCTCGCCGGCGGCGGAGCGCTGCTCCGCGGCATCGACGTGGTCATCTCCAACGCCACCGGCCTGGACTGCCGGATCGCCGACGACCCGCTGACCTGTGTGGCCCGCGGCACCGCGATCTATCTCGAACACCTCGAGGAGTGGAAGGCCACCATGGAAAACGACATGGACGACTAACCCCCCTGCCGACCGAGCCGCCGGCCCGTGCAACCCCCCCTCATTCAGACCCGTGCGTCCTGCCCGATCCCCGCTACGCTCCGTGATCTTTGCCCGTCATGGCTTCTGCCCTCCTGACCTCATCTCGTGTGTTGGTGGCCGTCGCCTCGGCCCTCGCCGTCAATAGCCAGCTCCCGACACGGTGGGGCTCGATGCTGGGGCATGTCCTTAAGCCCACCGTCGATTTCGCGGTCCTGCCCGTGCGTACACCGGTCTACCGCCTCGCCGTCGATCTGGGCGGCAACGACCAGCCCACCGGCCGAGACGATCCACCCGCCACGCCCGAACAACTCCGCGACCGCTACGACGCGGCCCTCGTCAGGATCGATCAGCAGCAGCAACGGATCGCCGAGCTGGTCCGCACGCTCGAATTGCTTCAAGGCGTACGCGAGATTGAGCAGCCCGATACCACCCCGCTGTCGGCAAAGGTCACCGCCACGACCGACGCGGGCCCCCGGGTGGTGCTGACCCTCAACCGCGGCACCCGCGACCGGGTCGCGCCGGGGATGACGGTGGTGTTCAAGAGCTCGGTGGTCGGCCGGGTCATCGAGCCGGTCGGCCCGAGTTCCGCGGACGTCGAACTGATCACCGCCCACCGGGCCGGGCTCCAGGTCCGCGTCCGCCGCGGCCCCGACTCGATCCCTTACGACAACATCCGGGCGCAGCGTGGCGACGACGGCCGCACCTTCACCGCCGACGTCGCCCGCGACCTGCGTATCCGCCCCGGGGCCGACGTCCTGCTCGCCGACGCGGTCCACTACCCCGACGCCCGCGGCCGACTCCTGGGCGTCGTCGAAAACATCGTGGACTACGAGCCCGACCCGCACCTGTTGCAACGCCTGATTATCCGGCCCGCCGTGGACCTCCGCGCCCTGCGCGAAGTGGCGGTCCTTCGGCCCGACCCGCCCGCGTCCGCTGCCCAGCCTTCGGACCCCTGATCCTTCGGCCTCTGACTCGACGGAAACTTACCGCCCTACCTACGCAGCACGATAAGCCCTCTGGTAACCCGGACTCTTCGCCCCTACCTTGAACTGGATCACCTTCGGCATCACGACCTACGTCTGCTTCGCGCTCCAGTCCGCGCTCGGCCCCGCGTGGTCCGTCGGATCGGGGGTGAGCCCCAATCTACTGCTCATCCTGGCGGTGTTTGTCGGCGTGTCCGCCCGCCGCGCTGTGGTGCCGTGGGCGATGCTCACTCTGGGCGTGCTGTTGGACCTTTTGCCCGGCCCCCTAGTCGGGCCCGGGGTCATCGTCGGGCCCCAGGCGCTGGGCTATCTCGCGGGGGCCTATGCCGTGCTCCAACTGCGCAACCTGGTGTTCCGCGAGTCTGTTTTCACACTGGTCGTCATGGTTTTCGCGGTCGGCGGGTTCGCCGCCCTGGTTGAAACCCTGGTCTACGCGCTGCGCGGCCTGCCCTGGCTCGCTGACCAGCCTCTGGGTTGGAGCACGACCGAACAGCTCTGGCGTCGGCTCCAGGAACTGCTTTACACCGCGGTGGTGGCGCTGCCGCTGGGGTTCCTGCTCGGGGCGAGCCGGCGGCTCTGGGGGTTCTCCAGCCGGCCCCAGGGGGACCGGATATTCTAATCCTCCTTATGCCCGAACCCAAGCTCCGAGAAGAAGCCCCTCTGCCCGAAGGCTACGAGTCCTGGTCGCCGCGCATGGGTAGGGGCGGGAAGATCGCGGCGTGGATCATCCTCCTCATGATCTTGGCGGGCACCGCGTTGATGCTCTGGGAGGGCCTCCGCCGGTGGTGGCCCTGATGAGGGGATGCCTCAGGGTTGCTAGATCTGCTCGAGCTCGCTGACGAGTTCGGTGACGACTTTCTTCGCGTCGCCGAAGACCATCCGCGTGTTGCTCTGGAAATAGAGTTCGTTCTGAATCCCCGCGAACCCGGGATTCAGGCTGCGCTTGACGACAAACACCGTGCGGGCCGCGTCGACGTTCAAGATCGGCATGCCGTACAGGGGCGACGCCTGATCGTGCCGCGCCGCCGGGTTCGTCACATCGTTCGCGCCGATCACCAGCGCCACGTCCGCCGCCGCTAGCTTTGCGTTCGCCGGCTCGAGATCCAAGAGCACGTCGTACTCGACGCCCGCCTCGGCCAGCAGGACGTTCATGTGCCCCGGCATCCGCCCCGCGACCGGGTGGATCGCGTAGGTGACGCTGATGCCTTTGCCTTCCAGCTCCGCGGCAAACTCTTTAACCGCGTGCTGCGCCTGCGCAACCGCCATCCCGTACCCGGGCACGACGACCACCGACTGAGCCGCTTCGAGCACGATCGCCGCGTCCTCCGCGGATGCCTCGTGGGCCACCCCCGACGATGCATCCGACCCCGCGGACGCGCTCCCTGCGCCCCCCCCCGAGGCCACGGCCCCCATGCCCCCGAAGAGCACGTTCATCAGCGACCGGTTCATCGCCTTGCACATGATGTTCGTAAGGATCAGCCCCGAACTCCCCACCAGCGAGCCGGTGATGATCAGCGCGTAGTTGTTGAGCACGAACCCCGCCATCGCCGCGGCCAAGCCCGAATAGCTGTTCAGGAGCGCGACCACGACCGGCATGTCCGCCCCGCCGATCCCGATGACCAGTAGCACGCCCAGCCCGAGCGCCACCAGCGTGATAAGCAACACGAACGGCCAGCCGCCGGGCCAGATCATCAGCAGCAACACCAACAGCCCCAGAAGCCCCAGCAGCCCGAACACGATCCACCGCTGCCCGGGGAGTTGTACCGGCTGGTCCGGGGCCCACTTGACCCCCTGCAGTTTGCCGAACGCCATCAGCGACCCGGTGAACGTCACCGCGCCGATCGCCGTGGCCAGCCCGATCGCCAGCATACGGTCCCAGTTCACCGCGTTCAGCCCCCCGGCCGCCTCGGCGAAGGCGTCGGCCAACTCCGGATCAACACTATTAATCCCGTCATAGAAATCCGAGATGATTCCCAAGCCGTGCGCGTAGTCCGCCACCGCGACCAGCAGCGACGCGGCGCCACCAAACCCGTTGAGCAGCGCCACCATCTGGGGCATCTGGGTCATCTCGACCCGCTTGGCCATGAGCGCACCGATGGCCCCGCCGATCCCCAGGGCGGGGATGACCCACAGCAGGCTGATCGCCGTCGGCCCGGTCAAGTAGAAAAACGTCGCCACCGCGGCCAGCAGCATCCCCCCCGCCGAGATCCGGTTGCCTTTCGCGGCCGTTTCGACTCGGCCGAGCATCTTGAGCCCGAAAATAAACAGTACCGCCGCGGCGAGGTACACCAGGTTCAAAAAATCGATGCCAAACGAAGCCAGCGCCATGGATCACTTCCGAGAAATTATTTGTCCTTCGGGCCAAACATCTTGAGCATCCGGCCCGTCACCAGGTAGCCCCCCACCACGTTGATCATGGCGAATACGATCCCCAGAAATGCGAGCACCACCCCGAACCACGAGCCGCCGAAGCTGCACAGCAGCGCCCCCACGATCGTGATCCCCGAGATCGCGTTGCTCCCCGACATCAGCGGGGTGTGCAGCCGGGACGGGACTTTGCTGATGAGTTCGAACCCGATAAACACCGCGAGTACGAACACCACCACGCCGACCACGAATGCGCTGGGCCCGATCGCTGCCGCCGGCACCGACGCCATCATCAGCCAATCCGTCATCACGCATCCTCCAGGGTTTGTCTCACCAATTCATTGACCACCCGGCCCGCGTGTGTAATCAGCGCGTCGACGTGAATGTCGTCGTCTAGGTCCACGCGGGGCACCAGGCCTTCCGCTTCGCCCGGTTCCTCGCCGTCCGCTTCGTGATCCGCGTCGTGGCCCGAGTCCGCCGCCTCGACCAAAAGCGTCTCCAGCAGCGCATGCAGGTTGTTCGCGTACACCGTGCTGGCGTGCACGGCCATGGTGCCGGGGAGGTTGGTCGTGCCCACCAGCGTGACTCCGCCTTGGGTCTTCGTGACCTCGCCGGGCCGGGTCAGCTCACAATTGCCTCGCCCGTGGGCGGCGCTCGCGGCCAGGTCCACCACCACCGCCCCGGCTTTCATGCGCCCCACCACCTCGGCCGGGATGAGCATCGGCGGGGCTTTACCGAACAGCGCGGCGGTGGTCACCACCAGGTCCGCGCCCACAACGTGCTTGGCCATCAGGTCCGCCTGCCGTTGCCGGTCTTCCTCGGTCTGCTCCGCGGCATACCCCCCTTTCCCTTCACCCCCACCCCCGGACGCACTCCCGGAAGTCTCCTCGGATGTACCGCCCGAAGCCGACGCCTCGACCGCGGGCAGTTCCACGAACCGTGCCCCTAGGGATTGAACCTGTTCTTTCGTGGCCGGCCGCACGTCGTACGCTTCGACCACGGCACCCAGCCGTTTCGCCGTCGCGATCGCCTGCAGCCCCGCCACCCCCACCCCGACCACCAGCACCCGCGCGGGCGCCAGGGTCCCCGCCGCGGTGATCATCATCGGCATCAGCTTCGGGCAGTGCGACGCCCCCAACAGCACCGCCTTGTACCCCGCCAAGTTCGCCTGGCTGCTGAGCACATCCATCGCCTGCGCCCGGCTGGTCCGCGGCACAAACTCCAGCGACACCGCGGACACCTTCGACTCCGCTGCCGCCCGCACCAGTTCCGGTTCGGTCGTCGGCGAAAGCATCCCGATCAACACCGCACCCGCCCGCATCCGCCGGACGTCCTCGGCCCGCGGCGGCCCCAGCGTCACGACGACGTCCGCGTCTTCCCACGCCCGGTGTCCCTCGCCGGCAAACGTCGCCCCGGCTTCCTCGAAGGCTTGATCCTGCAGAAACGCTCCGGTCCCCAGCCCCGGCTCGACCGTCACCGATACCCCCTTACCCACCCACTTCTTCACCACGCTGGGGGTTAAAGACGCGCGTGATTCGTCTGGGTCGGCTTGTCGAGGCGCGAATATTAGCATGGCTTCATCCCCCCTTACCTTTTCTGCCGCATGATATGACCTGACCTTGTAAACGCAAACCCGGCGGCCATGCCCCGATCAAACGTCACCGCGTGGCTCAGCCTGCAACTCGGATCCATTGCTCTGTTTGATTCCGCCAAAGTGATACACCGCTAACGCCGCGAAGAGGCTTCATAAGATCGCCCCGAGCCGAGCCCCCAGAGGGGTACCACACGAGGCGTCGATCGCCTCACCGACGCTCGCGAGCGTCGGTCAAGGTTTACACCTTCTCTGGAGTTTTGCTAAGCCGGGGCTTTGGTTTTGCTCTCGCTGTCGCCGACCAGCGCCGCGTTGGTTTCGAATCGGTCGAGCGCCCGGAGCAACTGATCGATCTGGGTGACGGGTTGCATCTGCTGCAGCCGCCGCCGAAGCTGCGTGACCGTGTTCAACTCGGCGTCGGTCATGAGCAGGTTTTCGTTGCGCGTGCCGCTCGCCGCGAGGTCCATCGCCGGGAAGGTGCGTTGCTCGGCGATCTTGCGGTCGAGGATCAGTTCCATGTTCCCCGTCCCTTTGAACTCTTCGAAGATCACCTGGTCGCCGCGGCTGCCGGTGTCGACCAGCGCGGTGGCCACGATGGTGAGGGAGCCGCCTTCCTCGAACCGCCGGGCCCCGCCGAAGAGCTGCTTGGGGATCGCCAACGCCCCGGCGTCGAGCCCGCCGGACAGCGTCCGTCCGGTGCCCGCCAGGCTCGGCGCGGTGTTGAACGCGCGTCCGATCCGGGTCAGCGAATCGAGCAATACCACCACGTCGCGGCCCATCTCGGCGTGCCGTTTGGCGCGTTCGAGGGCCAGCATCGCGAGCCCGATGTGTTTTTCGACCGGGTGGTCGTTCGACGACGCCAAGACGGTGCAGGGCACGTTCCGGCGGAAGTCGGTCACTTCTTCGGGACGCTCATCGACCAGCAGCGCGTAGACCTCGACCTCCGGGTGGTTGCGGCTGATCGCGAACGCGATGTTTTGCAGCAGCGTCGTCTTCCCCGCTTTGGGCGGCGACACGATCATCCCCCGGGTCCCGTACCCGATGGGACAAAACAGGTCGATCAGCCGGCACGAAGGTGGGCAGCCGGGGTACTCCAACGTGAGCCGCGGGGCGGGCATGACCGTTGTCAGTTCCTCGTAGCTGCGGTACGACTCCATGTCCTCCGCAGGGACGCCGTCCACGGTCAGCACGTCTTTGGCGCGGCGGGCATCCGAACCGATGGCGTTGTGCTTGGGCCGTTTCTTCTTTTTGTTTTTCCCGCCGCCGCCGGGGTGCTGCCCGCCGCCGCCCACCGGCTTGCCCAGCGTGACCTCCAGTTCCAGCCCGGGACGCAGGTTGTATTTTTGGATCAGATGCGACGCCACGACCGGATCGGAGGGCTCGGCGATATACGTGTCGGTCAGCTGCCGCAGCCGGCCGTCCGCTTTATTGGCCATCTCTAAAATACCGCGGGCGGTCTGGGATTGGTTTTGCATCGGGTTCTCGAACAGGACAAAAAAACAAGACCGGCAATCAAAAAAACGGGACGGGCTCTCGAAACGTCGCCCGGCCACCCGGGGGCATCGATCACCATGTGCAGGCTCGAACCCCGGGGCTTGCGATCCCTTCGAGACGCCGCCGCTCTGTGCACACCGCAGGATCCGCTCGCCCCTCATCACGCCCTGGCGAGCTTGGCGTTCACTCGCCCCAGCCGCGTGCCTCAGGAGACCGGCCCACGGTTCTAAGCCAACGCGGACGCCGCCGGAGCGTTTCTTTGAGCAAGCCCTGGCCCCGACGATGAACGATGCGGGCGAGGCTCCAGCACTTCGGCCGCCGGTTTCGGACACGCCATGCACCGTAGCTTAGGGCGTTAACACTTTTTCGTAAGCACCGCGGTTCGTACCGCGTCCTGATGCTCCGTTAATAAACCCCAGTTGCCCTAGGTAACGGGTGGGGTCACCCACCGCCGCCGGCAACATCTACGAGCCACGCCCACCTCAATCCGAATAACCACACCCCGACAGATCACAGAGGGAAAAAACCTTCTGCGTCCTGGGCTGTGACTCGCTTTGAAAGCGGACAACACCCCCCGGATTGACCCAAGAAACCCGCAGTCAGCTAAAACTTCCAGCCGATCAGGCTTCAAGCGTCAACCTTGTTGTATCGCGTTTGCCATCGACAAGCAAGTACCCCCTTGATCTTCGATCATCCTCCGCAGGAAACACAAGATGAGCTACATTAGATGGACATCTCTGGATTCTTCCGCTTGCACCCGCGGGGTGAGGCTCTGCCCAATATTCTTTTTCTTGTGTGACCGATGGACGCGCCTCCCCCCCACCCCCCCGACCGCCGCAACCTTGTTTACGCCGAACTCACCGGCCAGCAGTTGCTCCTTGACCTCTACCGCCCCGATACCCAGCGACCGGCACCGGTGGTGGTCTATTTCCACAGCGGGGGATGGCGGGCGGGCTCCAAAGATGCCTGCAAACTTCAGTGGCTGACCCGTTACGGATTCGCGGTCGCCAGCGTCAACTACCGACTGCTGCCCCGTTACCGGTTCCCGACCCAGGTCCATGACGCCAAAGCCGCGGTCCGCTTCCTCCGCGCCCACGCCGATACGTTCGGTCTGCACCCCGAACAGTTTGTGGCCGCCGGGCTCTCGTCGGGGGCTTATCTCGCTTGTATGCTCGGGCTCACGGCGGGGCACGTCGGCCTCGAGGCCCCGCCAAACTTACCCGCCGACACACCCCCGGCGGTTCCAGCCCCCCACCCGCCTCTTGTTTCCGGAGACGCCGCCCCGCATCACCACCCCGCTGGCGACACCACGCCCCCCCACCCGGGCCTCCCGGGGCAGCGCAATCTTTACCTGGAGACCCCGTCCCACGTCCAAGCGGTAGTCAATTACGCCGCAATGACCAACTTTATCAGCCTGCAAGACCTCGCTTCACGCCGCGGCAGCCTGGCCCAGCGTAGCCCCGAGGCTCAGTTTCTCGGGCACGCGGTCCGTGAAAACCTCGATCGCGTCCGCCTCGCCAACCCCCTCGATCACATCCACCCCGACGCCCCGCCGTTCCTTCATCTCCACGGCGACCGCAACGACGTCACCCCGATCGACCAGACCCGCAAGTTCCACGAAGCCTTGCAAAACCAAGGCGTCACCTCCAAATTCATTCTCGTCCGCGGCGCCGGCCACAATAGCCGCCGCCTCACCGACCACCCCTCGATCCGGGACCGCGTCGCCGATTTTCTGCACCGCCACCTCGGCACCGAAGGCGGCATGCGCGCGGTGTTTGAAGAAAACAAGCCGCGGCAAGACGAGTAACCGCGTAGCCGGCCATTCTGTGGCCAGGGCCACTGGGTTCCCGCCTGGCAATGAAACAATCCGGGCTACCCGCCCCACTTATTTCCTGACAAGTTGGCTCTCTGCCGCCCGAGGCTTCTGATTGCCCGCAGAACTTGTTTCGCCCCGGCCGAGGGATCAGGGCCGTCGCACCGCCGGCCGTACCGCCCAGAGGTTTTCCGGCACCACCGTCTCGTTGGCTTTGAACTGACGCACGCTCGTATCGCCGAAGGCGTAATTCGACACCCCGCCGCGTTCAGGGTTTCCCGTCCCTCCGTGCCGCGACTGCTCAATCCAAATCAAGATGTCGTTGATATCCGCAAAGATATCCACGTAGTAGCCATCGTGGCCCGACTCTTTCTCCCCGAAGAAAATCGTGTTGCTAAAGTCCCGCAAAAAATCACGGTCCATGGTGGATTGATCGCTGTTATCCACGAAGTCCGTCGTCGGGTTGCTCGGGTCCGAGTTGTCGACGCGGTTACGCAGATCGTTGAACCCGTTGAACATGAAGCTCCGCGGGGCCCGGTCGAACTCTTCCGGCACCGTGTCGTTGCTCGTCGGGTTCGGATCGTTGGGGCAGAGTAAGATTTCTTCGGCCTGATACGTCGGCTGAAACTGAGCCGGCCAACGCGGGCTCACGTTCCGGGTCGGGTATTGCCCGTCGTGGTCGGTCGCGTAGATATCCGCCGCCATCGCCAACTGCCGCATCCGCGACGAACACTGGATCGATCGCGCCGTTTCCCGCGCCGACGCCAATGAGGGTAAGAGCAAGCCGATCAACAGCGCAATGATGCTGATGACCACCAGCAATTCAATCAAGGAAAAGCCCGAACGCCTGGATGACACGCTTTGCATTATTTGACCCTCGCCCCGGTCGATCACAAACTATGATGAGCCCTTTATCTCCGATAAGTTTGCCCATCATATCAAAGCTCAGGCCTTTTCCGCGTTCGGCCGATTCTGCTTCGCGTTCCCCTTCCTAGCTCCCGATCCGATGAGCGACACCATGAATAGGAAAACCATCGGACTCATCGTGGTGGTGCTGCTCCTCGGGGCCGGCTATTGGAAGCTCTACCAGGCCCGTCAGCTCCCGCCGCTCGAGGTGGTCGCGTTGCACTTGCCCGGCCAGCCGCTCCAGTTCGCCTTCAACGGCGACACCGTCGTCCGAGAGGTCAAAGTCCTCCGGCCGGCCCCCGAACCGCAGGAAGGAGCCGTCTTCCTCGCTGCCGAAGATCAGACCCTTTGGCACATGATCCCCCGCGAGCCCCCCGAGGGCGAAGCCCTACCGGAGCTCACGCCCACCAACCTGGTTCGTTACGGTCGACGCGTCCGCGGCCTCCGGCCTGCCCCCGACACCCCCCGACGGGGCCTGCCCCTCCAACCCGACGTTGCCTACCGCTTTATCGCCACCACCGACGACGGCGTGATCGAACTCGACTTCGTTTACGACCCGCCGAATTGAGCCCCGTGCCTTTTTACGCCGGCCCGCCCGCTCGCTCGAGATAGTCCTGTCTTGCGTTTCGTTATCCGTCGCGTTTTTTCCGCCTTGTTTATGTGAGCCGCTCCATGCCTGACTCTGTCGATCCCGTCCGACGCGCGAAGCAGCGCTACTGGCGTGCCAACGTCGCCATCATGACCCTGCTGCTCATGGTCTGGGCCGTGGTCGGCTTGGGCTGCGGCGTCCTCTGGGCCGACGTCCTCAACGACGCCGGCCAGATCGGCGGCGTCCCGCTGGGGTTTTGGTTCGCGCAGCAGGGCTCGATCGCCACGTTTGTCGTCATCATCTTCGTTTACGCCTTGGCCATGAACCGCCTCGACGCCCGCTACCATCACAGCCTCGAAACCCTCCGCCACCCTCCGGGCCCCGGGCCAACGGCCCCACCCGCGTCGCTTACCTCCGGCTCTAACGCTACCGAGCAAGGCGGTGACGCTTGAATCCATTCATTGCCTCCCTCGGCTCCGACGGGTCCGCCACCCTGGCGGGGCTTTTCGGGATGACCACGCTCAAGACCTGGACCGTCGGGTTCGTGATCTTCACCTTCGGGATCTACCTGGGCATCGCCTGGCTCGCCCGCGTCAAAGACACCAAGGGCTTCTTCATCGCCGGCGGCGGCGTCCCGGCGCCCGCCAACGGCATGGCCACCGCCGCCGACTGGATGTCCGCCGCCAGCTTCATCTCCATGGCAGGGCTGATCTCGGGCATGGGCTTCGCCGGCGGGGTCTACCTCATGGGCTGGACCGGCGGCTACGTCCTGCTCGCCCTGCTGCTGGCACCTTATCTCCGTAAGTTCGGCCACTTCACCGTCCCCGACTTCATCGGCGACCGCTACGCCCCTCCCGGAAGTACCCCCGGAAGTACGCAAGCGACGGCGGGAAGTGGAGCAAACTACGCCCGCCTCATCGCCCTCTTCTGCGCCATCTTCGTCAGCTTCACTTACGTCGTCGGTCAGATGAAGGGCGTCGGCGTCGTCTTCTCCGGCTTCCTCGGCGTCACCCCCGCCACCGGCGTGGTCATCGGCATGGCCATCGTCTTCGTCTTCGCCGTCTTCGGCGGCATGAAAGGCATCACCTACACCCAGGTCGCCCAGTTCTGGGTCCTGATCACCGCCTTCCTCATCCCCGCCGTGGCCATCAGTTTGAAGCTCACCGGCCAGGCGATCCCGTCGGTCGGCCTCGCGTCGGAAGTCTTACCCAGCGTCGATCCCGCCCGGCCCTACTTGCTCGACAAACTCTCCAACCTCAACCAACAGTTCGGCTTCGGCAGCTACACCGAGGCCTACCCCCGGAACGAAGACGGCGAACCCGCGACCAAGTGGAACCGGCTCAACGTCTTCTGCGTCTGCCTCGCCCTCATGGCCGGCACCGCCGGGCTCCCGCACGTCATCGTCCGGTTCTACACCGTCAAGAGCGTCAAAGCCGCCCGCTGGTCCGCCTTCTGGGCCCTGGGCTTCATCAGCCTCCTCTACCTCACCGCCCCGTCCGTCGCCGCCTTCGCCCGTTACTACATGGTCGACGACATCGCCGGCCTCAACGGCAAGACCGCCGAGGAATTGCCGCAGTGGTACATCGACTGGAACAAAACCGGGTTGATCGCGTGGGTGGATTTCGATGGTGATGGCAGACTCGCATTCACGAACAACACCGAACAACGTCAAAGAATACTGGTCTCGCCACCGCCTCCAGAAGGAGAAGTCGTAAGGCCACTCAATGAACTCATGCGAGTGGGCGCTATCCCTGCGGGCATCCGTAACGAAATACTCGCTGATCCCGCGAAATGGGTAAGAGACAACGGGGGACTGTCTCAAGATCAGTTGGCTGAACTGGAAAAAGCCAATTCAATCGAATGGATTAGGCTAAGTTCAATCGACCAAGCGAATCAAGAAGACGCTGAAGCTTATTTAGCTCAATCGATCTTGAAGAAGCGCGTTGAGGAATTACGTCTAAATCAGTCCAATACCGCTAGCCAAAAACTCCTCGCCCTCGGCGGCGCCCACCACCCCGACCGGGACATCATCGTGCTCGCCACGCCGCAGATGGCGCAGCTCGCCGACTGGGTCGTCGCCTTCGTCATCGCCGGCGGGCTCGCCGCGGCACTGTCCACCGCGTCCGGCCTGCTGCTGGTGATTTCCTCATCCGTCGCCCACGACCTGTATTACAAGGTCATGAGCCCCGCCGCCAGCGAGAAGCAGCGCCTGCTCGTCGGCCGGGTCGCCATCGGCGTGGCCGTGTGCATCGCCGGGTACTTCGGCATCAACCCACCGGGCTTCGTCGGCGAAGTGGTGGCGTTCGCCTTCGGCCTCGCCGCCGCGTCGTTCTTCCCCGCCATCGTGCTGGGCATCTTCACCAAACGCGTCGGCACCGTCCCGGCCGTGGCGGGCATGCTCGTAGGCATCACCTTCACCGCGTTTTATATCGTCACCCAGAAAGCCGACGTCATCCTGCTCAACGCCGAGGTCGCCCAGGCGATTTTTGGACCCGCGGGCCAAGGCCTGCGTCGGCCCTGGTGTTTCGGCATCGATGCCCAAGGCATCGGCACCCTCGGCATGGTTCTGAATTTCATCGTGACCCTCGCGCTGACCCCGTTCTGCAAGCCCGCGTCGCCGGCCGTCCGGGCCCTGGTCGATTCTGTACGTGAGCCCGAACCCGCCCCCGGCAGCACGTCGGGAATGCCCCCCGCCCTTCAAATCGAAACTACGCCCAGCCACTAGTTTTTTGGGTGTTCGATTCCGCCCGCAGACCCGCCGCAAGCAGTGCCTCCCGCGTCATGCAACCACCACGGTGAACACGATGAAGCGGATCGCGTCCGGGTCGCCTTCGATTTCCTCGGCGCGGTTTAACACTGCTAGATATTCAGCTCGAATGGCCAGCCCCTTAAGCGGAATCAGCCGAGTTCACTGCCCTGTGTTCACAACACTTCAAGAGACGAAATAAGAAATGAAACAAGCCCGCCCGTGGCAACGCTGGTCGCCCACTATTTTTTGTCGCAAACAGGTTTTTATCAAAGTGGCCAGACCCGGACTTGAACCGGGGACACCGGCATTTTCAATGCCGTGCTCTACCAACTGAGCTACCTGGCCGACGCCCGGTCCAGAAATCTGGGGGGCACGGGGTCTGGTGGGCCAACCCGGATCGGAGCGAAGCAAAACGCTTCCCATCGCGTGCTGGACCGGACCCGGGCAGAAGGAAAAGGTTACACGACTCCGCCAAAAACGCAAACGCTGAGCCGTTGTTTTTTGAGGTCGGCTGCCGCAAACGCCTTACGCCGAAGGGGCGCGGAGAAGCGGTGCGTCGCGCCCTGCCCCATGCGGTTGTTACGCCGGAAGCAATAGCTTTACAAAGGCCAGCGAACGCCACCCGAAACCGTGCTGGACGCCGTAAAAGCCGCGAAACAGCGGGGGCGTCAAGGGGCGAGGGGGTCGTTGGGGGTGCCGGGCGTGGTCCCCGGGGCGTTGTCGCCCAGGTCGTTTTCCGCCAAGACGGTGAAATGCCGCTTGCGGAGTTGTTGGCCAGCGAATACCACGTCGTCGGTGTGCAGAGCGACCACCGGCAGGCCGCGCGGCCGCACCAGCAGGGGGTAGGCGTAATGGATGTTCAGTTCCACAGTCATCAGGACTTGGCAGACCGACGTGAGCGAGTTTTCGTAGGGCAACTCGACCGCGATCACGTCGATCTCGCTGAAGGCGTGTTCGCTACGGTTGAGCAGGCGGCGGGCCAGGTCGGCGTGGCTGGTCAGCAGGCGGACGACGGCGTGGTCGGCGGAGTCGATCACACTCAGGCCGGCGAGGGTGATCGCGGAAGCCTGCTCAAAAACTTCCAACAGATCCATCAGTCGGCCGACCCGGTTGTCGAGGAAGACGCTGAATTGGGTGTTCACGGGGGGTTGATAGCCGCGGGCGGTAGAGGTGTCTATGGGGGCCTGAGACATGTTGACTGTACTTTAAGGGCGGGCAGTGTAAGCGTAAAGGGTGTTTAAGAGATCGCTCAGCGACGGACGGTGACCCGGTCGCAAGCCAGACGCCGGAGGCTCCGTGGGGAGCCCGGATGCCGGAGCAACGATAGACGTTAAGCCTGCTGGGCGTACCAGTCGAGGGTTTGGGCGAGACCGGCCCCGAAATCAACGATGGGGGTATAGCCGAGGGTTGCCTGGGTGTGGGCGAGGTCGGCCAGTGAATGCTTGACGTCGCCGGCCCGCTCGGGGAGGTGGTGTGGGGTCAGGTGAGGCTTACCAAGCTCTTGGGCCATGGCGGCCGCAAGCTGGTTGACGGTGATGCGCTGCGCGCAGGCGACGTTGCATACCGAGCCACCGAGACGCTGCGAGGCCCGGGCGGCGAGCAGGTTGGCGTGAACCGCGTTGTGGACAAAGGTGAAGTCGCGGGATTGCTCGCCGTCGCCGTAGATCCGGGGGTGTTCGTCGTGGAGCAAAGCCTTGGCAAAGGCGGCGATGACCGCGGCGTACGCGGAGTTGGCGTTCTGGCGGGGGCCAAAGATATTGAAATACCGAAGGCTGACGGTGTCGAGGCCGGTACCGGCGGGAGGGTCCGCCGCGGCCGCTTCCGAAACATCGGCGGGATCCGGGGGCGAAGCGTAGGAGATTGCGTAGGCCGAGAGCAGCGCTTCACCGGCGACTTTGGTGGCGGCGTAGGGGCTGCGGGGCATGACCGGCATGGTTTCGACTTTGGGCAGGGTCGGGCTGTCGCCATAGGCGGAACTGCTCGCGGCGAACATGACGCGGCGGACGCCGGCCTGGCGGGCGGCTTCGAGGATATTGAGGGTGCCGGTGGTGTTAACGTCGTGGTATTGGCGGGGCATCTCGACGCTGCGGGGGACGCTGCCCATCGCGGCCTGATGGAAGACCAGCGAGCAGCCGTCCATGATTGAAGCCAGTAGGCCGCGATCAAGAACCGAGCCGGTGATCGGTGTGCCGTTGAAGAACCCCTCCAGATTATCCCAATGCCCGCCCGAGCCGGTCAGGTCGTCGAGGGCCACGACCTCCGCCCCTAGTGCCGTCAGGGCTTCGCAGAGGTGTGAGCCGATGAAACCCGCAGCCCCGGTCACCAGGGCTTTGTGGCCCTCGAATGCGTCTTGGTGGAGGGCACGCCAATCGGTAAGAGACATAAAACTAGTTCCAAAGAAGGACGGCGGGCGGGCCGTGATGGAGCCGCCCAATCTACAAGGGCAACCCGGCTAGACAATCTCAGGAGGCCACTCAGTACCGGGCGACCTCTGGATCGATATCGCGGGACCACAGGTCGATCCCCCCCGCCATCGAGTGGACTTCTTCGAAGCCTTGCTGGCGGAGAAACGCGGCGACCTGCATCGAACGGGCTCCGTGATGGCACACCACCACGACCCGGTCCTCCGCGTATTGGTCGAGTTCGACGAGGCGTGACTTAATCTCACTCATCGGAAAAACAACCGCCTCGGCGATCGCCGCGAGGCCGAGCTCGGCGGGCTCGCGGACATCGAGGAGCACCATCGGCCCACCGGCGTCGAGCGCACGCTTGACCTGCCGGGGGGTAACCTCCCAGTCGGGCTGAAACGGGTAGCCTTCGGGCAGGCCGGCGGAGTCAAGCGGACGCGGGGCAGGCGGCATCAGACGTCCGCTTCGGCGGCAGGGGCGGCGGGATCCGACACAAGCTCCACCCGGGTATACGGATCGAGGTTGCAGACCACGACCTCTCCGTCGTCCTTTTTGAGGATCAAACGGTCCAGCCAGAGCTTGTCGTCTTTGGCATGGGCGTACCAGGACCCGGTTTTACGTTGTTCGACCGATTCGATTACGCCGGTCACCGAATTGGTCCACCCCTTGTGCTGGACCTGCTGGGTCACCGTGACGCGTTGTCCGGGGGCGAGATGCTCGGGGTTGGATTTCATGATAAAGAAGGCCCCTTGGCGGTGAGGGACACCGGAATCCGGTAGCCGAAAACAACGCACACCATAGCCCCTGAACCGCCGACTGGAAAGCCCCCGTCTGATCGGGTTATAATGTTAATCTTAGCCGACCGCCTAGGCTCCATCCCCTGTCACGCCGCACTCTCCGCCATCGAAAGATCACCAGGCGACCGTAACCGGCAGACGGAGCCCGAGGTCGCCCCTCTGGAGAGGTGTCCGAGCGGCTGAAGGAGCCGGTTTCGAAAACCGGTGTGCGGGCTTCCCGTACCGTGGGTTCGAATCCCACCCTCTCCGCTTCCAACGAACGCTCTCCCAGACACTTAGAGACGTTCTGCCCGATAGACGCACAACGCCCCTTATTTACGGGGCGTTGTGCGTTTCGGGGGTGTCTCTGTTCGCGTGACTCGCCTCCGATGGTGGCCAAATTCTGCCCGAAACAGCCGAACGTCTCTTTCGCCATTTCGAGCGGTGCACTTTCGCGTCGGCCGTTGTTCGAGCACAACGGGATTTAGCTTGACTTGGCAGGACTGATCCGAGTCTAAGAGCTCGGATCAAGGCCTAGGAAATGGGCCTGCTGATCCCAATTCAGATGCTTGGCCGCGGCGAGTAGTCTCATCATGGTCGCTGTTGATGGGAGGCGGCCGGTCAATGCACGCCTGAGAATATCGGGCGAGAGGTTGATCAATGGCAGGTACTTGCGGATCTGGCTGTCAGAGAACCCGACCCGGTCCGCTAGCTGTTTGAGCGTCAAGTTGTCCTGCATCAGCAGCTCTCGCCACCGGTATGCATTACCGATCGCGATGACAATGTGGTTTTTCGGCTCAGGTTCAGCAGGCATGATCAGATCCTGCCCATTGGGTGAGAGCAGTTGTCGCTTCCCATCTAGCCGCTTGATCTGAATCCCCAACGTCAGAACAACTCTGCTACGCCGATTTTCTACCGTAGGCTTGTAGAGGCACGCCAATGAGGCGCCCATGTCGGTCTTCAGGTCCGGCCATTCAACGTCCCTACACGCCTCGATTCGCTCGCTGTTCAGGTCGATCGTCATCTGGCCCGGCGCGAGTACGACCCGATCGATGATCTCGCGGATCCAGAAGTCGCGGGCTTCGCGGTCCCGCTGCCGAAGATGTTTAAGGTCCTGCCCGTCGAGATAGTCGAGCAACAACGCTCGGACCAAAGCATCAATATGCGTCGCATTGATCGTTTTGATAGGACAGTGCTTGTAACCTTGCCGCATCGCCCTCTGGCTCACGTAGTAACGCACTAGCCGCTTTTCACCCTTGACCTTGCTTGGCCGGTGGACAGCACCGGGGCTCATAGTCGAATCCTCGTGCGTGCGCAGCTTACCCTTGAGCAGGTGCGGGTGTCCAAGCGCTGATAGACCTTACGGTCGAACCACCGACGTATCCCCTGTTGATTGTGTATACGCGATGCGTCGGTCGGGCTGACTGGATCGTCCACGATGACGATGTCTGAGCCCTGGCCAGGCCTCAGGCGAGACACACCGTTGTGGGTCGAGGCGACCGCTGCCATACGCGACCCGCCATGGATCAGGTCGATCGACTGGCAATGGGTCGAAGTCAGATTCACGTGAGGAAACAGCAGACGATAGCTGTTATGTGTCATCAAATCGGTGCTCAAGGCGTGCTGATCACGCGCAGCCTCTCGGTTTGCCGTGTAACAGGTGATCCGGGTCGTCGGCTTTTGCGCGAACACCCAGGCCGGGAAGGCCACAGAGGCGTAAAACGACTTCAACGAATACGGCGGCATATTGATAATGAGCCGTTTGACCTCTCCGGCGTAGCACCGCTCCAGCATGTCGCTGAGGATGGACAGCGCAGGGCTCGGCCGGTAAGCCTGGGGTGGGCGAACCCACCCCAGCGCTAACCAGGCGAAATACTCCAGCTTTGTGCGCGCAAGCTGTTTGATGACTTCGGTGTCGCGGCTCATACCTGTGACTCGCTCCGTTGGTCATACTTGTCTAGAAAGTCGTTCAGAATAGCCTGAGCATCCGTTCCAACCTCGAAATCATCCGGGTCAACGGCTTGGTCATTCAGCTGGACCAGGTACTTCAAGGCCCGGTGGTCGCCCTTTAAAGCCTGCTCCACCAAACGCATGGCCAAAGCCTCGAGCCTCGTCACGAACCGGGCCTCGCCCTGCTCGGTGACGCGGACTTTCTTCTTCAACTCGGAAGCGACGATCGAAGGTAAATCTTTGGGCTTCTTGGGCCGGCCGTTCGGATTACCCGATTGGCCGGGTTGGAAGCGGTGCTGTTTGGGCGGACGGCCGTAGCCAACCACGTAATCGGGGGGTTGATTATTCACCATTGCTCTTCCCTCCTTGAGTAATCACAGACTCGGTTCGGCTCGCCGCGATTTCGCGATAGGTCAAGCCTGTTGCTTCGTGAATAACGTCCTTGGGCCTTGCGGGAGATCGGCCGGTGCACGGAACTGGGGCTCATGGCGAAGCCTTCGTGGGTGCGGAGCTTGCCTTTGAGCAGATGGGGCTGGTCCCAGCGGTGCTGCGTTTGACGGCGGATGTGGTCGATCGCGCCTTGCACCTCATCCCACAACTTCAGGGGGACGATCGGCTCGTGTCGACCTTTCCAGTTCTTGTCCTTGTGGACGATCCGACCGATGTAGAGCGGGTTCGTCAGAACGCGGTGGAGGTACTTCGGGGTCAGAGGCTTACCACCGTGGGTCTTGCCGCGGGTGCTGATCCACCGCTTGGTGGTGTGGCCTTCCCGGTTGAGTCGATCCGCCAACGCCAACAACGAGCCCTCCGCCTGCAGGAACCCCCGGAATACATTCTCGATCAGTTCCGCTTCCGCGGGAACAATGCGTAGTTGACGGTCTTCGAGGCGGTAGCCCAGCGGCGGCTGGCCGCCGACCCACAAGCCCTTCTTCTTTGTCGCGGCGATCTTGTCGCGGATGCGCTCACCGGTCACCTCACGCTCGAACTGCGCGAAGCTCAACAGCATGTTGAGAGTCAACCGGCCCATGCTCGTGGTGGTATTGAACTGTTGGGTCACCGAGACGAACGAGACGTTGTGCTGCTCGAAGGCCTTCATCATCGAAGCGAAGTCGCCCAGCGAACGTGACAGGCGATCGACCTTGTACACCACCACCACGTCCACCAGCCCGTACTCAATGCCTGTGAGCAATCGCTTCAGGCACGGCCGTTCCATGTTCCCGCCGGTGAAGCCGCCGTCGTCGTAAGCGGTCTCGATCGCCTGCCACCCTTCGTGCTTCTGGCTGCGGATGTAGTCGAGGCCCGCCTCACGCTGGGCGTCGAGCGAGTTGAAGGCCTGATCGAGGCCCTCTTCGTGGGACTTACGGGTATAGATTGCGCAGCGGATCGGTTTCGAACTCATTGGATCCCCTTCACTCGGTTGAGGCCAAAGAGCGGGGTCCGGACCAATGAGCGCCGGTGATCTCCTGCGCGATCTGCGTCAGGCTGCGGTATTCCCGCCCCCGGAAGCCGAAGCGTTTACCGGGTTCGAGGACCTCGACTTCGAAGGTCTTGCCCCGCCAGGTTCGAATCAACTTGGCGCCGACCTGAAGCCGGGGCTTCGCGGGCGTGCCGTATTTCCGGGGGCTTTTCCGGGGGTGTTTCCGGGGGCGTTTCTGGTCGGTTGGTTTGGTCGGTCTATTCCAATTTATGGGCGCTCAATAATTCCACTCGAATCACCCTCGATTCCCAACACATACGTCAATTTTAGAACTATCTTCCAAGGAAGATAGTTACTTTAAACAGCATCATCGACTCGACGTACAAGTGATTCGGTTTGACCATTGAAATGCTAAGAGTAATAGCTGGCTAGCGAATTTAGGCAGCCGACCGATAGTAGTGCTTGAGTAAGCCACCCAATTCCGAACGACAAGCGGTCTTTCCAGCAACCGCTGGCGATTGGGCTGAACCTATTGATGGCGTATTCGCTGAGTCGAGCGTTCGGTTACCGAGGCTTTGGTAAGGCCTATGATTATTGTAGAACGTCACAAATGCCTGAACGATGTGATCGGCATGCCGAAGGCTAAAGCAAGCGAAGTAGTCCAGACATTCTCGCTTCACCGTCGCAATCCACGATTCAGCAAATGCGTTGGCGTTCGGAGCCCTCACCAGCGACTTCACGACGTCGATACGCGCTGAATGCTGAAAAATAGCATCAAAACCCGCCGTGAACTTCGTATCCCGGTCGTGGATCAGATGCGTCGCTTCCAAGCCCAGTTCCTCGATCCACATCATCAGATTCCGGCCCTGCTGCAACACCCACTCACCGCTTGGGTGATATGTCGCCGGAGATACCCAGACCTTGCGCGAGCCGACATGAACGAACGCCAGGAAATAGGCCTGCCGCTTACCCATCGGTGTCCAGATGCTCTTGCAGAAGAAATCACAGACCACAAGCGTGTTGAGGTGTAGTTTTAGAAACTCATCCCAAGGCTGGAAATCCAGCCGCCCCGAACGATCTGGCTGGGGCCTCGGATTGACGCCTCCTTCGAGCAAAATCCGCCGCACACTCGTCTTACCCACCGGGTAGCGCAGCTTGATGAGTTCACCCACGATCCGTAGGTAACCCCAACCCGGGTTTTCCTGGGCCATCCGCACAATCAGTTCTCGAAGCTGCGGCCCTATCTTCCGGGGGCGGCCGACTCGCCCCGGCTTACGACCGCCCTGCTGCTCTCGAATCCAGCGCTGATAGGTTCGGAACTGGACCACCGTAATCAGGTCTTTGACCTGATGCTGAAGTTCGGCCCCGATAGCTAGCAGTCGGATCCTCTCTTCTGGAGCCAAGATCAACCGTTGCTGATCGAGACGAGACCGTAGAATCCGATTTTCTTCACGGAGGAACCGAACCTGAGCGTCGCGGCGACGCTGCAACCACTCCTAAAAGAGACCAAATAGCACAAATAAGCCGTAATTCATCCCAAACCCTCGAAACGCGTAACTGTAGAACTGGCAAGGCGCCAACAAATCGGAACACCCTCGAAGGTACCTCAAACAAGCCCAAATTCTACTCCCCCACCGATACTTCGGATGAAGCAAAATCGAGGGATGCCCCTGCCCACGATTGGCGTGTCAGGGGCAACCGGCCTGACATCACACAACTTCAAGCGGAGTAAATGCTTATCGAAAATAACCTTCTCTGACACCTGATAAAACAGACATCACTTAGCCGGTTTGCGGCTGGTGATCGTAATATCTCGCAGGATTTACCATGCCGAGTCAGAGACCGTTGTATGTATTTAAGAGAACACACCGATCATCCACAAACTTGTATACAAAAGCCATTTACACTCATCGTTAGCTTCACGCGCTGCATTTTCCGACGCAAACACGAACGCCGGGTGATACGAGCATGCAATCCAATACCTATGAAGCATGCGTTGGCGTGTTCCCCGGCTGCCGTCGTCGCTTTGCAACCCGTAAAGCTCGCCGCAACCTCGCCGATCGAAGGCACGTCAAGCTTCGAGTTGCTCGTGAAGATCGAGCAGTCATTTGTTCGGCCCCATCCGCCCATCAGCTCGCACCGGCTCGGCACCCCCGCCCGAGTTCGTCCCAACCCAAACCCATCCCGCGCCGACCAGCAACACCACATCCCGACCGATCAGCCAGCCGTAGTCCGCCGGCTCCCCCCCTCCCCCGAAGCATCCGCACGTGATATCCAGCCCCCGCCACCACGCCGACGACAACGCCACGATGAACACCACCATCAGCCCCGCCTGAATCATTGCCGCGCCCCGCACTGTCCACGGCAGCAACACCCCCACCCCAATCACCACCTCCAGCCACGGCAAATACACCGCCGTCCACCTTCCCACGGCCCCGGGAGCCAACCGATAGCCCGCGATCTCCTCCGCAAACCCCGACGGGTCGCCCAGCTTTACCACCCCCGCGTACACGAACACTCCGGCCAACCCGAGACGCAGCAACCACACGACGCCGTTCATCACCGCGGGCCCGCCTTCCACGCGTCCCACCCGCCGTGCAGCACCACCACCCGCTCCAGCCCCGCCTCGTCCCGCAGCCGTTCCGCCACCTCCCGGCTCGCCTCGCACCGCTGACTGCCGCAGTACACCACCACCCACCCCTCCGTCGGCACCCGCTCCAATACGTCGAACAGCCCCGCCTCCCAATCATCCACGCTCAGCCATACCGCCCCCGGAATACGTTGCTGCGTGTACTCGGCCGACGGGCGTGCGTCGACCCACAACACCGATTCCCCCCAACCCAATGCCGTGGCGAGCCGAACCTCGCCGTCGGCCAGCGCGGACGCTTCGCTCGTGTCGCCGGCCGCCGACCCACCGTACGGGCTACGCGGGTGCCACCACGCCGTGGCCACCGCGGGCAGCGCCCCCACCAGCAACAACCCCGCGACCTGCCACGCCACATCCTTCACGACTCACAACCCCGCGTCGACCTGCGCCGATCCACCCGCTTCACGTTCCGCCTCGGTTGCGGCCGACGGACGCCCCGCCACCCGCACCAGGAACCGCAGCATCTCGGCCCGTTGCTTCGCCACCGCCGCCGCCACCTCGCGGTCGGTTCCCGCCACCTCTATCCGCACCAACGCCCGCAGCCCCTCGGCCCCAACCCCCGCCGCCTCGGGGCTGACCGTCACCGCGTACCGCCGACCCGCTTCCAGCTCTTCCACCGCAAGCGTCACCCCCTCGGCATCCGTCCCGGCCGCCGTCAGCACCACCGGCTCAGCGTCGTGGAACACCACCTCCACCGTCTTGGCGTCGAGCGCCTCGTCCGCCCGCCACATCACCAGCCGCGGCGACAACTCCGCCCACCGCGGGATGTCCGCCCGCAGCGTCAGCGTCGTCACCGGCGTCGCCGGGTCGTCCGTCCGCACCACGATCTTCTTCACCTGCTTGCCCACCCGATCGCCCAGCGTAAACGTCGCGGTGATCTGCCCCGACTCGCCCGGCCCGTAGACCTTCTTCTCCAACGCCGCGGCCGTGCACCCGCACGACGACCTGATCGACGTCACCGTCACCGCCGATTCACCTTCGTTGGTAAAGGCGAACGCCCCCACCAACTCCATCGCCCCCGGCTCGACCGCCAGGTCCAACGTCTTGTCCGACCACGTCACCGCCGCCGACACCGGCCCCGCCCAACACAACACCACCCACACCAGGAACCACGATCGAAACAACATCTGCATGTCGAAATACTCCGGCAAGAGTCAGCCAAATAATTGCTCTGCCCCGCCTATGCAACAGACTCGGCGGTGACAGGCAGTATCTCCCATCACTGCCTTAGGTCCGACCCGAAAACACGCTGACCGCTCGCCGAACCCCCCTGCCAATCATTACCGGACCTGTCCGATCAACCCGACCGCCGCTGCGGCCGACCCCTTCCCCGCAGCGTCGCCTCCAGCCCCAGCGACGCCGCCGTCCGCTCCACCCAACCCGCCGCCCCCAACGGCCGGCCCCGCCGCACCGACAACCGCACCGCTTCAAGCTCATCCTCACCCAACGGCCGATTCACCGTCGCCCGCTAGTTCCTCCCGGAGACGATCGGCCAATCCGCCGGCCGCACCATATGCTCCCGCAACGCCAACTCCACCTCATCCAACCCAGAGCTTTTGGCCCGCCGCAAACCCAGTGAACCCCAACGCCAACCCTCGGCCGTCTCGCTCAGCTCCGCCCGCAACGCGTTCCGCTCGACATACCGGCAAACCGTCAGGAAATGGCCTTCCGCCTGGATCGGAAAACTCTTGAAACGGCCCTGGTAGATCGGCCCCGTTCCCCACCGAGTACCGATGCTCACGCCACCGCCGCACGTGCGTCGTCTCCACCCAACGCATCCACTCCGACAACACCCGATCCCGCCCCGCCCCCGTCCCCGGAAGCGCCTCCGGCCAAACTACCAGATGCGAATGATTCGGCATCAAACAAAACGCAACAGCCGCACTCCGGGGTATCGAGAGATCCCTTCCAACAACACCTTCTCAAAAGCAAGGTAGTCCCCCTCATCATCAAACAGCCGCATACGCCCCACCCCGCGATTCAGCAGGTGATACGCATACCCCCCGGGCGTCTGACGCGCGATTCTCGGCACCCCCACAAGGTAACGGATACGACATCAACGGTTAATAGGGGGCAGTGCTTGAAAAATAACTTCCACACTGCACCTTAGTGTGTGCCTCGACTAGTGCTGCTAGATCTGTAACCATATTTTACCGTAGTAAATAAAGAGCAACGTTATGAATACAATCGTCATTCAAAGCCTATGGTTCTCGCCACGTGACGTCTGTTTAAGTCTTAACCAGCCATACTGATCCATATGTATATCACTGAATCACGCACAACGCCAAGCTTGCTCTGTCGCGCATGTTAGTACGGTGTTAGTATTTCTGTCATATTGCTAGACATTACCGCTGGCACAAAGTGTTCGAACCGTGTTCTAAGCTCTCCGCTTTTGTCTTACGGTAAGTCGTTTTTCTAATTTGACTTATCGAAAATCTAGCTGAGCAAAGTCGCCTCAGTGACTTAGAAACGGCTATTTATCTGTCTTATCGTTGAGGTAGAATGTTTTACGGTGGTCCATTTCGGCCCCACCCAAGACGCCCCAACGTCTCGGAGATGAGACGCCATGCCTCCAACCAAGCCCTCGCTCAAGCCCGATGCCAGCGGTCAGTACGCCCGGAACCTGGGGTGGCTCATCGGCGGTCGGGGCAGAACGAAGTTCCGCTTGGGTCGTGACCTGGCTAGTGTTTCCTTGCAGCTATTGCGTACGATGAGCCGATCTACCTGGTTTACGATCAAGGAGGATCGGACATGGGACTGCAAGACAAGGTGGTCGTGTGTTTGGATGACGCTCAGCGGGCGGCGCTGCGGAAGATCGTGCGGAGCGGTCGGCACCCATCGGCGTTGCTACGGCGGGCACACGTCCTGCTCAAGACCGATGCAGACGGGCCGGACGGCTGGAGCGACGAGCGGATCGCCGAGGCGTTGAGCACGACGCGGATGACGGTGCGGCGGGTTCGGCAGCAGTTCGTGGTCGAGGGGTTGGACGCGACGCTGCACCGCAAGCGGCCGACCGGTCGGCAGTACCGCAAGCTCGATGGCAAGCAGGAGGCGCAGCGGGTGGCGATCGCGTGCTCGCCGCCCCCGGAAGGCCGCGGCCGCTGGACGATGAAGCTGATGGCCGACCGGCTGGTGGAGTTGGAAGTGGTGGAGTCGATCGACCCGGCGACGGTGTGCCGGACGCTCAAAAAAATGAGATCAAGCCCTGGCTCAAGCAGCAGTGGGTGATGCCGCCGAAGGCCAGCGCGTCGTTCGTCGCGCCGATGGAAGATGTGCTGGAGACCTACGAAAAACCGTACGATCCGGCGCGGCCGGTGGTGTGCGTGGACGAGGGCGGCAAGCAACTGATCGGCGAGGTGCGTGAGCCGCGGCCCGTGCGGCCGGGCCGAGCGGCGAGGCAGGACAGCGAGTACAAGCGAGGCGGGATGGCCAACCTGTTCATGGCCTTCGAGCCGTTGGCGGGCCGGCGTCACGTGGAGGTGACGGCCCGCAAGACCAGCATCGACTTCGCGCACTTCATGAAGCGGCTGGCCGACGAGCACTACCCCGACGCCGAGCGGATCGTGCTGGTGTGCGACAACCTGAGCACGCACTCGCCGGCGGCGTTCTACGAGGCGTTCGAGCCCGCCGAGGCCCGACGCCTGACCCAACGCTTCGAGTGGCATTACACCCCGAAGCACGGCAGCCCCCGGGGGTGGCTCAACGTCGCGGAGATGGAACAGAGCGTGCTGGCTCGCCAGTGCCTGGATCGCCGCATCCCCGATCGAGACACGCTGGCCCACGAAGTGGACGCCTGGCAGCGGCAACGCAACGCCACCGTGGTCAGAGTGCAGTGGCAGTTCACCACCGCCGATGCCCGCCTCAAGCTACACAAGCTCTACCCGACGATTGAGCTGCAAGGAAACACTAGAGCCTTCCTAACCCACCTGTAGCGTGTATCCGCAATGGCGGATGCAGTTGCGGGCGTCGGAGGCGGTCACCTCGTCGAGGACCGATTGCATCGCGTCCCACAACGCTTGCCGCGTCCGGCAGGCCAGCGAACGCAGTCGCGGCTTGATCTTGGCGAAGACCATCTCGATCGGGTTGAGGTCCGGCGAGTACGGCGGCAGGAACCGCAGCCGGGCCCCGGCCCCGTGGATCAGTTGCCGGGTCCTGCCTCGCTTGTGGCTGCGGAGGTTGTCCATGATCACCACGTCCCGGGGCCGTGGCTTGGGCACCAAGACCTGTTCGACGAACGCCTCGAAGACATCGCCGTTGATCGCCCCATCGACCACGGTCGAGCACAGCACGCCGTCGGGACCCAGCGCGGCGATCAGCGTGGTGGTCTTCCAGTGACCATGCGGCACCCGCTCGATCCGCCGACGCCCGCGGGCAGACCGCCCACGCAGACAGGTCATGTTCGTCTTGGCCCAGGTCTCGTCGATGAACAGGTCACGCCGACGCGGGGCGGTGGGGCCGCGTCGTTTGAGGCGTCGTCGCCGCCGAGCCTGCCTCAACTTCCAGCGTCGGCGTCGGCGGGCCACGTCGGGCCGATCCTGTTCCGCCGCGTGGACCGTCTTTTTTTGAACGACCGCTTCATCCGCCGCAACGCCGCGTCGATGCCCGACAGGCTGCCGTGGCCCAGGGCCAGTGGCCACCTCGATTGCCGTCTCCTCTGGCGCATCAACTTTTAGATGGACCGCCTTGACCCGAAGCGTGTCCGATTGGCGGTCGGCTTTCAGATCCACGCGGGCAACGAGGGCCTCATCCATCAGAAACGGCAAGACGTAGTAGCCATGGACACGTTTCGCGGCCGGCACATAGATCTCCAGGCGATAACGCATCCCAAAGAGCCGTTCGGTGCGATCACGGGTCCAGATGAGCGGATCGAATGGGCAGAGCAGTGCGCGTGAAGCGACTTGGCGCGGAACACGCGTGTTCGGAGCCATGTACGCATCGGGCCAACCTTCGACGCTGATAGGCAAAGCCTCGCCAGACTCAACCAGTTCGGCGAGGCGGGCTCGAGCATCTACGACAGGGAATCGGAGATAGTCGCGGAGATCCTTCTCGGTAGCAATGCCTAAGGCAACGAGCGCACGCCGCATTAGCTCTCGCTGTGCATCCTTACGACTCGGGGTAGATGACTGAGTGACAACTTCGGGCAGTACCCGCTCGGTGAGGTCATAGACGCGCTCAAACGTATTGCGCCGAGTATGGGTGCTCACAAGACCCGCCCAGAAGAGCCACTCGATCGCACGCTTGCCTTCAGACCAGCCCCACCAAGAGCCTCGAGAGCTTCCGCCATCGGTTAACTCACCCGCTGAGAGCGGGCCACGCTTGTCGATCTCGGCCAGGACCGCATCGATGAATTTCGCGTTCTCTTTGCGGAAGCGCACAAGGCCGCCGTAGATGCCGGACCCGGCGCGGGCATCATCCATCCGCCACTGCCAGAGCGGGTAGGTTTCTACAGGAAGCAAGGACGCCTCATGTCCCCAGTACTCAAACAGTTGACGCCGCTGTCCATCGTAGGATGCGCGATGCAGGACCGCGGGATCGTAGACACCCAGCCGCGAATAGAGGGTCAAGAGGTGGGCACGCGCGAGGACATTCACCGAATCAATCTGAACGATTCCTAGTTGCTGAACCGCAGTCCCGATCTTGCGGGCCGTGACAGAGCCTTTCGAGGTGGGTGGCGATCGGTGCAATCCCTGGGCCTTAATGGCGACCCGGCGGGCTTTGGAGATCGAGAGATGTGTGCGGGGCATTGTGTAATCACAGAAACAAAGCGAACTGCAGGTGCTACCAAGTCATGCAGCCTGCCGATAGTAATGTTTTAACAGCCCACCGAGTTCTGAGTGACAGCCAATACGCCCGATCGGGCCGTCGGTTTCTCCCTCATTCAACTGGAGTTGATCTCCGAGTTCCAACACTCGATTACCCACACGCTGATGTGGTCGACGCTCGTTGTAGAACCGCGTATAAATGTGCAGAATATGACCCAAGTGTCTTCGACTGAAACATGCGAAGTAGTCCAGGCACTCCCGCCGAACAGTGGCAACCCAAGCCTCCGCGAACGCGTTCGCATTGGGCGCCTGAATCGGTGACTTCACGACCTTGATCTCAGCTGCACCCATCAACTGGTCGAACGCTTTCGTGAACTTCGTGTCCCGATCGTGGATCAGATGGGTGGCTTGGATCTTTTGATCCTCAAGCCACGTCAATGCGTTACGACCTTGTTGTTGAACCCAAGCCGTGTCGGGGTGGTACGTCGTCGGTGAGCCCCAAACCTTCCGGCTGCCGACGTGGACGAACATCAGCACGAAGGCCTGACGCTTGCTAAAGGGCGTCCAGATCGCTTTACTAAAGAAGTCGCAGGCCACGAGCGTGTTGATGTGGAGCTTGATGAACTGGTCCCAGGGCTGGTAATCCGCGCGATCTGTACGATCGGGCCTCGTGGGCTTGGGATAGAGGCCTTCTTCGCGCAGGATCCTGCGGACGCTGGTCTTGCCCACCCTGCAGCGTAGCTTGAGTAGCTCACCGACGATCCGGAGGTAGCCCCAACCCGGGTTCTCCTTAGCCATCCGGATGATGACTTGGCGAACATCTTTTCCTATCTTCCGGGGGCGGCCGACACGACCTGGTTTGATGCCTAATTCCTGCTCCTTCACCCAGCGCTGATAGGTTCTAAATTGGACAATACTGACTATGCCTTTAACCTGATGCTCCAGTTCGGCACCGATGGTCAGGAGCCGGGTCCGTTCCTCTGGATCGAGGATCAGGCGTTGGCTGGAGATGCGAGATCGGAGGATTCGGTTCTCCTCTTTGAGGAACCGGACCTGGGCGTCACGGTGGGCTGAAAACGACTCCAACAGGAGGTGTACGAGGGTGTAGATCCACTGATTCATGGCCACCATTATGTCATGCGTAACTCCAGCAATCGCAAGGCGCCGACAATATGGAACAGCCCTAGACAAGGGCCGGATTTCCCCCAATCCTGATGACCGACTACCGACCGACTCACCCCCTGCATCAACCCCATCGAATCCACCATCTCTCACCTGTTAATTCCCTGCTCGTTCCCTGTTACGTCGAGTAGGGAATTCGAAAATCAGCCTTCGTAAGTCTCGTCATGTCAATCGGTAACAGCGGTCGATTTACTGCCTAAACCTCCAACTTCCCTGCGAAAACAAAAATATCCCTGTTTTTCGAGCAAAAACAGGGAATATGTACTGAGACTAATTGATATATGGAGGAGAACACACCGGGCATTCCACGAATACTCGGTTTGTCGCAACTTGTTATGATCCGCATCCGATGCGCAAGAGATGGCGTCGGGTTATGAACTTCCGTGAGCGTTTTGACGGCTTTGACCTTAAGGGTGATCTGTTCGGCGGTATCACGACGGCGGTCATTTCGCTGCCGTTGGCTTTGGCGTTTGGGGTGGCGTCCGGTGCGGGGCCGCAGGCCGGGCTGTACGGCGCGGTTTTGGTGGGGCTGTTTGCGGCATTGTTTGGGGGGGCACGGACGCTGATCTCCGAGCCCACCGGGCCGATGACGGTGGTCATGACCGCGGTGGTGACGGCGCTGATTGCGGCCAACCCGGAGCAGGGGTTGGCGATGGCGTTCGCCGTCGTGATGGTGGCAGGGGCGACCCAGGTGGTCTTGGGGCTGTGCCGGCTGGGGCGTTATATCGCGCTGATGCCCTACAGCGTGATCTCGGGGTTCATGTCGGGGATCGGGGTGCTGCTGATCCTGATGCAACTCGGGCCGCTGACTGGCCAGGATTCGCCCGGCGGGGGTGCGGTGGGCGTGGTGATGGCGCTGCCGGAGATGGCGCGGGGTATCCATCTGCCCGAGGCCGGGCTGGCGCTGCTGACGCTGCTGGTGTTGTTCGCGATGCCTAAAAGCTGGCGGAAGTATTGCCCGCCGCACCTGCTGGCCTTGGTCGTCGGCACGGTCCTGAGTCTACTCGTCTTTGTTTCCGTCGATCTGCGGCGGATCGGCGAGATCCCGATGGGTCTGCCCACGTTTCGGCTCCCGGTTTTCTCCTACGACCGGTTGACGCTGATCCTGGTGGAAGGCATCGTCCTCGGGCTGCTGGGCTGTATCGATTCGCTGCTGACGGCGAAGATCGCGGACAGCCTCACGCGGCAGCAGCACGATTCCAACCGTGAACTGATCGGCCAGGGGGTGGGCAACATGGTCAGCGGCTTGTTCGGCGGGCTGCCGGGAGCGGGAGCGACGATGGGTACGGTAGTCAATATCCAAGTGGGGGCGCGTTCGCCGGTCGCGGGGATCGTGCGGGCTCTGCTGCTGCTGCTGGTGATCCTGGTGCTGGCGCCGCTGCTAGAGTCGGTGCCGATGGCGGTGCTGGCGGCGATCGCGTTCAAAGTCGGTTTCGACATCCTGGATTGGAGCTTCCTTAAGCGTGTGCATCTGGTGTCGCGCACCGCCACGTTGATCATGTATAGCGTGATGGGGCTTACCGTCTTTGTCGATCTCGTGGTGGCGGTCGGGCTCGGGGTGTTTATCGCGAATATCCTGACGATCGACCGTCTGTCCCGGTTACAGTCGGCGGAGGTCCAGCCGATCACCGCCAGCGGCGAAGAACTATCACTCGATCCGCGGGAGCGTACGGTATTCGAGCAAGGCCACGGTCAAATACTATTGATGTATCTCAGCGGGCCGATGATCTTCGGCGTGGCCAACGCGATCACCCGACAGTCTGACGCGGTCAAGAGTAAGCAAGCCAAGGCGCTGATTATCGACCTTCAGGACGTGCCGATCTTGTCGACCACGATCGCGTTGGCGCTGGAGAACCTGGTGCTCGAAGCGCGCGACGCGGGGATCGCGGTGTCCATCGCCGGTGCTTCCGGGGAGACCCGGAGCCGACTCGAACGCATCCACAACACCGGCCCGGTGAGCCTGGTTTTTCTCGACACCCGCCTTGCCGCGCTCGAAGCCGCCTTGGCCGATATCGAGCGGAGCGGAGCGGGAGAGCCAACGAGCCCCGAGACCGTCCAGGCGTAGGCCTTGGCCCATGCCCGGTAGAAGCGCCCACGGCTCGTCGTGGCTGCTCCCCGATCCCGATAGACCACGGACCCACAGCCGCCACCGCTCATGACGGCAGAGTGAACCGTGAGGCCGAAAAGGGTCTATGCTTGCCCGTTTCGCTGAGCATGGACCCGAAAGGAATGGATAGATGAAGGTGCTTGAATCCGATCGTGTCATGGACAGCCTGCGTCTTTTGATGACGGCGTTCGACCGCATGTTAGGCAGTGTAAAAGAAGACGACGTCGCCGAACAACTGCCATGGCGGCGGTTGTGGCGAGCATCCGACGGCGGGGAAGACGCGCCCGACGGGCCCTCGCCCCAGCACTTTCCTCCCGGCCGCTTCGAAGATTGTCTGCAGGCTTCCGCGATCGCGTTCCGGTTGCTAAGCCATGCGGAAGAAAACGCGGTGGCGCAGCGGCGGCGTCACGCGGACCTGGCGGCCGATACGCTCGGCGAGTCGGGTACGTGGGAGCAGGCGTTCGCGTGCGGCCTCAGCCTGGGGCTGGAGCCTGAAGCGATGGCGCAATGTTTGGCGGCCGTCGAAGTCGAGCCGGTGCTCACCGCCCACCCGACCGAGAGCACACGCCAGACTGTACTGGAGCAGCACCGCCAGCTCTACCGGCTGATTGTGGAACTGGAAAACAGCATGTGGGCGCCGGCCGAGCGGGCCGACTTCGAAGCGGGGATCGAGGCCTGTCTCGAACGCCTGTGGCGGACCGGGGAGATCTATTTAGAGAAGCCCGGTCTCGCCGACGAACGCCGGCTGGTGCTTTATTTTCTGCGTGACGTCTTTCCTGCGGTCTTGCCTTGGGCTTCACGGCGTATCCGCGATGCTTGGCTGAGTTGCGGGCTGCCCGCGGAGAAACTCCGCGGCTTCCAGGCCATGCCGAAAGTCCGGTTCGGCACGTGGGTCGGCGGCGACCGCGACGGGCACCCGGGCGTCACGGCAAAGGTCACCGAGGAGACGCTCGCGTTATCCAGAGAGACCGCCTGCCAGCTTGTGGATAGCGAACTCGCCGGCCTCGCGTCCCGGCTGAGTCTGGCCGTCCGCCGGCAAGCGGCCCCGCCAGAGCTGGCGCACGCGATCAAAGAACGGACGACGCTTCTGCAGGTCCAGGGCGACGACGTCCGCGCTCGTAACGCGGAAGAGCCTTGGCGGCAATGGCTGAATCTGATGCGTGTCCGCCTCGGGCTCGCCCCGGAAGCGGGGGGCTACGTGAGCGCGGCGGAAGTGATTATCGATCTGCAATTCTTGCGGTCGACCCTGGAAAACGTGGGGGCCCAGCGTCTGGCGATCCGGGAGGTTGATCCGGTGTTGGAGCTTACCCGGTGCTTCGGTTTGCACTTGGCGGTACTCGATATCCGACAAAACAGCGCTTTTCACGACCGTGCCCTGGCATCGCTCCTGCATGAAGCCGGTATCGAGGAGGGGGAAGCGTATCCGGATTGGCCGCTGACGCGGCGTCGCGCACTGCTTAACGACGAACTCGCGACGTCAAGGCCGTTTACCGGCCAACGCGAAGTGCCCGAGGGCGAAGCCCGCGACGTGCTCGATGCGTACCGGGTTTTGGCCCGCCATATCGAGCGGTTCGGCACGGATGGCCTCGGCGCCCTGATCGTCAGCATGACACGCAGCGCCGAAGACCTGTTCGCGGTTTACCTGCTGGCCCGCGATGCCGGGCTGTTGCGAGCGGCGGACGGCCGGCATTGGTGCCCGCTCGAAATCGTGCCGCTGTTCGAGACGATCGATGACCTCGAGCGTGCCCCCGAGATCCTCCGCGATTACCTGTCGCATCCGCTGGTCCGCGAGAGCCTGCACCAGCAGGCCGCGGCGGCCGATCGCGAGCGTCCGGTTCAGCAAGTCATGGTCGGCTACAGCGACAGCGGCAAAGACGGGGGCATTGTCGCCAGCTTCTGGAGCCTCTACCGCGCCCAGCAGGCGATGGTCGCCGTCGCGTCTGAATACGGCGTGGACCTGCGCTTCTTTCATGGCCGCGGCGGCTCGATCGGCCGAGGGTCGGGGCCGACACACCGCTTTATCCGAGCGCTGCCCCGGCAGAGCACGCGGGGACGGCTCCGGCTAACCGAACAGGGCGAGACGATCTCCCAAAAATACGCGAACCGCATCACCGCGGCCCACCACCTCGAACTCCTCGGGGCCGGGGTGTTTGCCGCTGCCGTACGGGATCGGCACGAAAACGACTGCGGGGTGGGGCTGCCCGAACTCATGGATCGCCTGAGCGTCGAAAGCAAGCGGACCTACCGCGGGTTGCTTGAAACCGAAGGGTTCATGGAATTCTTCAGCACGGCCACGCCGATCGACGCCATCGAGGCCAGCCGTATCGGTTCTCGGCCGCCCCGGCGCACCGGCCGGCGCACTTTGGCCGACCTCCGGGCGATCCCCTGGGTTTTCGCCTGGAACCAGTCGCGTTTTGTCCTCCCGGGGTGGTTTGGTTTTGGCAGTGCGGTCGATCAGTTACGGGCGGCAGAGCCCGAGAGCTTCGAGCAGTTGCTGCGTGCCAAAAGCGAAACCGCTGGCCGGTGGGCACCGTTTCATTATCTGGTCAGCAATGTTGCCACCGCGTGGATGATGGCCTCCCCCGCGCGGATGCGTGACTACGCGGCGTTGGTCGACGACGCCGAAACCCGCCATATACTCCTGACCCGGATCGAAGAAGAACACGCCCTTACCGGCGCGCTCTTGGAGCGGCTCTACGCGGCCCCCCTGGCGGAAGCGCGGCCGCGGATTCACGCGGTCCTTTCACTCCGGGACGAAGCCTTGACGCCCGTCCACCGATGCCAGATCGACATGCTCAGGGAGTGGCGGCATTCGGTCGCCACAGACAAAAACCAAGAAGCTCAGCAAAAACTTTCATCGCTCCTGCTGAGCGTCAACACCATCGCCGCGGGCCTCGGGGTGACCGGCTAGAGCGTTCGGCTTCAGCCCAAACACAAGGGCCACGTCTGGAGCGACGACTTCGTGCAGACCCGACCCCGCGATACTCGGGGCTTCCGTATGTGGGCGATCATCGACGGGTCACACGGGAGTGCTTAGCGATCGATAGGGCGCGGAACCTGAACCACGCTGTGGCGTCAAAAAAACCCACGGATGATCATTGATCATCCGTGGGTTTGGCTTCAGCCAATGCTATACCCGAAGTCGGAATGCACTGAAATTCCGAGATGGTGACCGATTACTGGGCCAGTTCTTCAAGTCGGTCCGTGATCCCGGGGAAAGATTCTTCTTCACGCTCGTTCTGAATCAGGATCGTAGGCTTGATAAGCACCAGCAGCGTACTCTCCGTTTCGACTTTCGAGGTGTTGGTAAACAGCCGATTGAGAATCGGGAGCTTCGAAAGAACCGGTACGCCTGATTCGATCTCTGCTTCTTCCACCAGGCGTTGTCCGCCTATTAAGAGCGTTCCGCCATCAGGGACGCTCACGGTCGCTTTAATGGTGGTGATATCCACGATGGGCAATTGAACCGCGAGCCCCGAGTCGATGATGATCGGCGGCGAGCCGTCGTCGCCATCGATAATAATTGTCTGGGTGATCGGGAAATCGTCAATGTCCACGATGTCCGCGAGGCTGGGCCGGAGTGTCATCGTGACGTAGCGACGATCGGCCGAGATGGTCCCTTCGACGTCCAAGACCACACCAGATTGGGTAATCGAAATCGTGATGTCGAATCCGCCGGAGTCCGGGATCGGTTCGAGGTCGGAGATAAATGAGACTTCCTGGGTGACCACTACGTAGGCTCGCTGGCCGTTAAAGAACGTGACCCGCGGGGCCGTGAGCGAAACCGAGTTTTGGTTTGCTAAAGTTGACTCGACCAGGAAGTTCACCGAAAGGTCGTCGATAAAGCTGACGCCCAGGCTCAGGGCAGGGTCGCCGGTGAAAAACGGCTCGAACGCGCTAGCCACCGTGACTGCACTACTGAGGTCATTCGTGCTCTGGCTCGCGACAATCGGCTGGAACCCGGAGTTCACGAGGCTGCCGTCGAACGGACTCACAACGAGTGGGCCGTCGGCGTCGCCCACCCAGGCGACATCGATATCCAAAAGTGTTTCATCCAAGAAGGTGCTGTCCACCAAAAGGAATCGGGCTTCGACTGAGATCTGAATCGCCCGGGTTTCGCGGAGTTTTTCTAATAGCGCGAACACTTCACGATGATTATCGGGAGTGGTTTTGATAATCAGGCTGCTGTTGAGCTCGCGGACGCTTGATTCACCTTGATCCCATTCTTCAATGGTGCCGACCGTTTCCTGGATAAGCTCGGTAATCTGCTCGATAATTTCTTCACGCGTAATTTCTTCTTCATCATCGTCGTCTTGTTCGTCGCCGAAGATGCTGCCGCCGCCCCCTCCGCCGCCACCGCCACCACCCGAGTTCGTGTTTGACAACGAATCGGTGAGGCTGAACTCGGGTGCGTCGGTGAAGTTGGGTACTTGCACCAACAGGTCGCGGATGTCATAAACTTCGAGTTCGGTTGAAAGCTTGAGGTCTTCCAGGCTGGAAATGGTCACGACCCCATCGATGAGCGAATAGCCGATCGTGCCCCCGAAACCCTGAGACGAAGCCTGCTGGAGCACCAATTCCAGGGCCCGGTCTGCAGGAACGTTATTAAGTTGCAGGGTAATCGGCGCGTCCTGATCGACATCAACTCCTTGGAGCAGCGCGGGCCAGTTCACGAAAATATTGGCCTCGGTGGTGTCGCGGAGGTAATTGATGACCGACTCGAGGGGGATCGCCTCGAAGTTGATCGGCACGGTTTTCTTGAGTTTGAGTGCTGTTTCGCGGTTCGCTTCGGACTCCCCCCCGCTGTCGTCGAGACCGCGGATCCGGCGGTCCGAGAGTTCCAACCAGTCCTCGGGGTAGCTGATGATGTCTTGGTAAGGGGTGGTCGCTTCGATGTTGGTCAAGCTGTTTTGGGCGGAGTGGTAACGCCGAGCTCGGGTCAGGTTTCGATCGGTTACGGCGACCAGTGAATCTTCGATAATGTCTTTGAGCAACTGAGCCGTGAAATTGCCTGGTTCTTTGAAGAGCGCTTGATCGAGGAGGAGCAGCGCCTCTTCGTATTTCATTTCTTTCTGGAGCTCACGGGCCTCTTTGACGAGTGCAGTGACTTGATTGCGGTTTTCGCGCCGGGCCTCGGCCAGGGCTTTTTTCTCGTCTTCGGCTTGCTGCTTTTTCGTCGCTTCGAATTCGCGGATCGCGGCGTCACGCTGCGCGGTCTGTACCTGGACCGAAAGCTCGGTCGCCGCATCACGCATCCGCTTGTATTCGCCGACGCTGAAGAACTCCTGCCGCTGTTCGATCTCAGACTTCGCCCGTGCCACGCTGTCCGAAGCCAGGGCATAATCTCCGCGTTCGAGTGCTGCCCTTGCCTCGCTCATCGCTTCTTCGTAAGCGCTCTTGGTGGCTTGGCGGATAATGTTGAAATTATCTACCGCAGCGTCGAGTTGGGGACGCTCCGCGACCGCATCGTTGTTCGCCGCCAGCAGGCTCGCTTGAATCTCGGGATTGTTGGGATCGAGTTCTTCGGCCTTGGCCAATAGCGTCATGGCGATGTCGCCATAGCCGTCGGCCATCGCCTGCTTCGCATCGCGGTAGAACTCTTGGGCCATGGCTTGGCGGGCCTGGACGAACAAATCCTCGGTTGTCGACGAGACCGGAGCCGGCGGAGTTGTGGTGAGAGCCGGAGCACCAGCTGTTGATCCATCGGACCCGGTTGAGGGTGGGGCCGATGCGGTCTGTGGCTCGGGTTCCGCGACCTGCCCGGACGACGCACGGACCTCAGCGATCCGGTCGGTACCACGTTTAATCCGCTGCTGATCGAACCAGCCCAAGTCGGCACCGGACGCGCTGACCGCCGCAAACTTCGTGGCCGCCCTGTCTAGTCGACCCGCGGCCAGATCGGTCTCGGCGGAGTCGAGGGTCCGCTTGGCCTGCGTGGTATCGGTGTTGAGTTCACGAAGCAGGTCTGCCAAACGAGCCTGGGCGATCTGCCCGGTCTCTCCGCCTTGTTCGATGAGCGACGTGTAAAGGGCGACCGCGGTGCCCGGGTCGTTTTCCACCGCGGCGTCGGCCTGGGCCAACGTCTCTTGTGACGAAGAAGCTTCGACGGCCGGTGAAGTTGCGGGCGTGGGGGTTTCTGCCGGGGCGGGGGCGGGAGTCACCGGCTCGGGGGGGGATTCCGCAAGGGTTGCGTCGATTTCCGTTAACGCGGCATACAGCGTCTGTCGCTGCTCCTTTGAAAGGCTGACCGCATCGATTTGGCTTAGCGTCTGCTGAGCCTGGACGAGTTCACCAGCCTCCATTTGAGCCAAACCCTGAGCCAGCCTGTCCGCCGCCGTGCTCTGCCCCGACGCCGGGCCGACCGCCGCGACACAGACCGACAAACACGTCACGAGAACAACAGCAGCGTGTGAACGTTTGAACAAAGCGAGGCCTCCGATTGCGGTTCACTAATTTCGATAAGCGGTGAGATTCCCTCGCCAGACGGCGACGCCCAAAACGACGCAGGCATCCTCAAAGATACCCGAGCCCGGCAGGTAACGGATTATGCCGTTAATCCCGATTGGATGAATCAGTCTAAATGGCCTTACCCCTCCACGCAAGTGTTTCCAAGACCTACGCCACTGCGTCCGAGAAGACCTATGTTTTCTCGCTCCCCGCCCGGCTTAATACTGACAACTACTGCTTTCTCGGACTTGGCCTGCTGCACGTCGCGCCGCTGGTTCTTCGAATCTCTGAAGGTCAGCGCAAGGCCGGCGGGCGGCGAATGGGGAAAAAACAGGCGCTGAAACAGGATCATTTCTGCCCGAACCTCAGCCAATCCACCGCGCCGGGCGGACCAAGCTCTGGGGCCAATCGCAGGCCTCGCCCCCGGTGCGGTTCGACCATTTGCCAAAGCGATAACCCGCGTGATATACTCTTTGATTCGATTTGCACGGCGAGAATTGGTGCCGACAAACAGTCGAAACTGCCTCCCCAATATGCTCGGCATCTAAAATCTATATCCATTAATTTACAAGAAGACCTGACTCATGGCCCACAAAAAAGGACAAGGCTCGACCAAGAACGGCCGCGACTCAAATCCCCAGTTCCGCGGCATCAAGCTCTACGGCGGCCAAACCGCCAAGGCCGGCTCGATCATCGTCCGCCAGTGCGGCACGAAGTTTAAGCCCGGCTTCAACGTCGGCCAAGGCAAAGACGACACGCTCTTCGCCCTCATCCCCGGCACTGTGGAATTTCAAGGCCGTAAAATCCATATCCGCGAAGAAGCGGTCGCCTAATCCAAAACCAGGCGTGTCGTTTGCTCGTCTGCACATCGCTCGGCATCCTTAACTAAGTTCTGCACCCGCGCCCCTGACGACGCGGACCTGTTCATTTACATGATTCATCGGATTGAGCTGATCGGTGCAGCGGTGCGTTCGCTGACCCGGCCTGCGGTATCGATCGCTTCCACCCGCACGCCTGTCGCCCCGGCGGGCAGCGGGCGTGTCAGCGTTGTGGCGATCGGCAACACTTCGCCCAAGGGGGCCACCCCGTCGGGGGTCATTGCCTCGACCCGATAGCCGCGCAGCCGCCGGGGGTCGTTGACGCTGCGCCAACGGATCAGCACCTCATCGCCGTGCAGGCCCGGTGTGACCCGGGCCCGGACGTGGTCCGGGGCAGCGGGAGCGTCGGCCGACCGGTCGCTGAGAATAACCAAGGCCACGCTGTGCATCGGCAATTCGAGCGTGATCGGGCCATCGGCCGTAGGCGATACCGAGACGGTCAACTCGGCCGCGTCGCGCAAGGCGTCCAACTGCTCGGGGGTCGGCGTGTCGGGCCGACCCATCCGATCCCAAACTGCGTGGGGATTCGTGTGACCCGGGCCGATCTGAAGGACCGAGGTCCAAGGCCAATCGCCGGTCCCCCCGGCCACGTCGAGTCTGACCCGGGCGGTCCCGGCCGCCGACGAATCGTCGCGGTGGTGTGACACCAGGAAAACCAAGTCGCCCGCGGCCGTTTTTGACACCAGACACCGAATCGCGTCGTCGTGTTCGGTGCCAACGTGCGGAGCGGCGGCGAGCGTGCGGTCGCCCAGCAGCGACAGCATCGTCATGACTTCGAGCACGGGTTTTTTGACCATCGACACGCCCGTGGAAGCCGTTGTCTGGTTCTCGATCGCGCCGTCACCGCCGGCAAAAGGCACCATCACCGATCGCTGTCCCCAGCCGCCGAGGAAACCGAAGTCGTTACTCATCAACGCAAAATCCATATCGCTGCGCGCGGCTTCGCTGAGTTGGCGGTGCACCAGCCGGGCCAGAAACGAGGCGTAATACGGCTTGCCCCGCCAGTGGTGATCGCGCTTCCAACCCACCACCGGGTCCGCTTCGTTGTTGATAAAGGGCAGCTCCGCCAACCGCGGGTGGTGCTCTACGAGGTAGTCGTACAGCTCGCGCTGCCCATCCAAGATACGGTCCATGACCGGATCGATCGGCTCCCGCGACCAAGGCCCCCCCTTGACGTGTACGGAGATAAAATCGCAGCGCGGCGGTGACTGCCCCGTGAGATGGTTCGTGCCGGTATCGAGGTGCTTCATCAGCCCGGTGAACATGATCGACAACTGCTGGGCCGTGCCCGGCCCGCCGAAACGCAGCTGGGGGTCGGCGTCCATCAGCCCGGCCGAGGTCGCGTCGTAATACAAGATCAATCCCGCCGCGTCGTCCTTGGCCCAAGGGTGTTCGAAATACGGGTGGACGTCGGGTTCGTTCCACACCTCAAACACCCAAGATCGTACTTCTTCCTGACCGTATCGATCGATCAGGTGCCGGGCCAAGTCTCGCACCAGCCGCCGCCATTTCGCGAGCTGTGCCGGATCGTGTACATCCGTAAACGTAAAGCCTTCGGGCCGGCCCATTACCTCGAAGAACGGCCGCATGCCCGCGTCGAGCATCACTTCCAGCGCCCGGTCCAGCCGCGACCAGTCGTACCGCGGCCGGTCGGTGTCGGCGCCTTCGACCTTTACCAGCGTCAACAAGTCGTGTACGCGGGCCCACTCCAGGCCCGCGTTCGGAACGCCGCCGAGGTGCGCCATCTGCACCCGCATCCGCTCGTCTTCGATCAGCGTCGGCGGCGTGAACCCCGTCGCGGTCCAGAAGTGGGGCAACGGCCCGGTGTCGCTGTTCGGGTCGATCGTAAACGCAACCTCCACTTGAGGCTGAGCGCTGAGCATCGGAGCCACGGCAAGCGTGCCGACCACCGCCAAATAACCGCCCCATGTCTTGGTCCACAGGCTCAAAAATCGTCGCATCATGCCGTCCTTTAAATTGAAGCCAAAAAGAAGAAAAAGACTGAGGTTCAATCATACCGATCCGGCTGGGCGGTTTCGGTGGCCGGCTATCGAACTGCCGCCTGCGGCGACGGCGGGGCACCTCCCGCCGGCGTGGTCGATACGATAATGCACATGATCATCGACACCGCGCAGATCTACGTGAAGTCCGGCAAAGGCGGCGATGGCTGCGTCTCGTTCCTGCGGATGAAATACATCCCCAAAGGCGGGCCCAACGGCGGCGACGGCGGCGACGGCGGCTCGGTCATCCTGCGGGCCGACCCCGAAGTCGAGACGCTCTTGGACTTCGCCGGGCGGCACCACTGGCGGGCCCAGCCGGGCGAGATGGGCCGCGGCAAGCAGCAGTACGGCAAGAACGGCGAAGACCTAATCATCCGCCTCCCTCCGGGCACGCTGGTCTACGACGCGGATACCGGCGAACGCATCGTCGATCTGGACCGCGAGGGTATGACGTTCGTCGTGGCCAAGGGCGGCAAGGGCGGGCGGGGCAACGAATATCTCAAGACGCCGACGAACCAGTCCCCCCGAGAGGCCGAGCCCGGCGAGCCCGCGGTGGAACTCAACCTCAGTCTCGAGCTCAAGCTCATCGCCGACGTCGGCCTGCTGGGGAAACCCAACGCGGGCAAGAGCACGCTCTTGAGCGTGGTCAGCGCGGCCGAGCCGAAGGTCGCCGACTACCCGTTCACCACCCTCGTGCCGCAGCTCGGGATCGCGGAACTGCCGAGCGGTTCGGGGAAAAAAACCGGAGGAGGGGGTGCTTCCGGAGCGACGCCCGAGGGGTACAACCGCCGGCTGGTGATCGCAGACATCCCGGGGCTGATCGAAAAAGCCAGCGAGGGAGCGGGGCTGGGCACGCGGTTTCTGCGTCACGTCGAACGGACCAAGCTGCTGATCCACGTCTTGGAACCCGAGCCCGAAGACGGCAGCGACCCCCTCGAAAACTACCACGTGATCCGCCAGGAGTTGGCGTCGCACTCGTCGGCCCTGGCCGAGAAACCAGAGATCATCGCGCTAAGTAAAATAGACTTGTTAGGCGGGCCGGAAGACCACGCGGTCGCCCAGCAGATGATCGCCGAGGCGCTGAATAAACCCGTGCTGACGTTCAGTTCCGCGACCCGGATCGGGCTCTCCGACCTGCTCGAAGAAGCGTGGGCCCGGCTGCACGCCGCACCCGACGCCGCCCCCGCCCCCGGCTGGAGAGACAAACCGGCTCAGTTGGCCGACGCCCCGCCCGAATCTGCCCCCCCTGCCTGATCCGCTGCCGAGTCTTGAAGTAGGATGACGTCACCCCGCGAGGCCGGCCGCTGTTGTCGCCGCCCCGCCGGACACCCAGCCCCCGAAATCTATGCCTGAACTCAACCTCCTCGCAGTCAGCGTCGGCAACACCCGCACCCGCATCGGCGGGTTCGTCGAGGGAAAACTCGCCGAGACCGCTACGTTCGTCAACGACAAGAACGCCAAGCTCACCGACGCGATCGACCGCGCCTACACCCCGCTCCGCGAACGAGAAAACACGGTGGTCCTGCTTTCGTCGGTGAATCCCACGATCGCCGAACCGATCCAGCAGACGCTCGCCGCGCACCTCGGACACGAAGTCTGCCTCGTCGAACGCGACTACCCTATCCCCGTCGGTCGCCAGCTCGACCCCGAAGCGATGACCGGCGAAGACCGACTGCTCAACGCCGCCGCCGCCTACGACGTCCTCAAGCAGGCGTGCGTCGTGGTCGATGCCGGCACGGCCATCACGATCGATTTCATCGACGGCGGCGGTACCTTTCACGGCGGCGCGATTGCCCCGGGGGCCCAACTCATGATGGACTCGCTCAACCAGCGCACCGCCCAGCTCCCCGAGGTCGAATTCGCCCGGCCTCACGAAGTCATCGGGCACAACACGCTCGAAGCCATGAAGTCCGGCGTGTTCCACGGCCTGCGTGGCATGGTGCGCGAACTCGTCGAGCAGTTCGCCGAAGCCGCCGGGCAGTTCCCGCTGGTCGTCGCCACCGGCGGCGACGCCCCAACCCTCTTTCAAGACTTCGAGCTGATCGATCGGATCGTCCCCGACCTGACCCTTATGGGGCTCGCCGCCACCCTCCGCATCGCCGCCGAACGCGCCGAAGCCGATGGCGACGACTAAGCCTGTATCACGCCGCACCGTTCTTTTCTATGTCCCGCCCCGCCGTAACCCGTGAAGCCGCTTTATCGCCCCTGATGATCGCCAAGCTTTTCTGGGCGGCGCTGCTCTCCAGCCAAGCCATGCTGATCGCCGTGGCTTTGATCTTGGCCCCGACGCCGGCCGACGACCCCGACGCTGCCCCTGTGTTTTCCGCCTCGGCCCTGGCCGGATTTATTACGGTGGCCTTGACCGTACCGCTTGCCTATTTCCTGCGTAATCAGGTCTATAAATCTCAGTGGCAGGCCCACGCCGTCACGCCGCGGGGCTACCTCACGGGGAACCTCGTCTTCCTCGGTCTCCTCGAGACCTCCGGAGCCATCGCCAGCGCAACCGCCATTTTCGAGCAGCGGGCTTGGCCGAACCTGATTCCCGCCCTGGTTGTCTTGGCGCTGTTCCTCGCGAACTTCCCGCACGGCAGGCCGCTGGACCCCGCCCCGCCCCGCCTCGGGGTTTCCGAGAAATAACCCGCGCCGCTGCCTCTCGATGGACGCCACCCACACCCTTACAACCGCTCTTCAGCCCGGTGCCGTGGCGATCTTGCATGTCCACGGGTCCGAGACCCACCGCGTTCTGGAACAGCTCACCGGACATGCCGCGTGGCCGGTGGGTCGGCTGAGGCTCTCGCGCTTCGCCGACATCGACGAAGGCCTGGCCGGGCTCATCCGCCCGGACACCGCGCAGCTCATGCCCCACGCCGGCCCCCGGGTGGTCCAAAAGCTACAAGCCTGGCTCGACAACCATCACGTCCCGCCCGCTACACACCCCGTACCTCAAGCACTCTACCCCGAGGCCGACTCACCCCTAGAAGCGGACGTTCTCCACGCCATCGCCAACGCCGCCAGCCCCGCCGCGGTCGACCTGCTCGCCGCTCAGCCAAAGCTCTGGCGCATCTGGCACAACACCCACCCCCGGCCGCGCGTCTCGGACCCAGGCCGCAGCCCGCTGCGTCACCTGCTTATCCCCCCCACCGTGGTCGTCGTCGGTCGGCCCAACGTCGGCAAGTCCACCCTGCTCAACCAGCTTCTCGGCCGTGCCGCCAGTGTCGTCGCCGATCTGCCCGGCACCACCCGCGACTGGGTCGGCGGCCTCGTCGAACTCGCTCCCGCCCCCGCGACGCCGCTCACCAGTGCCGTTGCCGTCCGCTGGCTCGATACCCCCGGCCTCCGCCACAGCGACGACCCCGTGGAACAGCGGGCCATCGCCCTCGCCCGCCGCCTCACCGAGCAGGCCGACGTTCTAATCGCCATGCGCGACCCCGAGCGCGACTGGCCCGAGCCCGAAGCGTTCCCCCGCCACCGGACCCCCGACTTGTGGCTCCGCAACAAATCCAGGCCCAAAGATACGGACGCCCCCGGCAGCCGAGAGCACCCCCTCCATCTCACCGCACGAGAAGGCGACGGCATCGAACAGCTACAACAGCGTGTTCTACAGACTCTGGGCCTGTCCCCCCAGCCTCCAGCAGAGCCCGCACTCTGGGCGTTCTCACCGAGGCTCCAGGACATCGTCAACGGCCGGTCGACGGGTGCGGAGCCTTATCTCGGCGTCGAACCCAAACGCGGTTAAACCATCAAGATCGAATCACTCGTCGCCGTCGCCGGCAATATTGTCGCGCATCTGCGTGTCGGCCTCGAGGTTCTTCATACGGTAGTAATCCATGATGCCCATGTTGCCCGAGCGGAACGCTTCCGCCATGGCTTTGGGCACCTCGGCCTCGGCCAGCGTGACCAGTGCACGGTTCTTCTCGATGTCGGCCTTGTTCTCCTGTTCCTGCGCGACCGCCATCGCCCGCCGCTGCTCGGCCTCGGCCTGGAAGCGGCGCTTGTCCGACTCGGCTTGGTCGGCCTGGAGCTTGGCCCCGATGTTCTCGCCCACGTCGATATCCGCGATATCCACCGACAGGATCGTAAACGCCGTGCCCGCGTCGAGCCCTTTGCCCAGCACGGTTTTGGAGATCGAGTCGGGGTTTTCGAGCACCGCCTTATGCGACTGGGCCGAGCCGATCGTCGTCACGATCCCTTCGCCGACCCGAGCCACGATTGTTTCCTCGGTCGCCCCGCCGATCAGCCGCGCCAGGTTGGCCCGCACCGTGATCCGTGCCCGTGCTTTGAGTTGGATCCCGTCCTGCGCAACCGCATCGATCGTTGACCGCCCCTGTTCGGGGCTGGGGCAATCGATCACCTTGGGGTTCACCGAGGTCTGCACCGCGTCGAGGATATCCCGCCCGGCCAGGTCGATCGCGCACGCGGTGTTCCAGTCCAAGTCGATCTTCGCCCGGTCCGCCGCGATCAGCGCGTTGATGACCCGCGGCACGTCCCCGCGGGCCAGGTAGTGCGTTTCGAGTTGATTGGTCGAGACGTCCAGCCCCGCTTTCACCGCCTGGATCCGGCTGTTGACGATGACGTTGGGGTTGACCTTCCGCAGCCACATCCCGATCAGCGCACTGAGCGAAACCTTGGCCCCCGACACCCAGGCCCGGATATACAGCCCCGCGAACTTAAACACGATCGCCACCACGAACAGAGAGATCAGCAGCAGCACGATCGCCACGACGTAAAGCAGCGGCGACGTGCCCCCCGCCTGGGCGAGCGTTTCGGGCAGAGCAGGCACGAGAGCAGACATGGTGTGTTCCTTATGAAAATTTAAACGCGGCCGGAGCCACCGCGGACCGGGATGCTGCCGGTAGTGTACGGCCCCTACCCCGGGCGAGGCAACGGCTCAAGGCTCAGGGCAAACTCTATACTGCACCGACCCGATACCGCCCCGGCCCCGCAAGGGCCACGCCGCCCCCCACCCGACGCTTCTGAGGAACCTCCACCATGCGCGCTATCGTCACCGGCCAAGTCGGCATGGACAAAAAAGACTACCTCCAGAAGGTCGTCGACCTCGCCGGACAGCGCGGCGAAAACATCGACCTCTACCACGTCGGGGACTTGATGTATCACGAAGCACCCGACGTCCGGCCCGGCCGAATCCTCGACCTCCAGCTTGGCCGGCTCCAGGCGCTCCGCCGGTCGGTCTTCAAAGACATCATCCGCGAATCCGAAGGCCAGCCCAACGTCATCGTCAACACCCACGCCACCTTCCGCTGGCGGCACGGCCTGTTCAGCGCGTTCGACTTCGACCAGGTCAAAGCCCTCCAGCCCGACGTCCTGATCTGCCTGCTCGACAACATCGAGATCGTTCACGCCCGCCTGCACCGCGACCACACCATCGACGCGACCCTCAAAGACCTGATGGTCTGGCGCGAAGAAGAGATCATGGCCACCGAAATCATGGCCCAGGCGCTGGGGATCGAAAACCGCTTCTACGTCCTCTCCCGCGGCCGACACGCCGAGACCACCGAGACCGCCTTCCGCCTGATCTGTCGCCCCCAGATGAAGACCGTCTACCCCAGCTTCCCGATGACCCATGTCGAGAAACTCCCCGAGGTTCTCCAGGTCATCGACCGCTTCCGTGGCGACCTGGCGGACAAATTCATCGCGTTCGACCCGGGCGACGTCGACGAGAAAATCCTCTTAGACAAGGCGATCGCCGCCGCGAAGAACAGTCAGGACTTTGTTGAAGTCGAACCCGGCTCGTTCTCCGGCGGGCGAGAAAAGCTCCGCGTCTCGGTGCGCGAAGTCCTGGACATTGCCGGGGATGTAGACGGCCAGATCTATTCACGCGACTTCAAGATGGTCCGACAGAGCGACATGATTGTGTCGCTAGTGCCGAACTTGCCCGACGGGTCGCCGGGGCTCAGCAGCGGGGTGGAGCGTGAACTCCACCATGCTTTCGAGCACGGCCGCGAGGTCTATGTGGTGTGGCACCCCGAAAAAAACCCCAGCCCCTTCATCACCGAGACCAGCACCCGGTGGTTCCGCTCGGTCGATGCGGCGATGCAGTATTTCGAGGAGCAGGGCATGTTCGCCCAGACCAACCTCTTTGGGCACTGAGCCGCGCCCGCTCGGCGAGGAGGATCAAGACGCCGGCTTGGTGCGGTGGCGTGATGCACCCATCCCGCACATAATCAATGGGTCCTCCATTCGGTTTCAATCGCTAAAACCTGCCTCAAGAATTTTCCTCTTTCACCCATGGGACCGCTGCTCATGCCGATCAAGAAACACGCCGTCGGCCCGATGGTTGCCTGGTTCCGATCCGCGGGCTGCCGCTTGACGGCGGCTTGTTTGCTGGGACTAGCGCTCGGAGAAATCCCTGGAGGGATTCCGGGGTTCATTGCGGGGGGAATCACGCTGTCTGTTGCCCAAGCCCAAGAGACCCCCGACATGTTTGTCTATTTCGGAACGTATACCCAGAAGGACCGCCCGCAAGGTATCTATCCCGGCCGATTCAACCCGGAGACCGGAGTGCTTAGGGTGAGCGAGGGGGTCGAGGCGGGCAAGAACCCGAGTTTTCTCGCGATCCATCCCGAGGGGCGAACGCTCTATTCGGTGACAGAGGCCGGCAAACAGGACGGGCTCACCGCGTTCGCCATCGACCCGGACACCGGACACCTTAAAAAGATCAATTCCCAAGTCGCGGACGGAAGCGGGGCGTGTCACGTCGGCCTGAATCCCTCGGGGACCGCAGCGATCGTCTCGTATTACGGCAGCGGCAGCATCGCATCGTTTCCCCTGAACCCGGAGGGTCGGGTCGGCCCCGCCGCGTCGGTGATCGCTTTCGAGGGTTCGGGGCCGGACCCTAAGCGGCAGGCCCGGCCGCACGCCCACTCGGCGAACGTCGATCCCGCCGGCCGGCTCGCGGTGGTGGCGGATCTGGGGACCGATCGGCTGTGGCTCTACCGCGTTGATGCGGAAACGGCCGAGTTGACCCCGCACGATCCGGAGGCGGTAGCCCTGCACCCCGGTGCGGGGCCGCGGCATTTTGCGTTTCACCCAACCGAACCATGGGCCTACGTGATTAATGAACTCGATGCGACCCTCACCGCGCTGCGCTGGAATATCGGCCCGGAGACGTTCACGAGCCTGCAAACCGTCGACACCCTGCCCGACGATTGGGAGGGGCGACGTTCTACGGCTGAAGTCGTGGTGCATCCCAGCGGCCGGTTCGTCTACGGCTCGAACCGCGGCCACGACAGCATCGTGGCCTTTGCGATCGATCCGGAGTCCGGGGAACTCTCGCGGATCGGTTTCACCCCCTCGGGCGGGCAGGAGCCGAGGAACTTCAACATCGACCCGACCGGCCGGTGGATGCTGGTATGCAATCAGAATACGGACGACGTGCAGGTGTTCCGTATCGATCCCGCGGAAGGCGCGCTGGAGCCGGTGGGCGAGCCCGTGCGGGTGCCGGCCCCGGTATGCGTCAAGTTTCTGCGGCAGGAGTAAGGCCGGGACGGATCACAAAAAAGCCCGCGGCCGAGGGACGCGGGCTTTTTCTTAGGTTTTGATTTCAATCGGTGCCTGAGGCTTCAGCGAGCCGCGGCGTAGTGGGCGGCGACTTTGTCCCAATCGACCACCGAGAAGAACGCATTGATGTAGTCGGGGCGGCGGTTCTGGTAATGCAGATAGTACGCATGTTCCCAGACGTCGAGGCCGAGGATGGGCTTGCACCCGTGGTCGACCGTATCGACTTGCATTAGCGGGTTGTCTTGGTTGGGGCTGGAGCAGACGTTGAGTTTTCCGTCTTTCACACCCAGCCAGGCCCAGCCGGAGCCGAAGCGTGTGGCGGCGGCGTTGCTGAACGTCATTTTGAACTCGTCGAAGCCGCCGAGATCCGCGTCCATCGCCGCGGCGAGGTCGCCGGCGGGGGCGTTGTCTTCGGAGGGCGCTTTGAGCGTGTCAAAAAACAGCCGGTGGTTGTAGTAGCCGCCGCCGTTGTTGCGGACGGCCGCGGGCAAGTCCGGGGTGGCGAGGATTTCTTCGATGGACTGCCCTTCCATAGGGCTGCCCTCGATCGCGTTGTTGAGCTTGGTGGTGTAGCCCGCCCAGTGTTTCTGGGAGTGGATTTCCATCGTCTTGGCGTCGATCGCGGGCTCGAGGGCATCTAAAGCATAGGGCAGGTCGGGCATCTCAAAAGCCATAGGGCGGCTCCTTGGGAGGGTCAAAAACGGACGGGGCCGAGCCAAACCAGCCCGGGATACCCCTTTAGGGCGAGTGTAGGACCCGGGCGGCGCAGGGTCAACGTCACCGCGTGAACCGTGGATTGGCGGTATACCCGCCACGGTCTCCGAGAAAAATAAGGAGTCTTGGGAATGAAACGGGGCCCGAAATGCTTGTTACTCTACGCGGTAAACCCGGGTCGATAAGCCGGCCCACGCCCCGGCCGGTTGAAAACCGTGGAAGCGTTTACCTAGACTTTTAAGCAAATGGCCCATCTAAAATCAGGAGCAAGCAATGGCTAGCGACACCGTATTGGAACTCACCGACACGAATTTTGAAACAGAGGTCGTCAAAGCGGACCAGCCGGTGCTGGTGGATTTCTGGGCCGAGTGGTGCATGCCCTGCCGTATGCTCGCCCCCGTGATCGACGAGCTGAGCCAGGAATACGACGGCAAGGTCAAGGTCGGCAAGGTCGACACCGACGCCAACCGAGAAACCTCCGTCAAGTACGGCATCAGCGCGATCCCGACCATCATCCTTTTCGACAAGGGCGAGGTCGTCAAGAAATTCGTGGGCGTGACCCCCAAGCCCGAGTTCGTCGCCGAGCTCGACAAAGCCACGTCCTGAGGCTCGGTTTTCTCGACCAATCAAACCGACTGCCCGCAGCATCCAATGCGGGCAGTTTTTTGATGGGCCAAACACCATGAGATGGCCGAGGACCGGCGGCAGGCAAGTAACCCGTCTGTATCGGACGCTTGATCGAGGCCTGATGCTGTTTCACCAGTACCCTGGCCCCGGCTTGTTGAGCGGTCTTCTGGACCCACCAAAGGGAAATCAGCGATGAGGTGGTCCGCCGCGGAGTTAGCGGATGCGATTGAGGCCGGCCTCAAGGCCCGGTCGGCGCAGGACGACGCGGCGCAGGCGGTCTACGGTTTCGATGCGCTCGATGAACTGGGGCTACACCCCGTGGTGCGGGCGGGCTTGCACGCCGCGGGCTACGGGGTCTGGCCGGAGCAGCGTTACCCCGGACACGCGCACAAAAAATCGAAAGCCCAGGGGCAGCGCTGCGACCTCGTGCTGACCCGCGACGGGCTGCCGCTGCGGGACCCGGCCGTAAAATCCACGCTGTTCGATGCGCAGCCGGCCGCGGATGCGGACGAGGCGTACTGGCTGGAAATCAAAGCCGTCGCCCAATACGAAACCAGCGGGGCGTTCCGCCGGTACTCGGCCGAGTTGCTGTCCCCGGTCACGAAAGACGTCAAAAAAATCTGGACCGACACCATGATCCGCCACGGCGGGCTCCTGCTCCTGCTGTTCACCACGACGCAGCAGGTCGCGGAGCACGACCTCGCGGCGTGGCACGAGCGCTGCTTGAAAAAGGGCTATCCCGTCGGCCCGCCGGCCGTCCGGGGATTCCCCATCACCGATCGGCTGGGCAACGGATGGTGCACCGCCGCGCTGTTTGGCGTGCGTGGCGTATGACCGTAAGGGTCGATACGGGACCGGGGCACGGGGCGTCGGCGTAAAAAAGTCGAGCGGCCGCGTACACGCCTCTCGACCTCGGGGATCTGCCCGCCGTACCAACGGCTGGTGAGCGTTCCCAAAACCCACAGCCTCAACTCTGCAGCGAGCCGTTCGGCTACACCGGCCCGAGAAGCCCCATCAAGTCCTCCAGCCGATACCGCACCACGCCCACATGCGTATCCGCCGCCCCGTAGTACAGCCAAAGGTCTCCGCCTTGCTGGGCGTATCCCGTCGGGAATACCACGGCTTTAACAAACCCTTGTTTCTCGAAGTCCAGCTCGGGACGCATGAATGCCTCGGCAGTCGCCGCCAGTACTTTCGCTGGGTTATCCCGGTCCAGCAGCAACGCCCCCGCGGCGTAGACCCCGATCGGCTCACCCGGCCCGGGCTTACACGAGGCGTGATAGATCTTCAGCCAGCCCCGCTCGGTCAGGATCGGCGGCACCCCGCCGCCCACCCGCCCGTCGTCCCAGCCGCCCGCCGCCGACGCCTGCCCCGACACCCCCGTCGCCCCGCCCGATCCCCACAGCGGCGTGTGCCTGCCCCAGTGAATCAGGTCCGGCGAGTACGCCAACCACATCTCCGGCGGGGTCACCTCGAACTTCCCGGTGGGCCGATGGATCGCCGCGTAACGACCGTCGATCTTCTCAGGAAATAGCACGATATCCTTATTTTCACGGCAAAAAATAATCCCGTGGTCCGTGAACTGCTCGAAATCGGTGGTGGACAGCAGCACGGTCGACACGCCGTGGAACGACGCCCCAACAGCGGTGATGTAGTACCGGCCGTCGATCCGCGTCAGCCGCGGGTCTTCGAGCCCGAACACCGCGTGGTCCGCCCGGTACTCGACCACCGGTCCGACCTCCGCGACCGTCACCTTGTCCGCCGCCAACCGCACCACCCGCAGGTGGTTCAGAAACGTCAGCCGTTTGAAACCCGTGTCCTTAAAGATGGCCATCCGCGGATCGTGCGTGCTCACCGCTTGGGCATCGATCCAGTCGATCGCCACGTCGCCCTGAGCGTCGATCCGAGGCGAAGCCACGAACCCCGCCCGACGCTCGATCGGCCGGTCCGCCACCCTCACCAACATCACCACCGTCCCGTCGTCGAGCTCGATCGCGGCGGGATTAAACGCCCCGATCACCTCAAACCCCGGCCGCGAGGCGGGCAGGTCCTCCGGCCGGATCAGGCAGCGCGTTTCCAAACGTTCCAGCGTCATGATCCACCCTTGCCTTAGGCCGAAAAACCAGCGAAACCCCCGACTTCTTTCCGAACCGTCAACCGGACGGCGTCAGCGCCTCCGCCCGGTCGCGCGGCACCCACCCGAACGGGTTGGCCGTGTCGTGCACTCGGCCTTCGTTATCGGAAACCGCCGTAAGCAGCGACGAAATCGGCGGGTCTTCCGCTTCGATGATACGGATTAAGAGCGCGCACAGATCGCCGTGACTCAGCCAAACCCGCCGCTCCCACGCATCACTTGGGTGTGGCAGACCGTCGCGCGTCACCGCGCCGTAGCGCACGGACGCCACCCGCAGAGTCTCGTCCGACAGCTCCCGCCCCAGCTCTTCGACCAGCACCTTCGCGCTCCCGTAAACATCGTTGCCCCGCGGCGGCCGGTCTGGCGGAAGATACCCGGGCCCGTCCCAGTCGTAGAAATAATCCGCGTGCACCGAGCTTGCCATCACCGCCCGGGCCACCCCCGCCCGCCGCGCCGCCCGCAGGACGTTCCGGCTCATCTCCAGGTTCCCGAAGTACCCCAGGGTCCGGGTCCGCTTCGAATTCACGTATTGCCACGCCAGGTGCACCACCGCGTCGTGCCCCGCCAACCGCTCGGCGACCGAATCCAATTGGCTGAGGTCCGTCCCGTCGATCGACCGGGACATCAGGGTCAGCCTATAACGGCTCGCCAGCCCCGCGGCCAACGCAGAACCCACCCTGCCGCTCGCCCCGGTGATCGCGATCTTCTTCAAACCATCGCTCCTGCCAGATCCGTCAACGAAAACGCGGTGACCCCGACGTGCGTGTCCGCCGCGCCGTAATACACCAGCCACCGATCGCCGTCTTCGACCACGCCGGTCGGGAACACCACGTCGGGCACAAACCCGTGTTTCTCCCAGTCCCGCTCCGCCGCCATCATCGGCTCGGGCGTGTGCCCGATGACCCGCGACGGGTTTTCCGGATCCAGCAGCAGCAGCCCCGCGCGGTAGGCCCCGACCTCGCCCTTGCGGGTCGCCCGCTGGCTCCCGTGGTAGATCTCTAAAAACCCGTCCATTCCGGGCTGCCTGACCCGCACCGGGGGCACCCCGGCCCCGATCCGGTCGTTGTCCCACGCATACCGTCCTGACCACACAAACCGATGGCCGCCCCACGCCCGTGCGTCGTCCGACTCGGCCAGCCACATCTCCGGCTTGCAGAAACGCTGAAACGTGTTGGGCCGATGCAGCGCCGCGAACCGTCCGCCGATCTTCTCGGGCAGGAGCATCACGTCTTTGTTTTCCGGGCAGAAAATCACGCCGTGCCGCTCGTAGCTCTGGAAGTCGGTGGTGGTGGCCAGCGATGTCGCCGCGCCGTGCTCGCTGACGCTGACGTAGGTGATGTAATACGTCTCCCCGATCCGCGTGATCCGCGGGTCTTCCACCCCAAATGTTTCGTAAGGCCCCTCGCAGACCAGCGGAGCCAAATCGCCCACGAGATTGAGCCCCGAAGGGTCGAGCACGAACGTACGAATCATGCTTACGAATTTGAGCCGCATCAACTGATCCTGTGCCCGGACCACCTTCCGCGGATCGACCAGGATGTCTTGATCCTCCGGGAGGTATTCCACCACCAGTTCGCCATCGGGCCCCCAGTGCGGCAGCGCATGGAACCCGTCCCGCTGCTCCACCGGCCCCTCCGCGACCCGAGCCATCATCACCACCCTCCCGTCGGGCAGCCGCGCCGCGCCGGGGTTGAACACCCCCAGCACTTTCAGATCGCTCCGCGACGCCGGGAAGTCGCCGGGGGTTAGCAAACGCTGGGTCAACTGTCGGGTCAGCATGCCTGAAGTGTATCAATCTCGGGGTCGGCCCAACGCCCGTCCAGCCTCTGCGGGCTAAACTCATCGGATGCAGTGCAACATCGACGCAAAAGGAAAAGCGATCCGCCTCGCCTCCGGCCTCTTCACGCTCGCCGCCGCAGCGCTGGCCGCGGTGCTGACCGCCACCGGCCTGCTGCCGAGTTGGGGCTGGTTCCTGGTGGTGGGAGCGGTGCTGGGTGGCGGCTTTGCCGTTTTCGAGGGGTGGGCTGGTTGGTGTGGCTTGCGTGCGATGGGTTTTAAAACACCGTTCTAAATCGATTTTTTGTTGATTGTTTCAACCACACCGGCCGGATAATCGTCAAAGGCGTCGGCCCTTAGCATCGCTTAATTTCTGTCTCCCGCGTCTCAGTTTGATCTGTCGTTCGCCGATATTAAAAAGCCCGCGCTAGGCTGTATTTATGGTTGCTGACCCTGCGTCCAAATGTACTGGAGTAGATCATTTCCACTTCGCCACAAAATCTGATGGATGGACTCCTGGAGGCGATGGCGGACCCCGCGGTGGTGCTGGACGCCGGTGGCCGGGTGGTCGCCGCCAATTCGGTGTGGGCCGAGCGTGCCCCTTGGGCGGGTGGGCGAACACCGATCTACGGGATCGATGCCCCTTTTGTGGAACGCTGCCGATCCGCGCAGCCCGGCCTTGCCCAACTTGCCGAAGCCGTTGAGAAAATCCTCGCCGGACAGACCGAGCAGGCGTCCGTCCACCTCGACCTGCCCGCGGCCTCTCCTTCGGCCCCACCGACCGGCGCCGGCCATCGAATCCACGCCCGAGCGTTCCTCGAGGCCGACGAGACCCGCCGGGTCCTCGTGACCTACCGCCCACCGGCCGCTCACCCCGCCCCGGCCGAGACGCTCCCGGCCCAGCCCGACTCTCCCGAAGCGCCCGACGTCCGCGAGCTTTTCACCCAGTTCACGGCCAACACCTCGACCATCTACTGGGTCGTCGATTGGACCCAGAAGAAAGTCCATTACATCAGCCCCGCGTTCGCCGAAGTGTTCGGCCACCCCATCGACGCGCTCTACGCAAGCCCCCGGCTCTGGGTCGATTGCATCCACCCCGACGACCGGGAACAGGTATGCGCCGATGCCGCACGAGCCCAGGAAATTCCTGGCGACCAGACCTACCGGATTATCCGCGCCGACGGAGAGGTTCGCTGGCTCCGGGGCCGGACCTTTCCCGTGTCCAAAACCTCGGGCCCGACCGCACGGGTCATCGGCCTGGCCGAGGACGTGACCGAACAAGTCCGGGCCCAGCGTCGGATCCGGCAGAGCGAAGAACGCTACCGCGCCGCGGTCGAAGGCGGGCTCGACGCGTTCTTCCTCTTCGACCCGGTCTACGACGACTCGGGCGACCTGATCGACTTCGTGTTTGTCGACCTCAACGAGAACGGCGCCCGCATGATCTCGCGGACGCGCGACGAGGTCCTGGGCCAACACCTCTGTGCGCTGCTCCCGGTCAACCGTGAGGACCGCTTCTTTGGCGTTTATAAGGAAGTCGCGCTGACCGGAAAAAGCGTCAACGATGAGTTCGAAATCCAGGCCGCCGCCGAGGGGATCCAAGCCCAATGGATGGAGCGGCAGGTGATCCCCGTCGGCCAAGGCATCGCCATCAGCGCCCGCGATATCACCTCCCGCAAGCTGACAGAACTGGAACTCAAACATCAGCGAGAAGAGAACCAGACGATCCTCGATGGGATCCCCGCGTTCGTCTTTTACAAGGACACTCAGAACCGAATCCTCCGCGTGAACCGTGCGGTCTGCGAAGCCCAAGGCGTCACCGCCGACCAGATCGAGGGCCGCCAGGCCGAGGACATATACCCGGAGGAAGCCGCCGCCTACTTCGAAGACGACCTCGCCGTGATGCGCTCGGGCAAACCGAAACTCAACTACATCGAAAAATTCGTCACCGACGACGAAACCCGCTGGATCCGCACCGACAAGGTCCCGCTATACGACCCCCACGGCGAGCCCCGGGGCGTGATCGCGGTCGCGTCCGATGTGACCGCACTAAAAGAGACCACCGAACGCCTGGCCGAGAGCGAGCACCGCTTCCGCAGCCTGTTCGACCGGGTCCCCGTCTCGGTATGGGAACAAGACCTCACGCAGGTTGCCGCCTGGCTCGACGGGCTCAAAGCCCAGGGTGTGACCGATCTGGCCGCTTACCTCGCCGAGCACCCCGAAGCGAACGACCACGCGGTCAAGCTCACCGGGATCCAGAGCGTCAACCACGCGACCTACGAACTCATGGGCGCCCGCGACCGGGACGAACTGATGTACTCCATGCGCCACGGCAGCGTCGGGCCGCCGCCCGAAGCCCTGTTGGTCAAACTCTTGGCCATCTGGCACGGCCAGAGCTCGGCCGAGATGGAGACCTACTGCCATCAAGTGTCCGGCAAAAAAATCTACGTCCTCTTCCGGTTCGAGGTCCCGGAACTCCGAGGCCAGCCCGACTTCTCGCGGGCGATCGTCGCGCTGACCGACATCAGCGCCAACCGGCAGCGTCTCTTCGCCCAGGCCCAGGCCGATCAGGCCGAACGCGAACGCCAAATACTCGGCCGTGAGCTCCACGACACCCTCGCCCAGCAGCTCACCGGTGTCAACATGCTCGCCGAGTCGCTCCGCCGACGCATCGTATCTCGGCAAGTGGAAGAAGCCGAAACCCGCGCCGCCGAGCTCACGCAGCTCGTCGGCCAAGCCAATTCCGAGGTCCGGCGCCTCATCAGCGGGCTGAGCCCCGAACGCATTGCGCCCGACGAACTCGAAACCGCCCTCGAAAGCCTCGCGGAAAACATCACGCTCGTTCACAGCGTGCCCACGACCTTCCACTGCTCCCGCAGCCCCGAAGAGCTCGACGAAGACACCGCGAATCACCTGCTTTTCATCGCACAGGAGGCGGCCCATAACGCCGCCAAACACGCCAAGGCCAGCTCCATCCGGATCACCCTCCAGCCCCAGGACCACGGCTTGACCCTCGAAATCGCCGACGACGGCATCGGCCTACATACACCCCGCGTGCCCTCGGGGAACACCAGTTCGGGCCTGGGATTGGGTATCATGAACTACCGGGCTGAAGCCATCGGCGGCCGACTCGAGTTCGTCGCCGCTTCGCCCTCGGGCACCCTGCTCCGCTGCACGCTGCCCGCGACCGCCCGCCTGGCGTCGCCTCCTCTGTCTTCACCCAGGATCCCGTCATGATGGCCATCCCCGAGCTCACCCACCCGGCCGAGCCCCCCTCCCCTGAGACCGCCCGGATCGTGGTCGTCGATGACCACCCCATCGTCCGCCGCGGACTCATCGAACTGATCAACGATGTCGAAGACTTCGATGTCGTCGGTGAAGCCCCCGACGTGTCCACCGCCCTCGAAGTGATCACCGACCACCGGCCCGACCTCGCGCTGACCGACCTCTCGCTGGGCGACGGCCACGGCATGGAACTCATCAAGCAGGTCCGCGCCGCGGAACTCGACACCAAAATGCTCGTCGTCTCCATGATGGACGAAGCCCTCTACGCCGACCGCGTCCTGCGTGCCGGGGCCTCGGGCTACCTCCGCAAGGAACAGGCCACCGAAAACATCATCACCGCGATCCGGCAGGTCCTCGACCACAAGATCTACCTCAGCCCCCACGCCACGGCCCGCGTCCTCAACCAGGTCGCCTCGACCGAAGCCCCCGCCAAGTCGCCCGTGGAATCCCTCTCCGACCGCGAACTCGAAGTGTTCGAATTCCTCGGCGACGGCCTCGCCAGCCGCGAAATCGCCAGCCGGCTCCACCTCTCGGTCAAGACCGTCGAGACCTACCGCGAAAAAATCAAAGCGAAACTCAGCCTCAAAAACGGCAGCGAGCTCACCCGCCACGCCATCCATTGGGCGATGCGACGCGGAGAATAGCACCACCACTCACCCGTCTCTAAACCACGGCCCGAACGATGCGGAGCGTCGTCTCTTGCTTCGCGCCGCGCAGCCGAGGGCTTGACGTCCGACCGATCGGGCCCCCATGCCACATCCCGGATCACGTCGCGTACACTATCGGGCTGCCGCCAGGCCGCGGCATATCGACCTTGACCCACCCCCCGCCGCGTACCCCTCTGTCCGTTATGCCCGAAGAACACACCGGAAAGCTCGCGCCCGGCGACCACAAGATCGCCGTCGCCGTCGGCCGATTCAACGAATTCGTTACCGGCCACCTGCTCGAAGGCTGCGTCGCGACGTGGCATCAACTCGGCGGCCGCGACGAAAACCTTACCGTGGCCCACGTCCCCGGCAGCTTCGAGCTGCCGGTGACCGCGCTCAAGCTTGCCGAGTCCGGGGATTACGCTGCGGTCATCTGCCTCGGCTGTGTCATCCGCGGCGACACCGACCACTACGACCACGTCGTCGAGCAGACCGCCAAGGGCATCAAAGACGTCGGCGTCAAGACCGGCGTACCCTGTATCTTCGGCGTGCTCACCTGCGACACGCTCGAGCAGGCCATCCACCGCGCCGGGGCCAAGATGGGCCACGCCGGCCGCTCGGCGATGATGACCGCCGTCGAGATGGCTAACTTGATGCAAACCCTTTAGCCCTACCCCTCGCCCCCCAAACCCCTGCTCAGACGACAGCCCGACCGACCGACCGGGCCGCCATACCGCCATGTCCAAACGACACGACATCCGCCGCCTCGCCATGCAGGTGCTCTACCAGATCGACGCCACCGGCGAAACCGATGCCGAGCTCATCTTCGCCGAGCTCGATGAAGACCACGACGCCCCCGAGGTGCGCACCGCGGCCGTCGAGTTCGCCCTGCGTGCGTGGGAAGACCACGGCACAATCGACGACCGTATCACCGCCATCGCCCCCGACTGGCCCACCCACCGCCAGCCGCCGGTCGACCGCGCCATCCTCCGCCTCGCGGTCCACGACATGACCTCGGGCCGCTCCCCCGCCAAGGTCGCCATCAACGAGGCGCTCGAGCTCGCCAAGCAGTTCAGCCACGAGAACGCCCCGCCGTTTATCAACGGCATCCTCGACAAACTGCACAAAACCCTTGAACTCCCCCCCGCCTCCGCCCCGCCGCGAACCCCCTCGGACTCTGGGGGGCCCGCGCCCGACGCCTGGCTCGACGACGCCAAAGCCCCGCCGCCTGACCCCACCGGTTAAACTCCTCGCGTCATGGCCCTGTTCAAGTCCGCCTTCAAAAAACTCGCCACCGCCCTCACCAAAACCCGTGAAGGCTCGACCCAGACCCTGCGCACCCTCCTGACCGGCCAGGCCCTCTCCCACGCCCTGCTCGCCGACCTCGAACGTGCGATGATCCAGGCCGACATCGGCGTCAAAACCGCCCTCGAACTCCGCAAAGACATCCAGGCCGGCTGGGAACGCGGCGAAATCGAAGACGGCGACGCCGCCCTGGACTTTCTGAAACAGCAGCTCACCGCCTACTACCCCGCCCAGGATCGCTCGCTCAACTTCGCGCCCGACGGCCAGGGCCCCACCGTCATCCTCGTCGCCGGGATCAACGGGGCCGGTAAAACCACGAGCATCGCCAAGATCTGCAAGTCGCTCCGTGACGACGGCCGCTCGGTCCTCCTCGCCGCCTGCGATACCTTCCGCGCCGCCGCCGTCGAACAGCTCGAAGTCTGGTCCGGTCGGCTCGGGGTGGAAGTCATTAAGGGGCAGCAAGGCGGCGACCCTGCTGCGGTCGCCTTCGACGCCGCCGCCGCCGCCGTCGCCCGCGGCGTCGATGTACTGATTCTCGACACCGCGGGCCGCCTGCACACCCAGTCCCACCTCATGGATCAGCTCGCTAAGATCCGCCGCGTCGTAGAGAAAAAGATCCCCGGGGCCCCGCACGAAGTCATCCTTGTGATCGACGCCACCACCGGCCAGAACGGCGTCAACCAGGCCAAAGTCTTCACCCAGGCCATCGACGTTACCGGCCTGTTCCTTTCCAAACTCGATGGCAGCGCCCGCGGCGGGATCGTGATCGCCATCCGCGAAGCCCTCAACCTCCCCGTCAAATTCATCGGCACCGGCGAAACCCCCCAGGACGTCGCCCCTTTCGACCCCGAAGCCTTCATCCAGGCCATGTTCACCGAAACGGTCCCCCGCGCCGACCCCGGAACCTAAAATCCCCGGACCATCTCTCCAATGAGCGACTCCCCGCCCCCCCCCCCCCCCACCGTGGCGGGGACCCCCCCCCCAACCCCCCCCAACCCCCCGCCCGGGCGGGGCGGGGGGCGCGCCCCCCCCACCCCGCGCCGCCGGGGGGCCCCCGGGGGCG
>JBCDDZ010000002.1:0-131732 GCA_039180025.1 Planctomycetota bacterium
CACGGGGAAGGCCTCAGGCACGGGGGCGGTTGCGGGCGGGCGACACGGCTCCGCAGGAATCACCGACCACCAAGCGGGGCGGAACGGTAATCCGCTGGATCGGCCGGGGCTCGTAAGCGGGACGCTCGATGTCGCCGACCAGGCATTGAACCGCTTTGAGTGCGATACGGTTTTCACGGCGGTCCACGCTGGTGATGCGGACATCAGAAGACCAGCCCAGGGGCTCACGCTGACAACTCACCAATGCGAAATCCTGGGGTACGCGAAGTCCACGGCGGCGGATTTCACCCAACAGCCACATGGCGCTGGTGTCCGTGGTCACCACGAGGCCGTCGGCGTCGCGACGGAGAATTTCATCGAGACAATGCGCGGCGAGCTGCGGACGGTTGATCAGGGTGCGTTCGAACTCGAGCGTCTGCCACGGCTCGACATCGCGGCCGAACTGCGTGTGGGCGCGGCGGAAGCCGCCGTCCCAGTCACGGAGAAACGGGTTGTTGCTGTCGGTGGAACGGCCGCGCACGAAAACAATTCGCTTGCGGCCGAGGTTCAGGAGGTGGTGGGCCGCAAGATAGGGCAGCTTTTCGAAATCGACCTCGGCGTAACTGGCATCGCTGTCGGCCAGAGGCGCGGGAAGAAAAATACGGTTCGGAAATCGCTGAAACAGCGGGGGGATCTGGCTGCCGAAGCCCGCATACTTATGAGCCATGCAGAGAACGCCCTCGACGTCACGGTCATAAAGATCGTCGGCAAATTCAGCGATTTTCTCCAAGCTGTTGTGGACATAGCCGACCAACAGGCGGAAGCCCTGACGTTGCACGTAGGTCTGCATGATCTGCAGTTTGCGGACGGCCGAGACGCCGGCATAGGCGTCGATCACGGCCCCGACCACGCGGGTACGCTTCCCGGCGAGGGTCTGTGCGGTGGTATTGGGGCGGTAATTGAGACGACGGGCCACCCGGCGGATACGCTCGGAAGTCGTGGTGCTCACTCGGGTATTAGGTCCGCCGGAACCGGTAAGAACTTTGGACGCGGTGGCACGGGATACGTTCGCCTCACGCGCAACGTCCACCATCCGGGCTCGCTTATTGAGCGCGGGTGGCAGGTCGGTTTGGGCGGAAACATTTTTCAAAGAGTTCGTTTTCGTACGGAGCAAACCAGCTCGAACGTGGGTGGGCATGCGAAAGTAAATAGATTCAGCGTCTGCTAGCTCTGATTTGAATCGACGACTCCACGGGGAGTCAGGGAGGGGAAATAAGACAAAGATACAAATGGATGGTTGACTTCACGTGCAGTCAATTTTACGAGATGACACCGGGCTGTCAAGATTTATTTAACAAAATGGCAAAAAACAAGCCATTGACGAGGGGTAACCCTTGGGGGGCGGCTTCATCCGACATAATGTTCGGCGGGTCAGTGATGGCGGCGTGTTACCGGGTCCGGTCGAATGGTAGTGCGAACCATGGCCTGGTTTGCGATCACTTTACGGAGGATAGAGAGACTAAAAATTGAAATAATCAGGGCTTATATCTTTTCGTTTGCCACGGCGATGGATCAGCAGCAGGCTAGGCAGCATCAGTACCAAGGTACTGGGTTCCGGAATCAGCCGCACCTCGAACGATTGGACCTCGTAGGCTCCGAGTTCGATCTGGAACTGGTTGTCGGTAAGGGCGAGGGTCTGCGAGCCATCGATCGCGTAAACATCTCGTAATTCGAGTTCCGGATTGATGTCGAAAGTAATGGTTGCGGAACGGCTCTGGCTCTCGTCGTTGACGGTGATGAGGTAATACTTCCCTGTGTCGGGATCCTGGTAAAGGTCGACATGGACATCGCCGGGGTCGCTGCTGGACACGTCGCCGCGGAGGGCGCCGGCATCGACCGCGGCGGCCAAGTGGGTATTGAATTCTTCGACCAAAGGTTTGAAGACAAAGCGGCGCCAATCGAAACCGTTACGGCTATAAGCTTCATCGGCCAAGGCATCGGAGCCGTCAGTACGGTAGCGGGCCCAGTAGGCGACGCTGTCGGCGTCGTGCGCGACGATGCTGTAGTAGGTCATGAACCTCAATTCGGCCCGGGTCGGGAGGCGGAAGTCACGGGGGTCGTTGCGGTCCCGGTCGATGCCGTAGGCTTGAACGACGCTGTGCCAGGCTTTGCCGTTGAGCCGAGCCGTGAGGGCGGATTGAGCGGTGTATTCTTTCCAGCCCGGGGTCGAGCCGACGCTCTCCAGCCCCTCGAACTCGGCGTCACCGATATTCGCGGGATAGAAAAAGGACGCCATCTGGTCGTGTGAATCCGCAAACCGGTTTTGTACGTTATCCGGGTTTCGAGAACTGAAAGCGCCGTAGACCGGTTTGCCGCTGAAGAATTTGATGACGTTGTATGCCGCGCGGGCGTCGGGAGCGTCGATGCCGAAGTTCGGCTCGTCGTAGATGTACCACCCCACCAACGCGCTGTGGTCTTTAAATTGGTTGACGTATTGGGTTAGGGTGCCGAATTCGCGGAACTGGACCACGTCACGGCTCATCCCGAGGATGACATCGACTCCGGCGACCGCGGCTCGGTCGAGATAACGCTGAGCGTTGTCGAGGCTGGCCTGAACGTCGTCCGTGCCGTTGTAAACGATGGCACGGCTAATGCCATCTTCGATGAGGTCTTCCGGATCAGAGTTTACGTTGGTGCTGCTGGCGTACCAGGTCAGATTGAACTCGGCGCGGGCGTCGGCGGAGAAAATGAGGCTGAGGCATAAAGCAACGGTGAGCCCAGCCAGAACAGGGTTTGCGTATCGGTAGTTCAAAAATAGCCTGCCTTATCGGGAGAAAGTTCCCAAGCAAGTAGAGGGGGTATGCTTGTATTGCGGCGGATGATAGAGTCTACGATTCGGAATCATCGGTTCTAAATAGTGATGACTGAGTGATTTGAGTCAGATGTAGTCTGTGCGACATCGAATCTATACCGAAGCAGTGAATGGCACGGTTTGTGGTGACGGTTTTATTTAATATAAACTTGATTCTAATAACGTTTCGCTGTTTAATCAAGGGTCTCGTGGCCACCCGGGCGGAATGGTGGGAGAGTCGTTGGTCCAGGCTGAAGCCTGGGGATTGTATTTTTGCATGTCTTACCAGTTTGATAAGCAATTCCGAGGGCGTCGACAGTTCAACGGGCGGAAGCCGATTGGTGGGGCGGATTCCGAGACGGCCTATCATCCCGTTGGCTCGTTTGCGCCGGCGTGGCGGGCGTTGCCGGCGGTCTATTTACAGGCCGAGGTCGGCCGAATGGGGGAGCGGGAGGATGGAAGGGGCGCTCTAGGCGGATGGCCGCCGGGGCAACGCTTGACAGGCCCATCGGTATCGGAACAAGGAGACGCTGCTTGAACCTGTATTTTGTGGACTGGATCATTATTCTCGGGGTGCTGTCCACCGTTGTGGGCTCGGCGATTTACGTCCGGCGTTACACGCGGAGCGTGGCGGACTTTCTTTCCGCCAACCGGTGTGCGGGGCGGTACATGCTCACGGTCGCGGACGGGATCGCGGGGCTCGGGGCGATCACGATCGTGGCGACCTGGGAGAAGTTCTACGAAATCGGGTTTGCGGGGAACCTCTGGACATCGATCTTGTCTCCGTTGATGCTGATCCTGGCGATGACCGGGTGGATTATCTACCGGTACCGCCAGACCCGAGCGATGACGCTGGCCCAGTTTCTGGAGATGCGGTACAGCCGGAACTTCCGGATCTTCGCCGGGATGTTGTGCTTCACGTCGGGGGTGCTCAACTACGGGATTTTCCCTGCGGTCACGGGCCGATTTCTGATCTATTTCGTGGGCCTGCCGATCTATACCTGGACGGTGCCGGGGGTCGGCCTGGAGCTGAACCTGACGCTCGGGGTGGTGATGGCGACGGTGCTCACGGTGGCGCTGCTCGTCACACTCAACGGGGGCCAGATCGCGGTGATGGTCAGCGATTTCATGCAGGGGCAATTGGCGAATATCTGCTTCCTGGTGCTGCTGGTGGTGATCCTTTGGCTGATCCCCTGGTCGACCATGATGGAGACGCTGCGGACGGCACCCGAGGGGCAGAGCAAGCTGAATCCATTCGAGCAGAACGGCTTAGAGAGCTTCAACCCGCTGCTGTTTATTATGCTTGCGGTGCTCGGGGTGTATCAATACCGGGTCTGGCAGGGGAGCCAGGCGTATAACTCGTCGGCACGCAGCCCGCACGAGGCGAAGATGGCCAACGTGCTCAGCGGCTTCCGGGCGATCGTGCAGTGGCTGCTGATACCGCTCGCGGCGATCGCGGCGTGGGTGCTGCTCAACGGCGACGTGCTCCCGGAAGAGGCCGCGGCGGCCCACGCCCAGCTCGACGCCATGCGGGCCGACGGCAAAGAGCAGCTCGCCCGCCAGCTCACGACCACGATCGCGATGAAGGAGATGCTGCCGAGGGGCGTCTTCGGATTGCTTGCGGCGATGATGATCATGGCCGCGGTCTCGACCGACTCGACTTACCTGCACTCGTGGGGGTCCATCTTTGTGCAGGACGTGGTCGCGCCGGTCCGGGAGAAGATGAGCAAGCCCAAGCTATCCCCGGGCGCCCACCTCAAGATGCTCCGCTACGCGGTATTGGGCGTGGCGGTGTTCGGCTGGTGCTTCTCGATGGTGTTCCCGCTCCAGGAATACATCACGATGTACCTGACGCTCACCGGCGCGGTCTTTACCGGGGGGGCGGGGGCGGTGCTGATCGGCGGACTCTACTGGCGGCTGGGTACCACCCGCGCGGCCTGGTGCACGATGATCCTCGGCTCGCTGCTTTCGATCACCGGCATCGTGCTGATCAACTTGGCCTGGCCGACGTGGCTGCCTTGGTTCAAGGACCAATACCCCGACGCGGTGTGGCTGCAGCAGCTGCCCGAAGTGTTTTGGTTCAACGGCGTGCAGTTTGGTTTCGGCGTCGCGATCGTGTCGATTTTTACTTACGTGATTGTTTCGCTCTTGACCTACCAGCAGGCTGTCGATTTCGACAAGCTGTTTCACCGCGGCAAATACAGCGTAGCGCCCAAAGAAGGCGAGCCCGACTACGTCCCGAAAACCGACCGATCCAGCGTCCCCTGGGTGCTCCGCTCACTGGGGGTAACCGAAGAATTTACCCGCGGCGACCGGTGGATCTTCGGGCTCAAGTACGCGCTGTTCGGCTGGACTTTCGGCGTGGGCTTTGTCGTCCTGACCACGATGTACCTGTTTGGGGGGATGCGTAGCGACGATTCCTGGATCCTGTGGTGGACGATCAAAACCATCGTCGCCGCGACCCTCGGCACGATCGCGGTGGTCTGGTTTCTCATCGGCGGGTTCCGAGATATGTTCGCGATGTTCCGCCAGCTCAAGAATATCGTGCCCGATGCGGTGGACGACGGCACGGTGACCGTGCACCTGGGAACGCCCGTCGGTGACGAGGCGTCTCCCGATAAAGAGGGTCGGGAAACCTAGTGCCAACCGGTTCGGCCGGGTCGCGGGTTGCGTACCCGACGTAATGCCGGCGGGGCGCGTGGCCCCGCCGCTGAACCTGATTTTTTGAACCCGATGAAAGAACTGCCACGATGAAGCTAGGAATCTCGTACTGGTCGCTGGAGCAAGGCCTGGACAACACCCACCCGATCGACCGTGCGTTGGCGGAAGTGAAAGCCGCGGGCCTGGACGCGCTTGAATTGGCGATCGGCGAGCAGGGAGTGATCCACGTCGGTTCGACCCAAGCGGAATGTGAGGCGATCCGAAGGGAGGTCGATGCCGCTGGCGTCCACGTCTCGACCGTGGCGGCGGGGCTGAGTTGGGGCTGCAACCCGGTGAGCAACGACCCGGCGGTGCGGGAAAAATCCAACACGCTGATCGAGGCCGCGCTGCAGCGGGTCGCGTGGCTGGGCGGCGAAGCGTTTCTCTACGTCCCGGGCATCGTCGGCTGCCCTTTTGTGACCGACGAAAAAGTTCGATACGATCATGCGTTGGAGCGCTGCGAGCAGAACGTCCGCCGGCTACTGAAGACCGCGGAAAGCTTGGGGGTGGACCTGTGCTTAGAAAATGTCTGGAACGGGATGCTGCTTTCGCCCATCGAACTCAGTGGTTTTATCGACCGCATCGGCAGCGAACGCCTGGGGGTCTATTTCGACGTCGGCAACGTGCTGGGCTATCACCAGCACCCGCCCCACTGGATCGAGTGCCTGGGCGAAAGGATCAAGCGAGTCCACGTGAAAGACTTTAAACACGAGTTCGGTTGGCAGGGCCAATACGATTTCTGCGCACTCGGTGAAGGCGATGTGCCATGGCCCGAGACGGTCGCGGCCCTCCGCGCGGTCGGCTACGACCGGACGGTGATCGCCGAGATGCTCCCCCATTCCCCGGGCCTGGTCGAGCAGGCCGCCGTGGCGATGAAAAAGATCTTTGCCTGACCCGGCCGATCTTTCGGCCGGGTCCGCTGCGCTTCCCTGGTTTATTGTTTCTTCCCGGAGCTCACCATGCCCGACCCGATCCGCCTCGTCGGTATCAACTTCGACCACCAGCACATGGGCGATCTGTTGCGCCCCTGCCGCGATCATCCGGAGGTCGAGATCGTCGGGGTTTGGCATACCGAACGGACCCGTCCTGAGGAAACCCTCAAGGTTCTGGAATTGCCGCCCGACCTGATCTACGACGACTTCGAGGCGTGTATGACGCAGTGCCGACCCGACGCGGCGGTCCTCTGTTCTTCAACGGGCACCCACGCCGATTACACCGAAAAAATCGCCCCCTACGGTGTCCACCTGATCGTCGAAAAACCGTTTTCCGCCACGCTCCAAGAGGCGGACCGCATGATCGCGGCGATGGAGCCTACGGGTAAAAAATTCGCGATCAACTGGCCGCTCGCCTGGTACCCCCCGCACCGTACCGCCAAGCGTCTGATCGACGAAGGGGTGATCGGCGACGTGATCGAAGTGCACTATTACGACGGCAACCGCGGGCCGTTGTCACACAAGATGGACAAGCTCGCCGTGAATCCCGCGCAGCAGCTTGAGGAGAAGAAACGCTCTTGGTTCTACAAAGTCGATCAGGGCGGCGGTTCGCTCCTGGATTACATGGGTTACGGGGTGACGTTGGGGACGTGGTTCAACGGCGGGCGCAAGCCGATCGAGGTGACCTGTACGACTTTCGCGTCGCCGGGGCTCGAGGTCGATGAGCACGCGGTCGCGGTGGCCCGCTACGCCGAGGGGCTTTCCAAATTTGAGACGCGCTGGGGAACGTTTACAAGTCCCTGGGTGAATCAGCCACAACCCAAGTGCGGGTTCGTGGTGTGCGGCACGGAAGGCACCATCGCCAGCTACGACTACGAATCCACCATCCGGGTGCAAACCCGGGACAACGTGGCGGGCGCGGAAGTACTCGTCGACGAACTGGTCCCGCCTTACACCGGCCCGATCGATTATTTTATCGACTGTATCCTGCACGACCGACCGATCGAGGGGCCGTTGTCCCCCGAGGTCTGCCGTATCGGCCAGCAAATTGTGGATACCGCGTTCGCCAGTGCCCAGCAGAAAAAAACCTTGCCGCTGATCGAGCGCTAGATTTTATCGAGGATCTCCAACGATGACCGTCAAAGATGAGTATGCCGTCGAGGCCGATGCTGCCACCACTGTCGAAGCCCCCGCGATCGATTACCGCCCCCCCCGGGTCGAAGGGACGCCGCCGAATCTCGGATTGATCGGCTGCGGCGGGATCACGCGTTCGCACCTGAAAGCGTATCAAGCGGCCGGTTACCGGGTTGTCGGCATGGCCGACCTGGATCCCGAGGTCGCCAAGCAGCGGCAGGCCGACTTCTACCCCGAGGCGGTGATCTACGCCAGCCACCACGAACTGCTGGCACAGGACGACATTGCCGTGGTCGATATCGCGACCCACCCGGTACCCCGCGCGGCCCTGATCCGCGACGCCCTGAACGCGGGCAAGCACGTGCTGAGTCAGAAGCCATTCGTGGTCGATCTCGCTGTGGGCAAAGAACTGGCGGATCTGGCGGACCAGAAAAATGTCAAGCTCGCGGTCAATCAGAACGGCCGATGGGCTCCGCATATCGCTTACATCCGTCAAGCCATCGACGACGGCCACCTCGGCCAGGTGACCAGCATCAGCACGACCGTGGCGTGGAACCACAACTGGACCAAAGACACCCCGTTCAACAACATCCCGCACCTGCTGCTCTATGACTTCGCGATCCACTGGTTCGACACGATGAACTGTTACATGACCGGCCGAACCGCCCGCCGGGTCTACGCGGCGATCCGCAACCTCACCCAGCAGGAGACGCGGCCGCCGCTGGGAGCCTCGGTGGTCATCGAATACGACGACGCCCTGGTCACGATGCACTTCGACGCCAACACCCGGTTCGGCCCGCAGGACCGTACCCTGGTCGTGGGCACCCGCGGCAGCCTGCGCAGCGACGGCCCGGACCTGAGTCACCAGACCGTGACCCTGGCCACCGAAGCCGGTGAAGCCAGCCCCACCCTCACCGGCGCGTGGTTCCCGGACGGGTTCGACGGCACGATGAGTGAACTGTTGGTGGCCATCGAGCAGGACCGAACCCCACACAACAACGCGCGGCACAACCTCGACAGCCTCGCGCTGGCGTTTGCCGCGATGGAGAGTGCCAACCTCGGCCAGCCGGTGGAAGTCGGCAGCGTCACCGAGATGCGGCCCACGTGGCTGACTTATGAGTGATCCGCGGGGGGGATGGCTCGGTCGCGCACGCGCTCGGACTGACCGACCACCGTGGCGTCAGCGATCCGTTTCCGCACGGGTGGTGCGGCGTTCACGGTTCGGTCGTCCACCACTTTCGTCGCAGCGTCCGGGGGCTCTCGCCGAAGCGCGATTTGATGCTGCGCGAAAAATGGAAGGGCGTCGAAAACCCGCAGCGGTAAGCGACCTCGGAAACCGAAAGCCCCGTCGAACGCAGCAGGGTCAAACCGTACTCCGTCCGCCGGCTCCACAAGTACCGGCTCGGCGTCGTGTCCAGCCCCTGTCGGAACAGCCGGGTCAGGTGGTTGGGGGTCACGCCCGCGGCCTCGGCCAGGCTTTCCACGCGGATCGGCTCGGCCAAGTGCTCGGCCACGTAAGCACAAGCCTTCGCGAGGGGCACGGCCATCGGGGCTTGGCCCGGCAATCCGCCGCCGCGCAGCGTCCGGGCCGCCGACTCGAAAGCATGAAACGCCGCCGCCCCCAGCGACCGGCTGAGGGGGTCGGTGGCTGCCGAGGGGGCCGCGTGGTGCCCGATCCCCAGCTCGATCAATTCGGTCAGCACCTCGGTCGTCTCGATCGACCACGGCAGGTTCCGCCGGGCCCAAAACGCTGACGAAGGGGCGAGATCGAACAACATCAGGCACCACGTATGACGCGTCGGCTCGTCACGGCTGAACCGAAAAAATTCCTCGGCCCCGGGGAGCAGCAGGCCACAGCGGCCCGGCTGAATCACCCGCCGCCGCCCGTCGATCGTCACCGCGGCCCGCCCCGACTCGACCACCATCAGCTGCAGGCCCACTTGGACCCGGGGCCCCAGTGTAGAGCCCGGCGCGTAGTCCACGCGGCCGAATTCCGCCCGGACGGAGATGGGCATAATGTTGTTTTCAGACATGTTATTGCCGTCTACAGGCATTGTAGAAGGGATTAGCGTATCAATAAAATAGTTTGTTATTCGACCGAGCCTCCGCCGAGCGGTCTCGCCGACCCACGGACTCGGGCTCGCCGCCCCGGAACTTCCCGCTATGGACGCACGACCCACTCACCGTATCGAATGGTACCGCACCCCCGTAGACCCGCCGCTCCTCCGCGAACTCAGCCAATCCAGCGACATCAAAGGCCTGGTGCAAGCGGGGGGGCACTTGGCGCTGACCGTCGTGCTGGGCGTGCTGACTTGGTGGGTCGCCGCTGAATATGCCTGGTACTGGGCGATCCCCTGTCTCCTGGTCTACAGCAGCGTCTTCAACATGCTCGGTTCGGGGGTCCACGAACTGGTGCACGAACGGGTATTTGCCACCCGCTGGATCAACGGCGTCTTCCTCGACGTGATCTCGTTTTTTAATTGGTGGAACCCCCGCTTCTTCATCCTCAGTCACAACGAGCACCACAAGTTCACGCTGCACCAGCCCGACGACCTCGAGGTGACTCTGCCGATGAAGGTCACGCCGCTGGGTTTCACTGTGCGCTGCATCATCTGGCCGCTGCACCCGGTGATGTCGATCTGGAAAACGCTTCGGATGGCCTTGGGCATCCGCCCCACGACCTGGGAAGCCCACATCCTCGGGCGGGTAGACGCTAAAGCCCGTCGCGGTGTCCGCAACTTCTCGCGGGCGCAGCTCGTGGGGCATCTGGCCATTATCGTTTACAGCGTTTACTCGGGCCACTGGGTCTTGCCGCTGCTCACCACCTTCGCGGGGTTCTACGCTCAGTGGCTGATGCTCCTGCTCGGCGGCCCGCAGCACATCGGGCTCGTCGACCGTGTCAACGATTTCCGCCTCTGCTGCCGCACGTTCACGACCAACCCGCTATTCACGTTTCTTTATTGGCGGATGAATTTCCATATCGAACACCACATGTACCCGGTGGTGCCCTGCTACAACCTGCCGCGCCTCCACGCGGCGATCAAGCACGACCTGCCCCGCACGCCGCACGGCCTCTACGACACCTGGGTGGACATCGCCTACATCATCAACCGCCAGGTCCACGAACCCGACTATCAATACCGCGCGCCGCTGCCCTCGGACCCCGAGTTCATCGACCCGGTCCACGGCCAGGTTCCGCCGCGCCCCCCGGCTCCGGCCGAGGCTACCGACGTGGCCGCCGCGTCGACCGTCACCGCGAAAGTGTGGGAGTGTGGCCTGTGCGGATTCATCTACGACGAAGCCGAGGGGCTGCCCGACGAAGGCATCGCCCCGGGGACGACCTGGGCCCAGATCCCCGACGACTGGACCTGCCCGGTTTGCGGGGTCGCCAAGGCCCAGTTCCGGATGATCGAGATCACCCGTGCCGCCGCCGCGGCCAAGCGTGCCGCCGACCCCGAAGCGGCCAACCCCGACACGTTCGCGGACCCGATCGTTGTGGTGGGCACCGGCCTGGCGGGGTACGGCTTGGCCCGCGAACTGCGCCAACGCGAGCCCCGCCGCCCCATGATCCTCGTTACCCGCGACGGCGGTGAGTCTTATTACAAGCCCCTGCTTTCCAACGCCCTCGCTCAGGGTACCTCCACCAACGACCTGATCCTCGCTTCCGCAGAGTCCATGGCGTCCACGCTCTCGGCCCGCCTGCTCACCCACACCACGGTGCGTTCGATCGACCGCGCAGCCAAGACGCTGGTGACCGATACGCAATCCCTGAAGTACCACAAGCTCGTGCTCGCCACCGGGGCCGACCCGATCCGGCTGCCGCTACAAGGCGACGCCGCGGACGCGGTGTACAAAGTCAACGATCTCGACGACTTCCGCCGGTGGGCACAAGCGCTCACGCCCGGCGGCCGGGTGGTGGTCATCGGCGCGGGCCTGATCGGCTGCGAATTCGCGAACGACCTGTCGCTTGGGGGTTACCGGGTGCAGGTCGTCGATGTCGCGGACAACCCGCTCGCGCGGCTGCTCCCGCCTTCGCTGGGCAGAGACTACGCGGACGGGTTGGCCCAGGCGGGCGTCCGCTGGCAATTGGGGGTGAGCGTGTCGTCGGTCGATCACGGCGAGGACGGCGTGCTCCGCTGTACCCTCAGCGACGGGCGGGTGCTCGAAGCAGATACCGTGCTCTCCGCGGTGGGCCTGCGGCCTCGGACCGGCTTGGCCGACGCGGCCGGCCTGGACACGGACCGCGGCGTGCTGACGGATCGGTTTCTGGCTACGAGCGACCCGGACATCTTCGCGCTGGGCGACGGGGCGCAAGTCGAGGGCCAGGTGCTCCCCTACGTCGCCCCGATCATGCACCAAACCCGCGCGCTGGCCAAGACCCTGGCCGGCACCCCGACCGCGGTGGACTACCCCGTGATGCCCGTCGTGGTCAAGACCCCGAGTTGCCCGGCGGTAGTCCTTCCCGTCTCGCCTTCGGCCGAAGGCGAGTGGACGGCGGACCAAGAAGCCCCCGACGCGGCTCGTTTTATCTCGCCCGACGGGCAGACGCTGGGCTTCGCCCTGATCCGCGGTGCCACGTCTCGAGCCGACGCTTTGGCCAAGGAAGTGGCTTCGGACCCTGCGGTGGCGGTGTGACGGGGGGTATTGCCATCGTGCGGGTGATCGATTACCCGGCAGGCCTTTGACTTTATCTACGTCAAGGCTTGTCCCCGGACTTGCTCTCGGGAATCGCCCCCGGACCTGCCCCGGACCTGCCCCCGGAATCGTCCCCGGACTTCCCCTCGGGCTTGCCCCGTATGGCTATCTTTGTGTTACAAATTACCGATGTTTCTTTCTTGGTCAGGGGCTCACGTCCCCGGAGTCTCCCGCAATGCAACTTCAGCCGCTGCGCTACCGCCAGGTTCACCTCGATTTTCACACCTCTCCCGATATTGAAGGCATCGGCGAGTCGTTTGATAAACAGGCCTGGCAGGACACCCTTCGGCTCGGCCACGTCGACTCGATCACCCTGTTTTCCAAATGCCACCACGGCTGGAGCTACCACCCGACCAAGGTGGGCCAGACGCATCCGCAGCTCAGTTTTGACCTGCTGCGGGCTCAGTACGACGCGTGCAAAGAGATCGGCGTGAATGCGCCGATCTATCTTTCGGCGGGCTACGACGAGGCCGCCGCCGACCTCCACGCCGACTGGCAGGTCCAACATGTCGACGGCCCGTCGCGGCCGCCGCTCGAACCCGGCTACCGCAAGCTCTGCTTTAACAGCCCGTACCTCGAATTGCTGTGCGCGCAGATCCGCGAGGTGGTCGAACAGTTCCCCGACTGCGACGGCATTTTTCTAGACATTATCCGTCGGCGGGCGTGTGTCTGCCCGCACTGCCTGGCCTGGATGCACGAGCGTGGCCTGGACGCACGGCGTGAGCAAGATGTCCTGGCCTGCTCGATCGCGGCGCTCGAGCGGTACTACGAGATGACGACCGCCGCCAGCCAAACGGGCCGCGACAGCATGCCGGTGTTTCACAACAACGGCCACATCGAGCGTGGCCGACCCGACTTCTACGACCGCTTCTTTACCCACCTCGAGCTCGAATCGCTCCCCACCGGCGGCTGGGGCTACGACCACTTCCCGCTGACCGCCAAATACTGCGAAAAACTCCCCCACGATTTCCTGGGCATGACCGGCAAGTTCCACACCAGCTGGGGCGAGGTCGGCGGCTATAAACACCCCAACGCGCTCCGCTACGAGTGCGCCGCCATGATGGCCAACGGGAGCAAGTGCAGCATCGGCGATCAGCTCCACCCCGGCGGCACGCTGGATTCCAGCACCTACCGGCTGATCGGCCAAGCCTACGCCGAGGTCGAAACCAAAGAACCCTGGTGCGACGACACCGCCAACGTCGCCGAGGTCGCGGTCCTCTCGAGCGCCGCGGTCGGCGACGATCTGATCAACCGCGCGATCAGCGACCTCCCCGACGTCGGGGCCAGCCGGATCCTCTTGGAAGGGCATCTGCTCTTCGGCGTAATCGACCAGTTCATGGACTTCACGCCCTACCGCCTCTTGATCCTGCCCGACGACGTCGCGATCAACACCAGCCTCCAGGCGAAGCTCAACGACTATCTCGCGCAGGGCGGGAAGCTGCTGCTCACCGGGACCAGCGGCTTCGCACAAGATGGCAGCGGCCCGGTCTTTGATCTCGGGGCTCAGTGGCTCGGCCAGAGTGAATTCGGCACCGATTACCTGCTGCCCGAGCCCGCGCTCCGCCCCGATTGGATCGACCAGCCGGTGGTCATGTACGCCCCCAGCCAGAGGATCAAGCCCACCCAAGGCCGTTCGCTGGGCGAGGTCTTCGACCCCTACTTCAACCGCGACTACCGCCATTTCTCCAGCCACCAGCACGCCCCGCACCGCCCCGAACCCAGCGGCTACACCTGCGGCGTGCAGCACGGGCCGATCACCTACCTCGTCCACCCGGTCTTCCGCATCTACCGCGGATGGGGGGCGGTCGCCTACAAAGACTTCGTCCTCCGCGTGATCCGGTCGATCCTCGGCGAGCCCCAGATCACCACCAACCTCCCCTCCACCGCACGGCTCACGCTCCGCGACCAGCCCAAAGAAAACCGCAGCATCCTGCACCTGCTTTACGCCAATACCGTCAGCCGCGGCGGCGAGATGCACCTCGACGGCGGGACCGTCAGCGGCCGCACCACCGTCGAAGTCATCGACGACCTGGTGAGCCTCCACGGCGTGGAGATCGACCTCGACCCCGGGCACCCCGTCGCCGCGGTGAAGCTCCAGCCGCAGAGCACTCCGCTCGAATTCACCACGCACGGCGAACGGATCCGTTTCACCGTGCCCGAACTCCGGTGCCACCAGATGATCGAACTCGCTTGGGCGTAGCCGGGACTGGGCTCGGCGAAAGCTGAACGGCGGGCCGTAGTTGGGGTAGGATAATTTTGTCCGGCGTGCGACGAATAAGCTCCCCTCAGGAACCGGCCGATGGCCAACCTCTCCCGCTTTTGTGAACGACACCCCGGACGCCCCGCGATCGGGGTGTGCGTGATGACCCGTCGGGCGATCTGCGCCGAGTGCTCGACCCAATACCGCGGGGTCAACTATTCGAAAGAGGGCCTGGAGCAGCTCCTGGCTCAGGAGCGAGGCCAAGAAAAAAAGGCCGGCTCCGGCGGGGTGGTTGCCTGGGCGTGCATGCTGCTGCTCCTCCCGGCGGCGGCGTACCTGATGTGGCTGGGCTTCGAACAGATCGGCCAGTTGACGGTGGACCTGTTGCAGATCGGCGATGCCGAGACGGGGGCCTGACGTGAGTTCAATCACCGCGGTACTGGATCCGCAGACCGACCGGGGCCTCGCGCCCGCGGACCTGGCCTCCGCTTATCTGCGTCGGGCCGGGGGGCCGGCGGTCGTCCGCTACCTGGTGGCGGTCGCCCCGCTGGCGGCGGCGGCCTGGGTCTTTATCGACGCGGTGACCGCGCAGGACCGGCGGGCGCTGGGGGCCGCGAGCCTGATGATCGTGGGGGCGATGTTGTGGCGCTGGGTCGGTCTGGCGTGGGTGCAGGCCCGGGTCATGCGTGACGCCGGCCGACCGGCGCGGTGGCGCTGGGGCGCGGTCGCTGGCGTGGTGGCCTCGCGGCTGATCGCCCACATGGTGCTGGTCTGGGGTGGGCTCTTGGTATTGCCGGCGATCGTGGCGTTCCATTTCTCAGGCTTCGCCGCGGTGGGCGTTCTGGAACCCGGACGCCGCGGCGTGCTGGGTGCGCTGGGCGAGATGCTCAAGCTGGTCTGGAGCAACCTGCGGGCGGTTTGGCTCAGCAGCGTGGTGCTGATGGTGTACTTCTTTCTGGGCACGCTGTCGCTGATGTTGGTGCAGGGGATGCTGATCTGGCTCGTCTTGCCCAGCCTGTTCGGGATCGACACCACGGACCTCAAGCTCGCGGCGGGTGGCGCGGCGTGGTGGCTGTCACTCGTTTTTTTGGCGTGGCTGGTCTTCGATTTGTTCTGGCACGTCGCGGCGGTGTTCGCGGTCATCGACCTTCAGGCCCGGCAGACCGGCGGCGACCTGCTCAGCCGGCTGCGTCGGCTCCCGGGGGGTGGCGCGTGACGTTTCGCGAGGGCTCGACAGCTAAGCGCGCTAGGTGCCGGATCGCGGGGCGGCTTGGCGTCGTGATGTCTTTATGGCTGGGCGTGAGTGTCGGGGCCCGGGCCGCCGAGCCGATGGAGTCGCTCTCCCCCCCGGAGCGGGTGGCCACCGAGGACGCCGCGGCCACGGCCCAATTGGAAGACGTGTTGGCCGACCCGTTGTTTTCTCGTTGGAAGCTCCGCCAGGGGCGGGCGGTGGGGGGCCAGAACAAGATCGATACCCAGTCGCTGATCGACCGTTACGGCGAGCGGTTCGCCGACCGGATCGAGGCGTTTTTCGACTGGCTGTTCAATCGCAACCGTAGCTCCATGTCGCCCGCCACGGCTCAAAATTCGGGGTCGTGGTTCGATTGGCTGGGGTCGATCGGGGCGTGGCTCAAAACACTCGGGATCATCGTCTTGCTGCTCACGGCGGCGTTCCTCGGCTGGATCCTGTGGCAATACCTGCGGGGGCAACGCGAGCTGCGCGCCCGCGCCGCCCCCGACCGGCAGGTGCTCACGGCGGCGCTCGACTCGGCAGACGCGCTCGTGGCCGATCACCACACCTGGGTCCGCCACGCCGAGGAGCTCGCGCAGGAGCAGGACCACCGCCTAGCGTTTCGCGCGATGTACCTGGCGCTGCTTTCCGGACTTCACGCGGCCGGAAGCATCCGCTACCGCCGTGAACGGACCAACCATTGGTACGTGCAGGGGTTCCGGGGCGACGACACCCAGCGCGCCGGTTTCGCCGGGCTCACCGACCGCTTCGGCGAGGTGTGGTACGGCGAGCACGTCCCCAACGCGGATTCGTTCGCGCAGATCCAGACGCAGGTCCAAACCCTGCTCGACTACGCCGCGGCGACGCGGGAACGCCACGCGGCACGGGCGGCGGATTCCGCCTCGCCCCCGCAGAAGATCGCGCCGGCCGGAAGGGGAACGCCATGAGTCGTTGGCTCTGGATCGCGGTGGGCCTGGCGGTCGCGGTGGCGGTGGCGGCGTTCGTGGAGCTGTCGATCGCGGCGGGCCGCGGCGGCGAGGCCGCGCCGCTCTACTCGAACCGTCGGTTCGATCCCTACGGCAGCGCGGCGCTCTACCGGGTGATGCAGCAGCGGGCCGAACGCGTCCTAAGCCTCGAACGCCCCCGGCTAACGAAAGAACACCGCGGCGTGATGCTCCAGATCCTGCCGCTGGAGGCGAAGACTGCGTTCGATGAGCTCGGTGACCCGATCGACGATCCCTACGCCCTGCCGACAGAGATGCTGCTGGATTGGGTGGCCCGGGGCAACACGCTGATCCAGATAACCCGGCGGCGGACCGCGGTGATGCGGGAGCTGGGCGTGGCGTTCGCGTCGGGCGGCAGCACGGGCCTCGATCCCGAGGGGGGCTGGGCAGAGAAGCTGGAGCAGCAGCAGCTCAAGGGGGCCGCGCCCGACGTACTGAACACCTGGACGGTGCCGGCGTTTTGGCGTTCGGCCGAAGCCGATGTCGGCCCGGGAAACCGGCTGGTCTTGCTCGAGGCGCCGCGGCCGTTTGCCGTGGACGGCCCGCCGGGCTGGGAGCCGCGGCTGTGGAACGGGCGGGAGGCGCACGGCGGCGAGATCGCGCACGGCCAGGGCCGGGTCATCTTCGTCGGCTCACCTTCCCCGGCGTTGAACCACGGCCTGCCGCGGCAAGACAATCTCGCCTGGATGCTCGAGTTGTTGGGCCGGGACACGGTGGTGTTCGACGAATGGGCCCACGGCATCGGACACGGTGGAACGGTGCTCGAAACCCTGGCCTACTTCGGCCTGGTCCCGCTGCTGCTCCAGGCCCCGGTCTGGCTGCTGTTTTACCGCTGGGCCTTCGCGGGCCGCCGCCGACTACCGTCGGGCGTGGGCGACGCCGGGGCCGAGGCGAACCGCGACGCGATCGATACCCTCGCCCGGTTGTATCACCACGCCTGGCCCGCGGCGGAGAAGCGTCGACGTGTCTACGACGAAGTGGTCCACCGTTTTGCCGACGCCTGCCGCTGCCCGCCCGATCAACTCGAGACCCGGCTGCGCGGCCGCCGTGACCACGCCGCAGAGCGTGCGCTGAGCCTGCTTGGAGAAGCCCACGCGTTGGCGACTTCCGAACGGCCGCGCTGCGTGGCGTGCGGCTACGAACTCACCGGGCTCCACACCGGCTCATGCCCCGAATGCGGCGCCACGATCCCCAGCCGGGTGCTGCGTCTGATGAAACGCCCCGAGCTCGCGGCTGCTTCCCCGTCCGACCCAGATGCGGGCCCGAGCCCCCGCCGATCGGCCCGCGGCCGCAAGCCCGCCGCCCGCGAAACTGCGCTCGTGCGTATCCTCGATGCTTCGTCTTCCCTCGCTCAGGAGTTGTAACGTGTCCGACCCGCCACCTTCCGGAACTTTTTCTGCCGACACCTCCGTCACCCCGGGCCCCGCCTCCGGCGGCCCGGCGGACAACGGGTCGGCCCTGGGTCAACTCCTGACGCTCCGAGAGGAGATCGGTAAAGTCGTCCTGGGCCAGCCCGCCGCCATCGAGCAGACGCTCATCACGCTGCTCTGCGGCGGCCACGCGCTGCTGGAAGGCGTGCCCGGAACCGCAAAAACCCTCATGGTGCGCACCCTCGCCGCGCTGCTCGACTGCCGGGCCAAGCGGGTCCAGTTCACCCCCGACCTGATGCCGGCCGACATCATCGGTACCAATATTTTCAACCTGCAGACCCACGCGTTCGAGATGCGTGCCGGCCCGATCTTCACCGACTTCTTGATCGCCGACGAGATCAACCGCACCCCCGCCAAGACGCAAGCAGCGCTGCTCGAAGCGATGAGCGAATCCCACGCGACCATCGACGGCGTCCGCCACTCGCTGTCTCCGGTGTTTACGGTGTTCGCCACTCAGAACCCCGTCGAGTTCGAGGGGACGTACCCGCTGCCCGAGGCGCAGCAGGACCGCTTCCTCATGAAGATCCAACTGGACTACCCGCCCGAAGACGCGGAGCGGGCGGTGCTCGAATCGCTCAACCGGGCCGAGCCCCCGGAAGCGGTGCTGGACCGTGCGGTCGAGCCGATGTTGAGCGTGGAGGATCTGCTGGGGATTCGCCTACTGCTGACCGGGGTGCGGGTCGAGCCGGGCGTGCTGAACTACGTGCTCAAGGTGGTGCGTGCGACGCGCGGCCACGACCTGCTGCTGATGGGCGGCGGCCCGCGGGGGTCGATGAACCTGTTGCAGGCGGCCAAAGCGCACGCGCTGCTCCGGGAGCGGGACTACGTCTCACCCGAAGACGTGGTCGCCATGGTCGAGCCGGTACTCGGCCACCGGGTGGTCCTCTCCGCCGAGGCCGAGGTCAGCGGCGAGCGGACGCCCGGTGTCCTGCGCGCGATTCTTGACCAGATCGAAGTGCCGCGATGACGGTGCCGACGCGCTGGGCGCTGGTGTGTCTGACGGTGGGGCTGGGCGCCGGTGCGCTCGCGGCGGTCGATCGGCGCTGGGTGCTGGTCATGGGGGCGATCGACGTGGCGGTGCTGGGGGCGGTGCTGTGGCAGGGCCGGCGGTTGTCGCGGACCGCGGTTCGGGGGCTGCGTCTTTGGTCGGGGCAGCCGCAGGTGGGCCAACCCGCGGCGCTACAGATCGTGCTCGAAAACCACAGCGAGGGGCCGCTGCGGCTGTCGGCCCGGCAGGTTTGGCCGGATGTGCTACGAGCCACGGACGACCGCTGGTCGGTGGTGCTACGTCCCCACGAGCAGGCGGCGTTCGACGTGGAAGTGACGCCGCGGGGGCGCGGGCAGATCGTACTCCCGGCGTTGGAAATCGACGTCAGTCGCCCGGCCGGGGCGCTCGCCCTTGCCGCGCACCGGCGCAAAGCGTCGCACGGCGGAGAGGTCACGGTGCTGCCGAGCCTGGCGGGGCTCAAAGCCTACGACGCGCTGCGTCGCAGCCGGGCGTTCCGCGCGGCGGGGTTCCACCGGCAGCGGATGGTGGGGATCGGCCGGGAGTTCGACCAGATGCGCGAATACGTCGCCGGCGATGATTTTCGCGACATCAATTGGAAAGCCACCGCCCGGTCGGGCGAGCCGCGCACCAACCAGTATCAGGCCGAACGCGCCCGCGATGTCGTGTTATGTGTGGACGGCGGCCGGATGATGGGGCACCCCGTCGGCGGGCAGACCACGCTGGACCACGCGGTCGACGCCGCGCTGCTGCTGTCGCGGGCGGGCCACGACCAGGGCGACCGGGTCGGGCTGACCACGTTCCGTGACCGGATCGATACGGTGATCCGGCCGGGGACGACCAACGGGCCGTCGATCCTGCGCTGCCTCGCTGAATTCGACAGCCGGCCGGTGTTCCCCAGCTATCTCGCCTTGGTGGAACAGCTCCGAGCGCGGCAGACGCACCGGGGACTGATCTTTATCCTGACCGATTTGGGGGACCCCCAGTTGGCGGCGGACTTGGTGGAGCTGATGCCGCTCCTGGTGCGGCGTCACCTGGTGGTGGCGGTGTCGCTGCGCGACGCGCAGGTGGAGCGGATCGCGTCGGGTCGGGCCGGGCCGGGCCGTGAAGCAGTCTCGCGGGTCTTGGCGGCGCGGAGCATGGCGCAGGAGCGAGCCGAGCGTTCACGGCAATTGGTGAAGGCGGGGGTGCAGGTGCTCGAAGCCGACGCAGAGCAGTTGTCGTTGGCGGTGATTAACCATTACATGTCGGTGAAGGCGCGTCAGCTCATTTGAGTGGTCGGTGAACGGCGGGCGATTACCCGGCGCTCGAGGCGAGGTGGGTCTGCATGCCCGGGGCCGGCAGGTCGGACGATCCAATGAGGAACTCGTCGATCTTGCGGGCGGCGCCGCGGCCTTCCGCGATCGCCCAGACGATGAGCGAAGCGCCGCGGCGCATGTCGCCGGCGACGAAAACGCCCGGAACGTTGGTGACGAACTCGCCGTATTCCGCCTCCACGGTGCTGTCCCACGGGTCGGTCTGGACCCCGAATTTCTCGACCAGCGTGGGCGTGTCGTGCCCGGTGAAGCCGATGGCCATAAACACGAGGTCGGCGGGGAGCTGTTCGACGCGGCCGGTGGCGGTGGAGGCCCACTTCCCGTCTTTTTTCTCCCACTCGAGGTGTTCGATCTCGATCGCGCCGACGCGGCCGGGGTGGTCGGGGTTTTCGACGAAGGCTTTGGGCAGGATGCCGTACTGGCGTGGGTCGCGTTCGAACTTGGCGGCGCCTTCGGCGTGGCCGTAGTCCACATAGAAGGTGCCGGTGGGCCCGGGCCAGGGGTGGTCTTCGTCGCGTTCGTCGGGCTCGCGTTCGCGTCGGGTGATATTGGTGACGGACTTGCAGCCCTGGCGGATGGCGGTGCCGATACAGTCGGTTCCGGTGTCGCCGCCGCCGATCACGACCACGTGTTTGTCGCGGGCGTCGAGGCAGTGCCCGTCTTCGAAGCCCGAGTCGAGGTAGCTTTTCGTGGTGGGGTGGAGGTATTCCATGGCGACGTGGACGCCGCCGAGCTGGCGGCCGGGCAGCCGGGGCAGGTCGCGGGGCTTGAGCGCGCCGCAGGCCAGGAGCACGGCGTCGAAGTCGCGCTGGAGGTCGTCGGGATCGATGACCTGGGCGTCGCCGGCGGTGCCGTGGGCCGAGGGTCCGCCGCCGACATTGCAGTGGGTCTGGAAGACCACGCCTTCGGCGGCGAGGAGATCGACGCGGCGTTGGACGACTTGTTTTTCGAGCTTCATGTTCGGCACGCCGTACATGAGCAGGCCGCCGATGCGGTCGTCGCGTTCGAAGACGGTGACGGTATGGCCGGCCTTGTTGAGCTGGTCGGCGGCGGCCAGGCCGGCCGGCCCCGAGCCGACGATCGCCACGGTTTTACCGGTACGCGAGCTGGGGGGGCAGGGGACGACCCAGCCCTCATCGAAGGCGCGGTCGATGATGGCGCACTCGATAGACTTGATCGTTACCGCGGGGTCGGTGATGCCCAGCACGCAGGCGGATTCGCAAGGTGCCGGGCAGATGCGGCCGGTCCACTCGGGGAAGTTGTTGGTTTTCGCGAGACGCTCGTAGGCGTCCTGCCAGCGATCGTGGTAGACCAGGTCGTTCCACTCGGGGATGAGGTTGTCGATCGGGCAGCCGGTGTCGGCCTGACAGAAGGCTACGCCGCAGTCCATGCAGCGGGCGCCTTGTTCCTTGAGGACGTGGTCGTCGTGGCGGGCGTAGATCTCGTGGAAATCGCCGATGCGGACCAGCGGGTCACGCGCGGGCATGGGGTTGCGAGAGTATTCTTGGAAGCCGGTGGGTTTGCCCATGTGAAACAGCCTGTTGGGGCCGCGCTAGGACGCGGCGGTAAAAAAGATTGGGTGGCCCCTGAAGGGGAGGGGGCTCAGAGTTTGATGGGTGGGGCGGGACAATAGATTATGTTTGCGGCCGGGCATTGGCCTTGGCGGTAAGGCCCGGGGTTTTTTATCCATGGCCGACCTCGGGCTCGGCGTTTTGGAGGGCGGAGGCTTTCTGCTGCAGGAGGACGCGGCGGTAGTCGATCGGCATCACCTTGATGAAGTGGGTCAGGGCCTGCTCCCAGTCGCCGAGGAGTTTTTCGGCGACGGCGCTGCCGGTGTAGGTGTGGTGGTTGCGGACCAGAACCAAGAGCTCGGCGATGTCGTCGGGGTCGTCGGTTTTTTCGAGTTCGACCATGCCGAGGTTGCAGTGGAGGCTGAAGACGTCGTCGGGGTCGTAGACGTAGGCGATGCCGCCGGACATCCCGGCGGCGAAGTTGCGGCCGGTGGGGCCGAGGATCACGGCCCGGCCGCCGGTCATGTATTCGCAGGCGTGGTCGCCGACGCCTTCGACAACGGCGTGCGCGCCGGAGTTGCGGACGCAGAAACGTTCGGCGGCGACGCCGCGGAAGTACGCTTCGCCGGCGGTCGCGCCGTAGAGGGCGACGTTGCCGAGGATGACGTTGTTCTGGGCGGGGAAGGGGGATTCGGCGGGGGGGCGAAGGATGATCTTGCCGCCCGACAGGCCTTTCCCGACGTAGTCGTTGGCGTCGCCGGTGAGATGGATCGTGACGCCGGACGCCAGCCAGGCCCCCAGGGATTGCCCGGCGGAGCCGGCAAAGTTGAGAGTGATGGTGTCGGCGGGCAGGCCCGGTTGGCCGTGGCGTTTGGACACTTCGTGGGAGAGCATGACGCCGACGGCCCGGTCGAGGTTGGTGATCGGGTGGTCGAGCGTCACCGGCTGGCGGTGTTCGAGGGCGGGCCCGGCCTCCTTGATCAGGGTGTTGTCGAGGTGGAGGTGGACGTCGTGCTCTTGTTCGATGAGCTTGCGGATGCCGGCGTCGGGGTAGGGTTTGGCGGCGGGCTGGAGGATCGGTGTGAGGTCGATGCCGTCGGTCTTCCAGTGCTGGATCGCGTCGCGGGTCTGGAGGAGGTCGACTCGGCCAACCAGGTCGTCGAGATTTTTAATGCCGATCTGGGCCATGTAACGGCGGGCTTCCTCGGCGACGAGGAAGAGGAAGTTGATGACGTGTTCGGGCGTGCCGCTGAACTTCTTACGCAGGTCTTTGTCTTGGGTACAGACGCCGACGGGGCAGGTGTTGAGGTGGCATTTGCGCATCATGATGCAGCCGATGGTGATGAGCGGCGCGGTGGAGAAACCGAACTCTTCGGCCCCGAGGCAGGCGGCGATGACCACGTCGCGGCCGGTCTTGAAGCCGCCGTCGGTTTCGAGGCGGACGCGGGAGCGGAGGTCGTTGAGGACCAGAGTCTGGTGCGTTTCGGCCAGGCCAAGCTCCCAGGGCAGGCCGGCGTGCTTGATGGAGGTCAGCGGCGAAGCGCCGGTGCCGCCGTCGTGCCCGGAGATCAGGATGTGGTCGGCTTTGGCTTTGGATACGCCCGCGGCGACGGTACCGACCCCGACCTCGGCGACAAGCTTGACCGAGACATCGGCAGCGGGGTTGCTGCGTTTGAGGTCGTAGATAAGCTGCGAGAGGTCTTCGATCGAATAGATATCGTGGTGCGGCGGGGGGGAGATGAGCCCGACGCCCGGGGTCGAGTGGCGGATTGAAGCGATGTAGGGATCGACCTTGAAGCCGGGGAGCTGGCCGCCTTCGCCGGGCTTCGCGCCCTGGGCGATCTTGATCTGGAGCATGTCGGCGTTGGCGAGGTAGTACGAGGTGACGCCGAACCGCCCCGAGGCGATCTGCTTGATCGCGGATCGCTTGGATTTGGGGCTGCCGTCGCCGTACTGGTCCAGGGAGAAGCGGTTGGGGTCTTCGCCGCCTTCGCCGGAGTTGGAGTACCCGCCGACACGGTTCATCGCGAGGGCGAGGGTTTCGTGGGCCTCTTTGGACAGGGCCCCCAGAGACATCGCCCCGGTGCGGAAGCGTTTGACGATTTCTTTGGCCGGCTCGACTTCTTGCAGGGGGATCGGCCCGCTGCTCGGGGTGGAGAAGCCGAGAAGCCCGCGGAGCGTGCATCTTTGGCGAGCGTCATCGTTGCAGAGCCGGGCGTAGGCGTCGTAGGCGACTTGGTTGTTGCCGCGGGCGGCCTGCTGGAGGTTCGCGATAGACTGGGGGCTGTAGGCGTGGGCTTCGCCTTCGGGTCGCCAGTGGTATTCGCCGGGGTTGGGGAGCTGCTTGAGCCGGCGCTGTGCGCGGGTGGGGAAGCCGAGTTCGTGGCGGCGTTGGCCTTCCTGCGCGAGCACGTCCCAGCCGACGCCTTGCAGCCGAGAGGCGGTGCCGGCGAAGCTGCGTTCGATGACCTGATCGCGGAGGCCGACACACTCGAAGATCTGCGCGCCTTTGTACGACGCGAGGGTGGAAATCCCCATCTTGGACATGACTTTTTGGATGCCCGCGGCGACCGACTTGAGGTAGGTCTGCACGATGGCGTCGTCGGCGAGTTCGGGGTCGAGGACGGCGGTGTCGCGGAGCGAGAAGAGGGCCTGGTAGGCGAGGTACGGGTTGACCGCATCGCAGCCGTAGCCGGCGAGCGTGCAGAAGTGGTGGACCTCGCGTGCCTCGCCGGATTCGAGGACCAGGCCGATCTTGGTGCGGGATTCGCTGCGGACCAGGTGGTGGTGCACGGTGCCGACGGCCAGGAGCGAGGGCAGCGCGATCCGACCGGGGCCGGCGTTGCGGTCGCTGAGGACGACGAGTTGGTAGCCCGCGGCGATGGCGTCGGTGGCCTGAGCGCAGATCCGGTCGAGCGCGGCGGTGAGGGCCGCACCATCAATCTCGGCCGGCCGGTGCTTGCCTTGTTCGAGTTGCTTACCGGAAAGCGGCGAGCGGTAGTCGGCCAGAGGGTAGGTGATGTCGATCGTGAAGGTGCGCCAGCCCTGTGACGCGGACGAGCCGTCCAGGGCTTTGATGGATGCGAGTTCCCGGTCGGTCAGGACGGGGCGGGGGAGGTGGAGGCGTCGGCACTGGCCGGGGGTGGTTTCGAGGAGGTTGCCCTCGGGGCCGATGTTGGTGCGCAGCGACATGATGATCGTTTCGCGCAGCGGGTCGATCGGCGGGTTGGTGACCTGGGCGAAGAGCTGTTTGAAGTAGTCGTAGAGCAGCCGGGGCTTGTCGGAAAGGACGGCGAGCGCGGCGTCGTTGCCCATGGAACCGAGGGCTTCTTTGGATTTGGTCCCGGCGTTGACCATCGGGAGCAGGAGCATGTTGAGGTGTTCAACGGTGTAGCCGAAGGACTGGAGCAGCGCGAGTCGGGTCTCGGGGTCGGGCGCGTCGGGGGGGTCGGCCGGGGGCAGGTCGGGGAGTTCGAGCCGGTGTTCTTCGAGCCAGGGGCCGTAGGGCCGGGCGGTGGCGATGGCGTCTTTGACTTCTTCGTCGGCGACGATGCGGCCTTCTTCGAAGTTCACCAGGAACATTCGGCCCGGCTGGAGCCGGCCTTTCTTCACGATGTTTTGCGGCGGGACATCGACCACGCCGACCTCGCTGGCCATGATGACGCGGTGGTCGTCGGTGACGTAGTACCGGCTGGGGCGGAGCCCGTTGCGGTCGAGGGTGGCCCCGATCACCGTGCCGTCGGTAAACCCGATGCTCGCCGGGCCGTCCCAGGGCTCCTGCAGGTTGCTGGGGTATTCGTAGAACGCGCGCTTCTGAGGCGGCATGCTTTCATGGTTTTCCCAGGCCTCGGGCACCATCATCATCACGGCTTCGGGCAGCGAGCGCCCGGACATGTAGAGCATCTCGAGGACGTTGTCCATGCTGCCCGAGTCGGAGGCTTCGGGATTGACGATCGGAAACAGGTCGTTGAGTCCTCGGCCGAAGGGCTCGCTTTCCATAAGCCCCTGGCGGGCGCGGACCCAGTTCTTGTTGCCCCGGACCGTGTTGATCTCGCCGTTGTGAGACATCATGCGGCAGGGCTGAGCGCGGTCCCACGACGGGAAGGTGTTGGTGGAGAACCGGGAGTGGACCATCGCCAGGTGAGAGACGTAGTCCGGATCGCGGAGGTCGGGGTAGAGCAGCGGGACCTGCCCGGAAGTGAGCTGGCCTTTGTAGATGATGGTCCGCGCGGAGAGGGAGCAGATGTAGAAGCTGCCCGCCCGGGTGATCAGGTCGTCGGGTCCGGTCCGCGCCAGCGCGAGATTGATCACGCGGTTGCGGACGAGGTACAGGGCGCGTTCGAAGGCGTCGGCGTCGAGCCGGTCGGGCCGGGCGACAAAGAGCTGTTTGAAGACCGGCATCGACGCGCGGGCCGAGGGGCCGATGTCCGCCCCGTCGGGATCGACCGGCAGGTCGCGCCAACCGATCAAGGGGATACCGGCCTGATCGAGCATCTGCTCGTAGAGGTCGATGCAGAACCCCCGGGACTTGGAATCGGTGGGCAGGAAGATGTTCCCCGCGGCGTAGTCCCCGGCGGCGGGGAGTTCGAGATGGGCGTCGCGGCGGGCACACTTGACCAGCAGGTCGTGGGGCAGGGCGGTCAAGATACCGGCACCGTCGCCGGTGTTTTTTTCGCAGCCGCAAGCGCCGCGGTGGTCCATGCGGTGGAGCATTTCGAGGGCGTCGGCAACGATCGCGTGGGACGGCTCACCCTTGAGGTGGGCGATGAAACCGATGCCGCAGGAGTCTTTTTCGTTCGCCGGGTCGTAGAGCCCTTGCGCAGAGGGGAGGCCGGTCGCGGCGGGGCGGGTGGACGATGAGGCGGGGGGCGTCGAGGTAGGGTGCTTCATGGTTTGGCTCCCACGAGGGGCGGGGCAGAGGAGACGGGGCGAGTCGGAGAAGCGGAGGCCGAAGCCGCGGGCGCTTCCGCCGGGTCGGTGTGCTGGATCAGGAACTCGATAAAGCGGGCGGTTGCGGGCGGGAGCGCGGCACCGGCGCGGGCGGGCTTGCGGTAGATCAGGCCCATCGGCCGAGTCAGTCGGGGCGTCAGGTTGGCGGCGGTCAGGGTCCCCGCGTTTACCTCGCGGCCCACGGTGCGGCGGGGGAGGATGGCGAATCGGCCGGTGGCGGCGGTGGCGGACTTGATCGTGTCGAGGTTATCGAACGATAGGGCGGTCCGAGGCGTCAGGCCGTGTTCTTTGAAATACGCCAGGATGCGCCGGCCCACGGGCAGGTCGGGGTCGAACCCGACCATCTCGTGCCCGGCGAGGTGCTTCACCTGCACGCTGGTCCGGCCCGCGAGGGCGTGTCCCGGGGGGCAGACCACCGCCATCTCTTCGTCACGCAGCGCGACGACGGCGATTTTTTTGAAGCGGTCGGGGTAGCTGAGCATGCCCACGTCGGCCCGGCCGTGGACCACCGCGTCGTAAACCGCGTCAGGTTTGTCGTAGTCGATCTGGAGGTCGAGGTGGGGCGCTTCGGCTTTGAACTCCTCGGCGATCTGCTGGAGCAGGTCGATGCCCGAGGAGTAGATCGCCGAGACGCGAACCTGGCCGACCGCCGGCGCGGCGGCCGCGGCGACCCGGCGTTCGAGCCGGTCGTAGCGTCGGAGCACGTCGTCGATGCCCAACAGAAAGAGCTTACCCGGCTCGGTCAACTCGAGCGGCCGGACGGAGCGGTCGATGAGTTGAACGCCGAGTTTTTTCTCGAGTTGGTTCAGCCGCTGGCTGGCGGCGGACTGCGAGATGCCGTGGAATTCCGCCGCTTGCGAGAAGCTGTGGCAGCGGGCGATATCGGCAAAGAGGCGTAGGGTTTGCATCGCAGAATTACTGTCGAGGAGTGAAAGCTGTTCACGGCGGGCCTAACTACACGTCGGGGTGCGGCTCTGCCGGATGGATCGTGGGCATGGTGTCTGCCGTAGCGTTTCGATAAAATTAATTTATCTAATGCTCAAAAAACGGTTGATTAGTATAGCTAATACGTCTGCGTTCGGCGAGTCGATGTTTCAGATTCAGGGGCGGGACGGGTACACTGACAGCCCCGGGCGGCCGAAGATTAGAGCAGGCGGGGCTTATATATTAGGTTCGTCGGCTTGTTCGGGCGGGCCGTTGTCGTCCTCGGGTGAGTTTAAGATTTGATGCGATACCACTTAAAGAGGCGTGGGGGTCCATCCATGCAGAACGCAGTCAGGGGCCGTTTTAGCGGCGTGAAGGGTTGCCTGGTCCTCGCGGCGGGGCTGTGGCTGGTCGCCGGTCAGGCCCGGGCGGGGCTGGAAAACGAGATCCAGCAGCTTCTCAATGGCGCGGGGCTGGGCGAAACCCGCACCGCGGTGCTGCTGGTGGATTTGCGGACCGGTCGGGCGCTGGTCGAACTCGATGCGGATCAGCCGATGGTCCCCGCGTCGAATATGAAACTGATCACCACCGCGGCGGCCCTGACCCGACTCGGGGCGGATTTCAAATTCACGACCCGACTGTCGCTGATCCCCAGCCCGGGGGCGGAAGCCCGTCCCGCGGTAGGGGGCGGCCGGACGGACGGCACGGCCCCGACCCGCGGGAGTAGGAACGGCAACGCCGTGGGGGCGGCGAGCCCCGGTGCCGGGGCAAGTTCCGGGGATGTTTCCGGGGGCAATGCCGGGGGGACTTCCGGGGGGGGGGAGCCGCCGTCGTTGCTGGTGCAGGGCGGGGGGGACCCGGCGTTCGGGGACCCGGTGCTGCTGTCGGAGGCGGGCCTGGAGGTGGAAGATATTCTGACGCTGTGGACCGACGCCGTGGTTGCGACGGGGCACCCACGGATCCGGCGGCTGATGATCGACGACCGCGTGTTCGACCGGGTCTTTGTCAACCGGGCCTGGCCCAAGGCGCAGCTGCACCGGTTCAGCTTCGCGCAGGTGGCGGGATTGAACTTCCATGAGAACCTGCTCGCGGTCCTGCCCGTGCCCGCCGAGACCGACGGCCAGGCGCCGGTGATCCAGTTGTACCCCTACTTCCCGAAGCTACGGACCCAGAACCGGGCGACCACCTCGGCGGTGGACGGGTTCCAGGTCCAGCGGGCCCCGGGGACCAACCGATTTACGTTCATGGGTAGTGTGCGGAACCGGCGGTCGCAGCCGTACCGGGTGACGGTCAACGATCCGCCGATGTTTTTCGCCGAGTACTTTCGGCACAAGTTGGCCGAGGCGGGGGTCACGGTCGACCGGGTTGAGCGGGTGCCGACCGATGCCCGGCTCGACTTGTCGCAGCGTGAGGTGCTCCACGAAATCAACACGACGCTGGCGGGGGTGCTGGACCGGACGAATCAGGACTCGCAAAACCTGTTTGCCGAGGCGCTGTTCAAGCGGATGGGCCGGGAGCAGACGGGCGCGCCCGGGAGCTTTGAGAACGGCGCGGCGGCGGTAAGGCTTTTCTTACGCGACCACCTGGCGTCGCGGGTCGGGCTCTCGGCGGTGCGAGTCGACGACGGCTCGGGGTTGTCGTTAAACAACCGGGCGACGGCGAGGGTGCTCGTGGAAACCCTTTCGGTCATGCACGACGATCCCAAGCTTCGCTCCGTGTATGCCGGGTCGTTGGCCCGGGCCGGCCATTCGGGAACCCTCCGCGAGCGTCTGCGTGGGCTCCGCAGCGAGGTCTACGGCAAATCCGGCTGGCTCGGCGCGTCGGCGGGATACGCGTCGACCTTTTCGGGTTACCTTGTCCGGCTCGACGGGCGGGTGTACGGCTTCTCGCTGCTTTTCAACGGGTTCCGCCCGCCGATCAGCAACGCCCAGGTCAAAGCCGTCCAGGACCAGATCCTCGAAAAGATCGACGCGTCGATCAACGCCGACGCGACACGGCGACGCTGAGTCCACCCGATCCGTGCTCGTGGCTACAAAATACGAATGCCGAATCGGCTCCCGGCGTGGTAAGCGATCGTCATCTCAAAAAAACGAGTGAACCGCACGTTTTTTAGTTGGCGGTCCCCCACCAGAAGTTAAAATACCTGAGTACTCGGATGAACCGCGGCGTCCTGATGCAACGAGACGCGGCTCTCGCTTTTGGCGACGAATCCCGACGCGGCCCGAGTGCAACGACCTGCGCGTGATCCTCGCCCACCATGGGTGCGAGTGAGACCCACGACACGGGTCGTTTTTTATTATCCGTGTTTTGCGTTGCGGGAGTTGGCGTCGCGTTCGCGGCGGGCGGATCAGTTGCCCGAGGGCGAGCGGAGCAGGCGGAACAGGCCGGTGAAGGTCGCGGCGGCGAAGCCGATGATCGCGGCGGTGGTGAGGTGAGACGGATCGCCATCGAGGTTGTCCGCCAGCACCAGGATGGCCGCCCCGAGGATCACGGCCGCGAGGACCACCGCCCAGGCGATGTTCTTGCTCGCCTCTTCGACTTCTTTGACCAGAGGCTCGAGGTTATGGTGCCGCAGGTTCAGGGTCGTGCGGTTCTGCCGGACCATCCGCAGCAGGTCGTCGATGCGGTGGGGCAGGTGGTCGAGCAGGTCGGCGTAGGCCACGGCGTTATTGCGGAAGCGGCGTTTGAGCGCGCGGAACCCGAACCGGCGTTTTACCAAACGGGTGACGTAAGGCCGGACGTGCCCGACCAGGTCGAAATCGGGCGCGATCTGCTGGGCCACCCCTTCGATCGTGGTCAGCGCTTTAATGAGATAGACGATGTCGGCGGGGCAGCGCATGCGGTGGTCGCGCATGACCTCGAAAAACTCGTTGAGCAATTGACCCATCCGGATCTTTTCGAGCGAGCCGCCTTTGAAGTGGTCGATAAACCGCCAGGCGTCGGCGCGGAAGCTGCGGTCGTCCACGATCGCGGGGTCGGCGTCGGCGATGCGGACGGCCGTGCGGACGACACGCTCGAGCTCGCCCTCGATCGCGCCGTGGGTGATCTGGGCGAGTTGTTCGGCCGACCGCGGATCGACGCTGCCGGTCATGCCGCAGTCGATGAAGGTGAGGTAGTTGGTTTCGGGGTCGACGAAGATATTGCCGGCGTGGGGGTCGGCGTGGAAAAAACCCAGGGTGAGGCATTGCCGAAACACCGCGTCGGCGGCGTGGCCCACCAGTGCGTGGCGGTCCTCGCGCGACATCGTCCCGGCATCCAGGTCCGCGAGCAGCGTCCCCTGCACATGCTCGAGCGCCAGGACGTTGCGGGTCGAAACCTGGGGGTAGACCTGGGGGAACGACACCGCCTCTGACTCGGCAAAGTCCTCGGCCATGCGCAAGGTCGAGTCCGCCTCGATCGTCAGGTCGGTCTCACGGTCGAGCTGACGGGCAAATTCTTCGACCACGGCTTGCGCGTCGAACCCGAGGTTTTGGAGGTAGTTTTTCGTCAACCCGGCGAGCCAACGCATCAACTGGAGGTCCGCGGCGATGATCCCCTGGATCCCGGGCCGGAGGATCTTGAGGACGACCGCCTGGCCGTCGGCAAGCACGGCGCGGTGGACCTGGGCCATCGACGCCGCGGCGAGCGGGACCGGGTCGATCGAGGTGAAGTCGGTGTCCAGGCGCTGGCCCAGTTCGAGGCGGAGTGCGGCGTGGACATGGCGTTTGGGGTCGTCGCCTTCCCAGGGTGCGGGGGGGACTTCGGCCTGGAGTTTCTTGAATTCGTTGGCGAAATCGACGGGGATCAGGTCGGGGCGGGTGGACAGGACCTGCCCGGCTTTGATGAAGGTCGGCCCCAGGTGTTCGATCAGGAGACGCAAGCGGACCGGCGCGGGTTTACGGGCCAACGCTTCGTCGGGCTTGAGGCCGCGGGGCAGCAGGTTGGTCAGCCCGGTTTGGGTGACCACTTCGCCGAAGCCGAATTTGAACAACTGGGCCACCAGCTCGCCGCCGCGTTTGGCGGCGTGGAGGGAGGCGGCGCCGGGGAGGGATGAGGGCTGGGTCATGGCTTCAGTGTAGTGGGGCGGCCCGCGTCTGATCGGGGCCGGCCGCGCTCGGGGAGCCGCGCGGCTGGGGCCACCACGCGATCGGGGCGGGATTGTTAGAGTGTCTGGCAATGCCCAGTACCACCCAGCCGCTGCTGCTCACCAAGATCCTGGCCACCGTCGGCCCGTCCTGCAGCGAGCCGGACACGCTGGTGCGGATGATCGAAGAAGGTGCGCGGGCGTTCCGCGTGAACTTTTCGCACGGCGACTTCCCCGACTTCGCCCGATCGGTCGAGTCGATCCGCTCGGCGGCGGACCAGACGGGCGTGTCGGTCGGGATCCTGGGGGACCTGTCGGGACCCAAGATCCGGGTGACGACCGTGACGGGCGGTGCGTTGGAACTCGCGGTGGGGGACCACGTTGAGTTTACGCAGCGTGACGTAGTGGCCGACCGCGACGAAGCCACCGGCGTGGTCACGGTGGGGACAACCTACCCCGAGATGGTCGACGACGTGGAGCCCGGGCAGCGGCTGCTCGTGAACGACGGCGCAATCCGGATGCTGGTGACCGACCGGGTGCGTCCGACCGACCCGGCGGAACAAGGGCGTCGGCCCGAGGACCCGCGGCTGATCTGCCGGGTGACCACCGGCGGAACGTTGTCGAACAAAAAAGGCGTCAACCTCCCGGACACGCAGGTCAGCGCCCCGGCCCTCACCGACTGGGACGAGGAGTGCGCCGCCTGGGCGGTGGAGAACCAGCTGGACTATCTCGCGCTCTCTTTCGTGCGCAAGGCCGACGACGTCCGGCAGCTCAACGCGCTGCTGATGAAGCTCGGTCGCGACAACCGGAAGCTGCGCAGCCACACCCGGCTGCCGATCGTGTCGAAGCTCGAGAAGCCGCAGGCGATCGAGGAACTCGACGAGATCTTGGAAGAAACCGACGCGGTGATGGTGGCGCGCGGCGACCTGGGTGTGGAGATGGATCTGGCCGAGGTGCCGATCCTGCAAAAGAAAATCATCCGGCAGGCGCACGACCACGGCAAGCCGGTCATCGTGGCGACGCAGATGCTCGAGAGCATGATCGAGTCGTACACGCCGACGCGGGCCGAGGTTTCGGACGTGGCCAACGCCATCCTCGACGGAACCGACGCGATCATGCTTTCGGGTGAGACTGCGGTCGGAGCCCACCCGATCCAAGCGGTACACACCATGGCCCGGACGGCGCAGCTCACCGAGGCCTACGACGCCGAACGCCGGGCGGGCACGACCAAGCCACCGGCGAACCTGCAAGACTCGCGCTACCGCACCGCGGCGCTGGCCCACGGGGTGTCGACGATCGTCAACGACCTGCGCCCCGCCTACGTGGTGATGTGGTCCGAGCTCGGCGGCGGGGCGCGGTACCTCTCCCAGAACCGGCTCCGCACGCCGATCATCACCGTGAGCTCGAAAGAGTCGGCGCTGCGTCAGATGGCCCTGCTGTTCGGGGTACACCCCGTGCACATGACCCGGCCGACGGACACCGCGGACTTCCTCGACCGTGTGGATCGTTTGCTGCTGGACAACGAATGGGCCAACCCCGGCGACGCGGTGGTGATCGTCAAAGGCGAGCCGCTGGGTATCCCCGGCGTCACCAACAAGATCCGCATCCACTACCTCGGCGATGTCTGCCGCCTCAAATGGCACGTCAAGGACGACCAAGAATAAGCCCGCGTCTGCCGCCGCTGGCCCCAGTGACTTGGCCGGCAAACGCAAGGGGGCAGGTCAAAACGGGCGATTCCTGTCTCTGAATAATTACTTCATTCACGGCCGACAGGGTGTCTCGCAGAAAGCATCTAACCCATAAGGCCGCCGCGCCGCCGGCTTGAAGCGACGTGCAGGAAGTTGCTTCGTACCACCGTTGCACGGCGTAGCCGCGAGGCGGAGCGGGCTGAAGCATTCATCGGCATCTCCGCCGGCACCGCGTGTCAGAGCTTCGGATAAGCGACACAAAAACAGATCGGTGGGCGGCCGGTCTATTGAACCGCACGTGGCGTTACCCCTCGGATCGTGAGAGGCCCGCCAGGGTATGCGCCACCACCTCGACCCCCGCCGACAGGGCCGCCGCCGCGACCGGTCCATCGACAAAGCCGAGCGTTTCGTCCGTCCGTTCCGAGCGATTGGCTGCAACCAAGACCACCCCCACCGCGGCGTCCCGGGCCCGGGCCACCGCTTGGTGGTCGTCCCGGCTAAGCATCTTCCACCACCGGACCCCCGCGGCGTCGCAGCCGGCTTCGGCCGCGTCGATGACCGCCTTGTCGCAAGCCACCGGCCGGGCGCCTCCGATCGGCTCGATCTCAAACCGCAAGCCCCGCCGCTGGGCCAACGTCGCCACTTCGTCCCGGATCGCCTCCGCGGTCTGGTCCCGGTTGGCCGCATCGGTATCGCGCAGTTCCAGGGTGAAACGGACCTGTTCGGGGAGCACGTCGCCGGACCGATCTTCGTTTAGCCCCGCTCCCGGACGGGGTTCCGAACAAGCGAGGTTGCTCACCACCGCGACCAGGTCCGGGCTCGGGCTCGACCGAGCCAACTGTTCGATCGTCCCGATCGCTTCCGCCGCGGCGTAGAGCGCGTCGCGTCGTTCGGGCATCGGGGTGATGCGCAGGTGATCGGGCGGTGCCACCGCGGTCACCTGCCACCGGGCCGACGCCGCGAGCGCGACGGCGATGCCGACCGGCACACCCTGTCTTTCCAGCCGACCCGACGTGTCCACCCCCAACTCGACCCACACCGAAGGTTGCGGATCGGCAAAGCCTTCACCCCCGACCGCGTTTCCCGCCGCCACCACCTCGATCGTCCGCCTCGGCTCGAAGCCCGCGTCCCGCAGCATCCGCAGCCCCTCTAATACTCCCAGCAGACCCACGCTCCGCGCCCCGCCGCCCGTCCGCACGACGCCCTCAGATGGATCGGCCTTTCCCGCCCAGCGCAGCACCCGGTCGCCCGCGGACGTGACGCTAAGCTCGAACCCCGGGGCGTCCGCGAACGCCTCGAACTCGTCCGTCCCGGCCTCGGCCAGCGCTCGAGTTATCCGGCTAATCTCCGGCACCAGTTCCCGTGTCATAAGCTGCCCTCAGGACTTAAAAGAATGCCCCCGTTCGACATCTCCGTCACGGAGGTGCCTGCCGACGACAACAGACTAACGCTTTGTCCCCCCCTCCCCCCACGGTCGCGGTCCTGGCTTGCGTCATCCCTCCGCATCGGGTTCCAGCAGCCGGCTGCGATCCTTTACGCCTTCGAGCAGTTCGGGGGCCCGCGGCACCTCGGGGTCGCCGTGCAATACCGAAACATCGCCGGTCGTCTCAACAACCACCGCCCGGACCCGGCGCATCTCGATCGCGTTGGTTTCGCGGAGCTTGCCCATCAAGTCGCCACGGGTCACCCCCGACCGGGCCAAGCTATCGGTAAGGATTTCGCCTTCGGCCATCACGAGGATCGGCTGGTTGTCGATTGTCTCGCTGAACCGCCCACTCGCCCCCCGCCGCCGCGACAAGCCCCACTGGATCAGGGACAGCATCCCCAGCACCGCCACCCCCACCGGCACCGAGGCGGACATCGCCGTCGACGCCAACACCGCCCCCACCGCGATGGTCATCGCGAAATCAAACCCCGATATCTTCGCGAAGCTCCTCACCCCCGCCAGCCGAGTCATCACGATGACGGTGAAGTAGATCACGGCCGCGCCGAGCGCCGCGGCCCCCAAAGTCGCGACATCGGTCGTGAACCAATCAATAAATTGACCAACCGTCATGGGAAGCTTTTCTTGTGTAGCCCTGCGATGGCTTGTTTCTGAATCCTGCCGGACTCCGGCCCGCGTGCGGCAGAGCATCTTCCCAGACCGGAGGTAAATGACGGATGAAGACGCTCCCGGATTCAATCTGTGGCAAAATACCTCGATGGACGAAACACCTAAGCCGCAGGTCGGGATCGTGATGGGCAGCAACTCGGATTGGCCGACGATGAAGCTCGCCGCCGAGATGTTGGACCGTTTCGGGGTGCCCTACGAGGCGAAAGTCACGTCCGCCCACCGCACCCCGGAGTTGATGTTCGAGTATGCGGCCACAGCCGAGCCGCGCGGGCTGGAGGTCGTCATCGCCGGGGCGGGCGGGGCGGCGCACCTGCCGGGCATGGTCGCGAGCCGGACGGTGCTGCCCGTGCTCGGCGTGCCGATCAAGAGCAAAGCGCTCAGCGGGATGGACAGCCTCCTATCGATCGTCCAGATGCCCGGCGGCATCCCGGTGGGCACGCTCGCCATCGGCGACAGCGGCGCGAAAAACGCGGCGCTACTGGCCGTGTCGATCCTCGCCAACTCCCGCCCCAAGCTGCGTGAGAAGTTGCATGCGTTTCGGCAGGAGCAGTCCGACGCCGCGGCGGCGATGGATCTGGATTAGTTCGACGTGAAGGCCTCCACCTACCATCGATTGCGAAGGCGGGTTTATGTCCGAAAGCAGCGTAGAGCGTTACTCAGCAGATGTGATTTGATCGGCGTGCCGATTTTTTGGGCTGTTTACGTTTGTCGGAGCATTCGTTGCGTTCGGTTCGATAAACCTGATTTCGCCACGGCGTTTTTGGTGGGTTTCAGACAAGCAAGTGAGATCGATATTCCCAGAAGTGATCGGTGTCGTGGGTTTTTGTACGGCTTTCCCCATAGGTATGTATTACTTCGGATGGCTGCTTTGCTATGTCTTGGTCCTTGATACGCGACGAGTGGATGCGTTTGTCGGAAATGAATCTGCGGAGTGATTATCCATCCGCCCGTTTCTGCAGCCGCTCCAGATCGTCTGCCAGGTGTTTGAGCTGTTTCTGGATCAGCGCCATCTCGTCGCCGACGCTGATGCGGCCGGTTTCTTTGATGTGTTTTGTGCGTTGCCGATGCTCTTCTTCCCGCTGGGCTTCGTCCATGCTCTGGATAATGACGCCGATGAACAGGTTGAGCATGATCATCGTGCCCAGCGCGACGAACGAGACGAAGTAGAGCGCGCCGACGAACGGCCGGGCGGTGGACGAGAACTCGTAGCGCGACAGGTCCTGGTCGCTGAACGGGTAGTTTTCGCTGCCGTACATCTGGATGTACATGATGTCGGTCCAGTCTTCGAGCGTGACCACGCGGAACAGGCTCAGCATCGAAAGCTCGAGGTTGCGGAAATGCACCGGGTCGTTGTCGCGGAACAGGAACACGCCCAGCACCGCGTACACGTAGAACATCACCGCCAGCAACAGCCCGACGTAACACATCGATGGCAGGCTCTTGAGCAGCGACCCCACCAGCAGTTGCAGCTTCGGGACCGCGCTAATCAGCCGCAGTGCCCGCAGTACCCGCGCCAGCCGCAGCACCTGCGCGTACTGCGCTTCGACCGGCAGGAAACACACCACCACGATCACGAAGTCGAAGACGTTCCAGGGGTCAAGAAAATAGCGGTACCACCGGCGCCCGCCCGCGGCGATCTTCATCGCCGCCTCCAGCGCGAACAGCCAGATGATGATCCGGTCGAGCGAATGCAGCAGCCGGCCGTGCCGCGCCATCACCCCCGGGTAGGTTTCGATCCCCACGATCACCGCCGCGAGGATGATCAGGCCGAGGATGGCGTGAGCGAATCGCTTGGATTCGACGATCGTTTGGAGGGTGGCGGTCATAGCGTGGGCTCACGGATCGCCCGAATCATATCGCATCAGCCTTGCCCCATAAGGGGGGCAACCGGATAGCGGCCACCGCCCCCTACTCGGCTAGTTCTTTGTCGCCGCCTCGATGATTGGCCCGCCACCCACCGGCGTCCGCCGACCCCACGCCGGCTCAATGGGTCAACGCGTACGCCAGGATGTTGACGTTCAGTTGCTTCGCCGATTGGATCTCGTTGCCGCCGCAGCAGCAGCAACCGCCCCCGGCGTTCGCCGTGTCGTTGAGCCCGTCGGGCGACCACACCAGCACCACCCGCCCGTCGAGTTCCAGGCCCCGCAGCTCGGGCAGCTTGGACCCGCCGGTCTTATACCGGCTGGAGGTGATGTCGTAGACCGAATGGAAGATCGGGTGGTCGGCGGTGAGGGCCGTCAACCCGTCACTCCTGTCGGGGAACATCCGCTTGAGCGCGGCGGCCATCGAATGGTTCCAGTCTTTGGACGAGCACCCCGCCGAGGCGATCACGAAGCCGCCGTGCGTCAGGTACGTACGCAGGTTGTCGACCTGCGCGTCGGTCAGCGTAAACGCCCCCTCGCCGGTCATCACCGCAAAGGGGTAGTTGAACAGTTCCGCCGAGCCCGACTGCACCGGCACGAGTTCGCGGTGCGTGTCGATATGCGTTTGCTCGGCCACCTCGGTCAGGAACTGTTCCGAGAAGCAGACCGAGGTTTTGTGGTTGGCGTAGACGAGCTTGGCCGCGTAGACCCGCCCCGGGTCGTCGGCATCTCCCGCCGCCGCGCTCAGAGGAGTTAAAACCAAAATCGCTCCGACGATCACGAACAGGCAAGCCGCGCCGCAGCGTGGTACGGGGCAGAGCTTCGAGACAGCAGATCGTAAATGGGTCATGGTGGAGACTTCCCTGTTCTATTTTACTCACGACGGTCGGCGTCGTCGGCGAGCCGTCGAAAATACGCGGTCGCGGTCTCGCGGTAACGCGCCGGCACGCCCGGCAGGACCAGGCCCGGCCGCGTCCGCGTCGCCGCAGCATCGGGGGTAAGGGTCTCGGCCGGGTCCAAACCGTCGCTCGCCGCGGCGCCGTCTCCCGAACCGCCGTTCGGGCCGACCCCGGCGCTCGAACCCTCTGCTGATCGGTGGTCGCTGCGCGGAAGGCGTCGGGGGCCGATCAGCGTCGCTTGGGCTGAACCCCATGCTTTGCCCCCCGCCCCCATGCTTTGGCCGGGAGAACCTAACCCCGTCAGACCCCCGAGGTTTCGTCCCTGGCGGAGCTGCTCGATCGCACTTTCGAGGCCGGCCTTAGGCAGCGTCAATACGTCATCAAGGTCCGACACCGCCCGCCCCGGAACCCCCCGGACCTCCGAGAGCAGGCTTTCCAGTTTGTCCGCGGCGTCCTCCGCCGAGGCGTGGGCCGCCGGCAATGCCTGCTGCGCGACGTGCTGGGCCGCGGCCGCCAAATCGGCCTCGATCCCTAACGTCTCGACCCGCTCGATCATTTGATGCACACTCCCGCTGAAACGAGGCAACAGCGGGGCCGCGAGGTCTGCCGTCTCTTCGAGCATCAGCGCCGCGTCACTCAGCTCGTCGCGGAGCGCCGCTTCGCGTTGGCCGTAGGTTTCGAGGCGCTGCCGATCCTCCGCGGTCCAGTGGCCCGCCGTGCTTGTCTCGCTTGGCGTGTCCGGCCACCGCCCCCGCATCACGCCGAGCTTCTGTTCCAGTTCGCGCTGCTCGACGATGACCGCCCGCAGGCGCTCGGCGTGGAACACGATCTCCTCGGCCAAGCCGAGCTTCACCAGGTCTTCCTCCATCGCGTCCCATCGCGCCGGGGTTTGCGCGTCAAAAGGCGGGCTTTCCTGGGCCCATGCGTCGGCTTGCTGGTCGAACGCCGCGAGCTGCGTCGGCGTCACGCCTGGAAGCGCCAGGCCCTCGGCGGTGTCCGCGGTTTGCTCCGCCCGCTGGGCCGCTTCCGCGAGCTGCGCCGCCAGCGCGCGGAGTCGGTCGTTGAACGGTTCTTCAAACCTGTAGAGCGGAGCGGCCTCGGCCCGGTCGTTCATGGCGTCTGCCAGTTCCTGCGTGCGGCCGGCAAAAGACCAGAGCCGGTAAGCCAAGTCATTTGCCTGCTGCCGCTGCGCATCGTTGAGCAGTTCGCCCGCCGCGGCCCGCGCACGCAGGGCTTCGAGTTGGTCGAGTACGGCGTTCCGTTCCTCGGCCAGTTCTGCAAGCTGGGTGCGGTAGGCTGCATTCTCAGACTGAATTTCGTCTAGCCCGTAACGGGTTCGGGCCAGTTCATTCCACTGTTCGCGTGTGACGATCTGCACGGCAAAAACCGGGGATTCGCTTAGCTGTCCCAAGTCGTCCGGGGGTCCGCCGTAGGCGGTCGGCAGGTTGTCACGCGCCGCCGCGAAGAACCGCAGCGTGTCCCCCGGGCCCGCCCCATAATCTGCGGGCTGCAGTTCGTGGCTGACGTTTACACTGCGTGACGCCGGCCCCGGCAACGCCAGTCCGATCGGCACGCTCGCGTTTGGGGTCACCGCGGGATGGAGGGTCAGCGACCCGATGCCTACATCGTCTTTCGCACGGAGATCGATCGCCACGGGGTAGCCTTCCGCCGCGATGGCGATCGGTTCGGGCTGGGTTACTTCGACGCTCGGGGGCCGATCGACCAGCATCTCGATCCGCCACACCGCCTGCCGCCGGGAAGCCTGGCCGCCGCCGCTCTCGAGCCCTAGGTGGAAGGCCCCCGCCTGCGCCGGCTCGAACGTGGCCTCGGCGATCCGATCGCCAGAGAGCGGGTTGGCTTGCCGCTGCGCGGTCGCGTGGGATCCATCCGCCGTCAGGACCGTGGCCGCGAGGCCGACATTGCTCTGCGCGGTCAAGGTCACCACGCTGCCGGGCAGCATCCGCAAGACGTTACGGCGGTCGTCGTGAGCCAGACTCTCAAGGCGGTGGTCCAGCCGATGGGTCCGCGGGGCGAGCCCCGTGTAGCGCGGCGGCGTGACCGTGGCGTGCAGCGACTTAAACCGCGGCGCGGTGTCGGGCGTAACCGTGAACCACTTGGACCGGCCCGCGGGGGTATCGATATAAAAACGGATCGGCGTGCGGACCTGCTCGAACCGCGTGGAAAACAGCGCGTCCGTAACCGTCAAGACCGGCTCGTCCTGGGCGTGGCGCAAACGCTCCATCGGCCGTGCAGCTTTGACCGTCTGGCCACCCGCCGGGCCGGTTCGGGCCCACACCAGGTTCGCCGTGGTGGGCAGTTGTTGCCCGTCAGCCGAAGGGTGGCGCAGCGTCACGTCGATCACCGCCGACCCCCCGGCCGCCACCACCTCCGGGACCACCGATACCTCGAAACGTACCGGGGTGTACGACGGCAAGTCCGACCGCGGCGCGAGCAGCCTCGCCCCGCCGGCCGCCACCACCCGGGGGTACATCAGCGCCAAGCCTCCGAGGACGACCGCTACCAGGATCAACCCGGCTGTGTTCCGCCGCCGCCGTTTGCGGTCAACGAGCACCCGGGGGTCGACGCTGTCCGCGGCCGTCTCCCCACGCGCTACGACCAAGGCACGCAGCGCCGGGCTCGTCGCCGCCGATGATCCGGACCGCCCCCCGACCTCGTCGGACCACCCGAACTCCAGCGCATGGATTAACCGGCCCGAGCCGCCTTCCGTAGACCGCTCAATGGCCATCGCGCTGTGGCGCAAGTCCCGAGGCTTAGCCACCGCCAGACGCACGCATCCCACCGCCATCCACGCCGCTCCCGTCAATAACGCCGCATCCACCGCCACCAGCCCCCACACGGGCAACCCCCAAACCGCATCAGCGAAGATTGCCGCCGCCACCGCCGCCGCCGCCCACGCCACCGATTGTGTTAGCCGGCTCCACAGTTCGGCCCGCCGCGCGTGTCGCTCCGCCCGGCGCAGCGTTTCCCGCAGCCGATTTGCACTGGGCACCGCCGCGGGCTCCACGCCGAGCCCGGCCGCCGCCACCGAATTCTGTACCGAAGATGCCATCTACCAGAGCCCTCGCCGTTTACGGATCAACCACTCCACACCCAGCCAGCCCAGCAGCACCGCCATGACCACGCCGCGGTCCCAGAGATACCTTGGCGTACTCGGCATTAGCCGCGCCGCCCGCTGGATCGCCAGGACCTCGGCCAGCGCTCCCGGGTCGCCCGGGTCCAGCACCCGCCCGCCCGACCCCTCGGCCAACGCCCGCATCAGGTCCGGGTCCGCCGCGGTTTGCAGCCGTTCGGTGTTCCCATCGTAAACACTGAATTTCGTTTCCCGCACGAAAAAACCCCGGTCCCGCGCGGCGGAATCGGCGTCGGCCGGTTCCGCCGTCTCGGGCCGACGCACTTCCAGCCGCACGTCATGCACCCCCTCCACCTGCGGGAGATACGTCCCCAGCCCTCGGCCCGGTTCCGACACCGAATCCGACAGCGGCACCTGCGTCACCCGACCGTCCGGGCCGGTCACCATCAGCCGCGTCGGCTGCGCCACGGCGTCGCCCCGCCGGTTCACGGTAAGCGTCAGTGTCCGTCCCCGCGCGACGCTGCGTCCGCTCAACGATAAAGACACCTCGTCCCCCGTGCCCGCTCCGTCGCCCAGCGCCAACCAGCGCACCGCATCCGACCAGAACGCCCCGTACACCCCCGCCAGCGACGGCCGCTGCGCCGACGCCAACTCCCACCGCCATAGCCCCTGCCCCAACACCGCCATGACCCGCCCCCGTCCGTATGCCATCGCCACCACGCCGCCGCTCCCGGCACTCGAACGGTCCGCCGCATCCGACTCCGCCCGGCCCGCCGCGGCGGCCAGCACCCGCGTCCCCGGCTTCACCGCACGGTAGCGCTCGGCCCGCGTCAGCACCGGCAGGTCCGATCCCGCCGGGTCTGCCCCCGCCGCCCGAATCAGCCCGGCAAACACCGCGTGGTCGCGCCCGGCGTCGGTCAGGCCCAGCCGCATATCCTGTTCGTACCCTTCATCCCAGACCACCGGCTCGATCGCCGACCACGCCCGGCCCAGCGCCCGCCCCGCCGCCGAATCGCGCCCGTAGGCCCGCCCCCGCGCGAACACCACCCGCCCCCCCCGCTCCGATACGTACCGCGTCAGCGTCGCCCCCGCCTCGGCCGACAACACGTTCTAGAGCCGCCGGCCCAGCACCACCACGTCGTACCCCGCCCAGTCTTCCAGCCCCGCCGGCACCGCCGCGGCCCGTCCGTGTCGGGTGACGGTACGCGACGGCCGGTCGGCCGTGACCTGCGTAAGGTGCGTCACCTCCACCCGGTCGTCGCGCCGCAGCGACTGCGCTAAAAACTTCGTGTCCCAATACGGCTGGCCTTCGAGCACCAGCACACGCATCCGCCGCTCGACGACCTCGACAAATACGGTCCGCGTATTGTTGCTGACCTCCGCTTCACCGGGCAGCGGATCGACCGACAACTCATAGGTGTACAGCCCCGCCGCCCCGTGCCGCACCGGCACCGTCACCCGCCGCGGCCCCCGATCGGGCAGCGTGACCGGCCGAGCCGTTTCCTCTCCCTCGTGGCGGATCCGAAGAACAGTTTCCGCCCCGCCGGCGTGGATCGGATCGAGACGCACTCCGATCTCGCCCGGCTCGTCGATCATCAAAAACGGCTGCCGCGGCGTCGCGCTCAGCGCCAGGTCGCGACGCGACGCCGCACGGCCCAGGGTCACCGTGTGCAGCTTGATCCCCCGCGCCTCGGCGAACGACGCCGCCCGCTGCGGGTCCGCCCGCTGGCTGTCTCGGCCGTCGCTGAGGACGACGACCACGCCGCCGTCCGGCACTTCCGCCGCCCCGCCGCCCTCCGCGGCGGGCATCGTGGTCAGCAGCCGGTAGGTGCTGTCCACCACGTAAGACTGCGACGAATCCGCGTTCTCGGGATCCGGGACGACGGCCCGCGGCCGACGATCAAAGCTGTAGACCCGCACGTCGTGGTGTTCACGCAGCGCCGCGAGCCGGTCGGCCGCCAGCCAGCGCTCCAACCCGAAAACATAGCGCGAAGCCTCCTCCCCCGACGCAAGCCCCCGGCCCATGTCGCGGGTTTGCATCGAGGCCGACGCATCAATTAATAGGTTCAGCGGAGCCCGCGTCGGCTCGGTTTCCGGAGCCGGCACCGTGCTGGGCCCCAGCAGCAGCCCGCCCACCGCCGCCACCGCCACCAGCCGCATCACCAGACTGACGCCCACCACGACCCGCCCCGCGTTGCCGCCGGTGCCCCCGCGTCCCCGCCACGCCGACCACCCCGTCACCGCCGCCACCGCCAGGGTCACCGCCACGATTGCCGGGGGCCAGAAATAAGGCCGCAAGATCAGCTCGCCGTTCATCGCCGCCACACCCCCAGGAGCCCGCGTTCCAGCCCTAACAATCCCAGCGCGCCCAGCAGCGCCCAGCCCCACAACGCCTCGCCTCCCCGCGATGCGTCCCGCCCCCGGCCGGCGGCGAACGCGACCCCTTCACGCGGTTCCAAGATCCGGGCCAGGGTTTCGGCCGCCGCGGCGGTCAGGTCGCTCTCCCGCGGATCGACCTCGACCGAAACCGACCCCATCGAAATCCCCCCGCGCCGCCAAACGTAAACCCCGGCGGTGTCCGCCCGCCGCACCGTCGCCGACGCCCGCCCCGCCTCAAAGCCCAACGCCACCCCGGACACCGGCTCACCCGAAGGGCTGTAAACCACCTCGGCTGCGGCCGCGACGTCAGCCTCGCCGATGGCGCTGCGGATCACCGCCGGGCCGCCGGCAAAGCTCGGCGCGGGCGTGGGCTCCCGGGCCGCAAGCTCTTCGGCCAAGCCCTGCATCAGCACGACGAACCCGCCGACTTTGCCCAGGTCCCCGGTCTCCGCCGCGGGCGAAAACGCCGCCGCAACCACTCGCCCCCGGCCGATGGCATGGGCCGCCATTGCCGGCGACCCGCCGCGAAAACGCAGCAGCACCCGCGCCCCGGGCTTCACCGCCTCCACCCCCCACGCCCGCCGCAGCGATAATCCGGCGAGCGCTTCCCGGGCCGCCTCATCAAACGCCGCCAACTCGGGCGCACGCCAGCCCTCCGCGTCCAGCTTCACCGACGAAAGCCGCGACCCCAGTGTCCACGGAAGCAGCGGCCCGCTCCGCACCGGATCCGCGCCCGCGAAGACCAACACACTGCCCCCCGCCTCCGCATAGGCCCGGACCGCCGCGGGCACCCCCGGCCCGGCCACACACACCAGCGCCGCGCCCCTTAGTGCCGCGTCGTCCACCCCGTCCGCCGCCAGATGGGTCACCCGGTAGCGGTCCCGCGCCCCCCCGTGCGGGGCCAGCGCCCGGGTCAGGTAGTAGCTCGCCGAGCCCGCCCGCCGTGAATCGCCGCCGCCCACCACGATGACCGGCTGCCGACGAACGGCTCGGACGATTAGATCAACGTTGTTGTCATGCGCGAGGGCGTCGCCACGGCCCAGCGCGAAACGAAATCGCTGCGGGCCCGGTTCGGCCAACCGACGGGTGAAATCGACCTGTCGCCGTTCGCCCGGCTCTAACCGGACCCACCGGCTATCTGTTTGGCCGGCCGGACCGATCAGGTCCACCCGCTGCCGGGTCGGCGCTTTCCCGAAGTGAGCCACTTCCACGCCGAGCTGCACCGGCACCCCGACGCCGGGCCGCCCCGGCAGCGCTCGGGCCAGGCGTAACGCGGTGTTCTCCTCCGGCGGCCCGTCTCCCGGCCCACGCAGCGACAGCGTCGTCCCGTTCGGGAGGCCGAGCCCCGCGACGCCGGTCCAATTGGTTTGCTGCCCGTCGGTGACCACCACCACCTCCCGCCGGGCCCCCTCCGGGCCGCCGCGGAGCAGCTCGCCGGCCAGGCCCAGGGCCGCAGAAAAATCGGCACGGTGGTCCGTCGCGTCGATCCCGGAAAGCGCCTCACGCAGCATCGGGAGATTGGGGGTCAGCCGTCCGAACACCGCCGAGGGCGCGGCGTCGGCCAGGACCACCGCCGCCAGGTCCGCGCCGTCGTTGAGCCGAGCCAATTCGTCCCGCGCCAGCCGGCGGAGCCGATCCCACACCGGGGTACCTTCCGCGGTGAGTTGACGGGTCGAAGCGCTCCGGTCCAGCACCACCACTACCACCACCGTCGCGGCTGCGCCGGTCCCGGCCGGCCTCGCCCCCACCCCCGGCGCGGCGGCCGGCACCCACACCGGGCGGGCAAACGCCAGCACCGCCAGCGCCACGGCTAAGCAGCGCAGCAGCAGCAACCCCCACCGCCGGAGCCGGGACGTCGCGGCCGGCCCCGCGGCCGCCGCCGTCACCAACGCGACCGAAGGAAACACCAGCCGCCGCCGCGCCCGGCGACGCAGCAGGTGCGCCGCGATCGGCAGCAGCAGCAGCCCGGCCCCGAAGAGCATGGCCGGCGTCGTCAGTCCCAGGGCGGCAAGAAATCGCATGGCGGGTGGTCGTTCGGGCCGATCGGCCGGGGCCGGGTTACCTCAGGCTCGCCCGTGTAAAGAGGTAGTCCCGCAGCACCTCGGGGTACGGCGTCGCGGTGGAAACCACGCGGTGGTCGATCCCGCGTGCGCCAAACACACGACGCCAGCGGGTCAGGTGGGCTTCGATCCGACGCGCGTAGTTTTCACGCAGATCGTCCAGATCGGTCGTCAGCTCCCGTCCGGTTTCGCTGTCGACCAGGACGACGGAACCCAGATTCGGGAGCACGAGCTCGTCGGCATGAAGGGTTTGGAACACGATGACTTCGTGGCCGCGGTGCAAGAACCGGTCCAGCGCGGCAAGGACCGCGTCGGGGTCTTCGTCGGCGAGATCCGAGATCACCACCAGGAGGCCCTTAAGCCGGGCCCGTGGGGCAAACGCGTGGAGCGCGGCGGGGAGCCGGGCCTGGCCGGCGGGACGGGTTTCTTCGAGTGTGTGGCCCAGGCGGTGCAGGTGCGGGTACGTCCCGAGCGCGGGCAGCGCGGTGTGGAGGCCGCCTTGTGCGAGGCCCAACGCGACCTTGTCCTGCTGCTGGATTACGAGAAACGCGATCGCGGTCGCCAGGCGGCAGGCGTGGTCAAACTTCGACCCCGCCACGGTCGGCGGCGGGGTCTTGCGTGGCGACCGGCGGGGCGTGCGCCGGCGTTTCACCGGCTCGGGGCCGGCGTAGGCCATCGAGGCCGAGGCGTCGAGCAGCAGATGTACCGCCATGTCCGACTGGTGCTCGAATTGCTTGAGAAACATCCGGTCGGTACGCCCGTAGACTTTCCAGTCGACGTCGCCCAGCGGGTCCCCCGGGGTGTATGCGCGGTAGTCTCGGAACTCCACCGAATGGCCCCGCTGCGGCGAGGCGTGCTGCCCGGCGTAGTGCCCCGTCACCGCCCGGCGGGAAGCGAAAACCAGATGGCGCAGCGGCGCCAGGGCGGCGGGATCGAGATAGGCGGTCGGCGGCTGCAAAAGGTTCGGGTCGGTCGTGGTGGCGTGGTGGGTCGGAGGATCCGAAACGGTCGGCGTGAGGACGCGGGCGGAGATGCGGTCTTGCCGCGGTCAGGCCGCCCCGCGGGGGTTCAGGCATAGGTCGGCTCGGCGGTGTCTTCCAGGATCCGGGCGACGATGTCGTGCGCGGTGAGGCCCTCGCCGGCGGCGTGGAAATTCGGGAGCACGCGGTGACGCAAGACGTAGGGCGCTGCGCGGCGGACGTGGTCGGCGGTGACCGCGGGCTGGCCGTCCATCAGCGCGAACGCTTTGCCGGCGAGGACCATCTGCTGGCCGGCCCGCGGGCCGGCGCCCCACTCCACGTACTGCCGGGCGGTTTCCGTGGCGCCAGGGCCGGGGCGGGTGGCGCGGGCGAGCGACACGGCGTAGCGCACCACGTGCGGACTCGCGGGGAGCCGCCGCAGCAGCGACTGCATCGCCAGCATCAGCGGCGGCTCGAGGACGCTGCCGGGCGCCACGGCCCCGGGTCCGTCCGCGGCGTGGCCGTTGGCCTTGGACACGCCCGCTTGGGTAGAGGGAAGTGCAGCGGCGGATTGAGGCGACTGCGGGGGGGTGGTGGTGGCGTGGACGATCTGCTCTTCTTCGTCGGCCGAGGGATAGTCGAGGTGGAGGCTGAGCATAAAGCGGTCGAGCTGCGCCTCGGGCAGCGGGTACGTACCCTCTTGTTCGATCGGGTTCTGGGTGGCGACGACCACGAACGGGGCTTCGAGCGCGTGCCGCTGGCCCATCGAGGTGACCTGCCGCTCCTGCATGGCTTCGAGCAGCGCGGCCTGGGTTTTCGGCGGGGTGCGGTTGATCTCGTCGGCCAGGATCATGTGCGCGAAAATCGGGCCGGGCACGAAGGACAAGCGGCGTCGGCCGTCGGCTTCTTCCTGCAGCAGCTCCATGCCGATGATGTCGGCGGGCATCATGTCGGGGGTGAACTGGATCCGGTTGAAGTCCCAGCCCAGTGCCTCGGCCAGGGTCTTGACCAGGAGCGTCTTGGCGAGCCCGGGCACGCCGATGAGCAAAGTGTGGCCCTGCGCGAAAACCGCGGCGAGCAGCGCGCCGACGATGTCGTCCTGGCCGATAACGACTTGGCCGATCCGGGCACGCAGTTCCGCGGCGGCGTCGGCGGCGCGGGCGAGCAGCTGCACGTCGTCGTCTGGGAGCGCGGCGGGCTCGGCCGAGGCGGGGCGGTCCGGGGAAGAGGCTTGATTCATGGGGCGGGCTCGGGAAAAGCGGCGGGCGGGTCGTGCGGCAGTTGGCTGGGGTGGGTCCGGTCGAGCAGTTGGCGGAGGCCCGTACCGTCACCGACCCCGCCGTAGGTCAGCCCGCCGCCCGGGGCCAGGTGAACCGGGAGCCCGCCAACGAGGCCCGCGTCCCGGGCTTGGCCCCACGCTTCGGTGTTGCGGCGAAGTTCGGCGTCGATCGTCGGGTCGCGCAAGGCCGCGGCCAACGCGTCCGGCCCCACCAGCGACGACGCGAACCGCCGCCCGGCCTCGGCGGTACGCGGCCAGCTCTCGCCGTAGGCCCAGTCGTCGTACACCCGCAGCTTAGCCGGGTCGGCACGGTGCACCGCCAGCGCGTAGCGGGCCAGGTCGCAGCTCTCGGACATGGTGGGCGTAGGCAGGGACGTGAGGTACGCATTGCATCGCGGGTTCAGCGGCACGGGCACCAGGACCAGCGTGACTCCGGGGATCTCACGCGTTGCCAGATAGGCCCGGCGGCAATGCGGACAGTTGTAGTCGTAGAGCTTGACGAGCACCCGCGAACCGTTCGGGTCGCCGAGGACCATCTCGCGTTCCAGGTCCAGGGTGAGCCGCCCGCCGAGCAGCGTCAGCACGCTTCCGGCGCGTTCCCCGCCGCCTTGGTCGACGACGAACACCGGGTCGGACGCCTCGAACTGCACCGCCGCCAGCCCCGCTACGCCCACGGCCCCCGCGACCACCCCGGGCATCAGGTGCTTGACCGCGGTGCCCGAGAACACCGTCAACGCCACGACCAGCCCCACCGCGTGCGTGGCGGTGCAGTACACACAAAGCGACCGGACTTCGGCGAGTTGCACGTAAGTGAACCACAGCCCAGCCCCCAGGACGGCGGCGGCGCTCGCGGCCTGAACCACGCCCCCGACCCGCCGCCTCCACAGCAGACTTACCAGCAACACGCCGTACACCCCCGCCGCGAGCACGCCGACCGGGACTCCCAGGACGGCGGACCACTTGCTCGTCAACACCGCGGCGCATCCGGTCTCGCCGCCGCAGCCCGCGGGTCGCCCGTCGCCCGCCAGCGACTCGGCCGTGAGATAACCGGTCATTAATAGCGCCAGCGTCCCCAGGACGGCCGCGACCCACCACCGGGCTCCCCGGCGGCACGTCGCGGGTCGGCGGGACGGAGCGCCCGGTGTCGGGGCGGGAGCTTCGGGGGACGGTGAGGTCGGCGTGGGGGGCAAGGAAGGGTTTCCCATCGCGGGTGATTGGACGCGCTCGGCGGGCGGCTGCGTCCCGTTATACCGCTGACGTTGTCGAGCAGGAAAGCAAAAACCGCGCGAAGTGAATCCGGCGGGCAGGGGGCCGGCCGAGCCTCTAAACTAAACGACCTCGGACGTGGCGGCGTTCGCGCAGCGGGCGTTTTTTGCACCACTTTCCCGGAGTCGCACATGGCCGGTCACAGCAAATGGGCCAATATTAAACACCGCAAGGGGCGTCAGGACGCCAAGCGTTCCAAAGAGTGGTCCAAGTGCAGCCGGGCGATCATCGTGGCGGCCAAGAACGGCGGGGGCGACCCGGCGATGAACCTCGCGCTGCGCTACGCCATCGACGAAGCCAAGGCCGCGAACATGCCCAAGGATACGATCCAGAAAGCGGTCGATAAGGGGGCCGGCGGCGGCGAGGGTGCAAACTACGAGGAGCTGCGCTACGAGGGCTACGGCCCCGCGGGGGTCGCGGTCATGCTCGACCTGCTCACCGACAACCGTAACCGGACCGCTTCCGAAATCCGCCACCTCTTCGAGAAATACAACGGCAATCTCGGTGCCACCGGCTGCGTGGCCTACATGTTTGAGCAGAAGGGCGAGATCTACCTGGAGAAACCCCGGGCCACGGAGGAAACCCTCATGGAGATCGCCCTCGAGGCCGGGGCCGAGGACATCGAGGACCACGACGAAGCGTGGCGGATCGTGACCGCGCCGGCCGACTACCGCCGGGTCCGCGACGCGCTGGAGGCGGCGGGCCTCGAACCCGACTCCGCCTCGCTGGCGATGGTCCCCGACAACACCGTCGACGTGGCGGGCGGCGACGTGCAGAAAGTACTCAACTTCACCGAAGCGATCGAAGACCACGACGACGTGCAGAAGCTCCACGCCAACTTCGAGATTTCGGACGAAGAAATGGCCAAGCTCGAAGCCTGACCGGCGGAGCGGAACCGGGCGCGTTGTCGGCCAACCGGTGGCGCGTCGGCGGCGTAAGGAGGCTCCGCTTGATCCGCCGCCAAATTCAGCGTCGGCGGGGCGGGATAAGCGTATAGATCCGGCCGTCGAACGAACAGATATAGATCTCCCCGCGGCGGTCGAGGCCGAACGACGTCGGTGTCTTGACCCGGGCAAAATGCTGGTGTTCGCGCACACGCCCCGATTCCTGACGGAGCAGAAACACCTTGCCGGTGAGGTAGTCGGCGTAGATATACGCGCCTTCGAGCAGCGGGTTTTTTCGGCCGTGGTAAACAAACCCCCCGGTGATCGAGCCCGCGTCCCGGCGGAGCAGATCGACGAGCGGCGACTGGAGTTCGACCGGCGGGTCGGGTCGCTCGTTGGGCTTGTAAGGGGCCCGGCCCTCGCGGATACGCCAGCCGTAGTTTCCGCCTTTACCGACCAGGTTGATTTCTTCGTGGGTTTCCTGGCCGACGTCGGCGACCCAGAGGTGGCCGAGCCCGCCGCGGTCGGTGCGGTCGAAGCTGAAGCGCCACGGATTGCGTAGCCCGTAGGCATAGATCTCGGGCCGGGCCCCGGGGTGCCGGTCCGGGTCGGCGAACGGGTTGTCGGGCGGGATGGCGTAGGGCTGCGCGGGGTCTGCGGGATCGATATCGATCCGCAGGATCGCGCCCAGGAGGTTGGTCACGTTCTGGGCGTGGTTCTCGGGGTCGCCGGCCGCACCGCCGTCGCCCAGGCCGATGTAGAGCAGGTTGTCTTCGCCGAAAGCAAGTTGTCCGCCGTTGTGGTTCCCATAGGGCTGCGGGATCTCGAGCACTCTTTTTTCCGAGTTTGGGTCGATCACCGTGCGATCGGCGTCCGTGGTAAACCGCGCGACGACGCCCCGCCGGCCCTGGCTTCCGCGGTTCGGGCGTGCGGGGTTTTGGCCGGTGGAATAGTGCAGGAAAAGCTCGCCGTTTTCGTGAAAGTCCGGGTGGAACGCCAGCCCCAGCAGCCCTTCCTCGTTTTCCTTGCGTCGCACCGTCAGGTCCAGGGCCAGGGTCACCTCCTCGCGCGTGACATCCCGCCGGTTGGGAAACGCGTAGATTTTGCCGGCCTGTTCCAAGACAAAAAGCCGATCGGTCCCGTCCGGCGGCGCGTAGAGGCCCACCGGCCGCTCGAAACGGAGATTCGGAAAAGCCGGGATGGGCTCGGCGACCCCGGCCACCTTCGACACCGGCTTCGCCGCAGAGGCGGATAGCGATACCCCCCCCAACACCATGACGACCAAACTTAAGAGGCCAAGCTGTTCAGAGCGGCCGCCCCGGATCGCGGCCACCGTACGACGTTTAAGCATCGAGAGAAAATTCACCGTCAGAGTTTAGGGGATGCCCGGGCTGTGCAGAGGCTTTCGGAGCGTCTCTTCCGGGTCCGGCGCGGAGTTATCCAATTTTCCCGCTAGGGTTTTTTCTTATCGTCTTACGAGGCCTCAACTTAAATGTTTTTCGCGGGGAACACATCCGGAGCCGTATGCCGCGGAAATGCATGTAACCCGCACATCCCGCAGGGTTTGACTCATCCCCCCGGCCAGCCAAAAACCCACGCTTCAACCACCTAGACCGTAAAGACGGCCTCAGATCGGACCGAGAGTCAACGCTTGGGGGAGTTCCCGATTCCGTGTCTCAACCGAAAGAAGACGCTCTATGTTTTTTCAAGCAAAAAACCTTCTCACCCGGCCCGCCGTTTGGGTCCTGATGCTCTTGGCCGGATGCATGCTGCAATCCACCGCCGCCTTGGCCGACGTCAAGGTCTACGGCATTGAACGTGGCGAAACCGTGCAGGGCGACCTCTCGGTCTGGGCCAGCAGCAACGCACGCCTCCCTCTGAAGGTCGAGATTCAGTTGATTGGGCCCGATGGCAAGGTCATCGAGAGCCGCCAAGTCAACGGCCGCACCGCCCACCTGATCGAAGACCCCGACCAGCGCGACCAAGGCTTGGCGTGGGACAGCACCGGCTACCCGGCTGGCGAGTACACCCTCACCGCCAAGGCCACCGAGTGGGAACGCACCGGCCGACGCTACCCGACCTCGGTACTCAAGTTCACCCTGGCCCCGCCCGCCGCGACCGACTCCACGGACGTTGATTTCACGGTCACCGAAGCCGTCCGTAATACGCCAGAAGATTCCCAAGTGTCCGCGACCCCGGACCAGACCCCTGACGTCGAAGTGGCCCAGGATCCACAAGCCGCCCCCGCCCCCGCGGCCGAGTTGCCGTCCGAAACCATCACCTTGGAACCCCAACGCCTCTCGTCGGTGCAGAGCAACGCTTCCGCCGGCCCCCGCCTGGCCTGGGCCGCGGGCATCCCGACCCAGCGCGACCTCGGCGACAGCCAGCCGATCAACCTTTCGCTCACCGGTGACCTGTCCGACGGCTCCGACGTGCTCGTGATTGCTTGGGACCACCAACGCCGCCGCCTCGTCCCTGGCGTCTCGGCCGTGCTGACGGGCAAAAGCCTGGCCGTGTCGCCCGCCCTCATGGACCGCCTGCCCGTCGGAAGCATCGAGCTCCAGGCCCACTACCGCGAAGACGGTCGCATCCGTCAAACCATCAAGCACACCATTGAGAACCGCCGTCCCGTCGTGCCCACCGCCGACGATCTGCCCGCCATGCGCTTCCCCGCCAACACCCCGGCCCGCCGCGTGCAGGGCTCGGGGGTCGGCCTGCCTTTCGATGTGGACGGCGACCTGCCTGCCGGCGGCGATATCTTAGTCATCGCCTGGAGCATCACCGAATCGCGCATCGTCCCGGGCTTCGCCCAGGTCTTCACCCAGGCCCCGTTCCAGATCTCCGCCTCGAAGCTCGACCTGCTGCCCCCCGGCCGCGTCGAGATCCAGCTCCGTCCCCGCTTGAATGACGTCATTCAAGACAAGATCGTCCACGGACTCGCCGTCGAAACGCCGGCCAGCCCCGCCCCGGACCCGGCCACCCCGGCCACCCCGACGACCCCGGCCACCCCGGACACCCCGAACCCCGACGCCCCGGACAGCACGCAGAACCCCGCCCCCGACAACGGCTCAGTGACGCCGGGCGAAACGGATTCCGCCGGCACCCCGGACGGCAACGATGCGTCCACCCCCGACGCCCCCGCGACCGAAATCGACGCGATTTTTCCCGCCAGCACTCCCTCGTCCTACGAAGTTGGTTCGGGCGTGCCGATCACCATTGACGTTACGGCCGACCTCCCCGCCGGCGCTGATGTGTTGATGATCGCCTGGGACATTAATCGGTCGCGCATTGTGGGCGACTTCGCCCACGAGTTGACCAGCGCTCCGTTCCGCGTCGACCCGGCCCGCCTCGACGGGCTGCCCACCGGCCCGATCGAACTCCAGGCCCTGCTCCGCGTCCCCGACCAGCCGCTGGAAATCCGTAAGCGGACCATCACCATCATCAACCCCAACGCGCCCGAAGACGATGGGTCCGACGTCGCGGAAGATGACGGCCCCGGCGCCGACGCCCCCGACTTCGACAGCGGCGAGCTCTCCGCCACCGGCTTTACCGTCTTCAAGAAATCGGCCGACACCCGGGTCATCTACGTCGCGGCCAACGGCAGCGACAGCAACGACGGCCTGTCTACCTCCCGCCCCATGAAGACCGCCGCTGCGGCCTACCAAAAGCTCCGCGACGGCAAGCCCGACTGGCTCCTATTCAAAGCCGGCGACACCTTCAAAGGCAACCTCGGCACGGTCCGGAAGTCCGGCCGCAGCGAAAAAGAGCCCATGCTCATCAGTACCTACGGCGAAGGCCCCCGCCCGATCTTCCTCTCGCCCGACACCGGCTGGGCCCGCAAAGAGTTCGGCACCAAGGGGGACAACGTCGCCTTCGTCGGCCTCCACCTGATCGCCGTCAACCGCGACCCCAACCGCCCGGGCTTCAACGCCCAGAACAACCCCACCAACGTCTGGAAGCAGAGCGGCATCCGCTTCCTGGGCGACGCGAAGAACGTCCTGATCGAAGATTGCATCCTCGAATACTTCGGCTTCGGCCTCGTGTTCCAGTCCGACGAAAAGCACGGCTACGCCCGCAACATCAAGATCCGTCGCACCGGCGTCGTCAACAGCTACAGCCACTGGGACAAGAAGATCGGTGGCCACAGCTCGGGCATGTACGTCAACTACGTCGACGGCATGCTCATCGAGGAGTGCGTCTTCGACCGCAACGGCTGGAACCCCCAGGTCTCCGGGGCCGGCCGCACCAAGTTCAACCACAACATCTACGTCCAGCGTGACTCGAAGAACATCACCCTCCGCAAGTCGATCCTCAGCCGCGCGGCGTCCCACGGCACGCAGCTCCGCCCCGGCGGCGTGATCGAAGACAGCCTCTACGTCGGCAACGCGCTGGCCCTCTACGTCGCCCGCCACGAGAGCTGGGTCCGCCGCAACGTCATCCTCAAGTCCGACGACCTGGGCGACGGCAAAGACGACGGACGCGGCACGGGGATTATTATCCTCCCGAGCCTCCACGCCCATGTCGAAGACAACATCGTCTCCCAGAAGGCCGGCCGGCTCGAAGGCTCCGGGGCCGTCAACATTGTCTGGGGAAAAGGGGCCGACGAATGGCTCGGCGGCCGGGACTACCGCGTCTCGATCCGCAATAACAAGATCCACGACTGGTACTTCCAGCTCGGCAGCCGCAGGGAATCGATCAATATCGAAACCGGCTCGGCGAAGATCATCAGCAACACCGGCAACCAGCTCGATAAAGAGTCCGGCGGCCGCACCAACCCGCCCTGGATCGACCCGGACCGCGACATCGAAACGTACATGAAGTCCATCGGCCGGCCCGCGTCGCTCGACGCCCTGGTCCAGGGAGCCGTCTACCGCCCCCGCGGCCAGTGGGCCAAGGCCTACTCCGCCGAAGCCGTCAACCAGCACATCCGCCGCGGGTTCGACGTTCAGCCTTTCGATTAACCCCCCCGGAATCCCCGGAACCCCCCGGAATCTGCTCTAGGACTCACCCTGGGCTCAGCGCCCACCCACGCCACGCATCTCCCCGCCGGGTCGGCTTCACGCCGGCCCGGCTTTTTTTTCCGAGCTTTTTCTCCGAGCTTTTTTCTCCCCGCGATACGGCCGCGAGCCTTTTTGGATACTACGCCGCCTTTGTTCCCACGAACCCGGCTAAAATCCCACTTCGTTTCTCCCAGCCCGATAACCCACCGGTGACAATAATCCCGGGCAATCGGTCGATACACTGGGGGACGGCCAGCGACGCCGTCGGTAACCCCCGTAACGACGACGGCCGCACCAATCCCGTGGCCCCTCAACGCATTAACCTGCCGCCACGGCCACGATCAGGGCATGAATCAGCGATCCCCGACCCTAACCCCTGCCCCCTTGCGGGCAGACCCGACGTCGCGCCACCCTCCCGGCCCCCCCGCACCCGCCGGGCTCCGGGGTCGCCCCGCCCCTCCGAAGGAGTGGTACGCGTGAAACTCGGCCTCCTGATCCCCCAGTTCCCCACCCAGACCCACGTCGCCATGTGGCGTGTGGGCGATGCTTTGCGCCGCCTCGGGCACACCGTCGATTTGCTCTCCACCCGCCCGCCCGACGGCGACCCGGTCGGCCACCAGTTCCTCCTCGAGGAAGCCCGCCGCACGTTCTACGCCTGGCCCCCGCATGGGCCGGCCGCCCTGGCCACGCTCCTGAGCTCGCCCCTCGGCACGCTGCGCTGCCTCCGTTACCTCGCCGGCTTATCCGAAGGCGGTTTTTCGGCCAAGCTCAAACTGCTCGCCGCGATGCTCCCCGCCGCCGCAGGGCTCAAACGCACCTGCGCTCGGCGCGGCACCGAGCACATCCTTGTCCACTCCTGCGCCGACGCCGCCCACCTCGTCGCCCTGACCCGCCTGCTCGGCGGCCCCGGCTATAGCCTCCGCCTCGGTGGCGACCTCGATGTCTACGGCCACAACCACGACGCCAAGATGCGCGACGCCACCCTCGTGATCCCCGCCGCCCAGGTCAACCACCGGGAAGTCCGGGACCGCGTCGGCCTGCCCGCCGAGCGGATGCTCGTCTCTACCCTCGGCGTCGATGTCGAACGCTTCCAGCCCGCCGCCGCCCCCGCCGACCCGCCCCCCCTCCGTGTCGTCAGTGTCGCCCGGCTCAACCGCAACAAGGGCCACCTCGACACCCTCGCCGCGGTACGCCAAGCCGCGGACGCCGGGGTCGATCTGCACTTCACCCTCGCCGGCGCGGGCCCGGAAGAAGAAGCCATCCGCGCCGAGGTCGCCCGCCTGCATCTTGAGGACCGCGTCACCCTCCACGGCCCGGCCGACGAGTCCCAGGTCATCGCCCTGCTCCAGGCCGCGGACGTGTTTGTCTTGGCCAGCACGGGCCAGGGCGAAGCCTCGCCGGTCGCGGTCATCGAAGCCATGGCCTGCGGCACCGTTGCGGTGTGCAGCGTAGTCGGCGGCACGGCCGACATGATCGACGACGGCCGCGACGGGCTCCTCTTCCCGCAGCACGACGTCGATGCCCTGGCCCGGCACCTGATCCGCCTCGCGGGAGATGCCGACCTCCGCCGCCAACTGGGCTCGGCCGCACGCGCCAAGGCCCAGGCCCAGTGGGACTGCCGCGCCGTCGCTCAGCGGATTATCGAAAAACTTCAGGAGCGTTTGGCGGCCGACGCTTCGCCGCCCGTGGCCGCCGGCCCGGGGGAGGTGCGTCATGCCCGGTGAGATACCGCCCTCCCAGGCCGATCGACCGGTCCGCGCGCTGCTGATCGCGGAGCAGGCGAACCCCGAACAGGTCAGCGTGCCGCTGGTCGGTTGGTCGTTGGCCCGAGCGCTAGCGCAAGTCGCCGACGTTCATTTGGTCACCCAGGTGCGTAACCGCGACGCGGCCCTGCGGGCCGGCCTGACCGAGGGCCGAGACTTCACCGCGATCGACTCCGAGCGCCTCGCCGCGCCGGTCCACCGTATCAGCAAACGTCTCGGCGGCCGGGGCGGCAAGGGCTGGACCACCCGCATGGCGAGCAAGGCGATCAGCTACCCCTATTTCGAACGCCTCGTGTGGAAGCGCTTCGGCGCTGCGATCCGGGCGGGCGAGTATGACCTGGTCCACCGGATCACGCCGCTGAGCCCGACCCTGCCCAGCAGCCTCGCCCGGCGGTGCAAGCGGGTGGGGGTGCCCTTTGTCTGGGGGCCGATCAACGGCGGGGTGGCCTGGCCCCAGGCGTTCGACGCCGCGCGGCGGGCCGAGCGTGAATGGCTGAGCTATTTCCGCAGTGCCTACAAGCTCCTGCCCGGCTACCGCTCGACCCGCGCGAACAGCCACACGATCCTGGTCGGCTCCACCGCCACGCGGGACCAGGTGCCCGCCCGCTACCGGGACCGGTGCGTGTACCTCCCGGAAAACGCGATCGACCCCGACCGGTTCGCGGCGCGCCGGACCCGCCGCGTCGCCCCGGGCGAGCCGGTCCGCCTGGTCTTCGTTGGCCGGCTGGTGCCTTACAAGGGGGCGGACATGCTCGTCGAAGCGGCCGCGGAACTGGTCCGCGCCGGCCGAGCCCGGGTCACGGTCATCGGCGACGGGCCGGACCGGCCTAAACTCGAAACGCTCATCGAACACCACGGCCTCGCCCGGGGCCCGGGGGCGGGGGTCCACCTGGCGGGCTGGGTCGATCACGCGTCGCTGTCGGCGGTGCTGGCCGAGCAGGACGTGCTCGCGTTCCCGAGCATCCGCGAGTTCGGCGGCGGCGTGGTGCTCGAAGCCATGGCGGTGGGCCTCGTGCCGGTGGTAGTGGACTACGCCGGCCCGGCCGAGCTGGTGGACGAGACCACCGGATACAAAGTCCCGCTCGGGCCCCGCCCGGTGCTCGTGGACCGCCTACGCCGAGTGCTCGGTGAGATCGCCGACGCCCCCGCGGCGCTCGAACCGAAGTCCGCCGCGGCGCTGCGTCAAGTTCAGGCCAACTACACATGGCCCGCCAAGGCCCGCCAGGTTGCCGAGGTCTATGCCCACGCCGCGGGCCGCCGCCCCGACCGCCCCGACTTCGGCACCCCGCTGACCCCGCCGCCGCCCGCTGCGCCCGCCCCGGATATGCCGCCAACCCCGACCCCGCCGAACGAGGCGGTCTCGACGCCGGGGGGTGACCGATGACCGCGAACCTGCAGCCCGTGCCGGTCAAGATCGGCCTGGACGAAGAGAACCTGGAAGAGACGCGGGTGCCGCCCACCCCCGCAGACCACCGCACCCAAGGCGCGGGCCTTAAAAAGAAGGCGGTCCGCGGCGGCATGTGGACCGGGGTCAGCTTCGCCGGCGGGCAGGGCCTGGCGTTTGTCAGCAACATCCTGCTCAGCTACCTGCTCGTGCCCGAGGTGTTCGGGCTGATGGCGCTGCTCACCACGATCGTGGCGGGCCTGCAGATGTTCTCCGACGTGGGCATCACCCCGAGCCTGATCCAGAACAAGCGCGAAGACCCGGGGTTCTACAACACCGCATGGACGATGCAGGTGGTCCGCGGGGTGCTGCTGTGGGGTGCGGCGAGCCTGGTGGCCTGGCCGTTGTCGACGATCAAGGACGACTGGGCCCCGCTGGCGTACCTCCTGCCGGTGGCTTCGCTGACTTGCGTGCTCAACGGCCTGCGATCGACGGCGTGGGTCACCGCCAGCCGGCGGCTGGACATCCGGGCGGTCGCGCTGCTGAAGCTGTTTACCTCGATCGTCCGCATCCTGGTGATGGTGGGGCTGGCGTACTTCGTGACCCGTACGGTGTGGGCGCTGGTCGTCGGGCTGATCGTGGGCAGCACGCTGACGTGCATCCTCAGCCACCGGATGATCCCGGAGATCAAGAACCGGCTGCACTTCGAGAAAGAGGCGTTCACCGAGCTGATCCGGTTCGGCAAGTGGATGTTTCTGAGCACGCTGATCACGTTTTTCGCCGGCCAGATCGATAAGTTTCTGCTCGCAGGGCTGATCTCGACCGGGATGCTAGGGCTGTTCTGGATCGCCTCGCGGCTGGCGGACCTGGGGCCGATGTTCTTTAAACAGTTGGCCCAGTGGGTGGGGTTCCCGGCGTTGTCCGAGTTGTATCGACGCGACGAAGCGCGGTTCAAGTCGCGGCTGCTCCAGATGCGTCTCGTGCTCACCCTGCCGATCGTCACGCTGCTGCTGCTCATGATTCTGATCGGGCCGATCTTCACGAACCTGGTCTACGCGCCGCGTTACGGCGAGTCGGGGTGGATCGTGCAGATCATTGCGTTCGGGTCGCTCGCGGGCATGGTGACCACGCCCTACGGCCAGGTGTATATGGCCACCGGCCGGAGCAAATACAACATGTTGTCCGTGCTCGCGCAGCTGATCTGCATGCTGACCGGCACCCTGACGGGGTACTGGCTGGCGGGCGAAGCGGGGTTCTTGTTGGGGATCGGGGCGTGCCAGTGGCTGCGGTACGTCGCGGACGCGGCGCTGGTGGACCGGTGCGGGTGCTGGCAGTGGAAGTTTGACGCGGCGATGCTGATCGGCGGCGGGCTGCTGGCGTGGTGCGCGTTGTGGGGTTCGCAGTGGCTCGCGTGGAGGTATGTGCTGTGACCGAGCGGATCGATGAGCCCAGGGTGTCGGTGCTGATGTGCGCGTACAACGCGGAGCGGTACGTCGTGGAGACGGTCCGGAGCGTGCTTGCGCAGACGATGCGGGAGTTCGAGTTGGTGGTGGTGGACGACGGCTCGACGGACCGCACGGCGGAGCTGGTGGAGTCGCTGGCGGCGGGGGACGAGCGGATACGGATCATCAGCGGGCCGAACGTGGGGATCCCCAAAGCGGCTAACCTGGGGCTCGCGGCGTGCCGTTCGGCGTTGGTGGCCCGGATCGACGCGGACGACATCGCCGAGCCGGGCCGGCTGGCGGCGCAGCTCGCGTTCATGGAGGCGAACCCCGGGGTGGTGGCGGCGGGCAGCGCGGTGACGTTTATCGACGAGGCGGGCCGGCGGCTGACGATCAACCGTCCGCCCCGGGAGCACGCGAAGATCGACGACGCGCTGATGCGCGGGCACTGCGCGATCTGGAACACGAGCAGCATCCTGCGGCGGGACGTCTTCCTCGAACTCGGCGGCTACGGCGAGCACTACCGGACCGCGGAAGACGTCGACGCTTGGCTCCGGCTGGCGGAGCGGGGTGAACTGGCGAACCTGGCCGAGCCGCTGCACCGGTACCGGCTGCACGACGGGTCGATCAGTGCGGCGGATCAGACATCGAACCGGCAGTTTTGTCGGGACGCCTGCGAGGCCGCGGCGCGTCGCCGCGGGGTGCCGTGCCGGTTCGAAGCGGACGAGCCCTGGCGACCCGGGACGGACCGCAAGTCCCGCCGGATGTTCTACACCCGGTACGGGTGGTGGGCGTGGCGTTTGGGAGAAAAGCGGACGGCGGCGTATTATGCGTGTCGGGCGATCCGCAGCGGCCCCCTGGCGACCGAGCCTTGGGTGCTGCTCTTGAAAAGTGTGTGGCCCACGGGCCGCGGGGCGGAAGGTTCGAAATCATGACCGATCAGGCTGCTCGACACCCGGGCGCCGCGCTGGTGAGCGTGGTGATCCCGATGCGGAACGGGGGGGCGTTCATCGGGCCGACGCTCGCGTCGGTGCTGACGCAGGAAGGCTGCGCGCTGGAGGTGGTCGTGGTCAACGACGGCTCGACCGACGGGTCGGACCGGACGGTCGAGGCGGTGGACGACGCGCGGGTGCGGATGATCGCGGGGCCCTGCGAGGGGATCGCGGCGTCGGTCAACGCGGGGCTCGCCGCGGCCCGGGGGGCCTACGTGGTGCGCTGCGACGCGGACGACCTCTTGCCGGCCGGCCGGCTGGCGTGGCAGGCGGCCTTTCTCCGAGCCCACGACGACTACGCCGCGGTATGCGGATCGTTCCGGACCGTGTCGGACAAGGGCCGGCCGCTGGCCGTGATGCGGACCGGTGACGAGGCGCAGGAGATCACCCAAGAGTTGTGGACGGGCAAGACTCGGACCCACTACGGGACGTTCATGGTGCGCCGCGGCGTGCTGAACGAGCTGGGCGGGGTGCGGCCGTACTTCAAGGTGGCTGAGGACATCGACCTGCAGCTCCGGATCGGGACGGCCCACCGCGTGTGGTACGACCCGAGGCAGAGCTACGACTACCGGCTGCACGGCGACTCGAGCACGCACAACGAGCCCTCGCCGGCCCGGGAGTTCCTGACCGAAACGGCCCGGGCGTTCGCGCGGCAGCGGGCGGCCGGCCAGGACGACGACTTGGACAAAGGAGCGCCCCCCGCGGTGCCCGACGGGGGCGGCGCGGCGATGGACGTGGACCGGCACGCCCAGGGGATGCTCCTGGGCGAGGCGTGGCGGCACCACCGGGCGGGCCGGCGGTCGGCGGCGTGGTCGGCGGGCTGGCGGGCCTGCTGGCGCCACCCGGCCTCGTGGTCGGCGTGGCGGAGCTTCCTGATGCTGTGGGTGAAACGCTCGGGCCGCGGCCTCGCGCCGCCCCGCTCGGCGGCAGGGGGGGCGGAATGACCGAGGCACACACGGACGAGCCGCTGCGGATTAACTTCGTGCTGCCGGTGGCGGCGATCACGGGCGGGGTGCGCGTGGTCGCGATCTACGCCGAGCGGTTGGCGGCGCGGGGGCACCGGATCAAGGTGGTTTCGACGCCGCGCCGGCTCCCGTGGCGCCGCCGGCTGCGGCGCGTGATCGACGGCCGGGGCTACGCGTCACACCTGCCCGCGGCGCGGTCGCACTTCGACGGGCTGGGGCTGGACCACGAAGTGATCTCGACCCGCCGACCGGTTACGGACGACGACCTGCCGGACGCGGACGTCACGGTGGCGACCTGGTGGAAGACCGCGAACTGGGTCCAGGCGCTCTCGCCGGCCAAGGGCGCGAAGGTCCACTTCGTACAGCACGACGAGCGGGCGATGGGGCCGGAGCACACGGCCGGCGCCGAGGCGGCGTGGCGGCTGCCGATGCCCAAGGTGCTGGTGGCGCAGTGGCTCGAGCCCGTGCTGCGGGAGCATGGGGGTGCCGGGCCGTGCACGGTGGTGGCCAACGCGGTGGACACCGGGCAGTTTTTCGCGCCGCCCCGGGAGCGGAACGCGGTGCCGCGGGTGGGGCTGATGTATTCGGATTCGGCGTTCAAGGGGGTCGACGTGGCGATCGCGGCCTACGAAAAAGCCCGGGAGCGGCTGCCGGGGCTGCGGCTGACCGCGTTTGGTCAGGACAGTCCGTACCCGCACCTGCCGCTGCCCGGAGGCACGGACTACGAACAGAACCCGGCGCAGGAACGGCTGCGTGAGCTGTACGCGGCGTGTGACGCCTGGCTGTTTGCCAGCCGGTGCGAAGGGTTCGGGCTCCCGATCCTCGAGGCGATGGCCTGCCGGACGCCGGTGATCGGGACGCCCACGGGCGCGGCGCCGGAACTGATCGGGGCGGGGGGCGGCCGGCTGGTCGAGATGGGATCCGCCGACGCGATGGCGTCGGCGATCGCGGAACTCTGCGGTGGGCCGGAGGCGGCGTGGCGGTCGGCGTCGGACCGGGCGTACGCGACGGCGACCGGCTACACCTGGGACGACGCGACGTCGGCGTTCGAGGCGGCGCTGCGCCGCGCAGTGGCGGCGGACCGAGTCGAAGCCGGTGTCGGGGTCGGCGTAGCAACTAACCGATAGGAAGCGTATGCAATGGTTAGCGACAACGGCGTTGTGGGGCATGGTACCGGTCGTGCTGGTGCTGTTCCTGTTCCTGCCCCCGCGGCGGGCGGTGCTGGTGTCGATGATCGGCGCGTGGCTGTTCCTGCCGCAGTTGGCGATCAGCATGCAACTGGTGCCCGACTACACGAAGATGACCGCGACGTGCTACGGGATCATCCTGGGCGCACTGCTGCTGGACCCGGAGAGCCGGGTGCTCAAGTTCAAGCCGTTGTGGATCGACCTGCCGATCCTGGTGTGGTGCGTGTGCCCGTTTTTCACCTCGATCTCGAACGACCTGGGGGCGTACGACGGGGCGTCGGCGGTGGTCGGGCGGATGATCAAGGACGGCCTGCCCTACCTGATCGGCCGGCTGTATTTCCGGACGCTCGAAGACGTGAAAGACTTCGCGCTGGGCATCGTGCTCGGGGGGATCGTGTACGTGCCTTTCTGCCTGTACGAGATCCGGATGAGCCCGCACCTGCACGAGATGCTCTACGGGTTCCGGCCGTTTTCGGACTGGGCCCAGGCGAAGCGGTGGGGCGGCTTCCGGCCGACGGTGTTCATGAAACACGGTCTGGCGGTGGGGGTCTGGATGACGACGACCGCGGCGATGGCGTTCTGGCTGTGGCGGACGCGGTCGATGAAGCAGGTTTTGGGCGTGCCGATGCTGGTGATCGTGCCGGTGATGGTGCTGACCGCGGTGCTGTGCAAGGCCGCGGGGGCGATCATCCTGTTTTCCGGGATCATGGCGGCGATGCTGGCGGTGCGTTTTTTCGGCACCAAGAAGCTGATGATGGGGCTGGTGATCCTCGTGCCGGTGTTCCTGGGGCTGCGGGCGACGCAAGTCTTTACGGGCACGGACCTGGCGGTGTGGATCGAAGGCAATGTGCCGCTGATGGAGCAGCGGGCCAAGTCGCTGCGTTTCCGGATGGACCACGAAAACGCGATCGTCCAGCGGGCCTACGAGCGGCCGCTGCTGGGCTGGGGCGGGTGGAGCCGGGCGTTTGACACTTACCTCGAAGAGTACCGCTCGTTCGCGGTGCCGGATAGCCTATGGGTGCGGACGTTCGGGCAGAACGGAGTGGTGGGGCTGACGGCGTTGTATTCGCTGTACCTGGTGCCGTTGTGGCTGCTGCTGCGGAAATTGAAGGCCAAGGAATGGTCTGGGCCGGACGTCGCGCCGCTGACGGGCCTGGGGATGATCTGCCTGATCTTCGCAATGGACGGGCTGTTTAACAACATGGAGAACCCGGTGTTCGTCGTGGCGATCGGTGCGGTTTCGACGATGGCGGCGATGGTGCAGCGGGTGCCCAAGGCCCAGCCCGCGCGGCCGGACACCCCCCGGGGCCCGGCGGGGGACACGGACGAGCACGACGGGCCGCTGGGCGACCTGGGACTGGCCGGCGGGGGCGAACCCCTGATCCTGGTGGACCCGCCGATGGCGGACGGCCGCGGCTCGGGGGGGCTTTCGTGACGACGAACGTGCGGCCAGCACCGGGGGAGACGGGGGGACCCGGCGGTTCGGGCTCGGCCCCCGCGGGAGCGGTGCGGCCGGACACGGGGTCGGCCTCCGCCACACGGACCCGAGTGGTGATTGTGAATTACCGGACCGCCGCGCTGACGATCGACTGTCTCGCGTCGCTGGCCCCCGAGGCGGCGGCGGACCCGGGCCTGGAAGTCGCTGTAGTCGAAGGCGGCAGCGGCGACGACTCGGCCGCGGTGCTCCGGGCGGCGATCGACGACCGTGGCTGGGGCGGCTGGGCCCGGCTGAGCGTGCAGGAACAGAACACCGGGTTCGCCGGCGGGAACAACGCGGCGATCGAACCGGCCCTTGCCGAAGACTCGCCGCCGGACTACGTGCTGCTGCTCAACCCCGACACCGTCATACGCCCCGGAGCGATCGCGACGCTGCTGCGCTTCATGGCAGACCACCCCGCCGTGGGCCTTGCCGGCAGCCGGCTCGAAGACCCCGACGGCACGCCGCAGAACTCGGCGTTCCGCTTCCCCTCGGTGTGGAGCAACCTCGAAGGCGCGATCCGTTTCGGACCGGTCAGCCGGCTGCTCAAAAACCATATCGTGGCGACGCCCGCCCGAGACGAACCACACCGCACCGACTGGCTCGCCGGCGCGTCGCTGATCGTCCGCCGCGACGTGTTCGACGCCGTCGGCCTGCTCGACGACCGCTACTTCATGTACTTCGAAGAGACCGACTTCTGCCTCGCCGCCGCCCGCGCCGGCTTCGAGGCCTGGTACGTCCCCGGCAGCCGGGTTGTCCACCTCGTCGGCGCCGCCTCAGGCGTCACCGCCAGGAACACTACCGGCAAACCCGCCCGGCGGCGCCCCGCCTACTGGTTCGAGTCCCGTCGCCGCTATTTCGTCAAAAACCACGGCAAGCTTACCGCCGCCGCCGCCGACGCCGCCTGGATCATCGGTTTCACCCTCCACCGCCTCCGCGTCAAACTCACCGCCCGCCCCGACACCGACCCCGAACACATGCTCACCGACTTCGTCCGCCACAGCGTCTTCGCCCGCGGCTTCAAAACCTAACTTTCCACTTAGCCTCGCCCGCCGTTTGCGGTTTAGCCATGCCCGACCAGGACCCCCAACCCGGCCTCTTCGCCCAGATCCGCGAGGACCACGCCGCGCACCGCCGCGACTGGACCCGTCCGGGCTTCCGCGCCGTCGCCGTCCACCGCTTCGGCGTCTGGCGCATGGGCGTCCGCCCCAAGCTCCTGCGCGCCCCGCTCAGCGTGCTCTACCGCGCCCTCTACCGCCGCGTGCGCAACCGTTACGGCATCGAGCTGCCGTACTCCGCCGCCCTCGGCCGACGCGTGGTCATCGAGCACCAGTCCGGCATCGTGATCCACGGCAACGCCGTCATCGGCGACGGCTGCGTCCTCCGTCAAAACGTCACCCTCGGCCTACGCCACGAAGACCGCCCCGACGACGCCCCCGTCCTCGGCCGCGGCGTCAGCGTCGGTGCCGGCGCGGTGATCCTCGGCAAGGTCCACCTCGGCGATGGGGCGCAGATCGGGGCCAACGCCGTGGTCGTCAAGGACGTGCCCGCCGGGTCCACCGCCGTGGGCATCCCCGCCCGCGTCCTGCCCCTGCCCGCCGCCCCGCACAAGATTGAGGAGGCCGGCGCATGAGCGACTCTTCTTCCGTTTCTACGCCGACGCGTGCGCCGCTTCCGGGGGTCGGGGCGGTCGCGATCGGCCGCAACGAGGGCGAACGTCTCCGCGCCTGCCTGAAGTCGCTGGTCGGCCGCGCCGCCGCGGTGGTCTACGTCGACTCCGGGTCGACCGACGGCAGCGTCGAACTGGCCCGGTCGCTGGGCGTCGAGGTCGTCAGACTCGATCTGTCCGTGCCGTTTACCGCCGCCCGCGCCCGCAACGAAGGCTCCGCCCGCGTGCAGGACATCCTCCCCAGCGTTGAGTTCGTCCAGATGGTCGACGGCGACTGCGAGGTCGTCGACGGCTGGCTCGACCAAGCCGTCAACGCCCTGCAACGCAACGAAAAACTCGCCGTGGTCTGCGGCCGCCGGCGTGAACGGTTCCCGGAGGCGACGGTTTACAACCGCCTGGCCGACATGGAGTGGGACACCCCGATCGGGATCGCCCGGTCGTGCGGTGGCGACGCGCTGTTCCGCGCTGCGGCCCTCGTCGAGGTCGGCGGGTACGACCCGGCGGTGATCGCCGGCGAAGAACCCGAGATGTGTGTCCGCCTCCGGCAGGCCGGCTGGCTCATCGAACGCCTCGACGCCGAGATGACGCTGCATGACGCGGCGATGACGAAGTTCAGCCAGTGGTGGAAACGCAGCGTCCGCGCCGGCTACGCCTGCGCCCAGGGCGCGGCGATGCACGGCAAGACCGACGGGCACAATGTCCGGCAGCTCCAGAGCATCTACCTCTGGGGGATGATCGCGCCGGCGATCACCACGCTGATCCTGCTCGCGGCGCTGTTCGAAGCGGTGGCCCGGCCCGCGGCGGGGCTGTGGCTGATCTGGGCCGCGATGTTTGCCGTCAACGTGTCGATGTACCTGAGGCTCGCCCACCGCATCCGGCGGTATCGGGCCGGGCGGGGCGAAGCCCCTAGGCACGCGGCGCTCTACGCCCGGTTCACCGTGCTGGGCAAGTTCGCCAACGCGGCGGGCGTGTGGCGGTACCGCAAGAACCGGCTGCTGAACCGCCAGGCCCGGATCATCGAATACAAAACCGTGGAGAACCGTCCCGCGTGAGCGACCCGGCCCCGCACATCCTCTACGTCGGCTCGGTGCTGCCCAAACGCAGCGAAACCTTCGTCTACCGCGAAGTTTTGGGTTTGCGCCGCCGCGGGGTCCGGGTGAGCCTCGCGTCGGTCAACGCGCCGGAAACCGACCTGGGCACGCCCGAACTCGACGCGCTCGCGGCCGAAGCCGTGCACGTCTACGGCCGCGGCTGGCGCGGCAAGCTCGCGGTACAGTTCGATGCATACCGGAGGCGTGCGTGGCGGCCCGCCCGCGGGTTGTTCGAGACGTCGCCGACGTACTGGCCCAAGTACCTGCTCCAGTGCGAGGCGGGGTACGCGCTGGCCCACCGGGTCCGGGACCGGGGGGTCACGCACGTCCACGCGCACATGGCCCACGTGCCGACCACGGTCGCGATGACCTGCGCCGAGGCGCTGGGGGTGCCGATGAGTTTCACGGGGCACGCGGCGGACCTGTTTCGGGACCGGTCGGCGCTGCGGACCAAGCTGCGGCGGGCGGCGTTCGTGGCGTGTATCAGCGAGTGGCACCGCGGGTTTTACCAATCTTTCGAGCCCTCGCTGGCGGATTCGGCGCTGCCGATCGTGCGCTGCGGGGTGGACCTGGACGAGTTCACGGCGGTGGACCCGGGCGCGGGCGGCGAGCTGCTCGCGGTGGGCCGGCTGGTGCCGAAGAAGGGGTTCGATGTCTTGATCCGGGCCCTGGCGGCGGCGGGGTCCGATGGGCAGAGCCCGGACGCCACGGACATGCGGCTGACGATCGTGGGCGGCGGGCCCGAGGACGCGGCGCTGCGGGCGCTGGCGCAGGAGCTGGGGGTGAGCGGCCGGGTCACGTTCGCCGGGTCGGAACCGAACCACGTGGTGCGAGAGCGGATGGGGCGGGCGGCGGCGGTGGTGCTGCCCTGCCGGGAGGCGTCGGACGGGGACCGGGACGGGATCCCGGTGGTGCTGATGGAGGCGATGGCGCGGGGGCTGGCGGTGGTGAGCGGCGACCTGGTGACGATCCGCGAGCTGGTGACCGATAATACGACCGGGTTGATGGTGGAGCCGGGGTCGGTCGATAGGTTGCGTGACGCGTTGGTGCGCTTGTGGCGTGACCCCGGGGAGCGTCGTCGGCTGGGTGAGGCGGGTCGGCGGCGGGTTGTTGAGGAGTTTTCGATGTCGGTAAACCTGGACCGTTTGGAAGCCGCGTTTGCGGCGGCCACGCGTTCTACGCGTGCGGCGGGGCCTCTGCCCGTCGCGCCGGGGGGGCACGCCCATGCCTGAACCGAGCCGACGGTACTGCCTGATCAGCCCGACGCGGGACGAGGCGGCGTTTGCGCGGCGGACGCTCGACAGTGTCTGCGCGCAGAGCGTGCGGCCGGCGAAATGGGTCATTGTGGACGACGGGAGCACGGACGCGACCCCGCAGATCCTGGCGGAGTACGCGGCGCAGTTCGATTTTATCGAGGTGGTCACGCGGACCGACCGGGGTGAGCGGAAGGTCGGCCCGGGGGTGATCGATGCGTTCTACGCGGGCTACGAGACGATCGACCCGGCGGCGTTCGACTACGTGTGCAAGCTCGACCTGGACCTGGACCTGCCGGCGGCGTACTTTGAGACGCTGATGCAGCGGATGGAGGCCCAGCCGCGGATCGGGACCTGCTCGGGCAAGGCCTACTACCCCGCCCCCGGCGAGGGGACTTTCGAAAAAGGCTTCGACGCTCAGCTTGTCTCCGAGGCGTGCGGCGACGAGATGTCGGTGGGGATGATCAAGTTCTACCGGCGGGCGTGTTTCGAGGACATCGGCGGGTTCGTGCGGCAGGTGATGTGGGACGGGATCGACTGCCACCGTTGCCGGATGAACGGCTGGATCGCGCGGTCGTGGGACGACGCGGCGCTGCGGTTCCTGCACCTGCGGCCGATGGGTTCGAGCCACAAGGGCGTGCTGACCGGGCGGATGCGGCACGGGTTCGGGCAGTGGTTTATGGGGACCGGCCCGGCGTACATGGCGGCGAGCGCGGCGTTCCGCATGACCCGGCCGCCGGCGGTCGTCGGCGGGCTCGCGATGGGTTGGGGGTACCTGCGGGCGATGCTGGCCGGCGAGCCGCGGTACGACGACCCGGGGTTCCGGCGGTTCCTGCGCCGCTACCAATGGGCATGTCTGATGAAAGGCAAGGCCGCGGCCACCGCGGCGATCGACCAGGCCAACCTGCAGCGGGGCGACCCCCCGGAACCGCCGGACGCGGCCGAACCAAGCACCACGGAAGACCACGGCGCCGATCGGGGCGCTTCGACACCACCGGCCGGGCCCCGCCCCGCCACGATAGGGGGCTCACCATGACACACAACCCACCACGCAAGCTCGAAGCGCAGCCCCCGGACCCGACGGGGATCGACGTGTCGATCTGCGTCCCGGTGTTCAACGAGGAGGGCAGCGTCGCGAAGCTTTATGAAGAGATCGCCGCGGTGATGGACGCCGGGGCGTACCGCTACGAGGCGATCTTCGTCAGCGACGGGTCGTGGGACGAGTCCGTGACCCGGCTCCGGGCGGCGGCGGCGGACGACCCGCGGGTCACGGTGATCGAGCTGATGCGGAACTTCGGCCAGACCGCGGCGATGGCCGCGGGGTTCGATGCGGCCCGGGGCGCGGTGATCGTGCCCATGGACGGCGACCTCCAGAACGACCCGGCGGACATCCCCAAGCTCGTGGCCAAGCTCGACGAGAACGGCGACGCCCCGGGCCGATGGGACATCGTTAGCGGCTGGCGCAAAGACCGAAAAGACGGCGCGCTCCTGCGTAAGCTCCCCTCGAAGATCGCTAACAAACTCATCAAGCGTTTGACCTGGACCACCGAGATCAACGACTTCGGCTGTTCGCTCAAAGCCTACCGGCAGGAGGTGCTCGAAGACGTGACGCTTTACGGCGAGATGCATCGGTTCCTCCCGGCGATCTGCAAGTGGCGCGGCGCCCGGGTCACGGACCAGGTGGTCAACCACCGGGCCCGGAAATTCGGCGCGAGTAAGTACGGCCTGAAGCGGACGTTCAAGGTGCTCCTGGACCTGCTGACCGTCAAGTTCCTGGGCGACTACGGGACCAAGCCGATCTACTTCTTCGGCAAGCTCGCGGCGTTCACGCTGCTGGTGTCGTTCGTGGCGTTTGTCGTATCGATCCTCCAGAAGTTCGGGGTGATCTGGACGGAGAACGGCGAGCCGCTGAGCCTGAACCGAAACATTTTTCTGCTGTTTTCGATGGTGACGTTCGTCATCAGCGTGATCTTTCTGATGATGGGGGTGCTCTCGGAATTGATGGTGCGGATCTATTACGAGAGCCAGTCACTGCGGCCTTACAAGGTGCGGCGGACCTACCGGGTTTCCGAGAACGACGACGCGGCGGTGGCGACGCCCGATGCGGCCACGAGCGCGGCGTGACCGCGGGGGGTGGAGCCTTGGTGATGACGGCACGGCAGAACGACACGGCAGAGCAAGCGGCGCAACCCGACGCGGCGAGGCGGTACGTCGATACCCACGTCCACCTGCACGCGGTTTTCGACGTTGTGCGCTTTTTTGACGCGGCGGCGGCGCATTTCGCCGCGGCGGGCGCGGGGGGCCATGACGGGGTGCTGTGCCTGGCCGAGGTCGCGGGGGCCGGCGCGTTCGAGCGGCTACGGGAGCGGGGACAGGCGGGGCCCTGGCGGTTCGTGCCGCGGGGCCGCTGCGGCCTGGTGGCGGAACGCGGCGACGGCGTCGGCGTCGGGGTGGTCGCGGGGCGGCAGGTGCGCTGCGACAACGGGCTGGAGGTTTTAGGGATCGGCGAGCCGCTGGATGACGTGGCGGACGGCCGGGGGTTTGAGGCCACCGTGGCGTCGGTGCGGGAACGCGGGGCGCTGACGGTGGTGCCCTACGGCGTGGGGAAATGGACCGGCAAGCGCGGGGCGCAGGTCCGGCGGCTGATCGAGGCGGGGCCGAAGGACGTCGCCTACGGAGACAACGGCGGCCGGGTGGGCTGGGGCGAGACCGCGCTGCTGAAGCGCGCCCGAGCGCACGGGCGGACGGTGCTGGTGGGCACGGACCCGCTCGCGCAGGGGCGGGGGGAGGCGCGGGCCGGGTCGTGGGGTGTGGTGACGCCGGTGGTGGACGGGCACGGGGCGGACGACGGCTGGGCCGAGCGGGTGGTGGCGGCGCTGCGGGGCGTCGGCCCGGCGGGCGAGACGTTCGGGCGGCGGCTGGGCGCGGTGGCCGGGGTGGTCCAGCAGATCGGAGCACGGCTGTGATGGCGGGCACGCGAGACGGGGTGGTGATCGGCCGAGACGTCGCGGCGGCGGCGGACGCGGCGTACGACCTGGTGGTGGTCGGGGGGGGGATCTACGGCGTCTGCGCGACCCTGGAAGCGGCGCGGCGGGGCAAGCGGGTGCTGCTTTTAGAGAAGCGGGACTACGGCTCGGGGACGAGTTTCCACAGCCTGCGGATCCTGCACGGGGGGCTGCGGTATCTGCAAAGCATGGACGTGCGGCGGTTCCGGGACTCGGTGGGCGAGCGGCGGTGGTTCATGGCGAACTTCCCGGAGCTGTGCGTGCCGCTGAACTGCCTGATGCCGTTGTACAACCGCGGCCTGAAGCGGCCGGGGGTGTTCCGGATGGCGTTGTGCCTTAACGAGATGATGTCGTTCGACCGGCACCGCGGCGTGCCGGCGGCGGCGCGGCTGAGCCGTGGGCGGGTGCTGAGCGCGTCGGCCACGGCGGCGGCATTCGAACGGGTCGATCCGAAGGGGCTCAAAGGCGCGGCGCAGTGGACCGACGGGCTGATGCGCAGCAGCGAGCGGGTGCAGATAGAACTCCACCGGTGGGCGGCGGCGTGCGGCGCGGTACAGCTCAATTACGTCGAGGCGGCGGGGCTGACCCGCGAAGGGGATAGCGTGGCCGGGGTCGAGGCGGTGGACGCGGTCACCGGCGAGACGGTGGTGTTTAAGACGGCCAGGGTGTTGAACTGCGCCGGCGGGTGGTGCCGATCGGTGGCGGGGGCGATGGACCGGGACGTGCCGCGGCTGTTCCCGCGGTCGTTGGCGTTCAACCTGGTGCTGGACGTGCCGGCGCTCAGCGACTCGGCGGTCGCGGTCGCGCCGCGGGGGAGCGGGGACATGTATTTTCTCGTGCCCTGGCGGGGCGGGGTTCACGCCGGGACGTACCACCTGGCGTGGGAAGGCAAGGACGCGGACGACCGGACCCCGCCGACGGAAGCGGTGGAGCGGTTTTTGGCGGACCTCAACGCCGCGGTGCCCGGCTGGGGGGTCGGCCCCGCAGACGTGCGGTACGTGTACGCGGGCCAGCTCCCGGCGGTGCGGGCGGGGGCGGCGGCGATGTCGCACGTCGCGCCGTTCCACGACCACGGCGGCGGGCTGTTCAGTCTGGCGGGCCATAAATACACGACGGCCCGGCTCGAAGCGCTGCGGGCCCTGCGGCGGATGTTCAAAGGCGAACCGTTCGCGGTGCGGCCGGACACCGACCGGCCCGAGGGCTCGGGGGGCGGGCCGTGGGACGGGGCCGACGGGGTTATCGGGGCCCGGGGCTGGCAGGATCGGCTGGGGCGGTTGGCCGATGAGGAAAGCGTGGTTTATCTGGACGATTTAGTGATGCGCCGGCTCGATGGGGTCGGCTCGGCCGACGCGGTGGCGACGCTGCGCGACGCAGCGGCGGGCGTGCTGCGGGCTAAGGGATACGACGCCGAGCGTCTGCGGGAGACGAACCGATGAGAGTCTTGGTGCTCGCGCCGCATCCGTTGTTTACGCCCCGGGGCACGCCGATCGCGGTGCGCGCGGTGCTGGCGGGGCTGTCGGAGCAGGGGCACCGGGTGGACGTGCTCTCGTTTCACGAAGGCGAAGACATCACGGACCTGCCCCGGGTCAGTCACGAGCGGATCGCGCGGCCGTGGGGCGTGAAGCGGGTGCCGATCGGGATCTCGTGGCAGAAAGCGGTCAGCGACGTGTGGTTTTTCCGCCGGGCGTGGGCGATGATCCGGCGGGCGGCGGCGGCGGGCGACGCCTACGACGTGGTGCACGCGGGCGAGGAAGCGGTGTTTATGGCCGGGGTGTTCCGCCGGTGGGCGGGCCTGCCGTTTGTCTACGACATGGACTCGCGGATGAGCGCGCAGATCGTGGAAAAAAGCGGCTGGCTTTGGCCGGCGGCGAAGGTGTTTGCCGCGCTCGAGCGGCGGTCGATCGAGCGCAGCGCCGGGGTGTTGGCGGTGTGCCCGGCCCTGGTGGACGAGGCGATGCCATACCACCCGGCGGGGAACGTCGCGCTCCTGCCGGACATCCCGAACACGGGGACCGAAGACGGCGAGCTGCCCGCGGCACTCACCGGGGCGGCGGGCCCGCCCGAAGGGGTGCGGCTGATGTACGTCGGGAACCTCGAGGGGTACCAGGGGGTGGGCCTGATGCTCGAGGCGTTCGAACGGGTGGCGGCGCAGGACGACCGGGCGACGCTGATCGTGGTGGGCGGCCGGGAGGACCACATTGAGCATTACACGGGGGTGGCGCGGGGGCTGGTGACCAACGGCCGGGTGCGTTTTGTCGGTCCGGTGCCGATCGACCGTCTGGGCCGGGTGATGGCGTACGCGGACGTGCTGGTGTCGCCGCGGACCAAGGGGGACAACACCCCGATGAAGGTGTACAGCTATCTGCAGAGCGGCAAGCCGGTGGTGGCGACGCGGCTGCTGACGCACACGCAGGTGATGAACGACGACGTGTCGGTGCTGGTGGAGCCGACGCCCGAGGCGATGGCGGCGGGGATGCTGGACCTGGTGCGGTCGGCCGAGCGCCGCGCCGCGGTGGGCGGGGCCGGGCGGGCGTACGTCGAGCGCGAGTTTAGCGAGGACGCGTACCGGGCCCGGCTGCGGGCGTTTTACGCGGGGATTGAAGACACGATCAAGGCGGGGGCTCCGTCACGGGGTGGCCCCGCGGTGGAAAGGAAAACGGTTTGACGATGGACGCACTGGTCACCGGCGCAACGGGATTTTTGGGTTACAACATCGCGGCGTCGCTGTCGCGTGACGGGCAAAAGGTCCGGGCCCTCTGCCGGGCGAGCTCGGACCCGACGCGGATCGCGAAGCTGGAGAAGTACGGGGTCGAGATTGTGTCGGGCGACATTACCGACGCGGATGCGGTGGATCGGGCGGTGGCGGGCGTGGAGAAGGTGTACCACATCGCGGCGTGTTTCCGGACGTCGGGCCATCTGGACAGCTATTACCGGGCGGTCAACCGCGACGGGACCGCGCACGTGCTGGAGGCTTGCCAGAAGCACGGGGTGGAGCGGCTGATCCACTGCTCGACGGGCGGGGTGCACGGGCATATCCCCCCGGAGCGGGCGCCGGCGGACGAAGACGCGCCGATCACGCCGGGCGATATCTATCAGGTGACCAAGTGGGAGGGCGAGGTGCTCTGCCACGAAGCGATCGAACGGGGCCAGCGGGTGACGATCTTCCGGCCCGCGGGGATCTACGGCGCCGGGGACATGCGGCTGGTGAAGCTGTTTTCGACGGTGCAGAAGGGCCGGTTCCTCATGTTCGGCGACGGCCGGCCGCACTTCGGGATGGTCTACATCGACGACCTGGTGGCGGGCGTGAAGCTGATGGCACAGAAGGCCGAGGCGCTGGGCGAGGTCTTTATATTGTCGGGCCCCGACGAGCTGCGGCTCAACGACCTGGTGCGCCACGTCGCCGACGCGGTCAACGGCAAGGTGCCGAAGTTTCATTGGCCGCTGCCGCCGCTGTTGGCCGCGGCGTATCTGTGTGAAAAAATGTGCGTGCCGTTCGGCATCGAGCCGCCGATCCACCGCCGGCGGGCCCACGTGTTTACGAACAACCGGGAATTTACGTACGCCAAGGCGACGCGGCTGCTGGGCTATCAGCCCGAGATCAACGGCGTCGAAGGCGTGTACCGCACCGCGCAGTGGTACTTCGAGCACGACATCCTCAAGGGCGAGTTCCCGGGGTATCCCGCGGGCATGGAGCGCGGGGTCGAACTCTGACCCGAGCCGGGCCGAGCAAGGCGTAAGCCGGTGAATCGATACGAGAGGGTGCGATGCAGACTACGGTGGAAGCGATGAGTCCGACGGAAGACGAACGCGGGGTGACGCACGGCCCGGGTGACGGGGCGCGTGGGGCCGCGGCGGAGTCCGCGGTGGCGTCGCCGGCGGCCCCCGAAGCCTCGCTGGAGGCGTTCGCTCAAGCGCAGGGCAAGCCCAAGAACCAGATGCGCAAGCGGGTGCTGTTTGCGCTCAAGGGGCTGATCTCGTTGGGGCTGATCGCGTGGATCGTCAGCGGGGCGAACCTGGCGGAGGTCGCCGAGTCGGCCAAGGGGGTCCACGTCGGCTGGCTGGCCCTGGCGTTCGGGTTGCAGGTGGTTGGGCCGGGGCTGACGTCGCTGCGCTGGAAGGGCCTGCTGGCGGCCAAGGACTGCCGGCCCAGCTGGGGGTATCTCTATAAGTCGTCGCTGGTGGCGGTGTTTTTCAAGCAATTTCTGCCATCGATTTTGGGCGGGGACACGATCCGGGCGTACGACGCCTGGCGGGCCGGGGCGAGCAAGGGGCTCGCGGTGACGTCGGTGGTCGTGGACCGCCTGATCGGGATGGTGGCGTTGGCGATGTTCGCGGTGGTGGCGTTGGCGTTTGTGTCGGGGCCGCTGATCGACCGGGTGTCGGGGGTCCGGTGGTGGGCCGCGGCGGGGCTGGCGGGGACGGCGGGGCTGACGTGGGCGATGTTTGCCCGCAACGAGGCGATCCACCGGTGGGTGGCGTGGGGGATCGGCCGGCTGCCGGGGCTGGTGCGGGGCAAGTTCGAAAAAATCTACGGCGCGCTCTCGGGGTACCGCGGGCAGTACGGGCCGCTGCTCGTGGCGTTCGGCGTGTCGGTGGTGCTGCAGACCAAGGTGGTGTTTTTCTATTACGCCATCGGGATGGCGCTGGGGATGGAGATCGGGCTGACCAACTGGTTCGTGATCGTGCCGGTGGCGATCTTCATCATGCTCGCGCCCATCTCGATCAACGGGGTGGGGCTGCGGGAGGGGGTGTTCACGTTCCTGTTGGCGACGGTCTTTGCCGAGTCGCGGAGCGAGGCGCTGGCCTTCGCGTGGATCGAGTACGGCATTTTTCTGGTGTTCGGGATGCTCGGCGGGCTCGTCTACGCGACCCGGCGGGGCGGCAACGTGCGTGGCACCCCCGGAAACCCCGGAAACCCCGGAAACCCCGGAAACCCCGGAAACCCCGGAAACCCTGGCGCCCCGCTCGCGCGGCCGGGGGCTGCGGGTCCGGGCGGCGGCTAGGGAAAACCGGCGGGTGGTGGGTTATGTTGGGCAGGGCCTGGGGCGGACGATAAGGAGAAACGTGGGCCGGGAACGCCCGGGTCGAAGGTTACTGAAGGGGTATCCCATGTCGGTGTTTATTGATCACACAGATGAGCGCGAAAGCCCGGGCCCCGCGGAGCGTCCGGGTATCGAAGAACCGGCCGGGCAGATCGGCCGCGACGGCGGCTGGGACCGGGAGCGATCGGATGTCCGGGCCGCGGCGGTCGCCCCGCGCCCGAGCCGGGCGTGGATCGTGTTGCAGTGCGTGCTGGTGGTGCTGATGGCGGCGGCGGGGCGGTACGCTTACGAAGTCCCCGGGGTGCATTTCGACGAGCCGTACCACCTGCTCCCGGCGAGGAACTGGGTCGACCACGGCACGCTGGAACTGACCCCCGGCGGAGACCCGTACACCCGGGCCCGGGCGTTTACCTACCTCGTCGGGGTGTCCTACATGCTCCTGGGCGACAGCCTGGCCTCGGCCCAGTGGGTGTCGCTGATTTCGGGGGTGGGGCTGGTGCTGCTGGGGTTCGGGTGGGTCCGTGGGGCGGTCCGGCGGGAGGATGAACTCAGACACGTCGCGGCAGATCGTTCCGGCGAAAGTGGGCCCGCGGCCACGCCGGGGGCGGCCACGCTTCAGGGGAGCCGCGCTGGGGTCCTGCCGGGGGCGGGGGTCGGGGCGGGGTTGATCGCGGCGGGGCTGATGGCGTTTTCGCTGGACCTGATCCACTTTTCGTACATGGTGCGGTTCTACATGCTCCAGGTGTTGGTGATCTGGGCGGTGCTGATGCTGGTCTGGGGGATGCTGTACGGCCGTGGCGGGCGGTGGGCGCGGGCGGCGTGCGGCGGGGGGGCGGCCGCGGCGCTGCTGCTGGCGGTGCATCTGCAGTTGACGTCGGTGATCGCGGTGGCGGGGATGGGGCTGTGGGCCGCCGGGGCGTGGGCGGTGCGGGCGGTGCGGGTGCCCGGGAAACGGGGCAAGTGGAACGCGGCGGGGGTGGTGGTGCTGCTGGGCCTGGCGGTGGCGGTGGGGGTACTGGCGGTGAAGACCGGCCGGCTCGACGGGCTGTGGTCGAAGTACCGCGGGGCGGACCTGTGGGTCGGGGCGGACGCGGACGACGTGTGGTACTACGCGAAGTACTACGCCCAGCGGTTTGGCTGGATGTGGGTCGGGTTCCCCGTGGCCGCGGCGCTGGGGTTCTGGCGGGCGCCCCGGGCGACGGGGTTCCTGCTGCTCACCTGGGCGGGGGGGTTCGTCGGGCAATCGTTCGGGGGATTCAAGGCGGACCGCTACGTGCTGTACACCCTGCCGATGTTCATGGCGATATGGGGGATCGGGGCGGCGGCGGGGTGCGGGCTACTGGTGGCGGGAGCCCGGGCGGCGGCCGGCGGGCTGGTGGGCCGACGGCCCGCACTGGTGCAGGCGGCGGGGGTCTTGGCGGCGCTCTTGTTCCTCGGCGTCGGGGCGGTGGGGATGAAGCAGGTCTGGAGCATGCAGACAACCCTGCGGGTCGCGCTGGGGCAGACCCGCGGGCCGCACGTCAAGCCGGACTGGGCGGCGGCCGAGACCTGGCTCCGGGCGCAGGCGGCGGCGGCGGACGCGGTGGTGACCTCGTCGAGCCCGCTGGCGCTGTATTTCATCGGGCGACATGATGTGGCGATCAACGCTTCGCAGCTCGATGACGATCCGGAATTTGCGCGGGACTGGCGGGTGGACGCGCCGGTGATTTCGTCGGCCGAGTCGCTCGCAAAAGTGATCGCCGAGCAGCCCTCGGGGTTGATTGTGGTCGAGCGTGACCTGTGGCGGCAGCCCGCCGGGGTCCCGGTCGCCACGGCGGATTTTATCGAGGCGCGGACCCAACGGCTGGCGGTAGAGCGGGACTGGCGTTTGGAAGTGTTCCGCTGGCCCGGCACCCCCGGCACCCCCGGCATCCCCGGCACCTCCGGAACCGCTGGCCTCCCCGGCACCCCGGTGAGCCCCGACTGAAGCGGGCGGGGGCAAGTCGGAGAAACGAAGTGATTGCGGGGGAAGACTGTGCCGATAGATAGAATAGGGTCGCGAAACGGCTCGGAGGTGGTGCAGGGGTGGCTCGGGCGGGGTGAGGGACGAGATGTGGACACGATGGACCCGCCGAAAACCAGCACGACCCCGGGCGAAGCCTCGGCGGTGACCGAGCCCGAGAACCGTAGCGGGGCGATCGCCGCGCCGGACCCGCCCGCGGGTACCCGGCCCGACACGGTGCGTCTCGGCGGGGAAAAAGGAGTTTGGTTCGACCGGATCACGGAAGCCGCGGCGGCGGCGTATGTGATGGCGGCGCTGGACGCCGGTCGGGGCGGCTGGGTGGTGACTTCGAACCTGGACCACCTGGTGCGGGCCCGGCGGGACCCGGATTTCCGCCGGATGACCCGGGACGCGGACCTGGTGGTCGCCGACGGGGCACCGCTGGTGTGGGCCAGCGTGCTCCAGGGGACGCCGCTGCCCGAGCGGGTGGCGGGGTCGTCGCTGGTGTGGACCCTGGCCGAGGCCGCGGCGACGCGGGGGCGGAGCGTGTACCTGCTCGGCGGAGACCCGGGGACCGCGGAAGAGGCGGGCCGGGTGCTGGAGGCCCGGTACCCGGGGCTGCGGGTCGTGGGGACCTGGTGCCCGCCACGCGGGTTCGAGACGGACCTGCCGCATATGCAAGCAATGGCCGAGTCGCTGCGCAGTTCCGGGGCGGACCTGGTGTACGTGGCGTTGGGGTCGCCGAAACAGGAGAAGCTGATCGAACAGCTCCGCGAGGTGCTGCCCGGGGCGTGGTGGATGGGGGTGGGGATCAGCCTGAGCTTTATCTGCGGCCGGGTGCGGCGGGCGCCGCGGTGGGTCCAGCGTCTCGGGCTCGAGTGGGTGCACCGGATGGCCCAGGAGCCGCGGCGGCTGGCGCGGCGGTATCTGGTGGACGGTATCCCTTTTGCACTGGTTTTGCTATGCTCGAGTTTGGTCCGACGGTTCAGCACGCCGGACGCGGAGCGGACGCGGCGCCCGATAAAGCGGGCCGCCGCAGCCCGTACGGCCGGGGTTGAGGGAACGCACGGGACGGAACCGGTGCGAGAGGGAGGTCCATGATGTACGCCCAAGGCGGTATAACACGTCGTTCACGGATAGAGACCGATCGTGATCTTTCGGCCCGGGTCTACGCCGGGCCCCAGCGTGGTCGGGCGCAGGGATCGCGGGGAGGGGCGTGGCGTGCTATTTAAGATTTCGCAACAGGAATTGATCCAGTCGGGCGCGGCCGACGGCCGAACCCGGTTAAGCCATCAGCTCTCGGACCTCCGGGCGGTGGTGCTTTTGGCGGGTTCGGTGCGTGCGAACCAGCTGCGCAAAGCGACCGGGCGGTGTGCTTTGGAGATGCCGGTGGGGAACAACCGCTCGGTGCTGGACTGCTGGCGGGAGCAGCTGGTGACGATGGCCGAGCAGCTGGGGATCGAGCGTCTGCCGGTGCGGGTGATGGTGGACCGGGCCAGCGGGATGACGCCCGGGGTCACGCAGCACGGGCCGGTGGAGCTGTCGATCGAGATCGACCCTTCGGACTTCCGCGGAACGGGCGGGCTGTTGTCCGATTTGGCCCGGGGGTACCGGGACCAGGACTTGATCTTAGCGACCCACGCCTCGCAGCTCTTGTTCGAGCCCCTGGCCGAGCTGGCGGGCGCGATGGCCGGCCCGCAGTCGGACGTGAGCCTGGTCTGCAGCGCGGACGGGACGCCCAGCGGTCTGATGCTGCTGCGCTGTGGCTGCTTGCGGGAGATTAATCCTGTGGGATTCGTGGACTTAAACGAACAGGCGTTGCCCGCGATCGCCCAGCAGCACGACGTCCGCGTGGTCCGCTACGACCAGCCGACGGCACGATCGCTACGGACCCGGCGGACTTACCTCGAGACGCTCCGGGAATACCACCGGCAGCAATACCGCGGACAGCTCGACGGGCCGCCGCGGGAAGCGTGGGAGAAGACCTTCGGCATCGTCGAACGCGGCGCGCAGGTCCATGAGCGGGCGGTGATCCACGATTCGGTGGTACTCAGCGGGGCGCGGGTCGAGGCCGACGCGGTGCTGGTGCGCAGCGTGGTGTGCCCCGGGGCGATGATCGGGCCGGGGCGTTCGGAGGTCGATCGGGTTATTTGCTGACGCCGCCGACGGGGGGGCTCGGATTAAATCGATTATTTATTTTTTGGGGCTATCGCCACGGCGGGAACCCTTTAGAATAAGGTCGATTTGCACCGCCGCGGGACGATAGCCTCCGGCAAGTGCAGCGACCGGGCGGCGGGGGCATCAGGAAACGGGTTAAGGGTGGGGGTCGCAGGGCATGCTCTGGCGTCGGCCCGGGTGTGGTGATCCGGGGCCGGGCGTCAGGCGGTAGGCCGGGCCAGTTGGGCAGCGTGACCATGATTTCGAGGCGATTGAAAAAAAACGGCTGGACGATCTGGCACGTGATGTCCGCGCTGGTGATGGTGCTCTCGGCGATCGCGGTGACGTGGCGTGGCTGGGCCCGGATCATCGACCTGGGGCTGACCCGCGCGGTGGCCGGCCACGTGTTTTTGGTGCCCGTGGTGGTGGTGTTTCTCGTTTGGGTGCGGCGGAAGCGGGTGTTGGCCTGCCGGCCGTCGGGCTCGCTGATGGGTCTGGTGCTCGCGGGGCTGGGGGTCGCGGCGTTTGTCTACGGCGGCAAGCGGGCGCACCCGTCGCTGTTCCATTTGGGAGCGGTGCTGCTGCCGGCGGGGTGTCTGGTTTCGATCTTGGGTCAGCAGGTGTTCCGGGCATATCTGCCGGCATTTATCGTGCTGATCGCGTTGATCCCGCCGCCGATCGGATTCGCCGAGCAGTTGGCCCAGCCGCTCCAGATCGCGACGGGCCGGCTGACGTGCTGGCTGTACGCGCTGCTGGGTTCGACCGCTGAACTCAGCGGCAGCCAGCTGCGGATCGGCCGGGCGTCGGTACGGCTCAGCGACGTCGCGGCGGGGTTGCCCATGGCGATGTCGCTGTCGCTGATCAGCTACGGGTTCGTCTTCGGCACGCCGCTACGGATGTCGGTACGGCTCGCGATCCTGCTCCTGAGCCCGCTGTCGGCGATCGTGTGCAGCGCTTTGGCTTTGGCCGCGACCCTTTGGCTTTATAATGGACTCTCGCAGGAGCAGGCAGCGCTGTGGCTGCGGATCGGTGAGTGGACCATGCTGTTGGTGGCGTTTTTATCCCTGGTCGCGGCGATGCGGGTGTTAATCTGGGCGTCGGTGCCTGTCCGGAGGTACCCGCTGGCGTACGACCAATAATCCGCCGTCCCCAGCCCCCCGGTGGGCGATCGAAACCGTCTGCCCACGTGAGATAGAAGGATACATGGCGTTTTAACGTGATCTTACTAGAAAGGATTTCACCGGCATCCGTGAGAGAATGAGTAGAATGATGCTCAAGGCGGATATCAACCCTCCCTGCCGGATGGACGAAGTTAATCACAGATCTCCCCGGGCGACGGGCCGTTCCACCGGTTCTTCGGATCTTGGGTCGCTTTGAACCTCAGGCCCTGCCCGACCACCCGCGGCCCCGCCGCCCGCCACCGATGATCGGCGGTGAGAAAAGCCGCCCCGATGATTGCTCCCTACCGAGACGACGACCCGACCCGCCCCCCGGCATACCACGGCCCCACGGCCCCAGGATTCGGAAAAAGTGCGATGAGTGATGAACTGAATTTCAATGCCCCTCAAGGCAACTCCAATGCGGGTGCCCGCGACGAAGACTCGTCCCAGCGCCGGGCTCAACTGCTGGCCCTGCTCCGCGGCCGGCTCCATTGGGCCATCATCCTCTCGGTCATCTTCGGCAGCGTGTTCGCGTACTTCGGCCACCAGAGCGTCGTGCCCATGTTCGAAAGCTCCGGCAGCGTCGTGGTGCAGAAAGAAGAAATCCTTTTCGACGCCAGCGACGTCGCCGGGAACAACACCGGCAAGTGGCGTACGTTTCTCCGTCAACAAGACCAGCTGATCAAAAGCGCTCAGGTCGCCGAACGCGCGATGGCTTCGGAGGTCTGGCAGTCCCGCAGCCCCGACGCCCCGAAGTGGTCCGCTTCTGATTTTGCCCGGGCCATCGAAACCGAGATGGACGAAGGCGACGACGACAACAACGTCTTCGACATCACCTTTTCCGCGCTCGACGGCGAATCCGCCGGCAAAGGCAACCAGGCCCTGCTCCAAGCCTACCGCGAAGAATACGGCTACCAAACCTCCAACCAGTACCTCAACCTGCTCCAGCGTCTCCAGAACCAGATGCAGAAGTCCGCGATGGAGATCAAAGAGCAGGAAGCTCAGCGTCGCATCATCATGACCGACACCGAGTACCAACAGCTCATCCCCCAGATCAATGCCCTGAACAACCAACAGATCGATCTGCAGTTCAAGCTTGACGAGGTCCGCGCGGAACTCGAACTGCGTAACCCCGCGGCCACCGGCGTGTCGACCAACCCCGCCGACCTGATCGTCGCCGACCCCATCCTCAGCGAGATGCAGGAGAACGTCCAGTTCTTCCAGGACCAGATCGACGCCGCGGCGCTCAACGGCATGGGGCCCAACCACCCGACCGTGGCCCGCTACATCAGCAGCCGCGACGTGATCAAAGCCAAAATGGAAAAACGCATCGAACAGATGCTCAGCGACGAAGACGGCCTGCTCCGCGACCAGGAATACGAACAGCTCCGCCAGCTCGAACAGCTCTGGCACCGCCAACTGGTGGACGTCAACGAATCGCTCGATAAGCTCGGCACCAAGCGTGCTCAGGTCGCCGGGATCGAAGAAGAAATCGAAGCCAAACGCCTGATCATCAACAAGGCCCGCCGCGAGATCGATGAGATCAACGTCGAACTCGATGGCGTAAAGAACACCGTCCGTATCCTCAGCCTGGGTGCCGAGCCGTTGACGCCGTCCAACAGCGGCAAGGCGATGCAGGTCGCCGTACTCGGCAGCATGGGGGGCACGTTCCTGGGCTTCGGGCTCGTCATGGCCGTGGGCCTCCTGGACCGCCGGCTCCGCCACGCCGGCGACGCCCGGATGGGCCTCCGCGATATCCGCATGCTCGGCATCCTCCCGACGCTGCCCGAAAACTTCGCCGACCCCGAGCAGTCTGAAAAAGCCGCCCACGCCGTCCACCACATCCGCACCCTCCTCCAGATCAGCAACCGCGGCACCGCCCGCGTCTTCAGCGTCACCAGCCCCGCCGCCGGCTCCGGGAAGTCTTCCCTCTCCGTCGCCATGGGCCTGTCCTTCGCCGCCTCGGAATCCAAAACCCTGGTCATCGACTGCGACCTCGTGGGTGCCGGGCTGACCCGACGGGTCGGGGCGGTGGTCAACCGCTCGGTCGAAGCCATCCTCCGCGAAGACACCGTCCTCACCGACGACCAGATCAACGACGCCGTCCGCCACGCCCGGGAGAAAGGCGTCAAGCTCAAGGACGCCCTGGTCGAGCTGGGCATGCTTACCAAGAAAGACCTGCAGCGTCTCAACCGCCGCCAGGCCGACTCCGCGCTGGGCATCCTCGACGCCTGCCAGGGCCGGCCGTTCAGCGAATGCGTCGCCCACACCGGGATCGAAAACTTCCACGTCCTGCCCATCGGTGCCGCCAAGCCGCAGGACGCCGGCCTGCTCTCGCCCAAGGCCCTGCGCAACCTGGTCGCCCGGGCCCGCGAAGAGTACGACGTGGTCCTGATCGACACCGGCCCCTGCCTCGGCTCGCTCGAGGCCTCCATGGCCGCCGCCGAATCCGACGCCACCGTCCTGATCGTCTCCCGCGGCGACTCGAAAGCCATGGCCGTCAAAGCCAAGGAACACCTGACCTCGGTCGGGGCCAACGTCGTCGGCTGCGTCTTCAACCACGCCCTCGATACCGACCTCAGCAGCTCTTCGTTCGCCTCGATCGTTTCCCAGGAACGCCGCACCGACCCCGCCCAGAGCCTGCTCTCGGCCGACCCCGCGGTCGCCGCCCGGTTCGGCCCGCTGGGGTCCGCGGTCGCCGCGTTCGGCACCCCCAGCAAATCGCCCAACGGCCGCCCCCGACGCGCCCCGTCCGCCAACGGCAACGGGTCGTCCAACGGCCACTAACGTATCCGCAGACCGCGCCCCCTTCCCCGCCCCGTCGTCTGAGCCCGCCCGCTGCCGACCATGATTTCTCCGCTGGATCAGCCCGACCTTCGCGACGACGTGGCGGCCCAACTCACGGCCCCGCCCACGGTCTGGGGCCTCAACGTCATCCAACTCCACGACCGATTCTGGGCCGCCCGCGGTGTCCAGGTCGTCCGCCTCAGCGAACCCTCTGATCTGGTCGAAGACGCCGAGCTGTTCCTGCTGACCGACCCGTACTCGCTGTCGATTTTCCGTCTCGGCCAAGCCATTGACACCCTCAGTTGGCTCAAGCCCCAGGTCCTCTTTGTCCGCCTCCACAACACGCAGGAGCAGGGCTACTCCGAGCGGATCATCACCGACGACCACGACCGGTTCCAGCGTTTCGAACGCGTCTACAGCTCCCCCGATTGGCGGCTGGGCCGGGTTGCCCTGACCCCGTCCAAAGAGCTGGCCCGGGCCTGGCAGGAGGCCCGCAGCGCCCGCGACGCGTGGCGACACCTCCGACGTACCATCCCCCCCACGCAGCGTACCACCCTCTCTCTGGGCGGCTGCGTTTACAACCGGGCCGACGACCACCAGGTCACCGAGTTCATCCGCGAACTGGTGACCGTCTGGAAGCGGCCCGACGCGACCATCCAACGCGCCAGCCGCCTGGGCCAATACGTCTGGGCCGACGTCGCCACCGTCCACGCCAAGGCCGCCCGCTTCGTCGGCCCCGTCTGGGTCGGCGCCGGCCGCAATCTCGAATCCGCCGACTCGATCGTCGGCCCCGCCGTCCTCTGGGACGTCCCCGACCACCGCCCCGACGTCCAGGCCCTCGAGTGGAAGCAGATCGAGCTCACCGACGTCCTCACCGGTCCGATCAAGATCCGCACCATCTCCAGCGTCCAGCGCGGGCTCAAACGCCTCTTCGATTTTGCCTTTGCGGTCTTCGCCTTGATCCTCACCCTGCCGATCTACCCGCTGGTGATGCTCGCGATCCTGCTCGAGGACGGCCGCCCGTTCTTCTTCGCCCACCAGCGCGAGTCCCGCGGCGGCAAAAACTTCCCCTGCCTCAAATTCCGCACCATGCGCAAGGACGCCGAGCAGATCAAGCAGAAGCTGCTCGCCGAAAATCAGGCCGACGGCCCGCAGTTCTTTATCGACAACGACCCCCGCATCTCCCGCGTCGGCCGGTTCCTGCGTAAGACCAACCTCGACGAACTGCCCCAGTTCCTCAACGTCATCGCCGGCCACATGGCCATCGTCGGGCCCCGGCCTTCGCCCTACAAAGAAAACCAGTACTGCCCCCCCTGGCGCGAAGCCCGCCTCTCGGTCCGCCCCGGCGTGACCGGGCTGTGGCAGGTTAAGCGGTCCCGCGACGCCGGCCGCGACTTCCAGGAATGGATCCGCTACGACATCTACTACGTCGAAAACATGTCCTGGAAGCTCGACTTCTACATCATCGGCAAGACGATCCTCGCGTTCGTCGGCCTTAAATAGCCCCACCCCCGACGACCGCCGCGTCTTCCTCTCCACGCGGTTCAGTTCAGTATCATAGACGGCCGCCGATTCGCTCGGCGAAGGACCCCCTACCCGCCGCCGTTTTTTCCGGTCGCCGCGGGTGTGTTTTGTTTTCATACGGACGCGGATCGACCCGCGTCTGCCCCGGAATCCACCATGACTCTGTCCCCAGGTACCGCGTACACCCTCGGCGTCGACTTCGGCAGCAATTCGGCCCGTGCCCTGATCGTGGACTGTGCCGACGGCCGTGAACTCGCCTCGCACGTGATCCCTTACCCCTCCGGCGAGGCGGGCATCCTTCTGGATCCCGCCGACGCCAACCTCGCCCGGCAGCACCCCGGCGACTACATCGTGGGCTTCGAACAGAGCGTCCGCGGGGCCGTCGAAGCCGCCGCTCGCGACGCGGACTTCGACGCCAGCCGGATCGTCGGCCTCGGCATCGACACGACGGGTTCCACGCCGCTGCCGGTCGACGCCCAAGGCACGCCGCTGGGGATGAAACCCGAATTCCGCGACCACCTCGCCGCCCAGGCCTGGCTCTGGAAAGACCACACCGGCTACGCCGAGGCCGCCGAGATCACCGCGATCGCCGAGCAGCGCGGCGAGCCCTACCTCGCCAAGTGCGGCGGCACCTACTCTTCCGAATGGTTTTGGTCCAAGATCCTCCGCTGCCGCCGCGTCGCCCCCGAAGTGTTTGCTGCCGCGGCGAGTTGGGTCGAAATGGCCGACTGGATCCCCGCTTATGTCTGCGGCCAGACCGCCCCGGACGCGCTGGTCCGTAATATCTGCGCCGCCGGGCACAAGGCCATGTTCCATCCGAGCTGGGGCGGGCTGCCCAGCAAGGCTTTCCTGGCCGAGCTCGACCCCGAGTTGGCCGAGCTGCGTGACCGGCTCTACGACACCGCCGTGCCTTCCAGCGAACCGGCGGGCACGCTCGACGCCGAGGTGGCCGAGCGCTGCGGCCTGCCGCCGGGGATCCCCGTGGCCGCCGGTGCCTTCGACGCCCACCACGGCGCGGTCGGCGCCGGGGTCGCCCCGGGCACGCTGGTCAAGATCATGGGCACCAGCACCTGCGACATCACCGTCTGGCCGCAGGACCCCGAGCAGCCGCTGGACGACATCCCCGGGCTCTGCGGCATCGTGCCCGGCTCCGTCATTGCCGGTCAGTACGGCCTCGAAGCCGGCCAATCCGCCGTCGGCGACCTGTTTAACTGGGTCGTCAAGCACCTGGCCCCCGACACCTACACCCGCGGCCAGGACGCCCACGCCGCCCTCAACCGAGAGGCCCTCGACTTAGCCCCCGGGGCGAGCGGGCTGCTTTATCTCGACTGGAACAACGGCAACCGCACGGTCCTGGTCAACCCCCGGCTCACCGGCCTGATGGTCGGCCAGACCCTGCACACCACCGCCGCCGAGATCTACCGTGCCGCGGTCGAAGCCACCGCGTTCGGGGCCCGGATCATCATCGACCGCTTCGAAGACTTTGGGGTCAAGATCGACCGCATCATCAACTGCGGCGGCATCGCCGAGAAAAGCCCGATGGTCATGCAGGCCTACGCCGACATCTTGAACCGCCCCATGCATGTCAGCCGCTCCGGACAGACCTGCGCCCTGGGCGCCGCCATCTTCGGCGCGGTCGTCGGCCGGGCCCACCCCACCACCGCCCACGCCATCGCCGCCATGACCGGCGTCAAAGACACGGTTTATTCCCCTCGGCCCGCCGCAGTCGCCGTCTACGACGAACTCTTTGGCCTCTACCAAACCCTCCACGACGCGATGGGTAATGTGCCCGCCGCCCCGCCCGTCGGCCAAGTCATGCCCCGCCTGATGGACCTCCGCGACCGCGTCCGCCAATCGGCTTCCTGATCCGCCCCCGCATGCCCCGTTCGCGGCCGATCCTCGCCCGACCGCCGTTCGAGGGGCGGAGTCGGTTTGCCCGGCCCGGGGGGAAGGTGCCTTGTCGATCGATTCCCCTCGATCCGGCCCCACGCCGTGCTACAGTTGCGGTGCTCCAGCTTCCGATGCCTTTCTTACGGAAACTCTTAATGAATCATCCGGCCCGATTCAGCGCATGGCTCGTTTGGTGCGGCCTCTGTCTGTCGGCTATGCCTATTCGGGCCGAGGTCGTTTTCCCTGCGGACGCCGGGGTGATCAACGTGACCGATTTCGGCGTCACCCCCGACGACGGGGTCGATGACACCGCGGCCCTGCAGGCCTTGCTCGAGCAGAAGGTCGTCAAGCCCTCGGGCGGCGATGACCTGATTCTTTATTTTCCCGACGGGGTGTATCTTCTGTCGGACACGCTGCAGATCCCGCCGCCGGCCCGCTACATCAACCTCCAGGGGCAGAGCCAGTCGGGCACGATCCTGAAGCTGCAAGACCGCCTCCGGGTCCGGGGCAAGGCTTTCCAGGACGCGATGTTCAACTTCGGCAGCGGCTCGGCGGACCGCTTCGAAAACAGCCTCCGCGACCTGACGCTCGATGTCGGGGTCGGCAACCCTGCTGCCGTCGGGCTGCGATTCAACGCGTCGAACCAGGGCGTGGCCCGCGACCTCACGATCCGCAGCTCCGATCCGGACCGGGCGGGCGCGATCGGGCTCGACCTGGGATACAACGGAACCATCGGGCCGCTGCTCATCAAAAACGTCACCATCGAGGGGTTCGACACCGGCATCCGCAGCCAGTACGAAGCCAACAGCAAAGTCCTCGAAGACATCACGCTCCGCCACCAGAACCGGCTGGGTTGGCAAAACAGCAACACCGCCACGGTGATGGTGCGCAACCTCGTCAGTGAAAACCAGGTCCCCGTGATCGACGTCGGCCCGGCACTCAGCCGCCCCAAGGGCGCGCGAGACCCGGGCAACGGCCGGCTGGTTCTCATCGGCGGGTCGTTCACCGGCACCGGCCGAGCCGCGAAGCACGCCGCGGTCCGCGTGCGCAACATCGTACCCCGCGTCTATCTCCGCGACGTACAAACCACCGGCTACGCCCAGGCCGTCCGCCGCGAAGCCCGGGCCAAGCAGGGCAACGTCGGGTTGCCCGACGGCCACGTCGAAGAGTACTGGTTCGGCGGCCCGGGGCTCGCGCGCCGCGGCGGGACGTTCCAAGCGTTTGACAATACCCCCGATACCACCCTCGGGCTCCCCGTACGTGAGACGCCCTCGGCTCCCGATGAACCCCCGTCCGCGTGGGTCAGCCCCGCAGCCTTCGGGGGGGTGGCCAACGACGGCCAGGACGATACCACCGCGCTCCAGGCCGCGATCGACTCCGGCGCCCGGACGGTCTACCTGCCCCACGGCACGTGGCACGTGGAGGGCCGTGTGGAACTCCGCGGGAACGTCCACCGCCTCCTCGGCACGGAAGCCAGCCTCGAAACCACCGGAAACGGCCGCATCGTGCTCGGCGACCAGGGCCCCCATACCGTCGTGGTCGAGCGGATCAGTGGCCGGCTCGGCCGCGCCCCCCGGGTGACCTACGAGCACGATTCGGGCCGCACGTGGGTCTTCAAAAACGTGTCGCAGTGGCAGTACCACCCCGCGGCCGACGCGCCCGGCGACCTTTTCCTCGAAGACGTCGCCAGCGGGTCGCGACGCGGCGAGACCTTCCGCAATCAAAATGTCTGGGCCCGCCAATACAACAACGAAGTGCCCGCCGATACCACCGACCCCGCCCGCCCCCAGGCCAAGATCACCGTCGATGCCGCCCGCCTATGGGTACTGGGACTCAAAACCGAGGCCCCGGGCACCATCGTCAAGACCGTCAACGGCGGCCAAACCGAACTGCTCGGCGTCTACCGCAACGGCCCGGGCGCCTCGGGCCCCGACAACCCCGCCTTTGTCACCGAAGACGCCGCGCTCTGTGTCGTCGTTTTCTCGATCCGGCCCAACAACGCAGGCTACGCCCTGTACGCCCGTGAAACCCGCGACGGCGTCACCGTGGATGTCCCGCGTTTCAACAAAGCCAACGTCTACTCCGCCTTCGATGACCGGGACCTTTGGCATCTCCGTCAAAGCGTTTACCTCGACAACGCGGACACCCGCGGCGTCACGCTCCGCGGCGATTGGACGACCGCGGCCCGCTTCGACGGCGGGTTCATCGGCGAAAACTACGCGGTCAGTCAAACGGTCGGCGACACCGCCGTCTTCGCCCCCGATCTGCCGGAAGGGGGCGTGTACGAGGTCGCGGTCCGCGGGGTCCGCCCCGGTGCCAGTCGGAACGAGCCCGCGCCGAAACCCGCCGCCGCCGTCGAAGTCCGTAGCCTCGACGGGGTCCAGCAAGTGGCAATCAACCCGCGCAACGATGGCGGCCGCTGGGTCACGCTGGGCAATTTTCGTTTCGGCCCCGGAGAAGCCGGCCGGGTGGTCTATACCGTGACCGACGGTGAGGACACGGGTCTGGTGGTCGATGGTGTGCGGTTCACCCGAGTCAAGGATCTCGAATGAATTCCCGATTTCAGCGTAAGCAAGGGGCGGGTCGGGTTGCCTCTATTTTGAAAGAGCGGTCGCTGGCCCCGGCTCGTGGCGGGCGAAGGCCGCCTGCCGTGCGGGCACGTCCACGGCTTCTTCGCCGTGTCCGGGCCCCTCTGTCTGCCACCCCCGTTACCCCTTGATCGCCCCCGCGGCCAGCCCGCGGACGAACCAGCGCATGGTGAAAGTAAATAGCACCAGCAGCGGGATCGACGAGATCGCGTAGCCCGCCATCAGCTCGCCCCACTGCTTGACGTACTCCCCCTCCAGCCGAAGGAGCCCGACGGGGATCGTGAGCTTTTCGTCGTCCCGCAGCACGATTAGCGGCAGCATGACGTTGTTCCAATGGCCCAGGAAGTCCAGGATGGCGACGGTCGCCATGATCGGGGCGGACATGGGCAGGACGATCGAGATGATCTGTCGCAAGTGGCCGGCCCCGTCGATCTGCGCGGATTCAAACAACTCTTTCGGGATATCTTCAATGAACTGTTTCATGATAAAGATGCCGACGACCTGCCCCCCCGCGCCGCCGACGATGACCAGGGCCCAGAGGTTGTTCACCAGGCCCATGTTGCGGATCAGCCAGAACATCGTTACCAGCGTCGCCGCGGTGCCCGGCAGGAACATCGAGGCCACGATCCCGTAATAGATAATGTTTCGCCCGCGGAACCGGTAACGCGCTAGCGCATACGCGGTCAGCGTCATCATCGTCATGCCGATCACCATCGCGGTCAGCGAGACGAAGATCGAGTTGGCGATGTAGAACCGCACCCCGTCCCAGGCTTTGGCCCAGTTGCCCCACCGCCAGGTCGAGATCGCGTCGAAGAAAAACGGGTTGGCCTGATACTGCGCGTTGGTTTTGAAGCTGATCGCGAACGTCACCACCAGCGGGTACAACGCGAACAGCAGCACGAACAGGACGATCGCATACTTCACGCCTTCCGCGGTTTTATTGATCTTGCGTGGCATACCGCTATTTCTCGACTTTCACGTATTTCTGGTACACGATCGTTAGAAGCAAAATAATCACGAACAGCACCATGCCCAGGGCACACGCATAGCCGTAACGCAAATCGCTGAACGCCGACTTGTACATGTACAGCCCCGGCACCATCCCGACGTTGCCGGGCCCGCCGTCTTCCCCCAGAAGAATCAGGAAGAACTCAAACCCCGTGAGCGTCCCGATCGTCATGAAGATCAGGTTGATGCGGACCTGGGTCATAATCAGCGGCAGTTCGATCTTAAACAGCGTCCCGATCGGGCCGACGCCGTCCAGCTCCGCCGCTTCGTAGACGTCCTGACCGATCTGCTGCAGCCCCGCCAGATAGATCAGCACCCCGATTGTGCTCACCCAAGGAAAGCCCCAGAGGATCAGCGACGGGAGCACCAGGTCTTGATTGCCCAGCCACGCCGGCCGGCCCTCTACAAACTGGTTGGTCGGCTCGGTCCAGATCATCCCCAACGCCACCAGCAGCGCACCGCCCCCGGCCAGCACTCCGCCGGACCAGCGGAGGATCTCGGGCGCGGTCAGACGCGGCGCCTTGGCGTAGACCAGTTCGGCGAACGTGATCCCCGCCGCGATCAGCAGGGGCAAACGCCAGAGCTGCCCCCAGCACGCCCAGATCCCGAAAATAAGCAGGAACGGCCAAATCACCCACCCCGACCCCATCCCCTTGGCCAGCCCAAACAGCAGCAGCACCAGGCCCACCCCCGCCAACGCCATGCCTGTCGACCCGGTGAGCGCCAGCACGCCCAGCATCGGCGACACCCACGCCGTGACCAGCAGCACCACGTAGCCCAGCCAACGCCGCGGGTCGGTCCGCCGCTGCACCATCAGCGTCAGCAGCACCCCGCCGAGCAGGATCATCGCCCACACCCCACCGAAGATCGGCGTTACCCCGCCGTCAATCACCGGCCGCAACGCCGAAGCAATCACCGGCATCGCCCCGGGCGCGCCGTCCGTGCCGTCGAGCCAGTGCAGCACCGACATCGCCCCCGTCGCGTTGAGCAGGCGGTTGAGCAGGCCGAAGTCCGGGTCGTAAAAACTCTTCCAGACCAGCAGCCACACGATCCCGGGGATCACCATCGGGATCACGAACGACACCTGAAACAGGTAACGCCAGCGGTCCGAAATGATCCGGTGCAGCGCGATCGCCGCGATGATCGCCGGCCACATCTTGAACAGGTTCGCGATCAGCATGATCATGATCACGCGGAAAGATTGCCAAAACAAAGGGTCCGCGAACGCATCGAGAAAGTGCTTGGTCCCGATGAACTCTTCGATCCGGCCCGGGGTCCAGCGGTAGGTCGACTTGATAAACACGTCGAGCTTCGGGTAGTAGCTGAACACCGCCATCGAAACGATGGTGGGCACCATCAACAGGTAGATCCCCAGGTACCGCTGGCCCGTGTTGCGCAGGCGGGAGCGCAGCGTACGGCGGGGCGGGGGGGCCAGGTCCGGGCGTTTGAGCGTGGTGGGGGTGGAGACAGAACTCATAGATTACCGAGGGACACGGCGGAAAAAGAAAGGCGAGGCTTTTGAGTTAGTAGCTCGGGAAAGGCTCGTCGGGGAATTGCTGTTGCCAATAGACGCGGTTTAGGATCCCGTTGTGCTTGAGCACCGAACGCCGAACCACCCGGCGGAGGCCCTCGCCCGCTTCGGGTTCGTCTTGAAGCAGCGCGAGGGCCGCCTGCACCGCGATGGCGGACTCCGCGTTGCGGATGCGGTCGAGGTCGGTACGCCACGCCTCGAAGTGCACCCGATCCACACCCGATCGCGGGTCTTCCGCCGCCCCGCGGATGCGCTGCTTGAACTCCTCGAAGCTGATGTCACCGGCGATATAGTTTTTGAACTGCCCGGTGTACAGCGTCCGCATACTCAGGGCGTTGCCGCCGTCGGGCGCAAGCCGCAAGTCCGGAGCGAGGCCATAAGGGTCGGGCGCGAACGCGGTAATCTGCGGGGCCGGCGCCGCGCCCGCGATGATGGGCAGCCAGTTCGTCTCGCGGTTGAACTGCTCATTGATCCGGAGGCTGGTCAGGAATTTCAGGAAATCGAGTGCCCAGGCTTTGTTCGGCGACCGCTGGTAGACCATGAACCGACCCTCGCCGTTGGCGTTGGCTGCGCTCGCGGGGTACTTCGCGTAAGACGACCAGCGTTCCCCCGGGCCGGGGATGGGAAAATCCATCACGCCCACGGAAAACCGGTAGCCCCGGCGCTCGACCCCTTCCACGACGGTCACTTCCTGGCCGCTGGCCGCGCTGGTGGGCGTGTCTTCTTCCGAGCCGACCACCACGCCTTCGCACGCATCGAAGATGCTCTTTGCGTCGAATAAACCCGTGGCGAGCATCCCGGCATGGCCGGACACAAACCGCCGTCGCGCCTGTTCCCGGTCGAGCCCGAGAAAGCCCGGAGGGAACTGCCGGCAGATCGCACTGATGCAATCGAAATACGCCGTCATCGCCGGGTCATCGAAGCTCCAGGCCCCCGCCTTCCAGCCCGTCCATGTCTCGGCCCCCGAGACCAGTCGGTCCTGATTTAAATTGACCGACTCGGAATACTGCGAAGTGAACGGCACCAGGTAACGCTTCGCAAACACCACGTCGCTGTACGTACTCCCGGAGATCGGCACCAGCAAGTTGTCATCTCTAAGACGGCCGATCTCCCAGATCGCCCCGCAAACCATCAACATCTGCCCGAGGGTTTCGGGCGGGCTGTCGCCTTCCAGCCACTCGCCCAAGGCCGGGGTATCCGGCACGTATCCGGTTTCGGTTTCGCCCGTGGCCGGTTTCAGCAGCAACGCCTCGAACCATGCGGGCCTCTCCGACGCCGCCCACGCCCGCCGCATCAGCGCCTTGGCCTCGGCCATCAGCGTCTGGTTGTAGTAGATCTTCGTGCCCCCCAGCGAGCTGGTCGGCACGGAAAAATAATCCTGCAGCTCGCCGTTCCACCCGGCCTGCATCCCGTCCACAAACGTCTCCCGCCACGACCGATTCGCCAGCGACGCCGCACGCTCCGCCGAGAGGTACGGCGGCGCGTTGTACGGATTCGGTTTTTCTCCCGCCTGCCCGACCGATTCGAAATACTGCGCGATCCCCGCACCCGCGACCGTTTTGCTCCGGCTCTGTTGCTGGCAGAGATCCGGGGCCGTGCCGCTCACCGTGTGTACGTTGAGGATCTGTGAGTACACCCGTTCGGTGACGTCGAGCTGCTGAATCTCGATATTCGCTTCCTGAACGTGGGGCAGCGCGTTGTACTCGTCGATCACCCGCTGGAGCGCTTCCCGGTAGCCCGGCTCGAGCTGCCAGTGCATCATCCGCACGATCCGCCGGCCGTCGGTATCGTCCTTGCCCTTCGGCTCGGACGGATGCGACAACACCGTGAGCACACTGACCACGTAAGCCCCGAGCACCAACACCAATCCGATCCCGTTCGCATTCAAGAAATAACGCGGCTTCATGGGGCAGGCTCCGACGAGTCAGCAGGGTCGATCAAGTAAAACTCCTCGATCGCGGGGATCTCGATTTCCAGGGCCGGGTGAGCCTCGGCCAGCACCCCCAACGCGAGCTGCGCTTCGAACGCGCGGCCGCTGCGGGGTGTCTCGGTGATGATGCGCTGGTAGTACCGCGCCGCCGTCTCCGGGTCATTGAGCTGCTCGGCCGAGACCTGGGCGATCAGCCAATACAGCGAAGGGATCACCGTGGGCTCGATAAAACCTACCGCGTCCGCCTGCCGATAATTCTCGATCGCCAGCCCCGGCTCCTGGGTGATCTGCAAGTGGACTTGCCCGAGGTATTCCCAGATCACCGAGGCGTACGGCGATTCGGGCTGTTCCGCGATCCACGACGCTATGAATAGAAGCCCTTCGCGGACCGAGGCCGGGTTGTCGTACCGTTGCACGAAGGTGTCGGCGTATCGCAGCGCGGCTTCCCCGGCGATCGCCGCCTCCGGCCAAGTCTCGAGGACTTCCGAGTAATACCGGCGGGCCGCCTCCAAGTCGGTCCGGTCCTGCCTGTGGTCCTGAATCTCCGCGAGCCGGCCCAGATTCAGCAGGCTACGCGGCGCGAACTCCGAGGCCGGCGACCGCTCCACTAACTCAGCATAAAGATCCGCCGCTTCCTGGATCATCCGCGGCGAGGGCGGGGTCCGGTTCTGGGCCGCGGTCGCCATGCCGAACGTCGCCCGCGACCAATTGTTTTCAGCGTCTGCAGAATCCCCTTCGGTTTCCTCTGCGCGTCGCCGAATCTCCGCAAACAGCCCGTAGGCTCGATCAAAGTTGTAATACGACAGCTCATCCGTCGCTTGCGTCAGCAATTCCGCGTCGGTCTGACCCGTGAAATCCGCATCGCCACAGCCCGTGGCCCACAACACCCATCCTAAAAAAAGTGCAGCCCCGACTCGCCGCCAAAGGCAGCTTGACCGCCGCCCCACGCGTGCCGCTTTTCTGCATCGAGCACTCACAATCGAGACGCGATCGGAGAGAGTTGGGGTTCGGTACGTAAACAAATTAGGAGAGAACAGGATCAAGAACGGGATGCCTTAAAGATGGCTACAGCGGAAGTGACGGGAAAATACCGATAAATTATTATCAAAAAACATCTTATTTAGGATTAGAGATGATTTTTAGCAAAATTGCGACAATAGCCCTTGACAGAATAGCGAGGTGATCAATACTATGTCAATACGTATATATTTAAAAAGCTATTCGTATTGCATCGGTAACGACGTTGGGTATGAAATTTTTTTCACAGATTCTTGGAATTATATTCGTATTGTTCTAAGATATAACCCCTAATGCATTTCTAGGTGGTTTAGTACACCTCTCCCTTCTTTTGGTTTCAATCGATGTCCGTGACTCAATCTGATATTGCGAGCAAGTTAGGCGTGAGCCAGTTCGTGGTATCTAACGCTCTGCGCAATACGGACCGGGTGTCCGCCAAAACCCGCCAGCGGGTGATGGAGGCGGTTGAAGCCCTCAACTACCGTCCTAATTCTGCGGCTCGTGCCACACGAGAGGGCCGTTTCGGCTGTATTAATCTCCTTCTGAGCGCTAACGAAGTCCGTAGCGCTCTGCCGCCCAAGCTGCTCTTCGGCATCGAAAGTGCCCTCTCGGCCCAGAGCGTCGACCTTACCATCACCCGAGTCCCCGACGAAAAACTCGCGGACTCCGGATATCTCCCGCGGTTCCTTTGTGAACGTAACTGCGACGGGGTCATCGTCAACTATACCGACCACTGCCCGGAAGCCTTCATCCGGCAGATCGAACGCAACCACCTGCCCTGCGTTTGGCTCAACAACAAACGCGACGCCGACTGTGTTTACCCCGACGACCACCACGCCGGCGAATTGGCCGCCAACCAGCTCATCGAACGCGGCTTCCGCGACATTGTGTTCATCGACTACGCCCACGGCGACGGCCAAGACCCGGACACGCACTACAGCTCTCGAGACCGCGAAGCGGGCTACCGCGGGGCGATCGAAAGCCACGGCCTACGCCTCCGCATCGTCCGGCCCCCGCACAACCTACCCGTAGCCGATCGGCTGGATTACTCCCGTCAATGGCTGCGGCAGGAAGACCGCCCCGAAGCAGTTCTCTGCTATTCCGAAGCCGACGGCATGCCCTTTGTCATGGCCGCAATGTCTACCGGCCTAAAGATCCCTACGGACCTCTTCGTAGGAGTCATCTCGAATCGGCCGATCACGATGCCCGGCTACAACATGACTCTTGCTCGCGTCCCCGAGTACGACACCGGTGTGGCGGTAGCGGAAGCCTTACTTAAAAAAATAAGCCAACCCGACGTGCCCCTGCCCCCGCGTGCCATTGCATTCAAGCCCTCCCGGCCCCCCCCACGTCAAGACGACTTAGTTCATCCGTGTTTCGTTCACGGGTGATGGATTCTACGCCCCGCTCTGTTTTTGTTACCTGATTTCGTTTCATTGTTCATTTTCTCTCAATATGGAGGTATTCGTTGATGACATCTCACTTGGTTCGAACTACTGGAATGGCCTTTGGAGCGGCTGCGGCACTCTTTGCCGGCTCCGCAGCCCAAGCCGCGGCCGTTCAGATCGTCAACTTTGGTAGCGACGATTATTTGGCCGACCCCGCGTCGGGTCCGCCGAACGTCATCGCGTTCGACGACGCGACGCTCAACACGTTCATGGACGTCGGCGGCAGCACCACGTTCAGCCCCGACCCGACGACCACGGCTTACACGCCTGTCTCCGGAACGAACAGCCGGTACTACGGCGGTGCCGGATTCTTCACCGACGCCCCACTTACGGGTCCAGACGCCAGCACCCGGAACCCTTCGAACGGTTTGACGAACGGCTTCTACGGCCTGCGTGCGAGTTCCGCGGAAAACACTGCAGCACCACTACGCGGAGTCAGCCGAAGCCTGGATCGCATCACCCTGCAATCGTCCGGTTCGACCGGCGGCAACGACACCTTCGCCATCCTGACGCTGTTCGACAAGAGCGACTTCCTGACCGGCAACACCGAGAACGACGTCGTAAGCCTCGCCAAGACGACTGGCTATTCATTCAGTGCCGGCTCAGAAAATAATGGCGACGATAACACCCGGTTTGCTCGGCTCGTGGTGCTGCAAGACGGGCAGTATTACATCCAGTCCAATATCTCTACGACGACCGGTACCGTCGCGAATAAGGGGCCTTCGTTTCCCGTGAATCGAGGCGTTGCCCTTGAGGCCACGCTGGACGCCGACGCGAGCCCTGACGCCAACGGACTCAATGCTGGCGTGACCGACTTCATCGCGTACGACCCGGCTTCGAGCCTGCTGTACGACTCTTCGACGGCGGCCTTCACCGGCACGTTCGACGACATCGACGCAGTCGGTCTGTACGTGGAAGCCTCACGGCTTGCGGGTCAGAACGGCTCGCTCCGTGTGTTCCAGAGCCACTTGGACATCGACGCGACCGTGACTGCGATCCCCGAGCCCGCGTCGCTGGCGCTGCTGGGCCTTGGCGGCATCGTCATGCTCGGACGCCGGTCCAAGTCGGCCCACTGATCGAATACAGAAGCACCTGCCACTCGCCCCGCTAACCCGGGGCGAGTGGCTTCGTTAAATCTTAACCCTCGGTCCGTCTCCCTCGCATCCCGTCAGAACACGGCGTCGACCTTTGCCTGGTGGCCCGAGGCCAAGGTTGACCAAATCCGTTTGGCGATTTTCCCCCAACAAAAATGACTATGGCACGATTCTCCGTGTTTTCTCTCGGCTGTTGTCTGGTATTCGCCTCAGCGGTGACGGCTTCGGCCGGCCCCTCGCTACCCCCGGATTCGGAGTACGTTCAGGTCGTCGACGGGCACCTGTCGGTCAACGGCGAACGCCAGCGGTACTGGGCGGCGATCGGACAGCTCTATGGCAAGTCCGGTTTCAAGAAACGCGACTCGCCCGAGGTCCGAAAGGAAAAAGTCGCCCGCGCGCGGCGCGGCACGGACTACATGGTGCAGCGGTTCACCGACCTCGGGTTCAATGCCGTGCGGCTGTGGGACGGGTTCGCAAGCGCGGCAGACTCTCGCTACGAGATCGGCGACGGGTCGAAGGCCGACAACGCCGACTACTTCCTGATGCGCGCGAAAGAGGCCGGCTTCAAGGTCTGGCTCGCCGGGACCAACCGGCTGACCGACGCCCGGGCCGAGGACGTGAAGATCATCCCGGTGTCGGAGACCGGCCGGGCGGACGCACAAGCGTGGGCCGAGGCCGTGACGTCGATGGCGAAGTACCGCAAGAACGGCAAGTTCCAACACGGTTGGAAGCTCAGCGGCAATCTCGCGCGGTCGTGGGACGAGCGTATCGAGAAACTCGCGCTGCGCGACATGACCCGTATCGCGACGCACCGCAACAAGTACACCGGCCTACGCTGGTGCGACGACCCGGTGTTCGCGGTCTGGGAACTGTCCAATGAAGAGTGGTGGATGCTCAAGATGCTCGGCGGCAAGTGGCAGCAGTATCCCGCGTACTTCCGCAACAAACTCATCGCCAAGTGGAACGACTTCCTGCTCGAGAAATACGGCACGCCCGAAGCGCTGGCCCAGGCGTGGGGCGAACTGCTCGACGGCGAATCGCTGAACGACGGCACGATCTTGCTCGCGCCGATGCGAGGCAAGACGTCCGTCGCGGCGAGCATCAACGACGCGAACGTTCACGCCGAGGCGGCGCTCTCGTCGCTCGAACAGGAATACGGCCGGGACGATTTCGCGCCCCAGCGGGCGTCGGACGTCATCGAGTTCCTGCTGGATATCCACATGGCCCGCAAGCAGCGCGAGGCCCAAGTCATCAAGAGCCTCGGCAAGAGCACGCGGCTGTCGCCGCTGATCTTCGACACGGGCATCGGCTACGAGATCCAGAGCCAGTTTATGCACCAGGCCGCCGACGCGGTGGCCCACGATGCGTACATCAACGGCACCGGCCCGCGGACCATGGACAAAGCCCGGGCGAACATCGAAGCCCAGACCACCGAGCACCAACGCAAACGGCTCACGCTCGAATACGAACGGCTCGAGAGCAACGACGGGCCGTGGGTGAACTGGCTGCTCAAACCTCCCGGTATCTCGCAGGGCGTGCCCTGGCTCGAGCACAACCGCGTCGAAGGCAAGCCGTTTCTCGCGTACGAAACGCAGATCCAACAGCCCGCCAAGTACCGGGCCGACTACCCGCTCCGCCTCGCCGCGCTCGCGGCCATCCAGGACTGGGACTGGATCTGTTGGCACTACTTCGGCGACACCAACCTGACCACCCGGGTCGGCGCCGAGGCGCGGCCGTTCGACAGCCGGATGGACATCTCCACCGGCGGGCACCCCCAGGGCTACCACTTCACCTACGACGAAGTGCAGAACGCGATGATGCGGGCCGCCGGGCACATGTTCCGCAACTTCGCGCACCGGCCCGCGCCGAACCCGACGAAGTTTATCTACGGCCGCGAAGCCCTCCACGACCCCGCTTCCATGGACTACGGCGGCAGCTACGGCGACATCGGCCTCGATATGCTCCAGACCGTTTACCAATACGGCGTCCGCATCGAAATCGATCCCGACCGCGAGGACAACCAGGTCATCGGACCCGTGGTCGAGTTCGAAGACCGGCATACCCACAACCCCTATACCCCCACCCAAGAGATCACGTTCGACTGGAAGAAAGGCCACATGGTCCTCGACAGCGATTCCGCCGTCGGCTGGGCGGGGCTCATGGGCCACGTCGGTGACCACCTCACCTTTTCGTCCAGCGTCACCCTCTCGGACGTCACGATCGACAACCCCGAAGGTATCTACAGCCCGGTGGGGGACGAAAAATACATCGCGTTTTCGCTCTACAGCCAGGACGGCCAGCCGCTCGCCAGCGCTCAGCGGATCGGGCTGTCGCTGATGAGCACCAGCTTCAATACCGGCTTCGCCCCCCAGGAGCCCGGCAAGCGGGGCCGGTGGATCGCCGGCGACACCCCCGTCCTGGTCGCCCGGGTCGGCGGCACCATCGAGTCGCCCTACCTCGACGGGATGGCCTACACGCTCCGCGACTGGCATATGAAAAAGATCGGCCAGGGCGTCGTCCGCGACGGCCGATTCGAATTCCCCATCGACAAACCCGTCTTCGTGGTCGAATTCGAACGGCAGACCGGCACCGCCGCCCGCTAACCGGTCCATCTATCCGATCAAAGCCCGTCGCCCAACTGAGCCCCGGCGTCATCCAGCATCGAACGCAGCGGCGCGTACGGCACGTCCTGCACCGCGCCGCCGTTCTTCAGTGCCAGGCTCGCCGCGCACGCGGCGCTCTCACCAAGCACCATAAACACCGGCTCCATCCGCGCGGAGCCGTAAGCAATGTGCGAAGCGCTGAAACAGACCGGCACGAGGAGATTCGCGCACTCGTCGCGACGCGGCACGATCGCGCGGTAGCTGATCGGGTACGGATCGGTCGGCGGCACCTGGATGTCGCCCTCGTTCATCGCGACGGCCTGCCCATCGACCTCGGCGACGAAGCGTGAACAATTGTGCGAGTCCATCGTGTAGCTGCCCTGGCCAACGGGGTCTTCCGCCCGGACGGTGCCGAGGCAGTCGTGTTCGGTGATCACGTGTTCGGCAATCATGCGGCGGGATTCGCGGACGTAGAGCTGGTGCGGCCAGCCGCCGGTGTCGGTGAATTCGTCGCGGGCCAGACCCCACCGGCGGTACGCACGGTGCCACGTGTCGTCGAGGCGCTCGTCGTTCGCGAAGAACCAGTACAGACCTTTTTGGTAGCGGACGTGTTGCTGGAAGATCGCCTCCCGGATCGCGTAGTCGGCGGTGGGCCAGGCGTAGTTCGCGCCGATGAAGTCGCTGCTGACCGCGCCGTGGTTGTTGGTGTCGGTCTTGCGGTGGCCGGCGGGGGTGGGCTTGGCGAGCAGGTCGAACTTGTGCGGCCGGGTCGAGGCGACGCCGGTGTCGGGATCGATCAGCGGGTGGCGATCCGTGCCGGATTCGGCGCCCGCGGCGCACCACCGGGCGGCGAGTTCGTACTGCATCGGGTCGTAGCCGTCGGGCTTTTCCCAGTCGATGCGGAGGGCCGGGTCGTCGGTCATACACATACGGAAGCAGTAGGCCTGGACCTTATGGTCCCCGCGGCCGACGTGTTTCCGCAGATCGCGCGATTCGATGGCGGGGAGTAGCCCCGATGACGGGTCGCCAGGCGTGACGAACGGATCGACGCGGGTGGGCAGGAACTGGTGCTTATCGCCGGGCTGGACGCCGTTGAGGGTTTCGTTGTAGACGGCATTGGACTCGCGGCCGATGTGGTGACTGACGCCGGCGGCGGCAAGGAGGTCGCCTTCGTACGTCGCATCGATAAATACCTTGGCCTCGACGCGGAGCCCGCCAAGCATCCGTACCGCGGCGATGCGCCCGGCGTCCATCTCGACGCCGTCGAGGTACTGGGTGAGCCGCACGTCCGCGCCGCTCTCCGCGAGCCATCCCTCGAGCACGCGGGACGCGTCCTGCGGCCAAAACTTCCACGCCGCTTCTTCGCCGTCGGCCTCACCGAGGGTACGGTAGAACACCGCGGCCATCCCGCCGATCGTGTGCTTGTTGCCGAAGTCGGTTTCGCCCAGCCCGCCGGTGGTCATCCCGCCGATCGCCCGCCCAGGTTGGAGGAGAACAACGTCGTGGCCGAGCCGCGCGGCCTTGACCGCGGCGACGACGCCCGCGGCGCTCGCGCCGTAAACACAGATGTCGGCCCGGCGATCTTCTTGACTGGGTTGAACCCAGTCGGCGCGGAAATAGTGGGGGGGTTGGCTTTCGATGGGGAACTCCAGAACAGGTTCGGGTCGGGCCGGAGCGTCAATAGCCCTGCCCGTAGCGCAGCGGGCCGCGCCACGCGCATTGATTCGTCGCCCGCAGCTCGCGCTCGGTAGGAACGGTGTAGGGCAGCGTCGCCAGGCCGTGCCCGTCGGCCATCGGACGCTCGAAGCGCCGCAGATGGTCGGCGAGTTCCTCGGCGAGCCGCGTCTCGATCTCACGCCGCGGTGTCTCCCCGGCGAGGTTGGTCTGCTCGCCGGGGTCGTTCGCCAGATCGAAAAGCTGCCGGGCGCCATCGAGCCCGTAGTGGATCAGCTTGTGCCGGCCGTCGAACGCCATCGCCGAAGGTCCGATCTCGCCGAACACGGTCCGCGGCCCATCGGCGGCGTCGCCCAGCATCGAGACGCCGTCCTGATCGTCGTCGGGTTCGAGCCCGGCCAGCTCCAAAAATGTGGGCACCAAGTCGCAGGTCAGCGCCGGGGTGTCGGTGGTGGTGCCCACGCGGTCGTCGGCGAGAGTGGCCGGCGGCTTGAAGATGCAAGGCACGTCCCCCGAGCCGCGGAGAAACGCGCTCTTGAAGATGAGGCCGTGGTCCCCCAAGAGTTCGCCGTGGTCGCTGTTAAACAGGACCGCGGTGTCGTCGTAGACGCCCTGCCCACGCAGCTCCCCGAAGAGACGGCCGAGTTGGTGGTCGATATGCGTACACTGGCCGTAGTAGCCGCGGCGAAACGCATCGATCACCTCGGCGGGGGTGCGGTCGATCTTGGAGATCAGCCGGCGCTCGCGGAGGCTGGCCGGCAGCGCGTCCGTCTCGCGGGCCCACCCGCCCATGCAAGGCGCAGGCACGTCGAAGCGGTCGTACATCTTGTCGTACGGCGCCGGCGGATCGAACGGCGAGTGCGGCGCTTCCAAAACCAGCCACAAGAAAAAAGGCGATTCGGGGTCGCGCCGCCGCAGAAACTCGATCGACTGATCGATCATCCAGCGGGTGTGGCTCAGCCGTTCGGGCACGGGTGAACAGGCCGGGTAGAACTCGTTGCCGCCCAATCCGTGGCCGCGGAACATCCCGGCATACTCCGTCCCTTCGAGATGGTTCACGTAGTCGTCGGGGTGGAGCACGACGTGGTCGAACCCCATCCGGGCCCGCGCGGGCTGGAAGTGCATCTTCCCGATCGCCTGGGTCTGGTAACCCGCTTCACGGGCCAGGCGTCCGGGCAGCGATCGGCGGGGGTCGATCGGCGTCCGCACGTCCGGGAGGAAGTGGTCGGTCTGCCCCGTCCGGTAGCCCGCCTGGCCGGTCATCATCGAGACCCGCTGGGGCATACAGATCGGCGAATCCGCGTAGCACTGTGTCCACGTCCGGCCTTCGTAAGACAGTTGATCCAGGTGCGGCGTCATCACCGGGTGCGGGCCGTCGAAACGGCCCAAACAATCGGCCCGCCACTGGTCGGCGGTGACCAAAACCAGGTTCGGCGGTGGAGACGGCGGGGTGGGGGGGCGATCAGTCATACACAAACTCGTCTATGCAAACATACTTACGACCCCAAGCGCGACGGCTCGGGCCACGAACACTACCAGCCCACGATCGCCGGCGTCTGCGGCCGGGCCTGATCCAGACGGGTGTCGAGCATGACCGACAATTCGGCTCGGGTGTCAACATATCCCGGGTCGGTAAATCGGTTGTGTGTTTCCAAGGGGTCGTCGGCCAGATCGTAGAGCTCGCCGACCTCGGGCTCGGCGTACGTGATCAGCTTGTGCCGCTGGGTGCGGACCATGCGGATCGACCGGTCCGCGGTCTCGACGGTGTGGTTTTCCCACTGAGCGAACACGGCGTCGTGGCCGCCTTCGGGCAGCGGCCGGTGGTCGACCGACTGGAGCGGCCTGCCGTGCGGCGACGGGTTCGCGCAGCCGGCCCACTCGGTGAAGGTCCGCATCAGGTCGATCATCGAGGTGAGCTGGTCCACCACCGCGGGTTCCTGACCCGGCCCCGCGACAATCAGAGGCACTCGCATCAGGTCGTCGAGGAGGAACCCGCCCTTGTGCAGCATGCCGTGGGACCCGAGCATCTCGCCGTGGTCGCTGCTGAAGACGACGATCGTATTGTTCGCCAGCCCGTGGTCTTCCAGGCCCGCGAGCAGCCGGCCGACGCAGTGATCGAGATGAGCGATCATCGCGTGGTACGCCCGCACGATCGCGGGGAGCGTGGCGGGATCCTGGAGCAGGTATCGGCTGTAGTTGTAGTTCTTGCGGTAGCCGTCGGGGCGTTGGTCGATGACCGCGGGGTCGTGAAACGGTTCGGGCAGGTCGATCTCGGCGAACATCGAAGCCCAAGGCTCGATGGGATTGAACGCGTGGTGCGGGTCGAAATAGCCGACGTTCAGGAAGAACGGCTCGTCGTCGGTGCGGGTATCGCTGAGCCAGTTCAGCGTCCGGTCGGTGACCCACGTGGAATGGTGCAGCGGCTCGGGCAGAGCCGAGGTATAGCCCGCGGCGTGGCCGTGCTTGTAAAGCTCGTTCATGTAGTCGACATAGCCCAGGGGATCGCTGCGGCGGAGGAAATTCCAGTGGTCGTCGTGGGGGTACATCTGGTCCGCCTCGCCGACCTCGAGATGTTCAAAGCCGTACGCCGGGTGCGGCGCGACCCGATCGAGGATGGGCACGAGGTGGAGCTTGCCGACGTGTGCGGTCTGGTAGCCGGCGTCGCTGAGGGTCGAGGCGAGGGTGGGGCGGTCCTCGGGCAGCGCACAGCCGTTGGCCCACAGCCCGGACTCGTTGGGGTACAGCCCGGTCATAAAGCTGCCCCGCGACGGCGAGCAGACCGGGTTGGTCACGTAGTGCTGACGGAATAAGGTTCCGCGGGCCGCGAGCGCATCGAGGTGGGGGGTCTTCGCGGCGGCACAACCCGTGCAGCCCAGCGAGTCGTAACGCTGCTGGTCAGAAGTAATCAGGACAATATTGGGGCGGTCGGAGGTAGAAGCCATGCGTTAGGTTTCGGGCCGGTCGGCGAGGTCAGAGGTAGTTGAGCGTGAGCGAGCGGCGGGCGTCGGGGGTGTACGCGTTGGACTGCTTGCCGTCGCGGGCCTGGGGCACGGGCTGGCCGTCGCGGAGAAGGTTCGGCCAGGTCGTGACCGGCCGGCGGGTGTCGATGAGCCATTCCAACAGCAGCCGCCGGCCGTGGTTCAGCGTCTGGGCGTGTGCGGGATCGGCGTACAGGTTGTTCCGCTCCCACGGGTCGGCCTCAAGGTCGTACAACTCCCCGAGGTCTTGGCCGGGAAACATCTCCGGCTGATAATGGACCAGCCGCCACCGGTCCCAGCGCACCGACTTGCTCCACGGGTTCTCGGTCACCGCTGCGCCCCGGATCGGCCCGTCGCCCCCCCGCAGCCACGGGCTCAGGTCCACCCCGTCCACCCAGTCCATCGCCGGCAGCCCCGCCAACGAAGCCGCCGTCGGGGCCAAGTCCACCAGGTGTGCCAACTCATCTACACGTAGATTTTCCTTCGCCACGCCCGGCACCCGCCAGAGATACGGCACCCGGCAGACCTGCTCCGAGCAGATCCCCGGCGCCTTCTCCGACAAGCCGAACGTCCCCGAATACGCCCCGTGGTCCGCGGTATAAACCACGATCGTGTCGTCGGCGACCCCGAGTTCCGTGAGGTGATCCAGCACCTGGCCCACCGCGTGGTCGCAATGAGACACGCACGCGAGGTATCCCTTCCAGACCCGCCGCATCCGCGCTTCGAGATCCTTGGGTTCGTAAAGCCCCTGGGTCGACAGGTTCTCGGCTACGGTTTCCAAGAAATGCGGCGGCCGGCCGGGCGAATCGTCCAAAGCAAACGGCGGCAGCTCCAGGTCGTCGTCGTACAGATCCCAGAACGCTTGGGCCGGGGTATAAACCTGGTGCGGGCGGTGGTAGCTGACCTCCATGCAGAACGGCTGGCCGCGCGCCACGGCTTCGTCCATGAAATGCAGAGACTGCTGGTTCGTGAACCCCTCGATGCTGTGCTCGAAAGGCATGCGTGACGGCCGGGCTTCGAACGTGTAGTTGCCTTTTTCGGGGAACTCGGGCAGGCAGCGGGCGTCGACTTCGCCGGCGAACCCCACCCGCTTGAGGTAGTTGCGGTAGGCCATCCCCTCGCCGTCGTTCGCGAGGGTGTCGTGGTACACGTCGCAGTCTTCGCGGGCCCAGCCGCGTGGGTCTTTGGGCAGATGGAGCTTGCCGATCGCCGCGGTGGCGTAGCCGTGGGCTCGGAAGTGCCCGAGGAAGGATGGCAGGTGGGTCGGGGTCGGCCCGGTCAGGCCGTAGTACCCGTGGTTCTGGCAATACTGCCCCGACAGCAGCGACACCCGGGTGGGCAGGCAGATCGGGTTCGGCGTATAGGCGTGGCGGAACCGCGTACCCTGCTCCGCCAGGCGGTCGAGGTGGGGGGTGAGCGCTTGCGGGTGATTCTCATAGCCGGTGCAGGCCGCGTTGTGCTGATCGGTCATGATCAGCACCACATTCTTGGAAGGGGTGCGTGGAGTCTGAGCCATAACGGGGTGCTTCGAGAAACGATACAAAAGATTCAATGAAGCCGCGACCCTAACCGCCGAGGCTCCGCAGCGGTAGCGGACCGGCGAGAGGTCGCTCAAAAAAAAGCGGGAGGAAGGCGTGAGCCTTCCTCCCGCGGTGTACTTACGATATCTGATGGGTGATGGACATCGAAAACGAACAATTAGGGGACATCGACGTCGTAGAGCTTCTGCCAGACCATCTCGATCGGGCCGGCACCGTAGCCGGTGGTGTCCATGTTACTGGCCTCTGCCATGAAGTCCGACAGCTGCGGCGACAAATCGTTGTTGGGGGTCGAATTGTCGGCGAAATCGGGGTGCTGAACGTAGCTGCCACTGCCATCGATGTAGCCGACGTTGTTGCCTTCGTCTTTGTGGCTCGAGTAGCCGGCAACGTCACCCGTGTTGCCTTCGAAGACGTCCGAAACCATTGCGACGCGGCCGATCGCTTCACCCACCCTGAACGTGGCCTTAAACTTCTGATCGTCGAATTTACCATCATTATCAAAGTCCTCAAGCGTTTTCATCCCAGCCGAGGTGATATATCGGCTCTGCCGCGCGGAATAGTGCGCACGGAAGTTGATGTTGCCGCCCGTACGGGTGAACACTTCATTCAGATCATTGGGGGATTGCACGACGTTGATAACACCGTCATGTTCCAGAGACGGGCAGAGGAAGAAGCCGGCAACCTGCATCTGGTTGCGGTCCGCTTTGCCTAGATAGCCCTGGTTGACGAGCTTTCCCCAAGGGGTCGGGGCTTTGCGGTTACCGTTAATGGTCACGTTGTTGCTACGGGTTCCGCCGTCGTCGGTACGCGGCACGTAGTCGTCGAAGTCGGCCGCGTAGCTCTGTGTGCCTTGGTTGAGCGACCGGATATTGGCCAGGCAGGCCACGCCGCGTGCCGATTCACGGGCCGCCCCCAGTGCGGGCAGCAGGATGCCGATCAGCAGCGCGATGATCGAGATCACCACTAAGAGCTCGATCAGGGTGAAGCCACGATGGCGGAGACGCTGGAGTTCGAACATGACTAATCCTTTAATGAAGAAGATCTCGGGAGAGCCGCGAGAAAGAAGGGTGGGGAGTCAAAAGTGCAGTCGGTGACGATTAAAACGACAAAAACATTAAAGATGGACGCGGCCGAGCAACGGGCTCGGGCGGAATTCAGGGGCAATCACTTGGGAGGCGATCGCCTGCTCGGGCTGGGCGATGCGTTCCTGCAGCATCCGGATCGCGGTGTGGCCCAGCAAAGCAAACGGGAGATGGATCGTGGGCAGATCGGCGCCCAGGCTTCGGTCGCGGTCGTGGGCAAAGGCGAGAATCGAAAGATCACGGCCCGGGGTGAGCCCCAGTTCCGCGGCCGCGAACGCCAGTGCGGTGGCCGGCCAGGTTGTCTGAGAGATCACCGCCGTCGGCCTGTCGTCACGCTGAAGCAGCGACTTCATGAAACGGACCATGTCCGCTTGGTCTTGATCCCGATCGGCCACGGAGTCGGGCAGGATGTGTTCGCGGAAATAGCAGCCCAGATCGAGCCCGAGTTCGGCGGCGGCCCCGTGGCAGCCAATAAAACGCTCACGCGCGCTGTAGTGATCCGAGGCGAGATTGGCTTCGTGGTGCGACACGTCGAGGTAGGCCACCGACCGATGGCCGAGCGCCGCAACCTGCTCCACCGCGAGCCGGCCGGCGGCGCGCTCGTCGAAGTAGACCGCATCGTGATCCCGCGGGGTATTCATCCAGATCGCGGGGAGGCCGAACGACTCGATCAGATCAACCATTTTGGCCGGGATACGATCGGTGTAGTTGATCAGCATCCCGTCAGCCATGTACTCACGGAGCAGCTTCGGCACGACGCCGTGTGAAGTCAGCTTGTGGTCGGGGAGACGGCAAAGCGTCAAGTGCAGATCGTTTTGGTCAAGCACCTTTTGCACCGCGTCCAGCAGGCTGGGGTGGGTAAAGCTGCGGTGCCGGTCGGTGCTCTGGAGCAGCGCCACGGCGTTGAACGTGCCCCGGCTAAACGCCCGGGCCGCGCCGTTGGGCCGATAGCCCAGGTCCGCGGCGATCTTCCGGATATTCTCGGCCCGCTTGATCGCATCGACCCGCAGCCCCTTGCCCACGTTGTTCAGAGCGTTCGACACGGTCCGCGGCGATACCCCCGCAGCCTGCGCGATATCCTCGAGTGTGGCGCCCGAGGGTGCGGAGGGGGAGGGAAAAGTAACGGCTGACTTATTCATGCGTCACTCAGATAAAGAAAAGACGAAGACGTGAGCGGGAAACCAAGGTCAAGAATTAATTTACCGAGATACTAACTTGCAGCATTGCATCCAACTTGCAGCATGGTAACATATCGTCATGATACGTCAAGGCAGTTAGTCCGAGTTCTGAGAAAAATTTTTCGATTCTTAATTTAAGATTCAATTCGACAGTAATTTGTAAAAACATTGACTCGACGGCCGGTTTCCTTGATGCTGATGTTATGTCTGCGGACAAAACTTTACTAACGGCTAGTCGATCGTGATGCAGATGTGTTCAATAAGCCTAGGTACGCCCCATCATTTAATCTTTAATTCATTCTAAATTCATTTTTTTGATCACCATACGATCTGTTGGCGGGCTTCAGGCCAGCCGCTCTTCCCTTAGGAACAAAATCCCTATGGCTCCGATTTTTGAGACCAACAACGCTCCGGCGGCCACCGCCAACCCCAAGCCGCTCGTTCCCGTGGAAGTCGCGCCGTCACGGCGATGGATCGTCGATCAGTTGCACCCCGCCGCGGACGACGCCAATGCCGGCACAGCCGACGCGCCGCTCGCCACTCTTCAAGCCGCCGCCGATCAGGCGATGCCCGGCGACATCGTGCGGGTCCACGCGGGGGTGTACCGCGAGCGGGTTTGTCCCGCCCGCGGAGGCCAGCCGGATCGGCCCATTGTCTACGAGGCCGCCCCGGGCCACGACGTCTATGTCCGCGGGTCGGAGCCGCTGACCGATTTTCAGGGTGAGGTCAAAGGCCTGCCGGGCGTGAAGTGTTACTCGCTCCAGGCGGTGGCCTTCGGCGAAGCGGCGTACCAAGGCCGCTGCGACCCCGCGTTCTACGGTGATTTCAACCCGTATCACCTCAACTTCGACCGGGGGCGGACCGCCCGGCCGCACCAAGAGGTCGTCGAACAACTCCACCGCCAACTCGAAAAAGCCCGGCAGAAACACGACGCTTTCGATGACGCCGACCTGATGCGCGTCCGCGCCGCGAAAAGCGTCAAGGGTCTGGAACGCGAGTTGGATGAATCCACCCGCCCCGCCAAGCGCCGCTACCGCCTCACCCTGGGCCAGATTTTCGTCGACGGCCAGCCGATGAAACAGGTCCAGACCCGCGAGCAACTCGCCACCCTGCCCGGTACCTGGATGGCCAGTCCCGAGGGCGATGCGGTCTGGCTGCACCCGACCCCCGGGGCCACGCCCCTCGAACAGCGTCTGGTCGAACATTCGGTCCGCCACGCCGTGTTCTCGCCGCTGCGGCGGGGCCTGGGCTATCTGGTGGTGCGCGGGTTTGTTTTCGAGCACGCCGCGAACTTCTACCCGACCTGGATGCCCCACGGCTGGCCGCACTCGGGCATGGTCAGCACCCGGGCCGGCCACCACTGGGTGGTCGAAAGCAACACCATCCGCTACGCCAACTGCATCGGCATGGACTGCGGCAGCGAACGCAACCTCGACGGCCACCCTCATACCGAGTTCTCGGGAGACGACGTAGAAACCTTCGGCCGGCCCGAAGGCCGGGTCCAGCGGACCGGCGACCGGACCGGCGGCGTCGGCTACCACCTGATCCGCGACAACGATATCTCCGACAACGGCCACTGCGGTCTCGCGGGTATGAAGCACACCGGCACCCGGGTCATCGGCAACCGCATCGAACGCAACAACCGCGACGGCTGGAGCAGCCCCTGGTGGGAATTCGCCGGCATCAAGTTTCACTTCTTCTACGACGGCCTGATCGAGGGCAACCTCATCCGCGACAACGACGCCCACGGCATGTGGATCGATAACCAGTTCGAGGGCTCGCGCGTCACCCGCAACGTGGTGATCAGCAACATGTGGTCGGGCATCAATGTCGAACTCGGACGCGGCCCGATCACGATCGACCACAACGTCGTCGCCCACACCCGCCAGGGCGACGGGATCTACGGCCACGACGTGGCCGACGTGACCATCGCCCACAACCTGATCTACGCCAACGCCAACTTCGGCGTCTGGTTCGCCTACGCCACCCCCCGGGTCAAGCCCGAGGACGGCTGCTGGAACGTGAACACCCTCAACAACCTGATTCTGGGCAACCGCGCCGGGGCCGTGGGCTACCCGCTGCCGTGGGTCGCCGGCGGTCAGAACCAGGCCGACGGCAACCTCTACATGGGCGGCGGCGAATTCCTCGACGAAGGCGACGGCCCCCGGCCTCCGCGGTTCCAGTTCACCAACCACACCCACATGGGTTTCATGCAGCAGTTCCACGACTTCCCGGTCACCAACCGCCCGCACATGAAATCGCTCCTGGAGCAGCACCTCGCCGCTTCGGACCTGCCGCAGAGCGCTTGGCCCGACCTCGACGAGTTCTGCGAGCACTGGCGGGTCGGACTCGATGTCTGGCGTGCCGCCCTCGACACCGACCGCCACTCCGTCGCCGTCAGCGTGATCAAAGACAACCTCAGTCCCCAGCGACTCGAATGGCAGTTCCAGTTCCCCGAAACACTCGACCAGGTCCAATGTTCGCCGGTCCCCGGGCTTCCCTACGACCGTGACTTCACCGGCACCTCGTACCCCTCGGCCGCCGACCGCGACACGCCCCTGCGTCCCGGGCCGTTCCAAGACCTCGACGCCGGCTGGGACTACCGCATGCTTTGGCCATTGCCCAAGGTCGGTCCATGAAGCAGTATGGTTTAGGTCGGACTCTACCCAGCATGATCGCGGTGGTCGGAAGTGTCGTGGCCCTACTGCTGGCCCCGGCGTCGACGGCCGAGCCCGCGCAGACCCGCACGCCCCCGCCCGAACGGGTGGCCTGGATCGCGTCGTTCCCGCACGTCGTGCTCGAGAACCCGCACGCCGAACTCTGGGTCGCGCGGCCCTCCGGGGCGTCGGGCTACAACCGTGCGAAGCGGTTCGACCGCGGCGGCATGGTCCTCTGGGCCCGCGCGGCGTCGGGGCTCGATTACTTCGGCCCGCTGACCGATGCCGACACCCACAACCCCGACCGCCACGACCACGTCGCCGGCACCGCGGGCGAGTTCGGGATCCACCACCCGCTCGGCTACGCCGACGCCGCGCCCGGCGAAGCGTTCCTGAAAATCGGGGTCGGGCTCCTCCAACGGACCGACGCGCGTCCCTACCGCTTCTTCCGCAAATACCCGTCTCTGGACCCGGGGGTCTGGACCGTCGAAACCGCCGACGACGCGGTCGAGATGGTCCACACCCTGAACACCGACGCGGGCTGGGCTTACACCTACACCAGCCGGGTCCGGTTGGCCCCGGACCACCCGGGTTTCACCATCGAGCGTTCGCTGACCAACCGGGGGACGCAGCGCCTCCAGACCTCATACTACAACCACCACTTCGTCCTCCTCGAGGGGCGCCGCGCGGGGCCCGGGCACGCCATCACCCTGGAGCCGTCGCACCAACCCCGGTCGGACCGCCCGCCGTCACCCCTGGCCGACTTCGACGGCCGCCGCTTCGAAATCCAGCGTCCGCTGGGCGAGAAATCGGTTACGGTGGACCTCCTCCCCGTCTTCCCCGCTTCATCGCCCCATCACTGGCAGGCCGACTTTACCGCGGACCACACCGACGCCCGCCTGAGCGTGACGCACACCCCGACGCCCGCCCACGTGGTTCTGTACGCCCGCGAACCTTATTTCAGTGTCGAGCCGTTTATCGAGATCGATCTGGCCCCCGGTGAATCTTTCCGGTGGACCGCGACCTACGTTTTGCAGTAATCCCGAGTCTATACACTTATGAGCGCAACTTCTGTCCCGGATCTTTCTGCCGCCGCGCGCCGCTTCACCCCCGACCGCACCACGTGGTTCGCCGAAGCGCGGTTCGGCATGTTCATCCACTGGGGGCTCTACGCCCTGCTGGGCCGGGGCGAATGGGCGATGAGCCGCGAGTGCATCCCGGCCGACGAGTACGCCTCGCTCCAGGATCGTTTCACCGCGGAAGACTATGACCCGCGGCGTTGGGCCCGGCTGGCCGTCGAAGCGGGCATGAAATACGCCGTGCTCACCAGCAAACACCACGAAGGGTTCTGCCTCTGGGACTCGAAAGCGTGTTCGTTTAACGCCGTCAACAGTGCAGCCCAGCGCGACCTGTTCGCCGAGTACGTCGAAGCGTTCCGAGACGAGGGGTTGAAGGTCGGGGTCTACTACTCGCTGGGCGACTGGAAACACCCCGACTGGAAACGCGGCTACGAGGGCGACGACGCGGCCCGCCAGCGTTTCATGGACTACACCGCCGAGCTGCTCCACGAGCTGATGACCGGTTACGGCCCGCTCGACCTGCTCTTCTACGACCTGCCCCAAAACTACTCATCCAACGAGTGGCGCAGCGTCGAACTCAACGCCATGGTCCGCGAACTCCAGCCGCACATCCTTGTCAACAACCGCGCGCTGACCACCGAGGACTACGCCACGCCCGAGCAGCACGCCACCGCCTCGCCGCCCGGCCGTCTGTGGGAGTCGTGCATGACCCTCAACGACAACTGGGGCTACGCCCCGCACGACCACAACTTCAAGACCCCCCGTCAGGTCGCCCGCACGCTCGGCTGGATCGCCAGCGGCGGCGGCAACCTGCTTCTCAACGTCGGCCCCGACCCCGCGGGCCGGATCCCCGAACCCTCCCGGCAGGTGCTCGGCGAAGTCGGCCGCTGGCTCGACCTCCACGGCGAGGCGATCTACGCCAGCCAGCGGCACGCCATGAGCTGGAACAGCTTCGGCCCCGTCAGCGCCCGTGGCCACGACCTCTACCTCCACCTCGCGTCCTACTTCGGCTCGACCCTCCACGTCGGGGCGCTCACCAATCAGGTAAAATCCGCCACCCTCCTGACCACCGGCCAGACGCTGGACTTCGAGCAGATCGGCGACCGCCTCACCCTCACCGGGCTGCCCGACGCCAACCCCGACCCCACCGCCGTCCAGATCCCCATCGTCAAGCTCGAACTCGACGGCCCGCCCCGGCAGGACTTCACCCCCCAACTCGGCACTGCGGATATCTTCCCCGTGTTCCCCGTCTAGCCCCGCCGCCCCCCCAACCCCTAACCCGACGCCTCACGGAAACCACTTTGTCTAGCTATCCCTCCTCTACGCTCCGCTTCCGGCAGATCCACCTGGACTACCACACCAGCCCCGCGATCCCCCACGTGGCCGCCGAGTTCGACCCCGACCGGTTTGCCGACGCCTTGGTCCGTGCCCACGTCGACTCGGTCACCGTCTTCGCCCGCTGCCACCACGGGCACCTCTACTACCCGTCCCCCGCTCACCCCGAACGGGTCCACCCCCATCTGCAACGCCCCGACCTGCTGCGCGCGCAGATCGAAGCCTGCCACGCCCGCGGCATCCGTACGCCGATCTACACCACCATCCAGTGGGACCAGTTCACCGCCGACGCCCAGCCGGGCTGGCTCATGCTCGACGAAGCCGGCCGGTTCCTCGAGGCCTCGCCCCCCCGGCCTGGGTTCTACCGCTACCTGGACGTCGCACATCCTGGCTACCGCGCCTTCCTGGAACGTCACATCGCGGACCTCTTCGAACAGATCCCCGTCGACGGCCTGTTTTTCGACATCGTTCAGCCACAGTTTTCCTACGCCGAGCACTGGCTCGAACGCGCCCGGGCCGAGGGCCGCGACCCCCGCGACTTCGCGGACCGCCGGGCCATGGCCTGCGCCGCCGTGGACGACTGGAAGCACGACATGACCGCGTTCGTCCGCGGCCTGCCGGGCTACACCGAAGACTGCACGCTCTTCTACAACGCCGGCCACATCGGCCCCCGCCACCTCCACACCCGCGACGCTTACACGCACTACGAGATCGAGTCGCTGCCGTCGGGCGGCTGGGGCTACCTGCACTACCCGCTGACCAGCCGGTTTGTCCGCACGCTCGGCAAACCCCACCTGGGCATGACCGGCAAGTTCCACACCTCGTGGGGCGACTTCCACTCCTACAAAAACCGCGCCGCCCTCGAATTCGAATGCTTCCACGCCCTCGCGCTCGGCTCGGGCTGCTCCATCGGCGACCAGTTGCACCCGGCCGGCGAACTCGACGACGCGACCTACCGGCTGATCGGCGGGGTCTACGGCTCGGTCGAACAGAAAGAACCGTGGTGCCGCGACGCGCTGCCGTGCAGCGAGATCGGCGTGCTGACCCCCGAAGAATTCGAGAGCGCCAGCGGCGACCACATCGCGTCGCATGAAAGCCAGCCCGAAGCGGCCCTGGGCGCGGTGCGTGTGCTCCAGGAGCTTCACCTCCAGTTCGACATGATCTCCACCGCGCACGACTTCTCGGCCTACCGGCTGCTCGTGCTCCCCGACGCCGTGCCGATCGATGACGCGCTGGCCCGCCGCCTCGACGCCTATCTTGAGCAGGGGGGCAAGCTCCTGGCGACACATGCCTCGGGGCTGACGCCGCAGCGCGACCGCTTCGCCGGCGACTGGTTCGGGGCCCGCTTCGTCGGCGAGCTGCCCTACGAGCCCGACTTCTTCGTCCCCGATCCGTCGTTCGCACCCGAGGGTTCTGCCGGCGATGGCCCGGTCTGGCCGGGTGTCGCCTACGCGATGTACGACCGGGGCATGCAGATCGAACTCGACGCCAACACCGACGCCCAGGTGCTCGGGCGGATCGAGCCCCCGCACTTCAACCGCACCGCGGCGCAGTTCTGTTCCCACCTCCACGCCCCTTCGACCCGCGAGCCCGCTTACGTCGGCGCGGTGCAGCGTGGTGGAGCAGTCTACTTCGCCCACCCGCTGTTCACCGGCTACCACCGCCGGGCCCCGCTCTGGTGCAAGCAGTTGATCGCCGCGGCCATCGCCCGGCTGCTACCCGATCCGCTCGTGACCACCGATGGCCCGTCAACGATGATCGCGGTGCTCAATCGGCAGCCGTCTGCTCAGCGGTTGATGCTCCACGTTCTGCATTACGTCCCGGAAAGGCGAGGCCAGGCATTCGATACGATCGAGCAGGTGCTGCCGCTGCACGAGGTGCGGTTCGAACTCAAGCTGCCGCATCCCGATCGGATCCAGGCCGTCACGGCCGTGCCTCAATCCTCTGAGTTGCCGTATGAACGCGGCGACGATGGCATCGCGTTCACGCTCCCCCGCGTCGACGGTCACGCCATGGTCGAGGTCGTCGGCGATTCGTTAGACGACCTGTTTCGCTACCCGACTCTGGAGTCCACGTCGTGACCGAACTCAAATTCCTACCCAAAACCGGCCGCCCCAAAATCATCGAGCGTGAGCCGGCGGCCATCACGTTCTGTACCGTCGGCGGGCTCCTCCGCCTGGAGTTCGTACGGCCGGGCGCGGTGCGGGTGCGGTACACCCACCGCAGCGCGTTCAACGACACGCCGTCGCTGGCGGTGATCGCTTCTGCACCCGTCGATGCCGATTCGAGCCTGTACACGGTGCAGGAAGAAGAAGATCAGATCGTGGTCGTCACCGAACGGATCCGTTTGCGGATCGACCGCGAACGGGGTCGTCTCACCTGGTGCGACGCCAAGGGCAACGTCCTGCTGCGTGAAGCCGGGCGTGAGATACAAGAAGTCGATGTGGAGGTGTCGGTCTTCGAAGAAGACACGAAAATCACTCACAGCCAAAGCGTCGACGGCGCTCGGGCCCGCGCCACCGACATCAGGAAGCGTGTCGACCGAAAGGCGTATCAGACCCGGCTCCACTTCGACTTCGCCGGCGACGAAGCGATCTACGGCTTCGGCTCGCACGAAGAAGGCATCCTCAACTACCGCGGGCAAAACCAGCATCTTTACCAGCAGAACTTCAAGGCCGTGGTCCCGATGATGGTCTCGACCAAGGGCTACGGCATTCTTAACGATACCTACGGGCTGTCGACTTTCTACGACGACGCCCAGGGCAGCTACTGGTGGACCGACGTCGACGACGAGATGGACACCATCTTCATCGTCGGCCCGGAGTTCGACCAGATCGTCGCCACCTACCGTGAACTCACCGGCACTGCGCCGCTGTTGCCGCGCTGGGCCTACGGCTACTGCCAATCCAAAGAACGCTACAAGACCCAGCAGGAACTACTCGACATCGTCAAGGGCTATCGCGACCGCAGGCTGCCGCTGGATTGCATTATCCTCGACTGGCATTCGTGGGTCGGCGAGCTGTGGGGGCAGAAAAGTTTTGACCCCGAGCGCTTCCCCGATCCCACGGCAATGTGCGAGCAGATCCACGCGATGGACGCGAAGCTGATGATTTCGATCTGGCCGATCATGCGTAACGAGGGCGAGAACCAGATCGAGATGCGCGCGGCCCGCGGCCTGCTGGGCAACGACGCGACCTACGACGCGATGAGCGCATCGGCCCGGGGGCTCTATTGGAAGCAGGCATACGAGGGTTTGTTCAAGTACGGCATCGACGGGTGGTGGTGCGACTGTACCGAGCCGTTCGAGGCCGACTGGGAAGGTTCGTTCAAGCCCGATCCGTGGCAGCGGTTACTCATCAATGTGGGCGAAGCGAAAGACTACCTCGACCCCGAGTACGTGAACGCTTATTCGCTGATGCACTCCCAAGGGATCTACGAGGGCCAGCGCCGCGACGTGCCCGAGAAGCGTGTCGTCAACCTGACTCGATCCGCTTATCACGGCCAGCAGCGCTACGGCACGATTACCTGGTCCGGCGACACGTCCGCCAATTGGGACGTCCTCAAAGCCCAGATCGCCGCGGGCCTGAACTTCTCCGTCACCGGCTGCCCGTACTGGACCAGCGACATCGGCGGATTCTTCACGGTCGATTTCGAAGAGGGGTGGTTCTTGATGGGCCAGTACCCCGACGGTGTCGACGACCTGGGCTACCGCGAGATCTATGTCCGCTGGTTCCAGTACGGCGCGATGCTGCCGATGTTCCGCTCCCACGGCACCAACACGCCGCGTGAAATCTGGCGCTTCGGCGAGCCGGGCGACGTGTGGTACGACACCCTGGTCAGCTTCTCGCAGCTCCGCTACCGGCTGATGCCGTACCTCTATAGCCTCGCCGGCCGGATTACCCACCGCCACGACACGATGCTGCGTCTGCTCGCGTTCGACTTCCGCGACGACCCGTCGGTGTTCGACATCGACGACCAGTTCATGTGCGGCCCGTCGCTGATGGTCTGCCCCGTCACCAAGCCGATGTACCACGGCCCGCACTCCACACCGCTCGAAGGCGTTGCCGCGACGCGCTCGGTGTACCTGCCGGCCGGGACCGCGTGGTACGACTTCTGGACCGGCGAGCGTTACGAAGGCGGCCAAACCATCACCGCCGACGCCCCGCTCGAACGCATGCCGATCTACGTCCCGGCGGGCACGATCCTGCCGATGGGCCCGGTCATCGAACACACCGGCGAGGGCGTCGGCAAGCCGATCGAATTGCGGGTGTACCCCGGCGCCGACGCGGCGTTCGATCTGTACCACGACGCCGGCGACGGCTACGACTACGAAGACGGCGCGTTCGACTGGACTGCGCTGCGCTGGAACGACGCCTCGGGCCAATGCACGATCGGCCCGACGAGCCCGGCCCCGGCGTCGCCCCGGGAGCAAGCGTTCCACGTCACCCGTGTCGGACCCGGCCGAGGCGTGGGCGTCGTGTCGTCGCCGAACCCCGGCCCCGCCGTGGGCTATTCCACCCACCAAGCCGATCCCCACACCGTCCACCCCGCATGAGGTACTTCGCGTGACCCAGACCCGCTCCACCCTCACCCCCCGTCACGCCCCGGCCGACGACGCCCCGTCGATCGAGCTGTGGTACGGGCCCGAGATCTACATCGGGCAGCGCGGCCGGTCGAACCGTTGGGTCAACGTGCTCGGCCGGGTCCACGCCCCGGTGGGGCTGCACGACCTGCGCTGGCAACTGTTGGACCGTACCGAATACCTGGCCGGGCCGCTCAATGTGGGGCCCACCGCGTACCGCCTGGTGGACCCGGGAGATTTTAACCTTGAGCTGGACCCGGCGCTATTGCACGAAGGGCCGAACCGCCTGCGGATCGAAGCCGTGGATCGCCACGGCCAAACCGACGAGGCCGAAGTCGTGGTCCACCTCTGTCCCGAGCCCAAGTGCGAATTGCCTTTCCAGGTCGATTTCGGCAGCCTCGAGCGGATCGACGAAGCGGCCCACGTGGTCGACGGGTGCTGGTCGCTCGGCCCCGATGGCGTGCGGACCCGGCAGATCGGCTACGACCGCATGCTCACGGTCGGCTCGCGCGAATGGACCGACTACGAGGTGCTCACGTCGTTCACGGTCCACGGCTACAGCGACACGCCGCTGCTCGAAGAACTCCCCAACTGCGGCACCCTGGTGAGCGTCATCCTGCGCTGGCAGGGCCACGTCAACTGGCACGACCTGGTCCCGTACCGCGGGTACCGGCCCTTCGGGATCATGGCGATGCACGGCCACCGGTTCAACCAGACCTCCCGCTACGCCCTCTACAAAAACGACGACCGGATGTACCCCCCCGAGGCTCCCCACCACGAACTCGAACCCGGGCGTCGCCAGTGGCTGCGTGTTTCCGTTCAGTCGCGTGAAAACCAGACCAGTTGGTACCGCATGAAAGCCTGGGCCGATGGCCACGACGAGCCCGACGCCTGGACTTTCGAAGAGCCCGGGCCCGACGACGAACTCAAAGCCGGCAGCGTCGTTCTGATGGCGCACCAAACCGATGTCACCTTCCACGGCCTCGAGGTCCGGGCGGTGGCCCCCCGCTGACGCTTTTCCTTCAACCCTATTTACTCAAGAGCCCCGCGCATGCCCCAATCTCCACCCGTTGCTCCCCTGAAAATCGGTGTCGTCGGCTGCGGGGTCGTGGCCACGGCGTATTACCTGCCCTGCCTGCTCGAAGAGCCGCGGGCCGAAATCACCGCCGTCTGCGACCTCGAGCCGCGACGCACCGCCGCCTGCAAACGGCTCTTCGGCGCGAAGCAGGAGTATCAGGACTACTTCCAGATGCTCGATGAGGCCGGCCTCGACGCGGTGCTCATCCTCACCGCCCCGGGCAGCCACGCCAAATTCGCGCTCGCCGCCGCTCAGCGCGGCATCCACATGGTGCTCCAAAAACCCATGGCCACCACGCTCGACGACGCCCACGCCATCACGCAGTGCGTCCGCGAACACCACGTCAAGTGCCTCGTCGAACCCAGCTGCAACTCACCGCTGGACCCCGACGTCGCGCTGCAGCGCGACCTGATCGCCAAGGGCGTGCTCGGCGACCCGTACTGGTTCATGATGGTCCCCACCGCCGGCACCCAGTACAGCGCGATGCTCGGCGGCAACCCCTACGGCAACGCCGCGTTCTTCTCCGAAGCCTCCGGCGGCGTGCTCTTCGACTACCCCTACTTCCCCAGCCAGATCGCCTCGCTGCTGGGCGACTGCAAGGCCGTCACCGCCAACGCCAACATCGCCGTCCCCGAGCGCACCATCGTCCCCGACGACGGCTACACCGACTTCCTCGAACGCTGCACCGACCCCCACGACAGCAACTACTGGGACGAAGTCATGCACATGGAGAAAACCGAGACCGTCCCCATGGGCGCGCCCGACAACGTCTTCTCCACCTACGAGATGGACGCCGGCTGGGTCGGCACCGTCCACGTCGGCCGACCGTTCCACCCCATGCCCAAGGGCACCATCGGCAGCCAGGGTATCCAGGTCTTCGGCCGATCCGGCAACCTGATCGCGGACGGCGGCTACACCGCTTCCATCATCTCCGACCACAAGCACCTGCTGCCCGAAACCGACGACGACGGCTGGTACCGCATCCCCAACCGCGGCGACTACAGCAAAGCACAATGGCCCAAGCCGATCCCTGGCGCGTTCAACTACTACGCCGAATCCACGCTCCATCTGATCGACTGCATTCTCGAAGACCGCGACCCGCTGGTCAACGTCGAGTGGGGCCGGCACGTCACCGAGATGATGACCGGCTCGCTCGAGTCCGCCCGCACCGGCCAGCGCTACGCCATGACCACCACGACCACTGGCCTGCGCGACCAGCCCGGGGGTGACCGGTGAGCCCCGCCGAGCCCCCTCTGCGCTTCGGCGTCGTGGGCTACGGCTTCGGCCAGTTCCACGTCCGTACCCTCGCCGCCATGCCGGACGTCAACCTCGCCGCCGTCGCCGACCGCCGCAGCGATTCGCTCCCGGCCGCCGCGGCGGAGTACGGCTTCACTCCCTACCGCGACGCGCTGGAGATGATCGCCAAAGAAAACCTCGACGCCGTGGTGATCGCTATCCCCCCCAAGCCGCGCCGCGAACTGCTGACCGCGGCGGTCGAGCAAAACCTCGCGCTCTTCGTCGAAAAGCCCTGGGCCAGCCACGCGGCACACGCCCGCGAGCTCGCTGACATCTGTCGCCGGTCCGCCGCCCCGGTCATGGCCGGGTTCAGCTTCCGCTACCACCCCGCGCTGGTCAAGCTCAAATCCCTGCTCGCCGGCGACCTGGGCCCGCCCCGCATGCTCCAGGGCCAGTACGTCTTCGGCTGGCTCCCGCCCCGCGACGGCTGGGCCTGGGACCCGACCAACGGCAACGGCTTTATCAACGAAAACTCCTGCCACCTCTTCGACGCCGTCTGCCACCTGATGGGGCGGCCCACTCGGGTCTCGGCCGAGGGCGGACGCTTCACCGGCAAGCCTATGGAAGACGCCGTGACCGTCACGCTCCGCTTCCAGAACGATACGATCGCCGCGCTAACCTGCGGCGGCATCGGCCACGACGCCTTTACCGATTACCCGCGGATCGAACTGTTTGCCGAGCACGGCCAGGCCCAGCTCACCGGCGAGCAGCACGCCTGGCGCTCCCTGAAATGGGCCACCCACCAACACCCCACGCCCCAGCACCTCGATGCCCCCCCGACCCTAGACCAACAAACCGCCTACACCCCTGCCCTCGAACACTTCGTCCGGTGTATCCGCGAAGGAGCGACCCCCTCGGCCACGCTGCGGGACGCGATCCTCTCGGTCGACCTGGCGATGGCTGTCGCCGAGTCGGCCCGCTCGGGCCAGCCTGTCGCGCTCGAGGCCGTCGACCCCGCCGCGGGCTAACCTCCGTTTTCTCTTTCTCCTTCAGGAACCCCACTCATGCGACTAGGACTCGAAGCCGGCGACCCGACGCCGGAGCTCGCGGCAGAGCTAGCGATCACCGGCGTGCCCATCGACGGCGGCGCCCTCGTGGAACACGGCGTACAAGCCGCCCTCGCCCCCCTCCGAAAACACAGCCTGAGTGTGTGTCAGATCGGGGCGTTCGGCTTCAATCCGGTCTCCGACGACGCGGAAGCGGCGCAGGCCCAGACCCAGCTCCTCAATCAGATCATCCCCCTCGCCGCCGACACCGGTTGCCGCTACATCACCCTCGGCCCGGGCAACCACCACCCCTCGGGCTTCGGCCACTACGACCTGCGCAACACCACCGACGACGCGATCCACGCCTACGCCCAGGCCATCAAACCGTTGGCCGAGTTGGCGGAAAAGCACGACGCTGTCCTCTGTATCGAGGCCTACCTCAAGGGGGTGGTCCGCTCCGCCGAATCGTTCCTCGCGGTCCAGGACCAGGTCGGCTCCGACCGCCTGCGCTGCAACGTCGATCCGTCGAGCCTCTACGCCGGGCTCCACGATTTCCTCACCCCGATGCCCCTGGTCGAAAAGACGATCGCCGGCCTCGCGGGCCATGTCGGGCTCGTCCACGTCAAAGAACTCGGCGTCGAAGAGGGTTTCCACCTCCAGATGGGCCTGACCCCGATCACCGCCGGCCACACGGACTGGGGCCGGTTCCTCACCCTCGTCGAGCCCCACCTGCCCGAAGACAGCTGGGTGATCCTCGAACACATCCTCTCGGCCGACCAGGCCCGCAGCAGCCACCGATACCTCTCCGATGCCGCGCACCGCGCCGGCGTCTCCCTCGCCTAATCACGAAAGCCCGCATGCTTTTCCCGCCCCTCGACCCCGCCTTCGTCCTCTCGCGCCTGACTTGGCCCGCAGACCGCTGCGACCTGGTTCTGGACACCGACACCTACAACGAGATCGACGACCAGTTCGCGCTGGTCTACGCCCTGCTCTCCAAGCCGCGGTTCGACCTCCAGGCCGTCTTCGCCGCCCCATTCCACAACAAACGCTCGTCCGGGCCCGCCGACGGCATGGCCAAAAGCTACGACGAAATCGCCCGCGTCCTGGGCATCCTTGACGTCCCGACCGATGGGTTCGTCTACCGCGGCTCCGACGCCTGGCTCCCGGACCCGCAAACCTCCGTCCCCAGCGACGCCCGCGACGAACTAATCCGGCGGGCCCGCGCCCAGCCCGACGGCCGCCCCCTCTATGTCGCGGCGATCGGTGCGATCACCAACGTCGTCTCGGCCCTGATCGAGGCCCCCGACATCCGGGAAAAAATCGTCGTGCTTTGGCTCGGCGGCCACCCGCTCTACTGGCACACCGCCGCCGAATTCAACCTCGAACAAGACTCGCTGGCCTCGCGTGTCCTCCTCGATTCGGGCGTTCCCCTCGTGCTGTTCCCCTGCCAGCTCGTGGCGGAGATGATCAAAACCACCACCGCCGAACTCGACGCCCACCTCCAGGGCCACTCGTCGATCGGCGATTACCTCGCCAAAATCTTCCGCGAATACGAATACGCCCCGGTCCGCGAGCCCGGCGGGGCCAAAGAGATCTGGGACCTCGCCCCGCTTGCCTGGCTGATGGACCAGGCCTGGGTCGAAACCACGATCGAGCCCTGCCCCGTGCTCACCGACGACCGGACCTGGAGCCGCGACGCCCGCCGCCCCCCGATCCGCGTCGCCCAGCACATCCACCGCGATGCTTTGTTCACCGACCTCTTCGCGAAAGCCGCTCAAACCAACCCCACGCCCCGACCCGCCCACCAGTAAGCCCGACCGCGCCCGGCTGGTCTCGCCCCATCCCACGACCCAATCACTCACCCCCAAAAACGTAGACGAAACCCGCTTCTCGCTCAACGCGAAGCCGCGGCTCGATACGGATCAACGAAGACGACCGCAAGCAGGTCGGCGAATCGGCCCGGCGGGTTCAAGAAGCGACGCCAGCGTCCGTTAAAGTGGCTTACGGGGACCAAGGCCACACCGGCGACAAGGCCGCCGCGGCCGCTCGGGAGTACCACACGATCCCAGGCTGTTTCCCCTACACTTGGCCAAAGCCGGGTTGAACGCGCTGGTCCAGTCCTTGGCCATTGAGTGGGGGCCGCGTGTACGTGCCGTGGGCATTGCGCCCGGATTCATCGACACGCCCGGCAACGACGCTTGGTTTGATTCGTTTCCGGATCCCGCGGTCGAGCGGCGGCGGACCGAAGCGATGCGCCCGGTCGGCCGGTTGGGGGACGTCGATCAGATCGGCTCGGTTTGCGCGTTTCTTGCTTCTGATTTTGCCGCTTTTATTTCCGGCAATACGTTGCGGGTCGATGGCGGTCGCTCGGCCTTGATGCAGGACGGCTGAAACAACTATCATTTTTCTTTTCAAGTTGAAACGTATACGAAAGTACTCCGATGAATACGCCTTGGTCTGAAGCAAACATAAATGCCCGACTCGAAATAACGCGGGGCGAGATGAACGTCACGACACGGTCATCGGACTCGGCCCGCGGGCCGGTCACCGAATTGCATGTCGAAGGTGACGGCCGGATCGACAAGCTGATCGTCTCGGTCGACGGCGCGGCCCCGGCCGAGGAGATGATCCCCCTTGCCCCCAACGCCAACGACCTCATGGTGCTGCACCCGATGCAGGTCTCGCATCAGGCGTCGAACCACGACGGCGCGACCCTCGACGAGCGGTTCGGCGGCCAGTACGTCTTCACGCCGCCGCCGCTGGTGCATACGTTCCGCATCGACGGGCGGTGGTACGGCATCGGGCTCGGGGCGTCGGCCGGCAAGAACCAGTACACCGGCTGGACCTACTTCCCCCGGCAACGCGACGCGTTCGACCTGGAGATCGACTACCGCGGCTACTTCGGCGAGCCCGGTCACGCCGCGTCGATCGTTTGGCTTAAAACGCCGCGCGACTCGGCGTACGAGGTGATCGCCGACTACAGCGATTGGCTGCGCGAATCGGGGTTTGCGCCGACGCCCAAGCGCGACGTGGCCGACTGGTGGCGCGAGCCGTTCGCCTGCATCTGGGGCGAGCAGCGCAACTACGCCTTGGAAGCACACATCGGCCAGCCCGGCCATTACCAGACCGACACCTACGAAACCCAGCAAAATCAAGTGCATTGCATGCAGCGGCTGATCGACAAGGGCATCCCCTTCGGCGTCGCCGCCACCGGCGACAAATGGCAGCTCCACCGCCAGCGGCTCGTCCCCGACCCCGGCCGATACCCCGACTTCCGCGGCTTCGCCGACTGGATCCACGACGGCGGCCGACACGTCATCGCCTGGTACGGCATGTGGATCCACGACAACGCCCCGCCCGACTGGTGCATCCGCAAAAAAGACGGCACGAAGCTCCGCCTCGACCCCACCAGCCCCGCCTACGCCCGGCAGCTCCAGGACGACGTCCACCAGCTCATCAGCCCCGACGGCTACGACTACGACGGTTTCTTTCTGGACTTCTCCCACAACCTGCCGCTCGCGGCCGGCCTCGAACTGCACGGCGACCTCTGGGGCATGGAACTCCTGCACCACTACGTCAAGCTCATCCACGACGCCGCGAAAGACGCCAAGCCCGACGCGATGATCATGACCCACTGCACGCACCCGTACTTCGCCGACGTCACCGACGTGTTCCGGCTCAACGACTGGTGCCACAAACGCCCGAACCTCGTCGAGCAGATGCGCTACCGCCACGGTATCGCGAGCAACTGCTCGGACTGGCTGATCAACACCGACAACTGGCCGGTGCACAGCATGGCCGAGTGGCGGCGGGCGATGCCGGTGCAGCCGGAGCTGGGCATCCCCGCGACGTGGTACACGCACGGCGTCCGCGGCGAGCGCGACAGCCAGGTCCACCCGTTCACCGACGAGGACTACGACCGCTGGCGTGAAGTCTGGACCGCGTACATGGATTCACTGCCGCACCGCTGACCCGGGCGGCCCGCGGCTTGAGCGACGGATGCCGCGGATCGACCCGAACGCTCGTCGTTTTTTTTCACGTCTGCGAGATCGACATGCCCCTGGACTGGGACGACGACACGCTCTGGGTGCTCCGCGACCGACAGCCGTTGCTGGGTGCCGCCGCGCCCTACGTCGGCAACGGTCGGCTCGGGGTCCGGCTCGGCGTCCTGGGGCTGGGGACCGATCCGCAGGCGCCACCCCGCGGCGGCGCCGGCCCGGAGACGCCGGCCGCGGCGAACGTTCCGGGCGACGAGAGTTTCCCGCTGCCCTGCTTTGCCGCGTTTGCCCGGGACGGTCGGCAGCTCGACCTGCCCTCGTTCACGCACGTCGACCTCCGACACGGCGACGACCGGCTGCGCCCGGGGACCGCCCGCACGTCCAGCCGGCAACCGTTGACCACGTCGCTGGACCTGCGGACGGGCGAGGCGTCGCTGGTCGGCCGCTGGCGCTCGGGGTCGGCCGGCGTCGAAGTGAAGGCCCGGTTGCTGGTGCCGCGCAGCGTCCCGCACGGCGCGGTCTGGGAGCTCGAACTCGCCGGGCTGGAGCACGAGACGCGGGTCGGCTTCGGGTTTCACGACGGGCACGTACGGGCCGACCTGCCGATCGACTGGTCCCCGACCGACCGGGGCGTGATCGGCCAAGCGCAGACGCGGACCAAGGGGCGTGCCCTGCATTTCGGGATGCGGTGGGCTTGCGAGGGCGGGTCGGTCACGCCGGACGGTGCGTGGGCCCAGGCCGTCACGCGCGGGGCCACGCTGCGGCTGCGGGTCCACGTCGCGATCCACGGCGGGACCGAAGCCGGCGGCGCGGCGGAGGTCGCGCGTGACCTCGACGTGCTAGAGTCCGGGCTCGCGGACGGCCGCCTGCGGTCGGAGAACCGAAAGGTGTGGCGGTCCCTCTGGCAGCGGGCCCCCGATCTGTCCGACCTGCCGGTGTCGCGCCCACGCTTGCGGATGCTGCTGGCGCAGACCTACTACCTGCTGGCGAGCTACGACGGGTCGGATCATCCGGTCGCGCCGCTGGGCCTTTCGGGCAACAACTGGGGCGGCAACCAGCTCTGGGACACCGACCTTTGGCACTTCCTCGGGCTGTACACGGCCTGGCCGGACCTCGCGCGTCAGGCGCTCCGGGCCCGGCTGAAGATGCTGCCGTCGGCCCGCGCACTCGCCGCGGCGGAAGGCCACCCCGGCGCCCGCTTCGGCTGGGTCAGCGACGAGGACGGCCGCGACGACACGCCGCCTCACTACCGCCAGGAACTCCACGTCAACGGCTGGGTGATGCTCATGGCCTGGAACCTCTACCGGCGGACCGGGGATCGGGCCGACCTCCGCGAAGCCTGGCCGATGCTCCGCGGCCTCGCGGACTACTGGTGCTCACGTTGCGAAGCGGGCGACGATCCGGGCGTGTATCACCTCCGCGGGGTGCTGGGGCCGGACGAGGACGTGGTCGAAGTGCCCGCCAACCCGGGGCTGGTCGACGACCACGCCACCACCAACCTGCTGGTCCGCACCGCGCTGCGTGCCGCGGTACAAGCCGCCGACGTGCTCGGCGAAGACGCACCCGGGGCGTGGTCCGCGGTGGCCGACGGGCTGGTCCAGATGCCGCCGGACGCCCGGGGCGTGATCCCGGAATACGCGGGGTACGACGGCCACCTCATCAAGCAGGCCGACACCTCACTGAGCTTTTTCCCGCTGGACCGCGACGTGTCGCCGCGGGTCAAGACCGCGACGCTGGCCTACTACCGCGACCGGAACCGGTGGGGGCCGTTGATGACCGACCAGATCGACGGGGCCGTCCGGATGCGGCTGGGCATCGAGGACCGCGGCGCGGTGCTCACGTGGATGCTCGAGCAGTACGAATTATTCTGCCGCGGGCCGTTCCATACGCCCTACGAAGGAGTCGACAACCGGGTTGCGCTGATGATCACCGGCTGCGGCGGCCTGCTGGCGGCGATCACCCACGGCTGGTGGAGCTACCGAGACGCCGGCGACGACGCCGCGCTGATCCCGCGTCTGCTGCCGGCCTCGGCTTCTTGAGTTTCCCTACGGTCGCGTTCCCGGCCGTCGTCCGATGACCTGCGATCCTTCGAAAGCCATCGATCATGCTGCCCGAAGCCCACACACACCTGCAGTTCGTTCCGCCCCACGTCGAAGAGGGCCCGTAGCCGTTTGGAGGCCATGATCTGGCGGGCCGAGGATGCGTCGTTGTCGGTCGCGCAGTCGGCGGCGAGCCGGGACGAGACGTTTTAACGATTTCGGGCGAGATTGGCGGCCGTTTTTTCTCGCCGTTGTCGTCGGGCATCGGCAGCGGGACCTCCTTCGAGGCGTGGTTCACTGTATGTCGGGGGTATCGCTTCGAAGGCGAGCCATCGGGTGAGGCGGGCTTCGAGATCGTTTCGCACGGAGGCGTGTTCTGGGTCGTGATATAGATCACGGGTCTCGAGCGGGTCGGCGGCGAGGTCATAGAGCCGGCAACCGTCGGGGCGGGCGCTCAGTACGAGCTTATGCGTGTGGGTTCGGGCGGTGATATCGCGTCCGGCTTCCACGAAGACGGCGTCGCGTCGCTGCGAGGCGTCGGCAAGGTCAAGCCGGTCGGTGGCGATGGTCGGCGGGACATCGACCCCACAGGCGGAAAGAATGGTGCCCGGCAGATCGACGAGAGAGGCAAGGCGATCGTCACGAGACTCGGCCGGCAAGCCGAGGCTACGCGGCCAGCGGACAGCCAGCGGCACACGGATCAACGGGTCGTAGGGCGTATTGTTTTTGAGCAAGAGGTGTCGGTGGCCGAGATACTCGCCGTGGTCGCTGGTGAGGATGACGAGCGTGTTGTCGGCGAGGGCGCGTCGGTCGAGGATCTCGAGAAGCCGACCGATTTGGTCGTCGATGTGTTCGATACTTGCAAAATAGTGAGCCATCACTTGCCGAAGGTCGGCCTCGGTGACGGCCGCACTATCGTACATATCCGTATGGGGGTAGGCGGCGACATCACGGGGGTCGGGCTGTTCAGCCCAACCTTCGGGTAGCTCTAACGCGTCGGGGTCCCACCTCTGGGCGTACTCGGCGGGAGGGTCAAAGGGGTGGTGTGGCTTGACGAAGCTGGTCAGTAGCGCCGAGGGCCGGCCCGGCTCCCATTGCTCTAACACGCGGGCCGCACGATCTCCGACCCAGTCGGTCGAGTGCCATCCTCTGGGGAGCGTCGAAACACCGACCCCACGGGCGGCGGGCCAATCATCTGGTCGTGAGGCGTGGAAGGCCGGCTGCTGATCGGCCAAATCGGTCACATCGGCGAGGCCGGCGTCGGCGAGGCCCGCGCCGCGGTCGTCTTCCCAGTACCCGTCGCCGTGTTGTTCGGCGAGTTGCATCGCGTCGAAACCGACGTCGAGCCGGGTGGGCGTCATATGCATCTTGCCTACCGCCGCAGTCGACCAGCCCGCGTCGCGGAGTAGAGAAGGCCAAGTCGGCACATCCCGCCGCAGGGTCGATCCGTTATTGCTGCCCAAGTGCTGACGCGGGTAGAGCCCGCTAAGCATCGAGTACCGACTGGGCGTGCAGACGGGATATGGGCAGGTGGTGTGGGTGAAGACCGTGCCTTCAGCCGCGAAGCGGTCCATATGGGGGGTGCGGACCTGCCGCGTCAGCGTACCCCAGCCGGGGCCCGAGCCCGCGAAGCCGGCGCAGTCGAACCGCCACTGGTCGAGTACGACCAGCAGGACATTAGAGCGGGGTCCCAGGGTGCGAGACATATCTAATTCATCTCCGTTCGGCTTCAAGTTGGGTCGATACTTATCTCGGATATTAGGGCATATTCATGGCTTACACCGTGCGGTTCACCCGTATTTCTCGTCTTAATAAATGAGGCAATGTCGATATTGGTAAGTGGAATATGTCTGGGTTTGGCCGGCTTGCCGGTGGGGACGAGATTTTTTGTACACTGTTTTGTTGGTCATTCGCCGTGAGTCGTTGCCCTCTACCTGATTAAAACCGATCGCCCTATGCTCCCTCGAAGCCCGCACCTGCAGTTTGTTCCGCCCCGCGTCGAGAAGGCCCGCGGCCGATTGGAAGCGATGATCTGGCGGGTCGATGACACGCCGCTGCCGGTCGCGCAGTCGAAGTCGAGCCGGGAAGAAACCTTCGTCGGCGACGCGGCGGGGTTGGCGTTTCTGCCGGTAGAGCAGACGCCGCACGTCTGGGGGCAGCGTTTCGATCAGTGCTGGTGGAAGGTGCAAATCCCCGGGGCGGAGTCGGAGGCGTCGCCTGCCCGAGCACGTTATTTGTGCTGGCGGGATCAGGGCGAAGCGACCGCGTATTTCGAAGGCCAGGCCGTCGCGGGGATCGACCCGGGGCACACGATGCTGGCGTTGCCCGAGGCGTTGTGGAGCGCCGCGGGCGAACTCCTGATCGAGTCGATCTGTTGCCGCACCGGCATCTGGGTGCCGGGGGCGGGGCAGGGGATCTCCGATGCGGGCAGCGTGTTCGAGGGCGCGTTCCTGGCAACCCGCGACGACGACGCGTGGGCGGCGTACTTCGATGTCGAGGTGCTGTTGGACTTGGCGGTCGCGCTGCACCGCAAGGACCACCCGCTGGACGGCGACTGGCCCTCGGCCTTCGGCTATCGGCCGCCGCTTGAGCACGCCTCGCCGGTCTGTCGGCGGATCATCGACGGGCTCGACCGCGCGGTCGATGCGCTGGACCACGACGGCCCCGCCGCGCTGCGCGAAGTCACCCAAAAGCTCTTGGCCGACCTGCCCGCCGACGCCACGGCGATGGACGCGACGCTGACCGGGCACGCCCACATCGACCTGGTCTGGCTGTGGCCCGAACGCACCGGCGAATTCAAAGCGGTGCACTCGCTGGCCAACGTGCTCGACGTGC
>JBCDDZ010000003.1:0-121056 GCA_039180025.1 Planctomycetota bacterium
CCCCCCCCTCATCCAACCCAAGCCCCGCCCCCTCACGCCCCACCGCCTTGCCGCAGGTCCGCCGGGTCCGGCAGATCCTTCAGCGACGCCAGCCCGAACAGCTCCAAAAACTGCTTCGTCGTCCCGTAAAGCATCGGCCGCCCCAGCTCCTCGGCCCGCCCCACGATCTTCACCAGATGCCGCTCCATCAGCGACCGCAGCGTCTCCCCGCACGCCACCCCCCGGATCGACTCCAACTCCGCCCGCAGCACCGGCTGCTTGTACGCCACGATCGCCAGCGTCTCCATCGCCGCCGGGCTCAGCCTCGACTGCGCCTTGCCCCGGTGCAGCGCCGCCAGCACCCCCGCAAACTCCGGCAACGTCATCACCTGCCAACCCCCCGCCACCTGCTCGATCCGAAACGCTCGGCCCGTGTCTTGGTATTCCCCATTGAGCCGAGCGATCGCTTCGTTCACCGGCTTACTCCCCCCCGGGAAGTTCAGACCCAACGCCTCGGCGATCTTCCCCGACGTCATCGCCCGCTCGCTGGTGAGCAGCGCCGCCTCGACCTTCGGCGAAATCTCGTCGAGGTCCACCTCGATCGGCTCCGCCGCCGCGGCCTCCGCGTTGATCTCAGCCGCGGCTTCGCTCTCGACGTTTTCCCCGCCGCCAGAAGCCTCTGCCGCAGCTCCCCCGGAGTTCTCTACCTGCACCCCGGGCTCCGTCGAAGCCGGTTCGTCTCTCACGATTTGCTCCTGATCGCTCATATCCTGAATTGTACGACAACCGACCTTATCTCGAATCATCGACCGAGCCGAAACGTGTTTTACTTCCGGCGTGTCGGCCGTCATCTTGAACCAGCCCAAGCAGGGGCGGTTCGATTTCCGCGTAGTCCATAGTCAGCACGATATCTTAAACCTCGGGTTACACGGAACGAGGTTAGAGCCTGTGATGCACCCGGCCTCTCTTCGCGTCAACGGGGTTTGCGATGCCGGCGCGCCCTCTCTCGGAGGGTCCCAACCCGCCTCGATTGGGCTCCTTGGCCTCGAAAACCCCGTTGACGCTCGGGAGAACGGCCGGGTGCATAACAGGCTCTAGGCGGGGCGGCGGACAAGGACGCGGTGAAGCCGGGTTACCAATGACGCGGCGATTAAAGGCAAGGGAAAGCGATCGTTCTCTTTGATCCAACCCCATGTAAACGGGGAGAGGTGACCAGTCGGCGCGCACGGTTTGACGTGAAAGTTGGGCAAAATCGTGCGTGGGGAGATAAGTTTTAAATCTAAATAAATAGCGGGATTTTTTCGGTTTGGCTTGGCGAGGCGGGGCGCAGATTGCGCACAAAGAGGTTCGTTTTGTCCGTGGGTGTCGGCCCCGGTGGTTTTAAGCGTGAAGGTGACACAGGCAAGGCGCCAGGCACGCTCATATCCGGGTCGCCGGGCTCGCGTTTTTCACGTGAGGGGTTTCGGCGTTCGTCGGTGAGCCATCTTGCCGGCAACAGACACGATGGACCGTGGCCTAACCGCGCGGCCGCCCCCCACCACGCGGGTCGAGGACGACGGCACCCGCCCACCGGAAACCACCTTGGAAACTCCAAGGGTATCCCGGCGGGCCGGATCGAATGGGCCGACGCGTGGGCCGATGCACGCGACGCCAACCCGCCGCCGAGCGTCCGCTCTTTGATAACACGGAACCGAAGCGGCCCACCGCGCACGACACCCAACCGAAAGCCGTGTCACCGGCAGACGAAGGCTCTGCGCGAATCGCCCGGCCACGCCGGGGCGGAAACGGATCAGTACATTTGATCTGCACGTCAAAACCGAAACCGCTGAAGCCAAAGGTGCGGATTCGGGGTCAGGCGATCACCCGGCTGCGTCGCAACTGATCGACGTGGGCTTGCAGGGCGCGACCGGGACACTGGGTGGGGTTGATCTCGCGGTGAGTACGTACTGCCCGCGGGGAGACGCCGTGGGTTTTCATCATCAGCTTCGTGAACTTGCCCAGTGCCTGGACCTGCGCGCCGCTGGGTTTCTGTTTTTCGAAGTTGCCCAACACCAAGATGCCCAGGTTGTGCGGGTTGTTCTCGCTGACGTGGGCCCCCTGGTATCGGATCGGGCGGGCCTCGATGACCCGGCCGGCGCGGTCGATCACGTAGTGGTAGCCGATGTCGGCCCAGCCGCGGTCGCGGGTGTGGATCTGCCGGATGCTCTCGATCCGGTCGTACGCGGCGTGGGCGGAGGTGAAGGTCACGGGGGTCCAGCCCTCGTGGTGGATGGTGATCTTTTTAACGCCGTTCATGGCGTTGATGTTCCGCGACGCGATGCCGTGCCGGGTCCAGTGCTTACGAGCGATCACCCCGGCCACCGAGCCGGGGACGGCGGGTGCCGCGGGACGCGCCGAGACCCGGGGGTGGTCGGCGGTGGCCGGGACCCGGGCCGGGGCCTTGACGCCTTCGGGCCAGATCGGGCCGACCCGGCCGGCGGTCTTGCCGCGGGACGACGGCGTCGTGGCCGCGCAGCCGGTGGCCGCGAAGCCCAGGCCGGCGATCAGGATTTGGCGTCGTGAAAGGTTCATGTCGGCGGCTCGGGGAAATAAACAGGGACCGGCCCGGCCCCCAGGGGCATCCATAGCATCGGCAAGCCTCCATGCTATCGGCCGCACCCCAAATCCCGATAGAAAACTTCCTGTCCCCCCTAGATTACCGGACCCAGCCCCCCGCGCCCACCCCGTCACGCCTCCCGCCGCAGCGCCGCGCCGAACACCGCCTCGTCGTGCGCCGCCAGCGCCACCAACGGCTGCCGCGGATTCGCCGGCGTCTCAACCGTCGGCACCACCCACTCGTTCGCCGCCCGCACCTGCGTCGCCAATTCATGCGGCAAATACCCCTCACTACCCTCCGCAACCTGCGGCGACACCACCCCGAACACCCCCCCGGCCGCCATCACCCGACCCGCCTCCCGCAGCATCGCCACCGGGTTCGGGTGTGTCTCGATCCCCCCGGGCCAGAACACCACGTCCACCGAGCCGTCTGCCCAAGGCAGCCGACGCGGGTCCGCCTGCTCCGTCACCTCCGGCCCCGGCCTGTCGTAACGCTGCTGCCCCAAAAACCGTCGGCCCAGCGCCACCCGCGCCCCGAACGGATCCGCCACCACGCACACAAACCCCGCCACCGTCAGTAAATGGGCCAACAACCCCTCCCCCGCCCCGATCAGCCCCACCCGCACCGGGCCCGGCCGGCCGTCCGCCAGTTGACGCACCACCTTCGATCGGAAATCTACGTGCTTCCGGTACCCCGCGTCCTTCGCGTACCGGCTCCACGACGAGCCTTCCACCGTCGGCTCCGGGCCCCACGAACACGCATACGCCGCGTCCCCCGGCAGCCCGAACACCGCCGCGTTCCAGAGCAGCGGCGTCCCCCCGTACCGCTCCCGCACCACGTCCAGGTCCGGGGCCAGCCGATCGAACCCCCACTTTTCTTTAAACGCCGCCCGCGACCGGTCGATCCCCTCGGCCGTGTCCGCCAGGTTCGCCCGCATGCCCCGCAGTGAGTGCCGATGAATAAATTCAATGTGCGGCACCGCGAAACACCGGTACCCCGCCCGCCGCGCCCGCATCCCGAACTCCACCGTCTGCCCCCGCAGCACGTCCTCGTCGTACCCGCCCAGCGCGTCGTGGACTTCCCGCTTACAACAATAAAAACAGCCCATCACGTGGTCCACCTCCGCCGGCCGCGTGACCTCCTCCCGGGCCTTGCCCTGGTGCAGATGGACGTACCCCCGCGGGTGCAGCACGAAATCCCCGAACGAATGCACCCACTTGCCGTTCGGGGCCAACTGCTTGGGCCCCACCACCCCCAGCTCCGCTGGCCCCGCGTCGAACACCGCGCACAGCTTCCCCACCCACCCCGGGGTGAGCACCACGATGTCCCCGTCCAGCCGGACCAGGATCTCGCCCCGCGACGCCTCGACCAGCCGGTTCGCCGTCCGCGCCAGCACCCCGCAGTGCTCCGCCTCGATCAGCCGCAGGAACCCTTCGTCCGCCCACCGGCGCAGCGTGGGCAGGCTGTCGTCCGTCGATCCGTCGTCGTAGGCGATCACCTCGTAAGCGGTCGTCTCCTCCGCCAGCGTCTCGCGCAGCGACGTGAGCAGGTCCCCGATCAGGTCCGTCTCCCCGTCGCGGGACGACGTTTTGCCGTTATTGAAATTCGGGATCAGAATCGAAACCCGCGGGGTCTGGCTCATCCCAGCGTTATCGGCCGCTCCGCCGCCGCGGCGTTATTCCCGGGGCCGGCGTTGGCGTTTTCTCCGGGCCCGTCGCGGCTTCGCCCGGATCCGCGTCTCTGTTTCCCTATCTGGCCGGCCTCTAACCTGCTTCCGGGGGGTGATTGGCGGAGTCGGCCCCGCTTGCCCGATAACCCCTCTATGAACACCGCACTCCTCGCCGGCACGACGACCACGCCCCAGGCCCCCGACGCGCAAAACACCGCCCTCCGCTGGGAAGTCCAGCGGGCCGGCGGCGTGGTGGTCATCCGCCACCGCTCGGCCGGCGAGGTCCAGCCCGCCGCCGACTGGCCCGACCAGCTCGCCGCGTTCCTCGGGCAGGGCGGCCGGGTCGCCATGGTCGGGGCCAAGCGGCTCGACGCCCAGGGCCACGTGACCGCCGTCGGCGAGTTCGTCGTCCACCCCAAAGGCTTCCACCACCATGGCAAGGGCGTCCCCGGCCAGGCCTACCGCTTCCCCCAGGAAGTCGACACCCTCGCCGCGGGCGTGGCGGTGATCAACCAGGAAGTCTTCGACGAAGTCGACGGCGAATCCTTGCTCGCGTGGGGTGAGATCGGGCTGCTCGCGTTGGGCCTCGCGGTGCGTCAGGCCGGGCTGCGGGTCCTGGCTGTCCCCCAGGTCGTGGTCACCGACCCCTTTACGCCGCAGGCCCCCGACGCGTCCGAAGACACCCAACAAGCCGCCGCCCATTTCCGTGAGCGTTTCGGGTTCGACTGGTGGGCCGCGGACCTCGACGAGGTGCGCGACGCGCACTTCGAGAACGGCCTGATGTGGAACGCCCCGTTCCATGCCGCCGCCATGCCCTTCGAGAAATACGAAGAACGCGGCGCGCTGGTCTGGGAGAGCTACCAGAACGCCGACTTCTTTCGCAAGCGTGCCCACCACCTCGCCAGCGCCGCGAAGCAGTGCATGACCTCCACCAGCGCCTCGAGCCAATTCGCAGACACGGCCGACGCCTCCGCCGACGCGGCGCCCGCGGCCGGCCTTCTTTTAGACGTCGGCTGCGGCGACGGGTTCTTCTCCCACCTCTTCGCGCAGCAGGGCCTCAACGTCCTGGGCATCGACCCCGAGCCCGAAGGCGTCGAGCAGTCCCGCCAGATGACCGCCAACCACGAATACCCCGCCCAGCCCCCGCGATTCGAACTCGGCCGGGGCGACGACATCCCCTGCCCCGACGCGTCGGTGGCCGTGGTCACTTTGTTCGACGTGATCGAGCACCTCGCGAACCCCATCGCGATCCTCCGCGAGATCGCCCGCGTCCTCCAGCCCGGCGGCAAAGCCCTGATCGTCACGCCAGGCTGGCAGTACGGCGCTTCGTCCGACGCGGTGTACCACGGCTTCGAATACACGATGGAAGAACTCGTCCGCCAGGTCGGCGCGATCCCCGGCTTCACCATCGCCCACACCGGCCAGATCACCGGCGTCTACCGCGACTTGGTCGTCGTCGCCCAGAAAAACTGAGCCGGGCGCAGAAGCTTCCGACGGCTCCGCTGCGTCTCGCGCTGGGTTCCCAAGCCTCGGGGCCGGGCTCGCTCTGCCGCGTGGGCGCGATCGGCCACGCCACGCCCGAGGTCCGTTTTTATGTAGGCCGGGGTTCGCCTATGTCCCATCCCGAAGCCGACTCGTGATCAGCCCACGTGTTGGTCCAGCGAGATCATCGGCGTTGCCGCGGCGCTCGCCGCGGCGACCCGCACCCGCGCGATCATCATGCCGCGCGACGTGTCCACCTGCACGCCCTGCCCGCCCAGAACCTCCACCCCTGTCGGCAGCGACGACATCAACTGCTGCACCACCGCTTGTTCCGCCGGGTCGAACGGCACGAGCAGCACCGCTTCGCCGGTGAAGCCCCACGCCGCCGACCGCACCGCCTCGGCCCCTAAGAACACTTGATACGTATTGTTCGCGTCGTCGGTTATGGGATAGCCCAGCCGCTGGGCCAACCCGGCGAAGAAGCCCGCGTCTGCGCCCGTGACCCGCAGCGTCGCGTCGGCCGGGAAGTTGCTCAGCGCCTGCGCGAACCAGCGCGCCTCGCCCAGCGCCGCGGGCGTCTGTTCACGGAACGTCGCCTGCCGGCGAGCCAAGCCCCCGCTGGGCTGATTCGTCTTTTCCGCCTCGTCCGCGCCCGGCCACGCGCCGAGGTAGTCCCCGTAATGCTCAGCCCATTTCGTGAGCACGAGGCTGTAGTACACCGGCATCGTGGACGCGGGGTCGTAACGCCCGGCTTGCAAAAACCCTTGCCAGGCTGCGGAAAACACTTGCGATAGGGTTTCCTGGTTCGCCGCAAAGTGTGCCGCCAGTCGCGCGGCGTTTTGGGTTAGCCATTGGCCTAGCGGCGGGGTGAACCCGCGTTTGGGGCGGTCGTAAACCTCGCGCGGCAGGTAGCGTTCGCAGAGTTTCCAGAGCAGCCATTTGTTCTGCCCGCCGCGGATTTTGAGCCCCGCGGGCCGCGACATCAGGTAGTCCACCACGCGGTGGTCCAGCAGCGGGTTCCGCGCCTCGAGGCTGGCCGACATCGTCATCCGCTCTTCGATCGTCACGAGGTAGTCGGGCAGGTTGGTCTTGACGTCCGCGTAGAGCACCTGATTGAGCAGTCCGCCGGCCCGGCCGCGCGGCATCCAGTAGGGATCGACCGCGTCCGCCGGGCTGTGCGCTTGCCCCACGGCCCGCCGCAGCGGCTCGCTGAACATGGCCTCGCGTCCCCCGCGCCAGCCGACGAAACTCGACCGCGCGAGGTATTGGTTCAGGCCGTCGATCGGCGCGGTAAACGCGTGCCTCGGCCCGCCGTGGGGCACGTCGTTGACCCAGTTGTATCGGCCCGGATACCCGGCGGTCAGTTCGTCCCCGCCGGTCCCCGAGAGCACCACCGTCAGGTCCCGTCGGCAGAGCTTCGCCAGCTTACGCTGCGCGATGACCGTGAAGTTGCCGAACGGCTCGTCGAAATAGCGCAGCGCTTGGTCGAGGTCGGCCAGGAAGTCGCCGCCGCGCACCATCTCGCGGCGCCAGTCGCAGCCGTAGCGCTCGGCGACCTGCTGCGCGTAGGGTAGTTCGTTGTGCTGCTTGGATTCGTCGAAGCCGATGCTGAACGCCGCGATCCCGCCGCCGGTGCGGCCGACCTGCTTCGCCGCGATCGCGGTGACCAGCGACGAGTCGATCCCGCCCGAGAGAAGGCAGCCCAGCGGCACGTCGCTGACCATGCGTTTGGCCACCGCGTCGGTCAGGAGTTCGTCGAGCCGATCGACCGCGTCGTCGGCGGCGTGGTCGGGGCTGGCCTCGCCGGGTTCGACGTCCCAGTACCGGTCTTCCGCGATTTCCCAGGCCTGCGCGTCGAGGCGTAGCCGGCCCGCGGCGGGGAGTTTTTGTATGCCCCGGAAAATCGTGCGCGGTGCGAGGACGTAGCCGCGGGTGAAAAACTCGTCGAGCGCCGCGGCGTCCACGTCGAACCGCCGGCCGAGGTAGTGCAATAACGCTTTGAGTTCGCTGGCAAATACCAGGCGCTCGTCGTCGCGGTGCCAGTACAGGGGTTTTTGTCCGAGGCGGTCGCGGACCAGGAGCAGCCGGCGGCGGTCGTGGTCCCAATGGCCCAGGGCGAACATGCCGTCGAAGGTGTCGATCGCGTCCGGGCCGTGCGCGGCGAGCGCGTGGAAGAGGACTTCGGTGTCGCCGTCGCCGCGGAAGGCGTGGCCGGCCTGTTCGAGGTCGGCGCGGAGTTGGCGGTAGTTGTAGACCTCGCCGTTGTAGACCAGGGCGTGGCGGGGGGCGGTGTCGTGGTCCCGCATGGGCTGCTGGCCGTGAATGAGGTCGAGCACTTTGAGCCGGCGGTGGGCGAGTCCGATGCCGGGGGCGGCCCAGAGCCCGGCTTCGTCGGGGCCGCGGTGGGTGAGGGTGTCGCGGGCGGCAGCGAGCCGGGCACGGTCGGGGACGAGTTGGGGGTCGCGGGGTACGACGCCGAGGATGCCACACATATCCTGAGTTATCGGCGGTTGGCCCGCTTTCGCGGGAAAGTTCGGCCGCCCCCGGCGGTGGTGGGGCGGCGCAGCGCGGCATCATGAATCGTCTCCCCCCGGAATTCCCCGGAATCCCCCGGAATCCCCCGGAATTGCCCTGTATTCTCTCGAATTACCTTGGAATCCCTCCCTCGGAATCTGTTTGGATTTGCGGGGGATTCTTCATTCACCATTTCTCGGGACGGGTCGCGCGAGGGGTGGGGGGGTGCTTACGAAAGAAGGGCGGCTCCGTGGGGAGCCGCCCTTCCGCATCAGTGATCGGATGGGCGGGGTGAGCCGCGTCATCCAACGCTCCGGGTTGAACCCGGTTCGTTTGCTGATTGATGCTCGGCTTAGCCGAGCAGCGAGAGCACCGACTGGGGTTGCGAGTTGGCGATCGACAGGGTCGTGGTCGCGGCCTGCTGGAGGATCTGGGCCCGGGTCAGTTCCGCGGTCTCGGCGGCGAAGTCGGTATCGCGGATCGACGACTCGGCGGCGGAGGTGTTCTCGAGGGCGACGCCAAGCGACCGGATGGTGGCCCCGACGGTGTTGCGTTGGAACGCCCCGAGTCGGCCGCGGAGGGTGGAGACTTCGCCGATGGCGTCGTCGACGATCTTCTGGGCGTCGGTGAGGTCGCCGTCGACGACGTTGTTGTCCTGACCCGAGGCGAGCTGGGAGAGGAAGCCGTTGTCCTGGCTGCCGAGGTTGCGGGAGGCGACGTTGGCGATGCCGATGGACACCTGGTTGCCGATGTTGACCCCGGGGCCGAGGTTGAACTGGGCCCCGCCGCCGGTGATGGTGGCGGCGGCGATGGAGCCGGTGGCCTGGGCGCCGGCGGTGGTGAGGTCGACTTCGACATCGAGGAACGCGGAGGACACGCGAGCGGTGGCGCCGTCGGTGGTGGCGGCGACGCCGTTGATGGTGGCGTTGATGTCCTGGCCTTCGTCGCGGAGGGGGTTGCTGGCGGCGGCGAAGGTGGTGGCCCCGGCGGTCGAGGCGGTGTTGGTGTCGGTCGCCGAGAGGAGGTTCACGGAGCCGACCTGGCCGGCGACGTCGCGGATCTCGACGGAGACGAACTCGCTGCTGCCGAGTTCGACCGACTGGAAGACCACGCCGTTGCCCGACGCGACGGCGGAGACGCCGGTGATGTCGGTGAAGGTGTTGACGGTCGAGGCGATGTCGGCGACGGAGGTGCCGGAGGCGAAGCTGAATTCACGGCTGCCCACCGAGCCGGCCAGGTCGAAGCGGAAGGTGGCGTCGGCGGCGGAGAGGTCGAGGGTGGTGCCGCCGTTGGTCGACAGGAAGAACCCGGCGTTCTGGGCGGATTGGGTGACGATGACCTGGACGTCGCGGGTTTCGCCCTCGGGGATCTGGGCGGCGTTGACTTTGACGTTGCTGACGGTGCCGGCCTGGTTTTCGACGTTGAAGTCGAAGGTGCCGTTGAGCAGGCGGGTGCCCTGGAAGCTGGTGGTTTCGGAGATGCGGTCGATCGTCTGGAGGATCGAGTCGATCTGGAGCTGGTTGGCTTCGCGTTCGGACTGGGAGAGGCCGGCCTCGTTGGCGGACTGGCCGACGAGGGACTGGACCTCGAGCAGGAGGTTGTTGATTTCCTGGAGGCCGCCCTCGGCGATGTTGACGACCTGTTCGGCGCGTTCGGCGTTGCCGATGGCGGCGGTGATGGACGCTTTCTCCGAGCGGAGGGCTTCCGAGGCGATGAGGCCCGCCGGGTCGTCGGCCCCGCGGTTGATCCGCAGGCCGGTCGACAGCCGTTCGAGCGACGTATTGAGCGAGCGGTTCTGCTGACCCAGAACCCGTTGACCGAGCAAAGACGAGACGTTGGTATTGATCCGACTCATAACAGTTGTCCTTCCGTGAACACGTGGGGTGTCACGCTGATGGTTGAGGCGTCCTGCCTTGACCGGGAATGCAGATCTGTCATCCGATCTGAAAACTGATGCTTGCGACGTTTGGGCGGGGTTTGACGACCCTGCCGTCTGCGTCGCAGGTCTTGTCTCGGCGGTTTTCCGTGAATGCGGACACCTTTGTGACCTGTTTGGCTTATCGGAACGCGTTTGCCGGGGGCGGAGCCCGCGGGGGAGGTCCGTTTTGCGAGTTATCGAGCGAGCGGTGGGCGCGCGGACCGAAAGGCAGCGGGGCAGCAGCAAAAAATAGGTCGGTGCGGTAGGACGCGCGGCCCGCTTGGGGGTGTCCGCCCGGTGGGGAGGCCAAGTTTTAACGCGAGTCTTTCGTGACGGGCGAGCGGTGGGGCGATGCGGCGGGTTTGGTCGTGCCGCGGTGGTGGTGCACGGGCGGGTGAGTGAGCGGGGGGGACGGCCGGGCGGAGAAAGGATGAGCGTGGAGAGGAGGGGGACGGGTGGGGGGGAGCGCAAAAGAAAGCGGCGGCCCTTTCGGGCCGCCGCGTTTTGGCTGACGGAGATACCGGAGTGAAAACTTCCGGGGGCCGGGGTTTAGCCGAGCAGGGCCAGGGCCGACTGCGGCTGGCTGTTGGCGATCGACAGGGTCGTGGTCGCGGCCTGCTGCAGGATCTGCGAGCGGGTGAGCTCGGCGGTTTCGGCGGCGAAGTCGGTGTCGCGGATGGCGGACTCGGCGGCCGAGGTGTTCTCGAGGGCGACGCCCAGCGAACGGATCGACGAGCCGACGGTGTTGCGTTGGAACGCCCCGAGCCGGCCGCGGAGGGTGGAGACCTGGCCGATGGCGTCGTCGACGATCTTCTGGGCGGCCGAGAGGTCGCCGTCGGTGACGTTGCTGTCCTGACCCGAGGCGAGCTCGGAGAGGAAGCCGTTGGCCTGGCTGCCGAGGTTACGGCTGGCGACGCTGCCGATGCCGACGGTCACCTGGTTGCCGATGTTGACCCCGGGGCCGAGGTTGAACTGGGCTCCGCCGCCGGTGATGGTCGCCGCGGCGACCGCCCCGAGGGTCTGTGCCCCGGCGGTGGTCAGGTCGAGTTCGACATCGAGGAAGTCGGTGGAGATCCGGGCGTTGGCCCCGTCGGTGGTGGCCACGGTGCCGTTGATCGTCGCGCCGATGTCCTGGCCGTCGTCGCGGACGGGCTGAGCCACGGCGGCGGCGAACGCGGTCGCACCGGTCGTGGTCGCGGCGCTGGTGTCCGTGCCGCTGAGCTGGAGCACGCTGCCGGCCTGGCCGGCGACATCGGTGATCTGCACGGAGACGAACGCGTCTTCGCCCAGGTCGGTCGAGTCGAAGCGGATGCCCGTACCCGAGGTCGACGCCGAGACGCCGGTGATGTCGGTGAAGGTGTTCACGGTCGACGCGATGTCGGCCAGGGCGGTGCCCGACGCGAAGCTGAACTGGCGGCTGCCGGCCTCACCGGCGAGGTCGAAGACGAAGGTCGCGTCGGCGGCCGAGAGGTCCAGGTTACCGGTGGTGGACAGGAACACGCCGGCGTTCTGGGCCGACTGCGTGACGAGGACCTGGACGTCGAGGTCCGAGCCCTCGGCGATCCGGGCACCGTTGACCTGGATATCGTTGACCGCGGCGTTCTGGTTTTCGACGGTGAAGTCGAACGTGCCGTTCAAGAGCTGCGTGCCCTGGAAGGTCGTGGTTTCGGAGATGCGGTCGATCGTCTGGAGGATCGAGTCGATCTGGAGCTGGTTGGCTTCGCGTTCTTCCTGCGACAGGCCGGCCTCGTTGGCGGACTGGCCGACGAGGGACTGGACTTCGAGCAGGAGGTTGTTGACTTCCTGGAGGCCGCCTTCGGCGACGTTGACGACCTGCTCGGCCCGCTCGGCGTTGCCGATGGCCGCGGAGATCGAGGCGGTCTGCGAACGCAGGTTCTCGCTGGCGATCAGGCCGGCGGGATCGTCCGCCCCGCGGTTGATCCGCAGGCCGGTCGAGAGGCGTTCGAGCGAGGTGTTCAGCGAACGGTTCTGGTCGCCCAGAATCCGCTGACCCAATAAAGACGACACGTTGGTATTGATCCGACTCATAACAAATGCTCCTAGATCTGGTTTCCCTAATCCCGCGAGATGGACGCCTTCCCTGGTCGCCCGGCGGTTGAATGAACGTCGACGGCGGGGGTTTGAAGTACGCCGCGGTCGGTTGCCACTCTCGGCACGGCCCCACGCCAACACAGCGTGGAGTTTCCTCGTGCCGCCCGGTACCGCCGGGTCTGGCCAACGCGGAATCCATCGACCCCCCGGCCCCTCCAATCGAGTCTGTCTGCTTTTCCGGACCCGGTTTTACCTTCCGCGTAAACCGCCAACCCCTACAACCGGTACAGACCCACCCCGGGGTCCGGATAACCCGGCGTTTCCCCACGGAAAATCCGACGCCGCGCAAAAATCGACTGGCGTGCCCCGCCGCCGATTCCGATAACCCGCGGCCCGGTCCCTCGGCCAGTCCCGGCGCTCCCGGGTTTGCGCAGGGCAACTCCCTGGGGCTCAATCCCGTGGACCTTTCCCCTTCTTAAAAAAATGTAGATCGGTGCAGGCCTTCAGGGCCCGGCGTCTGCGGCTTACTGCTCCCGCCCCTTCTCGAGGTCTTCTATATAAGCCTCGGTCCGGTCCAGCTCTCGCTTGAGGTGGCGGACCCGCAGCAGGCTCTTCACGCGGGTCAGCAGCTCGAGCTTGTTGACCGGTTTGGTCAGAAAATCGTCGGTCCCCGCCTCGACCCCCCGCTCGATGTCACCCAGCTCGTTGAGGGCGGTAACCATCATGACCGGGATCGCCCGGGTCCGCGGGTCGTCCTTGATCTTCTGGCAGACCTCGAAACCCGACATCCGCGGCATCATCACGTCCAACAGCACCAGGTCGGGCAGCGGCTGGTCGGGGTCGTCGATGATGGCCATCGCCTGCTCCCCGTCCAGGGCGGTGAGCGTTTTGCACGGCATCGCTTCGAGATAGGCCTGCAACAACTCGACGTTCTGCTCGTTGTCGTCCACCAGCAGCAGCGTCGAATCCGAAAAATCGGGCTCCGGCTCGGAAAGCTCGGCCTCCGTAGCGTGGGCGGCAGCTTCGGGGGGGGGGCTGGCCGACAGGCCGCCCGGGGTCGGGGCGGAGGCGTCGGCGGGGCGGGGGTCCTCGGCCGCGCCGGGGGGGGTGGCCATGGGTTCAACGGGGGGGTCGCTCATCGGCGTGATCTTCTTCAGGAAGGGGGTGATCCGGTCGGCCAACTCGGCCAGCCGTGGGTCGGGCGTCGGTCCCGCCGCGTCCGCACGCAGGCGATCCCGCAGCGCCACCAGGTCCGGGGCTTCGTCCACGTCGTGCCAGGGGGGCAATTCGTAAACCCGGAGCCCGTGGCCGGCCGCCGCACTTAGGGTTTGATCGTACACCGCGGGCGTCCCCCAGTCGATGCCCAGAAAAAGCTCCGGCCGATACCGCCCCGACGCCAGCGTCCAATAACCCCCGTCGCTGACCCGTCCCACCGCCACCCCTCCGCCCGCCCCGCCCAGCGACGGCCCGATCTCGGCCAGCGCCGGGCCCGGCACGTCCGGGCAATCGACCCCGAAAAAAACCACCGCCTCGGACCCCGTTGCCTCCACGCAACCCCGCCACACCCGGTCCAGCCGTTCCCCCAGGCCGCCGCTGCCCTGCGTCGTGACCCGCCAGCCCGGATCCGCCGCGACAAACTCCGCCGCCCCGTCGATCTCGTCCATCGCCAACACCCACCGCACGTCGCCGTGTTCCCACCCTATAAATTGTTTGACCCGTGTCAGCACCGTCGAGAGCATGGCCCGGTGGATCTCCGCGGCATCGTGGCCCGATAACCCCGAGCCGGCCGCGGGCCCGGGGGCGGTCCGCGTGAGCCGGGTCTTGACCCGTCCCGGGACCGCGGCCTTGGCCATCACCACCACCGACAGGGCCGAGTCAGAAGGGGGGGGGATGGCTTCCAAGGCTTCCTCGCGATCTGTGACCGGGCGAACGGTTCGGGCTGGGCCGGTCGGAAGAACCGGCGTCGGTTTTGCGGCGGGAGACGCGGCCCCGCCGTGGGGTGCACCGCCTCGATGGAACGATTCCGGGTGGGCGGGTGCCTCTAAACTTGCCGCGGCCTTGCTTTCCGGGCAATTTTCGGGTATAACCCTGCATCTTACCCGCACGACCCGCCGCCCGCGTCCGCGTGGTGGCCGATGTTTAAACGGGCCGTGCCACGTAACCGCAATCCAATCCGAGGTTTGCCGGAGGGAGTCGATCGGCGGTCCCTGTCCCTGCTCCGCCCGGCCTTAGATCCACCGAGAACACCATGAACGCCAAAGCCGCCGAACCCACCCGCTCCGCCTGGGAAGACCAATGGAATCCACCCACCGTCGAGGCGCTCATGGCCGAGCTCAAGGAGCAGCACATCGCCCTGCTCACGACCCTCCTCGAACGCCTCGAAGCCTACGAAGGGGTCGAAAAATCGCTCGTCTGGCACGGCGATGCCTGGAAATGGACCCTCGAGTATTCGCTCCAGACCCCCGGCGGCCCCGCTCGCGACCCCATGGCCTACTTCGTCCCCGACCCGGAATCGCCGGTCTTCTGCCTCCCGCTGCGTGAGGAATTCATTCTCCAACTCCCGATGAAGCGGCTGAACCGTTATATCCGGGAAGGCATCAATTCCGCCAAGTGTGCCGTCGAAATCCATTGGGCCCGATGGTCGCCTTCCGCGATGACCGAAGTTGAACACCTGACCGACCTGATCAAGCGGAAACACAAGTTCCTTACCGCCACGTCTAAATAGTCTGCGTCGGTTGGCTTGGCGCATCTGGCCGTAAAATCGTCTTGTTCGAGACTCTCACGGCAATGAAATCAGTTCAGTAGTGGCCGTATTCGGCCGTGGCCGCGGGTAAACCGGGACCAGCGGGTTTTCTCTGTTTTTTACTTGACCCCGCCCTACAAACCCCGAATAATCCAACGGTCGTGATGGATTGCTTGAGTCATACAGCGAGGCATGCCTCGGATGCGGCTGGGTAAGAAAGATCGGCCGGTGATCCCGCACCTTGTGTGTTTCACCGCGGTGCTCCGCGAGTCGTCGCGGGGCGGAAAGACTCCGGCGGCCCCTCCGCCACCTGCCCGCACGGTCGTGGGTAGACGCGGGGCGAGGCGACGGCTGGAACGATGCGTTTCCGAAAGGAGTGTGATCCAGTGATTGAAGACTGTACCAGCTGCCCGTGCGAAGTTTGCAAGTGCACCACCCGTGAAAAGTGTTCTTGTGACTGTTGCTGCGGGCAGAAACAGAGCGGGCTGCGCTAGGCAGCTCGACGGAGACTGCCGTCGAGCGCAGTCCGAAACGACCCTACGGCTCATCCCGGTTTTCCGGGGTGAGTCTTTTTTTATGTCTCGAAACAAAACCGCAGCCCAAGTCATGCGTCTACATTCTGAATCCCGCTGGACTTATCTGTCTTCCTCCCCCCTCTATGAGGAGTCAATCATGCATCTGCGCCAAGCCATGCCGCAATGGGTGGTCACGTTGATACTCAGCCTGCTCGCGCCGACCGGTTTCGCGAACGAGCACTTGCCGCCTCACATCGAAGTGACCGGCACGGCGGCGACCCAAGTGATGCCCGACTACATCCAATGGAGCCTGTCGCTTCAGGCCATTAATATGTATGGACCCGGCCCAAGCGAAGCTTGAGGTCGATCAAATCGTTGAGAATCTGCTTCAAGTCCGCGATGAACTCGACATCGAAGGTAGTGACTTCGAGACCGGGGCCGCGTCGGTCCACCGCGAAACACGCTACAACCGCAAGACGGAAAACCACGATTTTATAGGCTACAAAATCACTCGGCAGATCACGATCCGACAACGTGATCTGGACCGATTCGACGCTTTCCTGACCGCTTTTGCACGTGAAGGCCAGACGTTTCACATGGCGATGCGTAGCTCGAAGCAAGAAGAAATCATGCGCGACACCCGCATCGAAGCGGTCGAGGCGGCCAAGGCCAAGGCGCAGGAACTGGCCGAAGTCCTGGAGGTCCGGCTGGGTATGCCGCTGCGGATCGACGCCTCGGCCACACGGCCCCAGCCGATGGAGATCAGCAACCGCATCGTGACCACGCCCGGCGACGCCACCGGCACCAGCGTGTCTTTTACTCCCGGGGCCATCGAGATCCGTGTCCAGGTCCAAGCGACATTTGAACTTCTGCCTACGCCCGCGGCGTCTGAAACGCCGCCGACCGAGTGAAAAACATGGGTCGGCTATATTGTCGATTCTTATGGAGACGTCCGCCGCTGAACCCCGTGCGCTCCTGGCGTTGATGTTGACGCCCGGGCTCGGCCAAACCCTCGTCGGCCGGTGTATCGAGCAGTTCGGCTCGGCCGAGGCGACGCTCGGCGTGACCGGCCAGCACCTCGGTGGGATCAAAGGCATCTCCGCTCACCGCGCAGGGGAACTCAAACGCAAACTCGACGACGTGGTGAACGGCGGGGCGGTCGATCGCGAACTCGACGCGATCCACGCCGCGGACGCCCGGCTGGTCCACCGCGACGACGACCGCTACCCGAAGCTGCTGCGACACATCCCCGACCCGCCGCTGCTGCTCTGGGTCCGCGGCGAACTCCGAGCCGAGGACGCGCTGGGGCTCGGCATCGTCGGGTCCCGCAAGTGTTCGCACTACGGCCGGGAACAGGCCGACCGCTTCGCGGCCCAGTGCGGCTCGGCGGGGCTGTGCATCGTTTCGGGCGGGGCCTACGGGATCGACATCGCGGCGCACCGTGCCGCGCTGCGGGTGGCCGGGCGGACGGTGGCGGTCATCGGCTCGGGGCTCGGCGTGCCGTACCCCAAGGACCACGCCTCGGTGTTCGACCAGATCATCGCGGAGGGCCGGGGCGCGGTCGTCAGCGAGCTGCCGATGGGGGCGGGGCCCAAGCCCGAGAATTTCCCCCGCCGCAACCGTATCATTTCGGGCATGGCGCTGGGGGTCTTGGTCATCGAAGCGGCCAAGCGATCCGGGGCGCTCATCACCGCCCGGCTGTGCGTCGAGGAGCACGGCCGGGAGTGTATGGCGTTGCCCGGCCGGGTCGATTCGCCCGGGTCCGCCGGCTGCCACCAGATCCTCCGCGAGGGCTGGGCGACCCTCGTGACGTCCGCCCCCGACGTCCTGGACCAGCTCGGCGAGGCGGGCCAAACCCTGAAGCTCGGGCTCACTGCCTCGGCCCCCGCCGCCCCGGCCGACTCCCGCCGCGCCGAGGCCCCGGCCCGCGGGGAGACGCCCCTCGAGGCGACCCTGAACGAGGCCCAGCGGAAGATCATCGAAACCCTCGGCGAGCCCCGGTCGCTGGACCAGATCGTCGCCTGGACCGGCGGGGCGACCGGGAGCACGCAGGCGGAGCTGACGATGCTCGAAATCCGGGGCGTGGTGCAGCGCCGCGGCGGCCTGTTTGTCCGCCGCCGCCCCCCACGCTAGGCTTCCCCCTCGCCCCGCGTGGCCCGCCCGCCGCCCCCGGAACGCTCCCCCGGAACGCTCGCCGGATCGCCCCCCGGACCGGCCCGCGACGTGCGGCCCGCCGACCCGCTGCCGGGGCCCGCGATCGACCGGTTCCCTGGCCCGAAGGATTTATTGCCGTGCTGCCTATTTACGACCTTGAACAACCCCATGGTCGGGCCGCGTTCGAAGCGTGTCTCTCCCGGCTGCGCGGCACCGCGTCGGCCACCGGCGAAGCGGGCCGGACCGTTGCCGAAGTGATGGCGGACGTGCAGCGCGACGGCGACGCGGCGTTGGTGGCTTATATGCAGCGGTGGACCGACCCCGCGTTCCATGCCGGGCGACTCCGCGTGACCCCGGCCGAGCTGGACGCGGCCGAGGCTCAGCTCTCGGGCGAGTTGAGGGGGGCGATCGGCCGAGCGATCGACCACGTGACGGCGTACCAGCGGCACGTCATGCCGACCGACGCGGGCGGGGTGACGATCGCCGGGGCGGAGCTGGGCCTGCGGTGGTCGCCGGTGGAGCGGGTCGGTCTCTGCGTCCCCGGCGGGACCGCGGTGTTGTTTTCGACGCTGGTGATGCTCGCGGTGCCGGCGCTGGTCGCGGGGGTCGCCCCCGCCAACATCCACGTGATGTCCCCGCCCCCCACCGCCCCCGGAAGTACCCCCGGAACGCCCCCCGGAAGTAGCCCTGGAACGTCCCCCGGAAGTTCCCCCGGAAGTTCCGCCCGCGGAGGTGGCGTGGCCGCTTCCGGGGGGGGGGACATCTCGCCGATCGTGCTGGCGACGGCGAGCATGCTGGGGCTGGAGCAGGTTTACCGCATCGGCGGGGCGCAGGGGGTGGCGGCGCTGGGGCACGGCACGGAATCGGTGCCGCAGGTGGACCTCATTGCCGGGCCGGGCAATATCTTTGTGCAGCTCGCCAAGGCGCAGCTGGGCGCGGCGTGCGGGACGGACAACGGGTTCTACGGGCCGTCGGAAATCGTCACGGTCGCGGACGCCAGCGCGACCCCCAGGTTTGTCGCGTCGGACTTGATTGCTCAGGCCGAGCACAACCCCGGCAAGTGCTTTCTCGTGGCGTGGGAGCGTGACGTCATCGACGCGGTGGTGGCCGAGGTCGAAAGACAGTTGCAGGAGCGCGGCCGAACCGATGCGATCGTCGAGGCGTTACGCGGCGAGTCGTGCGCGGTCGTGGCCAAGGACGAAGCGGAGGCTTACGAGATCGCCAACACGTTTGCGGCCGAGCACGTCAATCTCGCGGTCGCGGAGCCGCAGGCGGCGTTGGCGAAGATCCGGCACGCGGGCGAGGTGTTTCTCGGCGACCAGACGCCGGTGGCGGCGGGCGACTACTACGCCGGCCCGTCGCACTGCCTGCCGACGGGCACCACGGCCCGCTTCACCAGCGGCGTGAGTGTCTACACCTTCCTCAAGCGCACCGGCACCGTGGCGTACCCCGAGGGGATGAGCGACCAAGCCATCGCCGACATCGCCGCGATGGCCGAGGCCGAGGGCCTTGACGGCCACGCGGCGTCGGCGCGGGTGCGGGGGTAACCGCTGGCGGCTCGGCGTGAAATATTTTGTGCGCTAAGCCGCAAGCGGCGGACGAATTATCTGCGATAGCGTTTGAGGGTTTCGACGACTTTGGCGTGGACTTCGAGGGGTTGGGCGACCATGACCCAGTAGGCTTCGGTGAGGGCGGTGCCGGCGGTGTTGAACCCCAGGGTGCCCAGGGCGAAGAAGCGTTCCCGGAGCGAGAAGAACAGCTGGCTGTGGGTGATGCGGGAGAGGGGGGTGTCGGTGACGCGGACGCGGAAGACGCCGGCGACGGTGATGACACGCTGGTCGGTCATGACGTAGACCCGCGAGAGCCATTCCAAAAACTGCCAGAACAGCCGGGCGACGACGAGCAGCCCGCCGATGACCACGAGGTTCTGGGCCAGGTCGTACGCCTCGGCGTTGCGGGCCAGTCGAACGCCCAGCAGTGTGACAAGCGTCATGATGACCAGGGTTTTGAGCGGCGAGAGCACCATGTAGAGCGGGTGGGGTTTGAGCCGCAGGATGATGATCTCGCCGGGCTGAAGCAGCTGGGCGGGGATCATAGTTGCGGCACGGACCACGGCGTGATCGGCGTCGAGTGCGCCGTCGACTTCGACGTCGGGCGCGGCGGCGGGGTGGTCCGCGCTAAGCCGCAAGCGGCCTTTGTCGTGGGGGGGTGGGTCGGTCAAGCGTGCTGCTCGAGGGCGTCTTTGTTGAGGACGCCCAGGTGCGGGAGGTTGCGGTAGTAGCCGTCGTAGTCCAGGCCGTAGCCGACGACGAACTCGTCGGGGATGTCGAAGGCGGCGTAGTCGAGGGGGAAGTCCACGGTTTCGGTTCGGCGTTTGCGGAGCAGGACACAAGTCTTGAGCGCTTGGGGGTTGCGGGTGTTCAGTTCCCGGGTGACCGCGCGGAGGGTCTGCCCCGAATCGAGGATGTCGTCGAGGACCAAGACGTAGCGGCCGGTGAGGTCGTCCGGGACGTTGCTGAGGGTTTCCTGGATCTTGACACCCTGGCTGGTGGTGGCGGTGCCGGGGTAGGACGACGCCGAGATGAGGTGGATCTTCATGCGCTGGGGCAGTTCGCGGATGAGGTCGGCGACGAAGATGATACTGCCGGTGAGTACGGGGATGAGGGTGATCTCGCCGTCGTGCTCCTCGGCGGCGAGGTCGGCGGTGATCTGCCGGGCGAGTTCTCGGACCCGCTGGGCGATGGTGCCGCGGTCGATGAGCGTCTGCTGGAGATCGTTACGCATGGTTTTAGTGTAACCCGCGACGTGGTTCTTGACCCCGGCAGGCCGCGGGCAGACAATGAGGCGTTGGGGAGGGTAAGTGTCCGGACGCGCGGGGCGCTGCAGGGCGGGGAGCGGGGCGGTGGCCGAGCGGGGCGTGGGGCCTGACAGTTTTTGTTTCTTAAAAACAACGGTGAGATTTTATGCCACGGATCAAACGCTGGGTCATGACGCTGGGGCTGTGGGTAGGCGGGGTAGCGGTCGTGTCGGGTTGCCACTCGGCGGGCGACCCGGGGCCGGCCCCGTCGGCGCCGCCGACGGCGACGTATACCGGGCCGCGGTACCTGTACAACACCGTGGGCTCGTTGTCGCAGGTGGTGGACAATCGGCCGCAGGTCGTCGCGGGCTACGGCTTGGTGGTGGGGCTGCGGGGGACGGGGACGAACGAGGTGCCGCAGAGCCTGCGACAGTGGCTGATCAACGAGATGTCCAAGCGGGGCGTCGGGCAGAGCCGGTACAAATACCTGCTGGACCTGAGCCCGGAAGAACTGCTGGCGAGCCCCGACACGGCGGTGGTGCAGGTGATCGGGATCATCCCCCCCGGGTCCGTGGCCGGGACCAAGTTCGACCTGATGGTGCAGGCGGCGGACACGAGCACGACCAGCCTGGTGGGCGGCCGGCTGTGGACGACCGAACTCGCGGCGGGCGGCGCGAACCCCGAGCAGTTGTACCTCACCCCGCTGGCCGAGGGCCGGGGCCCGATCTACCTCGGACCCTCGGACCGCGACCGGGTCCGCCCGGCGGCGTTCGAACTTGACGCCGATCAGCGGCGGGCGCTCGTCGTGGCCGGGGGCACGGTGATCGAAACCCGGCACTTCGAGCTCGCCCTGAATCAGCCCAGCCGGGCCCGAGCCGCGGCGATGGCCAACCGCATCAACGAACGCTTCCCCAAAGACCCGTCCGACCGCCGCGCCACCGCCAACGCGCTGACCCCGCAGGTGATCCGCCTGAACATCCCCTCCCGCTTCGCCGACCAGCCCCGCCGCTTCCTGGACCTGGTCAACCACACCTTCCTGGACCGCAACCCCGGGTTCGTGGAGTATCAGGCGCCCCGGCTGCTCGACGTGCTCCGCGAAGACCCCGCGGCGACCCCCCGGGTGGTGCTCGCCCTCAAAGCACTGGGCCCCAACGCCGCCCGGATCCTCCGGCAGTACTACACCGACCCCCAACCGCTCGCCCCCGGAACCGCCGCCCCCGGAACCGCCGCCCCCGGAACGGTTGATCGTCAGGAGACGTCCGGCGATTCCCAGGGCCCGGCCGGCCCGATCCCGCTGCACATCCGCCTCGCGGCGCTCGAGGCCGGCGCGTTCGTGGGCGACGAACGCTCGAGCCAGTTCCTGCTCGAACTCGCCCAGCACGAAGACCCGTCGATCCGTATCCGCGTCGCCGAGGCCCTGGTCCACCTGCCCCGGAGCATCTACGGCACCCGTGCGCTGCGCAACCTCCTGGAAGACCCCATCCGCTCGGTCCAGATCGCCGCCTACGAATCGCTGGCCCGCAACGGCAACCCGCTGGTCGAGACCACCGTCCTGCGTGAGCGCACCGGCGAGATCAAGATGCTCATCGACCGCCTCCCCGTGCAGTCCCCGCTGATCTACATCACCCAGAAACGCTACCCCCGGATCGTCATCTTCAACCCCCGGCTCGGCTTCGAGGCCCCGGTCACCGCCTCGATCTGGGACAACCAGCTCATGGTCCGACGCACCGCCCCGGATCAGCCCGGCGAGCTGTTCATCCAGCAGCGCGACCCCGAGCGGGGCAACCGCCTGGTCACCAATCAGCACCAGTTCGACCCCACCGCCGCCACCCTCGCCTACGTCCTGGCGCACCGGCCCAACTTCGACGCCCCTCAGCCCGGGTACGACCTGACCTACGGCGAAGTCGCCGACGCCCTCTTCCAGTTGGCCCGCACCGGGGCCCTCGACGCCGACGTCGAAGTCGACCGCAGCCTGCTCACCCGGCTCCTCGACCAGACCCAGCGCGAAGCGCCCGGCCCCGACCGCCCCGAAACCTCGCCCGACGCCGAATCTGACTCCGCCCCCGACGCGGAGCCGGTGCCTGAAACCACGCCGACCGCCGACCCTTCGGATACCACACCATCGGTTGAGTCCGAAACCTCCGCGTCGCGCTGAGGCGAACAGTCTCGCTTTTCACGCCTCCGAGCGGGGTCGCTGGCGGTGAACCCATGCCTTTCGGCGGTGTTCGAGGATGGCGGGAAAATCTTCATAGATCAGAAATCGGATGGTCGTTCGGGGGGTTGAGCGCCGCCCCGGAGCCCTGCCGATTTCCTTCGGGGGTTGCCGAAGGCCCCGAAATTAGGCCGAGTTCACCTTCTGCCCAGCAGTGTGTGCACCGCCACCGGCGACCGGGCCGCCAACATCTTTGAACCCCATTCGGTACCATGCCCGATAACCTAAAGCAGGGCGTCGTGGCCGCCCCAATTTCTTTCCGTCTGCTCTCGGCTCGACACGGAGGTCGACCCCATGCGTCTCGCCAAGCTCACCCTCGCCGGCTTCAAATCGTTCGCCGACAAAACCGAAATCCCCTTCGATCAGCCCATCGTCGGCATTGTCGGGCCCAACGGCTGCGGCAAGTCCAACGTCGTCGACGCCATCAAGTGGGTCCTCGGTGACCAGTCTCCCAAAAGCCTGCGCGGCGGCGCGATGATGGACGTCATCTTCAACGGCAGCGCCAAACGCAAGCCCGCGGGCATGGCCAGCGTCACCCTCACCTTCGACAACCCCGTCGTCCAGGAAGCCGCTTGCGGCTTAGCGTCCGACGACGAAACACGCCCCGCCCCCCAACCGACCCGACGCGCCCTGGCCCTCGACACCGACCAGGTCGCCGTCACCCGCCAGCTCTACCGCGACGGCACCTCCGAATACCTCGTCAACAACCAACGCGCCCGGCTCCGCGACATCAAAGAACTCTTCATGGACACCGGCATCGGCACCGACGCCTACTCCATCATCGAGCAGGGCAAGGTCGCCCGCATGCTCGAAGCCAACGCCGCCGAGCGACGCCAGATCTTCGAAGAGGCCGCCGGCGTCTCCCGCTTCAAAGCCCGCAAGAAAGAAGCCCTCCGCAAGCTCGACCGCACCGAGCAGAACCTCGCGCTCGTGCGCCAACGCCTCGAAGACACCGAGAAACGTCTGCGCTCGGTCAAGATGCAGGCCGCCCGCGCCCGGTCGTTCCAGGAACACTCCGCCAAGCTCCGCGAGCTGCAGCTCACCTTCAGCCTCGCCGAGTACCACCGCCTCCAGAAGCAGCTCGAAGAACTCCAGGACCACCTCGAGCAGGCCGAGGCCGACCGCCTCGCCGCCCAGCGCGAGCTGGCAAAACACGAAACCGCCCTCGACGACGCCGAGACGCAGCGCCGCGCCGTCGCGCAGCGCAGCAGCCAACTCCACCAAGCCCGCGTCGAGCAGCAGTCCGCCAAAGACAAGGCCCACCAGCAGGCCGCCTTCGCCCGCCAGACCCTCACCGATGTGCAGACCCAGATCCAGCGCGACCAGGCCCGGCTCACCGAGCTCGCCGACCGCCAAACCCAGCTCACCCAGGAAGCCGACGAGCACACCGAAGAGGTCACCGAGCTGACCACCGCCCAGGCCCGGGCCAAGGACCGCCTCGACGCCGCCCAGACCCAGCAGCGCGAGCTCCAGCACACGCTCAACGAAAAGCGGGCCCGCCTCGAAGACGAAAAAAACGGGCTCACCGACCTGCTCCGCCGGGTCAGCAAGCTCCACAACGAGATCACCTCGCTCGACGCCTTCGAGCGCTCGCTCGTGGGGACCCGCGAGAAGCTCGACGAACGCACCGGCCACATCGCCGCCCAGCTCGAAGCCATGCTCACCCAGCGTGACCAGGCCGACGCCCAGCTTGCCGAGTCGCTCCACCTCATCGACGCCGAACAGGCCAGGCTCCAGGAGCAGAAAGACCTCGCCGGCCGCTTCGGGGCCCAGCAGAAAGACCTCGCCGCCCGCCTGGCCGAGTCCCGCGAGAAACGCGCCGACCTCGACTCCCGCCGCCGCCTGCTGCAGGAGATGGAAGACAACCTCGAGGGCATCGCCGACCCGGTCAAGGCCGTCCTCTCCCAAGCCGCCTGCGGCTTAGCCCCCGGAGACCGACACGCCGCGGACCCGCGTTTCGATATCGTCCGCGGGCTCGTCGCCGAACTCATCGACTGCGACGTCGAGCACGCCCCGCTGGTCGAAGCCGCGCTGGGCGAGCACCAACAGGCGCTGGTGGTCGATCGGCTCGCCGACCTCTGCGACCCCGCCTCCCCCCTGACCAGCCCCGACGCGCTCGCCGGCCGGGTCGGTTTCCTGGCCATCGACCAGCCGCCGCTCCCGCCGCTGCACACCGAGGCCCACGGCCTGTCCGCGGCCGGCCCCGCGCTCCGCCCGGTCATCGATTTGGTCCGCTACCCGGCCTGGCTGGGGCCCGTCGCCTGGCGGCTGCTGGGCCGGACCCTCGTGGTCCGCGACCTCGACACCGCCATGATGCTCCGGGCCACCCTCCCGGGCTCGCCGTCGGGCGGCGGCTACCGCTTCGTGACCCGGGCCGGCGAAGTCCTCGACGAGCAGTGCCGCGTCCTCGCCGGGCCGCTCTCGGCCAACGCGTCGGGCGGGCTCATCTCCCGCCGCTCGGAGCTCGCCGCCCTCCAGGTCGAACTCCACCAGCTCGACGCGATCATTGCTTCGGACCACCAGGCGTTGACGGCCCTCTCCGACCAGGCCGCGCACCTCGAGCGCGTCACCGCCGAGTTGCAGCAGTCGATCTTCGACGCCAGCGCCATCAAGGTCGAACTCCGCAGCCGCCTCGACAGCCTCCGGGGCCAGATCGCGACCCTCGAAAAAGAGCGTCCCGTCCTCGCCGCCGAGGCCGAGGCCATCCACCGCCAGCTCCGCGACGCCGACGAAAAACGCACCACCCACCGCAGCGAAGCCAGCGACCTCGAGGCCCAGTCGGTCGAGCGTGAAGCCCGCCGCGCCCGGCTCGACGCCGAGATCACCGCCGCCGCCGACACCGCCGACGCCGCCCGCGAGCAGGTCACCTCGCTCCGGGTCGACGCGGGCAAGCTCGCCGAACAGCTCAGCGCCTCCGAGCGGCAGTCGCGCCAATTTGAGATCGCCCGGGCCGACGTCACCCGCCAACACACCCGGCTCGCCGAGGAGCTCAAATCCACCCACACGCGGATCGCCGAGCTCCAAGCCACCCAGACCCAGGCCGAGCAGGACGCCCAGTCCGCCGACCGCGCGCTCCAGGAACTTATCACCCAGTGCGAGCTGATCCAGCGCAAAGTCACCGCGGCGGACGAGGAACTCGCCTCGCTGAAAGACCGTTTCGCCCAGCGCCGCTCGGCGGTGGACACCCTCGACGGCGCGGTACACCAGGCGCAGATGAAGCAGCGCGAGCTCGAGGTCAAGCTCGACAGCGTGACCCAGCGGACCGCCGACCAGCTCGACCTCGACCTGCCCGAAGCGTACCGCAAGCAGAAGCAGCTCGCCCTGTTCCCGAGCGAGCAGCAGCACCTGGTTCAGAACGACGCCGACCCGGGCGAAGCGGACGAGGCGCCGCCGAGCGATCCGTCCGCCCCGGGCCACGCGCCCGAGCCGATCACCCAGGCCGCGACCGAAATCGGCCGGATCGGCGGGGCGGACGGGGCGGACCCGTTTAACCTCTCGCCCGAGGACTGGGACCGGGTCAAAGCCGAGATCGACGAGCTGCGCGGCAAGATCGCGCGGCTGGGCACGGTCAACGTGGACGCCATCGCCGAGGAAGACCAGCTCGCCGGCAAGCAGGACGAGCTCGCCGACCAGGTCAAGGACATCGAAGACGCCGAGAAACAGCTCCACGCCCTCATCGAACAGCTCAACCACGACTCGCGGACCCGTTTCGAAGACACCTTCAACCAGGTCCGCGAAAATTTTGCGGGCCCCGACGGCATGTTCCGCAAGCTCTTCGGCGGCGGCCGGGCCGACGTCTTCCTCGAACCCGATGAAGACGGCAAGACCGATATCCTCGAGTCCGGCATCGCCATCACCGCCAAGCCTCCCGGCAAGGAACCGCGGGCGCTCAGCCAGCTCTCGGGCGGCGAGAAGACCATGACCGCCGTCGCCCTCCTGATGGCGATCTTCAAGTCCCGGCCCTCGCCCTACGCGATCCTCGACGAAGTCGATGCCGCGCTCGATGAGGCCAACGTCGAACGTTTCATCAACGTGATCAACGGCTTCCTGGACAAGTCGCACTTCATCGTCATTACCCACCACAAGCGCACGATGCAGGGCTGCAACCAGCTCTACGGCATCACCATGCAGGAGCGCGGCGTGTCCAAGCGCGTCTCGGTCAACTTCGACCAGATCAGCCACAACGGCGAGATCCACCGCGACGCCCTCGACGCTACCGGCGGCCCCGCCCCGGCCCCCGACTCCGCCGCTGCGCCAGACTCGCCGCCCCGCGCCGCGCCCGCGTCTCCCCCGAGTTCCCGCCAGCAGCTCGCCGAGATGCTCCAGGCACGCGAGCCGGTCGAAGTGGAGAACTAGTCCCTCCCCCTCCGCGGTGCGCGGCCGACGGACGCCCGCCGCGGGTGCTGTCTCCTTTGCCGCTCGCCGCCGCCCCGCCCGGGGCGCCGTCCGCCCGGGCCTTGCCCCGCCCGATGGACGTTTCTCCTTGTCCGGGCTATGGTTGAAACCATGTACGCATCGCACGGTTTTTTACGCTCCGACATCGGCGACGTCGATGTCCTCTACCACGACGGGGTGTTCCACCTCTTCCATCTGGTCTTACCCAACCACGACTTCATCGCCCACGCCGTCAGCGAAGACGGGCTCAATTGGCGGCGGGTCAAGAACGCCCTCTACGTCGGCGAGCCCGGCGCGTGGGACGACGACATGCTCTGGACCATGCACGTCTCGGCCGACCCGGATCAGCCCGACCGCTGGCGGATGTTCTATACCGGGCTCTCCCGCCGCGAGTACGGCAGGATCCAGCGGGTGGGCATGGCGGTTTCTCACGACCTGATCCAGTGGGAGCGTGTCGAAGGCAACGGCTATCCCCTGGAAATCACCGGAGAGCACTACGAGTCGAGCGTCGACGAGGGACGTAAATGGGTCAGCTTCCGCGACCCGTTCTTCTTCCAGGATCCGGCGAGCGGGCGGCGCATGCTCCTCAGCTCCGCTCGGGTCAACCGCGGCCCGCTGATCCGCCGCGGCTGCGTGGGGCTCGCCGAAGAAGTCGAGCCCGGCCACTTCCAGTTCACCGCTCCCCTGCACCAGCCGCGCCTCTACGACGACGTGGAAGTGCCCAACCTCTTCCAGATCGACGGCCGGTACTTCCTCCTGGGGTCGATCCGCGAGGACACCAAGGTCCACTACTGGTACGCCGACCGGCTCGACGGCCCCTACCTGAACTTCTTCGATAACGTGGTGCTGCCCCGTGGCAACTACGCCGGCCGTATCTGCCGCCACGGCGACGACCTGCTGCTGTTCAACTTCTTTTCCAAAACCGAAACCCACTTCGGCCGGGAAATCTCCAAGAAGCTCCTGCCCCCGCCCAAACAACTTGTGACCGACGCCACCGGCCGGCTGCGCCTGAAGTCCTACCGCGGGTTCGACGACCTGATCTGCGAGTCCTGCGACGTCCCCGCCGCCGAAGGCTTTGCCCGCCTCTTCGATAACGACCTGGCCATGTCCTCCGGCGATCAGGAACAGATGCACCTGGGTTGCCCCAGCGGGTACGAGGCGTTCCTCTTGCCCGGCGAGTACGAGAGCTTCCGCCTCCGGGCCCGCATCGCGCTCGAGGGGTCGGGCAAGTGCGGCATGGTGCTCCGGGTCAACGGCCGGGGCGACGGCTACTACCTGTCGCTGGACCTCTACAAAGGCGTCGCCCAGCTCCGGGCCTGGGGCGTGAATGATGTTGCCGAAACCGAGCACGCTTTCGACTATCAGCAGTTGCAGGCCGGCTACTTCGTCAGCCGCGACGAGGGCCCTTGGGACCTCGAAGTCCTCGCCCACGGCATGTACCTCGAAGTCTCGATCAACGGCTACGTCACCCTGAGCCTCGTCGACGACAGCTACTGCCAGGGCCGCGTCGGCTTCTACACCGAATCGGCGAACATCCAGGTCCAAGGCACCACGATCGACCGGCTCAACCCCCCGAAGCAGGAAGAAGCGGCAGGCCCGATCTACACCTCCGCCGTCACCCAGCCCGTGCCCGACTTTACTTCGCCCGACCCGGGCCTGGACGTCGCCTCGCCATGACCCCGCCACCCCCCGACCCCGCCGCCTGGCTTTTGGTCAGCGACGTCGACGATACCCTTACCGGCGACGCCGACGGCCTGCGCGCGTTCGCGGAGGCCGTGGCGGACCGTCGGCCGCGCCTCCGCGTCGCGCTCAACTCCAGCCGGCCCGCCGACAGCGTCGACGCCACGCTCGCGTCGGTATTCCCCCCGGCGTTCACCCCCGACGCGATCATCACCGCGATGGGCACGCAGATCCGGGTCGCCGGCGAATGGGCCGAGGCGTGGTCCGAACGCTTTGCCGATTGGCCCCGCCAAGCCATCGCCGACGCGGTGACCGCCCTGGGCTTTGCCGCCCACGACCGCGAGTACCAGACCCCGCACAAGGCCAGCTTCGCCGTGCCCCGCGGCGAAGCGCAGGACCGCGTCGCTGCTGAACTCGACCGTTTGGACCTGCCCTGCCGCATCATCGCCTCGGGCAGCGACGACCTGGACCTGCTGCCCCCTGGCGGCGGCAAGGACCACGCGACCCTCTTCCTTGCCGAGCACCTGGGCATCGCCCCCTCCGGCCGCCTGGTCGTCGCCGGCGACTCGGCGAACGACCTGGCGATGTTCGGCGTCGCCCCCAGCGCCATCGCCGTGGGCAACGCCCGCCATGAACTCCTGAGCGCCATGCCGGCCGAGACCAGCTACCACGCCCGCGCGGCCCACGCCGCCGGTGTGCTGGAGGGCCTCGAACACTTTGGCGTCTGGGAGTCGTCGCCCCCGTAACCCCGGTTTTCAGTCCGACTCCCGGCTCCCGGTTTCCCCGGCCTGCCGCGCCGTCCACCCCGATTCCCCGAACTCTTCACGAAAGAAAGAACACCATGCCCCCCCGGCCCAACGGTTCCATCCTCATGATCTCGCTCCACGGCTACGTCGCCGGCAGCCCCGAACTCGGCAAGCCGGACACCGGCGGACAGGTCGTCTTCGTCCTGGAACTGGCCAAACGCTTCGCCCGTCTGGGCTACCAAGTGGATGTCCTGACCCGCCAGTTCGAGAACCAGCCCGCCGTCGACAAGATCAACCCGAACCTGCGCGTGTGGCGCGTGCCCTTTGGCGGCAAAGACTTCATCCGTAAGGAAGACATGCACGACTGGTACGGCGACTTTGTCACCAACACCCTCGCGGTCATCCGCAAGAAAAACCTGAAGTACGACTTCGTCAACAGCCACTACTGGGACGCCGGCGTCTCGGGCCAGAAGATCGCCGAAGAACTCCAGATCCCCCACATCCACACCCCGCACTCGCTGGGCTGGTGGAAGCGTCACCGCATGAAGGGCGCCAAGGACGCCGGCGAAGGCGGCGGCCTGCGCTTCGACGAACGGATCCAGAAAGAGTTCATCCTCTTCCGCTCCTGCGACCACGTCATCGCCACCAGCGAGCAGCAGGTCGACCTGATCCAGCAGGAATATCAGCTCCCCAAGGAACACATCACGATGATCCCCCCGGGGATCGACGAGGCCCGCTTCACCCCGGCGCCCCCCGCCCACCTCGCCGACGTCCGCGAACGTCTGGGGATCCGCGCCACCGACGTCTACGTCGTCGGCCGCGCCGCCCACAACAAGGGCTACGACCTGATTATCAAGGCCCTGCCCCACCTCAAAAAACTCCAACCCAAGGCCCGCCTCGTCCTCGCCGCCGGGGCCAACTCCGCCCAGGACCAGAAGCTCTTGGCCAAGTGGAAAAAAACCGCGCAAGAAGCCGGCGTTGGCCGGTCGATCAAATGGCTCGGCTACATCGCCGACGACGACCTGGCCGACCACTACCGGGCCCCGGGGATCTTCGCCCTGCCCTCGCGGTACGAGCCCTTCGGGATGACCGCGGTCGAGGCGATGGCCTGCGGCACCGCCACCGTCCTGACCACCCACGGCGGGCTCTACGAGCAGGTCGAGTTCGGCAAGCACGCCCTGGTCGCCGACCCCAAGCGGCCCGCCGAGTTCGCCGCCATGCTCAGCCTCCCGATGCAATACCCCTGGCTCCGCGACACCCTCACCGTCGAGGGCGCCCGCTTCGCCCGTCGCACCTTCGGCTGGACCGGCATCGCCCGCCGTACGCTCCTGGTCTTCGACCGTTTCAAAGGCCAGTATTCCCGCAACCGCCACGACGACAAGGACTAACCCCCCGGAATCCCCCCCTCAGACCCCCGGAACTTTTCAACTCCGTACCCCTTGCCCTGGAACCCCGCAACCCCGCAACCCCGCAACCCCGTCCGCGGCGATACCGCGGCCAACGCCTGCCCCGCCGAGCCCGTCATGAACTCATCCCCCCCCGTGCCCTGCGTCGTCGGCCTGGGCGAAGCACTCTTTGATGTCTTCCCCTCCGCCCCGCGGCTGGGCGGGGCACCGCTCAACGTCGCGGTCCACGCCCACCGCCTCCTCGCGGCCCACGGCGGGGCGGGGTGTGTCGTCTCCCGGATCGCCGAGGACGACCTGGGGCAGCAGCTCCTGGAGCAGGTCCAGAAGTTCGGCCTCGATGCCGACACCCTCCAGCGCCGCGCGACCTACCCCACCGGCCGCGTCGAAGTCGAAATCAAAGACGACGGCAGCCACCGCTTCCACATCGCCGATCCGTCCGCCTGGGACCAGCTCGAGTTCACCCCCGGCCTCGCCGCGCTCGCCCCCCGCTGTGCCGCGGTGGCCTTCGGCACGCTCGCCCAGCGCCACCCCGACGCCCGCCGCGCCATCCGGGCTTTCCTCGACGCCGCGCCCGACGCGATCAAGCTCTTCGACGTCAACCTCCGGGCTTCGGACGGCAAAGACTTCTACGACCCCGACACCCTCACCGCGGGCTGCACCGCCGCGGACCTGGTCAAACTCAACGACGAGGAACTCGACACCGTCTGCGCCGCCGCCGACGTGGAAGATGCCGCCGCTCTCGTCGACCGCTTCGGCCTGCGAGCGCTCATCTTGACCCGTGGCCCCGAGGGGACCGCGGCCCTGACGCCCGAAGGCTGGCTCGAGGGCGAGCCGGTGAGCTATCCCCGCGTCGATGGGGCCGACACCGTCGGCGCGGGCGACGCCTGCTCCGCCGGCCTCCTCGCGGCGCTCGTGCTCGGCCACCCGCTCCCGTTTGCGTTAAACCTGGCGAACCACCTGGGGGCCTACGTTGCCGGCCAGCCCGGCGCGACCCCCGCCCTGCCCGACGAGATCCTCGGCCGGCTGACGCCGCGCCGCTAAGCCTCCCCGCCGTAGCTGTTTACCCCCGTCCGCGATCCCGCGAACGCGGTCGGTCTCCGGTTCGTGTATTTGAAAAGGCCGCGATGGGATTCGAACCCATGACTGCTTACGCAAGCGGATTTGCAATCCGCCCCCTTGGTCCACTCGGGCACGCGGCCGACGTCTCGGCGAATCACCCATTCTAAGCCCCTCAACCGCCGACGCAACACGCCGAGGCCACACCCGCGTCGCCCCGGGGCAAAGCGTTCGCGGAAGCCGCCCCCCCGCGTCTGATCGGTGGATCTCTGGATCCCCCTCACAAACCCTTTTACATCGGTGGCCACCTCAGGATTGAGGACTGAGACGCGGGGTCGGTCCGCTGTCGGCAAGACGTAAAACGCATCATCCAAAAGGCAGGTCCGCCACGGCTCGCGCGCGGCCGAGGAAGCCGGCGGTCGATCGTGGGCGTGGCGCTATTCCAGTTCAGTTCGGCAGGATCGTGTACCCGCCGCCCGCCTGCCCGGTCACGAGGTAATACGCCGTGCCGAAGGCCTGCCACCCCAGCGCCGCGAGCAGCTCGCCCGCGATCGCCCCCACCGCCAGGGGCAGTGCCGCGTGGTACGCCCGGGTCCCGCCCAGCCGCACCACCGCCAGCCGCAGCGCCCAGCCGATCAAAAACGACCACCCCAGCTTCACCCCCGCGATCGACCCGAGCATGAAAAACAGCACCGGGTGGATCGGCCACCACGCCAGCCGCAGCCGGGCGAACGCGCACCCCGCCACCAGCACCACCCCCAGCCCCAGCCACAAGAGCGCCCCGCCGTCGGGCACCGCCGCCGCGAAATGCCCGGCCTCGACCCCCCGCACCACCGCCTCGAGTTCACCCACCGCCGCCAGGTCCGACACCTGCCGCGCCAACGCGTTGAACGGGTGCGACGGGTGCACCCGGTTCGCCCAGTCCTCGGTCGGGCTCAGCCCCCGGGTATGCACCAGCACCAGCGACGCCACCACCGCCAGCCCGAGCGCCACAAGCGCCACCGCCCCCATCCCCAGCCCGACCCGCCCGATCCGCCGCGACCCGCCCACGCCTTCGGCCAGCCGCAGCGCGTTGACCACGTACCCCGTCAGCGGCTCGCGCGGCACGCCCACCACCACGTTCGAAAACAGCGCCACGGTCAAAAACGCCACCGGCCCCAAACCCTCGAACCCCAGCGCCGCCGAGAGCACGATCAGCGGGGCCCAGTTCGGCTCGAGGTAAAACATCCCCGTCTCCGCGCTCAGCCGCGCGAGGATCAGCAGGATCGCCAGCGTCACCCCCACCGTGATCAGCCCCAGCCGCCAGTCCAGCCCCGCGTACCGCGCCAGCAGCCACACCGCCCCCGCCAGCGTCAACGCCAACCCCCGCGCCGCCCACACCCCCGCCCGCTCCCCCGCGTCGCCCCGCCGCAGCCCCGCCGCCCCTGCCAGCACCCGCCCGTAGTGCCGACGCCCCAGGTACAGAATCATCAGCGTGAACCCCAAGTACGCCCCGGCCCGCAGCAGCGTCCCGTTGTCCGTCTCCGACGGCAGGTTCCCCAACTCCGCGCCCCGCGCGATAAACACCCCGCCCAGCGCGACCCACACGAAATTCGAGATCCCCACGCTGAACGACACGTCCCCCCGGATAAAAAACACGAACGCCACCACGCTGAAGTACACCGTCGGGCGGAACAGATGGAACGCCCCGTTCGCCTCCGCCGCGTGCGGGAACAGCACCCGCAGCGACGAAAAATCGTATTCCAACGGCACCTGCACCAGGTCCACCTGCCAGGCCCGCAGCCCGTTGAGCAGGTGGATCAACAGCACCACCCCCACCCCCCACCAGAACCGCGCGTCCCGCAGCACCCCCGGCCGACCCCCGGGCCGACCTCTGCCGTCGGAGTCCGGCCACCCGCGGTCCGCGGCCCCGGCGTCGAGCCCGCCCTCGTTCGGGCTGCCGTTTAGTCGAGACGCCCCGCCGCGCGGCCGCGAAAGCTCTTCCACAAACCGCACCAGCGGGTACGGCAGCCGTTCGTGACGGCTCCACTGCGGGTGGACGATCACCCCCAGACACACCGACGCCAGCCCGAGCAGCAGCGCTACCCCGCCCCACAACCGCAGCACCGGCCACCACGCCGACCACGGCACGTTCGCCAGGCGATACGCGTCCGGGTCGTCCGCCCCCGCCACCAGCGTGTCCGTCACCCCCGGCGTGTCCACGCCGTCCGCCAGGAGCGTGCCCGGCGGGGCGTAGGACAACACCTCCGCGGACCGCCAGTGGTCCTGCGTCTTCGCCAGGTTCGCGATGTTCCCCGTCGAACTCACGAACACCCGCATCAGGCTCGTCCCCGGCCACGAGCACGCCGCCGTCGCGATCACCACCACCGCCACCAGGTCCCGCCGCCCGACCCGCACCCGGCCCCGCCGCCACGCCACCCCGCACCCGAAGATCGCCAGCAGCACCACCGGCCCGTACACCGACGGCGGCATCAGGTTCCCGGTCATAAACGACTGCCGCATCACCGTGTCGTTGAACAGCGTGAACACGCTGATCCACACCGCGAGCACCAACCCCACAATGATCCCAACCGTCGGCATCCCCATACCCTACCCACCCCCGCTCCGTTTAGCCCCGCGTCCCCGGCGCGGCGTGCCGCGGCCGCCCGTCGTCGCTCCCGTCCTCCGTCTTCGGTTTCCGTTGCTTCACCCCGTCAACTGCGTCTGCACCAGCGTCTGGTAGATCCCGCAGCGTTCGAGCAGTTCGTGGTGCGTCCCCTGGTCCACGACCTTCCCGTCGGCCATGACCACGATCCGGTCGCACTCCACGACGGTGCTCAGCCGGTGCGCGATGATCAGGGTCGTCCGCCCCGACCGCGCTTCGTGGATCGCCTCGGTGATCTTCGCCTCGTTCTCCGCGTCGATCTGGCTCGTCGCCTCGTCCAGGATCAGGATCGCCGGGTCGCGCAGGATCGCTCGGGCGATGCACAGCCGCTGCCGCTGCCCGCCCGACAGCCCCGCGCCGCCTTCGCCCAGCACGGTGTCGTAGCCGTCGGGCAGCGCCCGGACAAAGCCGTCCGCCATCGCCAGCTTCGCCGCGGCCTCGATGGCGGGCCGCGGCGTGTCCCGCCGGCCGTAAGCGAGGTTGTCGGCGATCGTCCCGGCAAACATCACGCTGTGCTGGGTCACCGCCCCGAGCTGCTTCCGCAGCGACCGCAGCGACACCCCCGCCAGGTCCACCCCGTCGATCAGCACCCGGCCCGACGTCGGCGTCGTCAGCCGGGGCACGAGGTTCAGCAGCGTCGACTTGCCCGACCCGTTGGTACCCACGATCGCGACCGACTCGCCGTGCGCGATCCGCAGGTCCACCCCGTCGATCGCCGGCTCGTCGCTGCCGGGGTAGCGGTACGACACCGCCTCGAAGACCAGGTCGCGCTGATGCCGGGCCAGGTCGGGCCGCGGGTCCGCCCGCCGTTCCCCGCGGGTGTTCGGCTCGCTGGGGGCGTCGAGCACCTCTTTGACCCGGGTCGCCGCGGCCCCCGATTCTTGCAAATCGTTGTTCAGATTCGCCAGCGGCTTCATCGACCCGCCCGCCGCGCCGAGCAGGATCAGCACCTTGACCATGTCCGTCGGGTTCCCGCCGCCGTTGAAGACATACCACGCCGCGACCAGCGACACCGCGATCACCCCGACCAGCGCGATCAGTTCGATCACCGGCGAGCTGAGCGCCCGGACCGTGCGGGCCTTCATCTCCTGCGTGAGCACGTTGCGGTTGATCGTGTTGAACCGCCGCCGCTCGTACCCCTCGGCGTTGTGCAGCCGGACCACGGCCGGCGCCTGGATCGACTCCTGCGCCGCGCCGACCATCCGGGCGTACTCCCGCAGCGAGTACTTGGTCGCCCGCCGGATCCGCTTCCCGAACTTGCGCACCACGATCCCGATAAACGGCAGCCCCGCCAGGAAGATCAGCGTCAGCCACGCATCGACCACCACCGCTAGCGTCAGGAACGCGACGCCCATCAATAGGTCGCGCACCGCCTTGCCCATCAGTGTGGAAAACCCCTTCGCCAGCCGGGCGGTGTCGCCGATCAGCCGGCTGAGGCTGTCCGCCGAGCCCAGGTCCCCGGTCGATTCGATCGGCAGGTGCAGCATCTTGAAGTAAGCCTGCTGCCGGATCCGCATGACCGTCCGCAGGCTCACCGTGATCGACAGCGACTGGTGCGTGTACCGCATCGCCGAGCCGAACACCGCCAGCGGCAGGATAATCAGGAGCACCAGGGCGAAGCTGGTGAACCCGTCGTCGGGCAGCCGGTCCGCCCAAGCCGAGTAGTCCCCGCCCAGAAACCCCTGCACCCGTTCGCCGGCCAGCCACCCGCGGGCGACTTCCTGCAGGCTCTGCACGTCGCCGATCAAGAGGTCGATCACGCTCATCAGCAGCCCGAACCCCGCCGACGCGCTAAACGCATCGAGCAGCGCCGTCACCCCCGCCCACACCAGCAGCCGGCGGTAGTGCAGCATCTGCCGCGCGAAGAACCAGAAGTCAGACATGGCGGGGATTGTAGAAGAACCCCTCGGGCCGTGGGCTCCGCCGGGCGGGGTCGGCGGGGGGGTGGATTTGGTAAGATCGCTGAGCTTATGGCCCAAGCTTGGCGCAACCTGTTTCTCCCGCTGCACCGCCTCGCGCACTGGCCGGACCGTGAAGACTACCTCCACGCCCAGCGTCAGCGCGGGCTCGACACCCTGTTTGCGGCGCTCGACCTCGCCTCGGTCCACACCGCCGTGGAACTGGGTGCGGGCGACGGCTACGTCAGCCGGCAGCTCGCCGACCGGTTCACCCGCGTCATCGGCTTCGACCTCAACCCCCACCGCATCGCCGAGCGCACCCGCGGGAACCTGCTTCTGGTCGCCGGCGATGCCGAGCGCCCGCCGCTGCCGCCCGGCTGCGCCGACCTGGTCTTCTCCCATTCGGTCATGGAACACGTCCCCGACCGCATCCGGGTCACGCGTGTGCTCCGCTCGCTGCTCAAGCCCGGCGGCCGGATGATCCACGTCGTCCCCACCGCGCTGTGGAAGGGGTTTCAATGGGTGGGGTTCCTGCCCCACCGTGTGAGAAAAGAGGTCCGCGGCGTCACCCGCAGCCTCGCCGGCCAGCGCGAGGCCAAGCCCCAGAAATTCCATCCGGGCATGCAGACCAACAACCCCCGCCGCGCCACCCGGGCGAGCTGGCAGCGGCACCTCTGGCCGCGCGTCCACGGCGAGTACGCCTCGAACCTCGACGAAACCATCAAGTGGCGCTTGTCCCATTGGCAGCGCGAGTTCGAGGCGGCCGGCATGCGCACCGTCTCCCGTATCCCTCTGGAAATGACTTCGCCGTACGCTTTCGGCCTGTCGCAATGGGTCGGCAAGCGCCCGGCGCTGCCGCGGGCGACCCTCGTGGCGTTTGTCCTCGAACCGAGCCCCTCATGCTGACCCGACTGATCCGGAACCTGACCCGCCTGCCCGCGCGCACCCTCGACAGCCTCGAACGCCGCCGCGCGCCGTCGTACCGCCACCTGGCCCAGGCCAAGGCCCACGCCCTTGAGGCGATCGCCCCCGACCGCTTCGCCGAGCTGTGCGCGGTCCCGGGCAACACCTCCGACTGGCAGTGCCAACTGCTCTTTTATTTCGCCGACACCGCCCCGGCGGGCGACGGGCAGCTTGTCGAAATCGGGGCTTTTCAAGGCAAATCCACCGCCTGGCTCAGCGAAGCGGCCCGCCGCACGGGCAAGCACCTCGTGAGCATCGACCCCCTGATCCAGGATTCCGAAGCCGTCTTCCGCGAGACCGTGGAGCGCTTCGCCATCGAAGAGGTCGCCACGCTTCACAAGGCCTTCAGCCACGACGTCGGTGCCGATTGGCGGGCCCCGATCGCGTTGCTCTGGATCGACGGCGGCCACGACTACGACACGGTGAAACAAGACATCCTCGACTTCTGCCCCCACGTCCAGCCCGGCGGGGTCGTGGTGTTCGACGACATCAACGAGCCCGACTTCCCCGGGCTGGTCCGGGCGGTGAACGAAACGATCAAGCAGAACCCCGACTTCGAGCACCTGGGCGAAATCAAGAACACCGGGCTCTACCGCCGCCGCTGATCCCTGAGCCCGAGTCCGCCCCCGTCCGAGCTGAACCCGATGGCCGCGACCTCCCCCACGATCCGTTTCTACGGCTACATGAAATGCGACACCTGCCGCCGGGCCCGTAAGTGGCTCGACGCGCAGGCCGTGGCTTATGAATGGATCGATATTACCCGCGACCCGCCGTCCGCCGCGGCGCTGCGCACGATCCTCGACGCCGGCCGCTACGGGCTCAAGCAGCTCTTCAACATCTCCGGCCAGTCGTACCGGGCGCTCAACCTGAAGGACCGGCTGGACGCGATGGACGAGGCCGAGGCGGTCGCACTCTTGGCGGCGGACGGGAAGTTGATCAAGCGGCCGGTGGTGACCGACGATCGGCGTCACACGGTGGGGTTCCGTGCGGCGGTCTACGAGGAAGTCTGGGGCTGAATCGGGGCGCGGCGGCCGCAGGGCGCGGGCCCGTCGCGGCGCGGGGTATACTTTTCCGCGATGACGACCGCCCGCCTCGGCATAGCGCCTCCGCTCGACCGGCCGAACCGCCGGTGGTCTTCGGGCCGGGCCGGCGGGGTCATGTTGCTCTTGATTGCGCTGCCGTGCTTCGCCACGCTGCCCTGGTCGCTGACCCGGTACGACCGGCAGCAGACCGAGGACGTGGCGGACGTGCTCGCCGCGCCGAGCCTGGCCGAGCCGCTGGGCACCGATGCGCTGGGGCGGTCGCTGCTGTGGCGGAGCCTGCTGGGCGGGGCGATCAGCCTGGGCATCGGGCTGAGCGCCGCGGCGATCGCGGTGGTGATCGGGGTGACCTGGGGCATGGTGTCGGGGTACGTCGGCGGGCGGACCGACGCGCTGATGATGCGCACGGTGGATGTGCTCTACGGGCTGCCGTACGTGCTGCTGGTGGTGATGGTGGCGATCGCGCTGCAGCCGGGGATGCAGTGGTTTGCCCGCCGGGTGCTCGGCGGGTCGGAACTGGTCGCGGGCAACGCGGCGGGGATCGTGACGCTGCTGGTGGCGATCGGGGGGGTGAGCTGGCTGACCATGTCGCGGGTGGTCCGGGGCCAGGTGCTGAGCCTCCGCGGCCAGCCGTTCATCGAGGCGACGCGGGCGGTGGGCATGGGCCCGGTGCGGGTGCTGACCCGGCATCTGCTGCCGAACCTTGTGGGGGTGATCGTGGTATACGCGACGCTCGCGGTGCCGTTGGCGATCTTGCAGGAGTCTTTCTTAAGTTTCCTGGGGATCGGGGTCCGGCTGCCCCTGCCGAGTTGGGGGAACCTGGCGTCCGAGGGGGTGCGCGAGCTCCCAGCCCTGACGAACCCGGACACGCCGATACACTGGTGGTTATTGGTGTTCCCTTGTCTCCTGCTGGGGCTGACGCTGATGGCGCTCAATTTCCTGGGCGACGCTTTGCGGGACCGGTTCGACCCCCGCCGGCGGTCGGGCCAGCGGTAGGGTGGTGGCCGGTGCGTGGCGTGCGCTGTGCATAGGGCCGGGACGCCCTTTTTGTTTCGCTTCAACGGATTGATCGACGGGACCGACACGTATGGAAAACCGCTTCGGCTTTAAAGACTTTGTGCTCGCCTCGCTGCTGGTGGTGCTGATCGTCAGCACGTGGCTGGCGATGAAGATGTTCGATCGGCAGTGGGACAAGGTCGCGGCGATCGAGACGCAGATCGGCCAACTGATTACCGAGCAGGCCCAGACCCGCAAGGAGGTCTTCGCCCTGACCGACCAGATCGAGCGCGGCGGGGTCACGTCCGCGGGGACGCGGCCGGCGGACGACGGGGGGTACGACCCGTTCGATCGGCTGGACGCGGCCCGCGCGATGCCCGGCTTTGCCGAGGGCGGCGACGTCATCGACGCGTTCGGCACCAACGTCGCCCGCATCACCCCGCTGGTGTCCACCGACTTTTACGCCAGCCGAATCGGCGGCTTCGTGTTCGAGGGGCTGGTGGGCCGGGACCCCGAGACGCTCGAGACCGTGCCCTGGATCGCCCGGTCGTGGGAGATCGACGACCACACCGCCGCGTGGCAGACGTATGTCGATCAGCGAAGGGCCCAGCCGTTGACCGCCGACGAGGCCCGGGCGGAGCCGGGCTTCCCCGCCGACGGCGAGCCCGCGGCGCAGGACGACTACGTCCGGCAGCGTCTCGAAGAGGGTCGGCGCATCGACGACATCGTCAACGAGCCGGGCAGCCCCCCCGCGGTGACGATTACGTTTAACCTCCGGCGGGGGGTGACGTTCTCTGACGGCCACCCGCTGACCGCGGAAGACGTGGTGTTTTCCTGGGAACTGCTCAACAACCCCGAGATTAACGCCCCGTCGACCCGGCAGTTCTACGACAACCTTAAGTCGTGTGAAGCGGTCGATGACTTGACGGTCCGGTTCACGGTCAAGCGGCCGCACTTCCAGGCGCTGACCCACGCCGGCGGCCGAGCGGTGCTGCCCAAACATTTCTACAGCCGGTTCACTCCCGAAGAGATCAACCGTCGGCCCGGGTTGGCGCTGGGGTCGGGCCCGTACCGTATGCCGGACCCCGAGGCGTGGGCCCCGGGCAAGTTGATCGAGTTGGTGCGCAACGAGCGGTACTGGGGTACGCTCCCGGCGTTGGACCGGGTGATCTACCGCGAGATCAGCAACGACGTGGCCCGCCTGACGGCGTTCCGCAACGGCGAGATCGATATTTTCGCGGCCCAGCCCGAGCAGTACGTGAGCCTGATCGAAGACCCCGAGATCATGGCCCGGTCCAAGGCGTTCGCGTACAACCGGGTCCCGGCGGGGTACCGGTTTATTGCGTGGAACCAGCGGCAGCGTGACGGGAGCCCGAGCCGGTTTGCCGACCGCCGGGTCCGCGAGGCGATGACGTACCTGACCGAGCGGCAGCAGATGTGCGAGGACCTGTTCCTGGGTTTCGCCGAGCCCGCCTCGGGGCCGTTCCCCCCCGGTTCGCCTCAGGCCGACCCGGCGCTGCGGGCCCGCGGGTTCGATCTGGAGCGGGGCCGGGCGCTGCTGCGTGAAGCCGGGTGGGAAGACCGCGACGGGGACGGCGTCCTGGAGAACGCCGCCGGAGAACCCCTGCAGTTCAAGCTCACCTACCCGTCGGGCAGTGCGCTCTACGACCGGATCGTGCTTTATCTCAAGGACAGCTACGCCCGGGCCGGGGTCGTCCTCGAACTCGACCCGCTGGAGTTCAGCGTGATGGTCGAACGGCTCGACGATCAGAATTTCGACGCGATCATCCTCGGCTGGGGCGGCGGATCGGTCGAGAAAGACATCCGCCAAACCTTCCACCAATCGCAGGCCAACAAGGGCGGCGACAACTTTATGGCCTACATCAACCCGGAGCTGAGCGCCCTGATCGATCGCGCCCGCGAGACGCTCGACGAAGAACAGCGGATGGCGCTGTGGCGGCAGGCGCACCGGATCATCTGGGAAGACCAGCCGTACACCTTTATGTTCTACGGCCAGACCCTCCGGCTGATCGACGACCGCTTCGAGAATATCCAGCGGGTCACCGAGGGGCTCAACAACCGGATCGAATGGTTCGTCCCCGAGGCGCTCCAGCCTTAGCCGCGGCGCCGTTCCGGAAGCCGCCCGGAGCCTACCGCCGCCCGGGCTTTTGAGCGTCTGTCGCCCGTTCCGAGCCACGGCGTGACCCCCGCCCCCCGGTCCCGTTTGTTTCCCCGTTTGCCCCCCGATCAGGTCTCGCCCATGCTCAGCTATATCCTTCGACGGCTGCTGCTGATGGTGCCCACGCTGCTGGGGATCACCGCGGTGGTGTTCTTCGTGATGGCGCTCTCGCCGGGCGGGGTGGGGGGGAACCTCTTGAACAGCGAGGGCGAGGTCGAATCGGCCCAGGCCCAGGCGCTACGCGAGTACTACGATCGGCGGTACGGGCTGGACCAGCCCAAGGCGGTGCAGTATCTGCGCTGGCTCAACCGGGTGAGCCCGATCGGGTTTGTCACCGAGGCGTCGGCCGAGGGCGAGACGCTGGGCGGCTTCGGGTTCAAGGCGCCGGACCTGGGCGAGAGCTTTTCCAAGGGCCGGCCGGTCCTGGACCTCTACGGCGAGGCGTTGCCGATCACGCTTCTGCTCAACGCGATCACGACGCCGCTGGCGTATCTGGTGGCGATCTGGACCGGGACCTACGCCGCGCGGTACCGGGGCAAGGCGTTCGACGTGGTGTCGGGTTCGGGGCTGATGGCGTTGTGGTCGGTGCCGACGATCTGGGCGGGGGTGCTGCTGATCGGTTTCTTCGCGAACGCGCAGTACCCGGGGCTGCACTGGTTCCCGACCGGGGGGCTCAGTTCGACGGACGCGGGGTCGATGGCGTTTCTGCCGCGGTGGGACGACGCGGGCTTTGCGCGGGGGTGGCTGCTCGACCGGGTGTGGCATTTGGTGCTCCCGGTGGTGTGTATGACGTACGGGTCGTTCGCGGTGTTGTCGAAGCTGATGCGGTCGGCGGTGCTGGACAACATCAACGCGGACTTTGTGCGGACCGCGAAGGCCAAGGGCCTATCGGGCCGGGTGGTGCTGTGGCGGCACGCGTTTCGCAATTCGCTGCTGCCGCTGATTACCGTGGCGGCGGGGCTGATCCCGAGCTTGCTGGCGGGCTCGCTGATCGTCGAGAAGATTTTTTCGATCCCCGGGATGGGCCAGCTCATGATCGAGGCGATCTACGCGCGGGACCGGGAGCTGGTGCTGGCCGGGACGCTGCTGGGGGGGTTGATCTCGTTGGTGTGCATCCTGATCGCGGATTTGTGCTACGTCGTCGCGGACCCGCGGGTGAGCTATGACTGAGCGGCCGGCCGACGAGTTGCGTGACGCGGCCGAGCACGCGGGGACCGGCCCGGCGGCGGAGGGGCCGGCGGATCCGGAGACGGGAAGCGGCGCGGTACCGGGTGGGAACGGGGGCGAGGCTTTGGAGAGCCGGGGGAGCCGGGGGGATGAAGACGGGGGGGATCTTCGGGCGGAGGGAACCTTGCGGCCGCGGCGGAGCTACCTGGCGGGGGTGGTGCTGCGGACGTTCGGCCGGGCCGGGGCGGTGGTGGGGCTGGCGTGGCTGGGGGTGATCGCGGTGTTCGCGGTGTTTGGGCCCTGGCTGGCGAGCAGCCACCCGTATCTGTGGAAGGTGCGGACGGAGGACGGGTCGGCGGCGGTGTCGAGCCCACTGGTGGAGCATCTGGGGCCGGCGGACGTGACGCTGCTGGTGCTGACGCTGTTGGTGCTGCCGGGGCTGCTGGTGTGGCGGCGGGCGTCGCTGGGCCGGCGGCTGGGGGTGTTGTTGCTGGCGGCCGTGGTGGTGGGTGTGTCGGCGTGGTGGTTCGTGCAGCCGCCGGCGACGGTGGTGTACGACCGCTACCGCGCGGCTGAGCGGGCGGGGCAGGTTGAGTGGGTGCTGCGTCCGCCGATCCCTTTCTCGCCGAGCGATCGGCAGCGGGACCGCCCGGAGGCAAAGAACTTGGCACCGTCGTCGACCCACTGGATGGGGACCACGGTGGATGGGGAAGACCTGGCGTCGCGGATGATCCACGCGAGTCGTATCGCCCTGGCGGTGGGGTTCATCGCCACGGGGATCGCGGTGGTGATCGGCGTGCTGCTGGGGGGGCTGATGGGCTATTTTTCCGGCTGGATCGATTTGCTGGGGATGCGGCTGTTGGAGATTTTCGAGGCGATCCCGCAGTTGTATTTGCTGCTGACGATCGTGGCGTTTATCCAGCGTGGGCCGTACATGCTGTACCTGATGATGGTGATCATCGGGCTGACGAGCTGGACGGGCTACGCCCGGTTCACGCGGGCCGAGTTCCTCCGGCTGCGGCGATTGGACTACATCACCGCGGCACGGGCGTCGGGGCTGCCGCTGGGCTCGATCCTGCTGCGGCATATGCTGCCCAACGGGATCGCGCCGGTGCTGGTGTCGGCGTCGTTCGGGGTGGCCAGCGCGATCTTGTTGGAAGCGTTTCTGAGCTTCCTCGGGCTGGGGCTGGTGGACGAGCCGTCGTGGGGCCAGATGCTGTCGCAGGCGGTCGGGGCGGGGGGCGGTTTCGTGTGGTGGATCGCGTTGTACCCGGGGCTGGCGATCTTCCTGACCGTGTTCTCTTACAACCTGATCGGCGAGTCGCTGCGTGACGCGATCGACCCGTATACCCAGAAAAAGGCGGGGTAAGCCCGCGCGGCCACCGCCGACCGATGGACCACCACGATGCACCAGCCGCTTTTGCAGATCGAAGACCTGTCCGTGAGTTTCCCCGGGGCCGGCGGCCGGCGGACCCAGGCGGTGGACGGGGTGAACCTGTCGGTGTATCCGGGGCAGACGGTGGCGGTGGTCGGCGAATCGGGGTCGGGGAAATCGGTGTCGGCGATGTCGATCCTGCAACTGATCCCGACGCCGCCGGGCCGGTACGACCGCGGCCGGATCCAATGGCGCGGGGGGCAGGCCGATGGTAAAGCGGCCGCTCAGACGGGGCCCGGCGGGGGAGATGCCGGGCGAGACGGGGGGGGCGGGGCGGTGGACCTGCTCGGGCGGTCCGAGGCGGAGATGCGGGCGGTGCGGGGGAACCAGATCGCGATGATTTTTCAGGAGCCGATGACCTCGCTCAACCCGGTGTACACGATCGGGATGCAGATCATGGAGGCGGTCCGGCTGCACCGGCCGGTCCGCCGGGCCGAGGCGGAGGCGATCGCGACCGCGGCGCTGCGGGACGTGGGCATCGCCGACCCGTCGTCGCGGATGAAGGAGTACCCGCACCAGCTCTCGGGCGGGATGCGGCAGCGGGTGATGATCGCCATGGCGCTGGCGTGCCAGCCCGAGCTGCTGCTGGCCGACGAGCCCACGACGGCGTTGGACGTGACGATCCAGGCGCAGATCCTCGAGCTGCTGCGCCAGCTCCAGCGGGAAAAGGGGATGGCGATGCTGCTGATTACCCACGACCTGGGGGTGGTGGCGGAGAACGCCGACGTGGTCGCGGTGATGTTCGCCGGGCGGGTGGTCGAGCTGGCGAACGTGCGCGAGCTTTTCCAGCAACCGATGCACCCGTACACGCGGGGGCTGCTCAAGTCGATGCCCGTGCTGGGCCGGCGGGTGGACCGGCTGGACACGGTGATGGACGGGGCGACGATCCCCGAGGACTTCCCGGCCGGGTACCGCGTACTGCCTCACGATCCGACGCTCCCCCCGCCGACACGCTACGGCGGGCCGGACGCGGCGCTGCACGAAATCTCCCCACAGCACTGGGTGCTCTGCACCGCGGAGAACGATCCGGCCCGGGCGACGGCGACCCCGCCGCGGCTGGCTTACCTGCGTGACCCCGCGAGCGCGGCTTCGACCAGTTGATCGATCGGCCGCGCGGCGTCGAGCCACCACGCCTCGGCGGGGGAGGGGGGTTCGAGCGTATCGAGCTGGCTCTGGAGCAGGGCGGGGGGCATGAAATGGTCCCGCTGCCGCATCCGGGACCGCAGGGTTTCCGCCTCGGCGTGCAGATAGAGCCACCGCGGCGGCGGGTCGAGCCCCTCGGCCAAGCGGTCCCGGTACGCCCGCTTGAGGGCAGAACACGCCAACACCAATCCCCCACCCCCACCCCCGGAAGTTGTCTCGGAAGTTCTTATGGAATCATCCCCGGGATATTGGGTAAGACCTCCCCCGGTTTTGCCCCTGCCATCGTCTCTGGAATGTTCCCCACAGGCTCCTCCTTGAAGCGTGCTTGACGCCGCGGGCTTGCCCGTTTCGACATCGGAAAGCGGGGGCTCCGCCGCGTCGATGGGTTGGGTGGTCTCGGATAACGACGCGGCGGCAGCGGCGGGAGGCGTTGAGGCTGCTGCTCCGCGGAGCAGGCCGTTGAGCCGGGCGAGCCAGGGGGCGCGGTCCTGGTCGGTGAGGGGGACGCCGCGCTTCATCCGGCGGAGGTTGGCGGGGGGGTGGAAGTCGTCGGCGTCGAGGAATGGGAGGCCCAGGCGCTGCGCGAGTGCCCGGCCGAGGGTGGTCTTCCCGCTGCCGCTGACGCCCGCGACGATCCAGTGTTGGGGGTGAGGGGGCATAGGTCAGCCCGGGGGGGCAGGGGGTTGGTCGGTGGGTCAGGCCGCGGCGTCGTCCAGGGCGGGCGCGGGGTCGGCGGAGGCGACGACGGGGTGGTACTCCTCGTCCTCGGTGATGACGTGGCCGGAGGTCGTCTGGATCTCGGGGATCGGGTTGTCTTTGAGGTGCTGGGTCCAGCGTTTTTCGAGGTCGGCCTGGACGTCCTCTTCGAGCTTGCCGAAGCCGACGCGTCCGCGGCATTTGGGGAACCGGGAGCAGGAGAGCCAGAGCCCGCGTTTCGAGTCCCGGGTGTAGAGCGTCGCACCGGTTTCGGCCCCGCAGGTCGGGCAGACGATGTCGGTGGTCATCGGCGGGGCTTTGGGGAGGACGACGTGGCCTTTTTTCGGGTCGAGCTTGAGGATGTACTGGACCTCGGGGTAGTTCGACGAGGCGAGGAACGGGCCGAACCGGCCGGTGCGGCGGATCATGGGCCGGCCGTCCTCGGGGCAGAGGACGTCGGTGAGTTCGGGCTCCACCGGGTTGCCCTCTGCGTCGATGGGCGCGGCGTATTTGCAGGGCTCGGGCATGGCGTCGCTGAGGGCCTGGAAGGCGGTCTTGTCGTCTTTGGTGAGCTTGGACCAGAGGATTTTTTCCTGGCCGTTCTCGCTGAGGACCTTCGGCCGGGCCTTGCCTTTGGCCTTGTGGAGCCACCACGGGCCGCCGGACTCTGGCGGGTTGTGCCCCTCGGGTTTGACTTCGGCGGGCGGGACGTTGAAGGCGGTGCAGGAGAGGAACCGGCCGTTGCGTCCGAAGCGGTACTCGGTCGGGCTGCCGCACTTGGGGCAGGTGTGCGGGGCGGGTTCGCTGGCCGCCTTGGCGTGGGTCATGGTTTCGTGCGCACGGTCGAGTTTTTCTTTGAAGGGGTCGTAGAACTCGGTCAGCGTGTCGCGCCAGTCCTTGTTATCGGATTCGATCTCGTCGAGGTGGGCCTCCATCTCGCGGGTGTAGCCGACGTCCATGATGGTGGGGAAGGCTTCGATGAGCTTGTCGGTGACGACCATGCCCATGTCGGTGGCCTTGAGGCGTTTGTCGCGGGGCGAGAGGGGCTCGACGTATTTCCGGTCCTGGATGGTGGAGATGATCGCGGCGTAGGTCGACGGCCGGCCGATGCCTTCTTCCTCGAGCTTTTTCTGGAGCGACGCTTCGGTGAAGCGGGCGGGGGGGCTGGTGAAGTGCTGGGTGGGGTCGAGGTCGAGGGCCGCGAGGGGCTGGTCGTCTTCGAGCCGGGGGAGCAGGACGTCGTCGGATTTCGGCAGGCCCATGACTTTGAGGAAGCCGTCGAAGACGAGGGTGCGGCCGGTGGCTTTGAAGACGGCGTCGACGGCGGCGGGTCGGATGAGGATCGACGTCGCGTCCCACTGGGCGGGGGTCATCTGGCAGGCGACGGTGCGCCGCCAGATCAGATCGTAGAGCCGGAACTGCTCGTCGTTGAGCTTGGTGCGGATCTCGTTGGGGGTGATCGTGACGTCGGTGGGCCGGACGGCCTCGTGGGCTTCCTGGGCGTCTTTGTTCGACGATTTGTAAAAGTTGGGTTTTTCGGGGAGGTAGTTGTCGCCGTGCTTATGGGCGATGAAGTCGCGGAGGCTGCCGAGGGCTTCCTGCGACAGGTGCGTCGAGTCGGTCCGCATGTAGGTGATCAGGCCGGTCTGCCCGCGGGCGCCCTTGAGGTCGATGCCTTCGTAGAGCTGTTGGGCGACGCGCATGGTGCGGCGGAGGTTGAACCCCAGCCGGGTCGAGGCCTGCTGCTGGAGGGTCGAGGTGATAAACGGCGGGGCGGGGCGGGACTGGGTCCGCTTGGTCGCGATGTCGGTGATCGAGAACCCGTCGGCGGCACCGGGCTGGCCCAGGAAGGTGACCCGGGATCGGGCCGGGCCTTTGGCCTTTTCGTCGTCGGTTTCGACCGCCTGGTCCAGGACGAAGCCCAGCGCCTCGGCGGCGGCCAGGGCGGTGTCGCGGTCGTCGGCGCGGAACTTCTGGCCGAGGTATTCGGTGAGCTCGGCCTTGATGCAGCCGTGGTCCGACAGCCAGGCGTTCTGGTCTTTCACGGTCCGGTCGTTTTCGTCTTCGCCGACGCGGACGAAGTCACGCCACGCTCGGCCGAGGAAATCGCCGCGGTCGAGTTCCGGGGTGAACAGCCCGGTGATCTTCCAGTATTCGTCGGGCAAGAACGCATCGATCTCCCGCTCGCGCTCGACCACCAAACGGGTCGCCACGGATTGCACCCGGCCCGCCGAGAGCCCCCCGGCGACCTTCTTCCAGAGCAGCGGGCTGACTTGATACCCGACGATCCGGTCTAGGATCCGCCGGGCCTGCTGCGCGTCGACGCGGTTGATTTCCAGCGGCCGGGGCTTGTCGAAGGCCCGCTGGATCTCTGCCTTGGTGATCGCGTTGAAGACCACCCGCTTGGCCTCCGCGACGGGGTAGTCCAGCGCGTGGGCGACGTGCCACGCGATCGCTTCGCCCTCGCGGTCCAGGTCGGTGGCGAACCAAACGTCGGCGGCTTTCTTCGCGGCCCGTTTGAGCTCGCCGACGGTCTTCTTCGAGTCGGCCATGACCTCGTAGGTCGGCTCGAACCGGTTCTCCAGGTCCACTCCGGGAACGGGAGACTTGACCCCTTTAGGGTTCCGGGGGGGCAGGTCGCGGATGTGGCCGACGCTGGCCATCACGACGTATTCGTTGCCCAGGTACTTATTAATCGTCTTGGCTTTGGTCGGGGATTCGACGATGACCAGGTGCTTGCCCTGGGTGTCGGCCGCGGCGGCGTTTCTGGGTGGACGGGGGCTTTTCTTCCGGGTTGTCGAGCCCGCAGGCTTTTTCTTGGCCATAAAAATTCGTTTCACATACGGGCGGCAATGCAATCTTTCCCCCCAGACCTACGGGCGGATTACGCCGGCCGCACCCGGGGGGTTCGTTAAGCCTAGCCGAGGTTCCCGGCCAGCATCCAATCGACCCGTGAGAGACGTGACACTTGAGCACTCCGGTATCGACTTGTCAAGACGGTTTACTAACTGATGATTTATCAGGGTTTTGAAAAACCCAAGCGGCTTGCCGCAAGCGGGTTCGACCGATCTGGGGCCGCACCTCGGAGCGGTGCTGGAGACCGACTGGCCGGCGTTTACCGCGGCGTGGCGGGAGGATTGTGCTCAGCGCTACCGTCCGGCCCAGTGACCGGTCCGGGCGAAACCGGTCGAAGCCTTACCGCCGAACAACGGGGTGCGTATGACCCACCCGCCTGTGCCCGACGTCGCGCGATACGGCTCGGCCACCCTGTTTAGCGATCCGGTGCATGCAGGTTTGCCAGGGCCGTAGCGAGCGGGGCTTGTTTTTCTGTGGTGGGCAGGTCGATCCAGTGGACGCCGCGGAAGCGTTTGAGCCAGGTGCGCTGCTGCTTGGCGAAGCGGCGGGTGAGGATCTTGGTGCGCTCGAACGCGTCGCCGAGGTTTTGGATCAGCGGGTCGGCGGCCTCCGGGAATGCGCGGGGGTAGGTCGCGGCTAACACCTGCTTGTAGCCGAGCGCTTCGGCGGCCTGTGTGCCCGGGACGAGGCGCCCGGTTTCGACCAGCCGGCGGACCTCGTCGGGCAGGGATTCGCCGTGGATGCACACGTCCCGGGCCAGCTCCGGGGCGACCCGTTCGGGGTAGAACATCGCTTTGACGCGGAGGTTGATCCGTGGGTTGAGGTCGTCGACGGCCCAGCGGAGGCCGAGCAGGACCGGGGCGTGGCGGTAGGCCGCGGGCGGGGTGTTGGCCCACTCTTTTTGCAGGGTGCTGATGGGCCGACCGGTCAGGTGGAAGACTTCGAGGGCGCGGGTCAGGCGCTGCCGATCCGCGGGGGCGATCCGGGCGGCGGCGGGGGGGTCGATCTGCTGGAGGCGGGCGTGCAGCTCGTCGCCGGGCAGGCCGGCCAAGGTTTCCCGGAACGCGGCGTCCTGCCCGGGGCCGTCGAACAACCCTTCGAGCAGGGCTTTGAGATAGAGGTTGGTGCCGCCGACGATGACGGGGGTTTGGCCGTCCGCGAGCGTCTGTTCGATCAGGCGGTCGGCCCGGCGGAGCCAGTCGTGTACGGTGAAGCGCTCGGTCGGTTCGACGATGTCGATCAGGTAATGCGGCACGCGGTCGCGCAGCGTGGGGGGGGGCTTGGCGGTGCCCGCGTCGAGGTGGCGGTAGACCTGCATCGAGTCGGCCCCGAGGACCGGGCCGTTACACTGGGCCGCGAGGGCCGCGGCGAGGTCGGACTTGCCCCCCGCGGTCGGGCCGAGAATGACCACCGGCCGGCGGGGGCCGGGCGTGCGGGGCGGGGCGGTAGAGGGGGGCGGGCAGGCGGACATGCGGAAGAAGGATTGTATGGACACGGTACCGAAGATCGAATCCTGGACGGCGGGCCAGATGGCCGAGGCAGACTTCTACGCCGCGTGCGTGCTGCACCACCGGGCGTTCCCGAAAGACGGGCGGACGCTCGAGGCGGTGATGGAAAAGAAGCGGCCGGTGTGGCGGGGCCGGGGCAACGACCCGGCGTCGGTGGTGCCGGGCCCGCTGGGATCGGCCGACGCGCCGCGGCGCTTCGCCGTGCGCGACGCCGAGGGGCGCTGGCTGGCCAACGCCGCCACGCTCAGCCGCGAGATCAATACCCCCCGGGGCCCGCGATTCGTCTACGGCCTGCTCGACGTGGCCACCGCGCCCGAGGCCCGCGGTCTGGGCCTGGGCGTTCACGTCGTCCGCGCCGTGTTCGACCGGGTCCGCCAGCACCCCGGGTCGGTCAGCCTCTTCCAGACCGGGCCGGCGAAAGGCTTCTACGAAAAGCTCGGCGCCCGGGTCGTGACCAACCGCTTTGTCAATTCCGCTCACCCCACCGAACCCGACGCCAACCCCTTCACCGACCAGGCCGTCATGCTCTACCCCGCCGACGCCGATTGGCCCGCCGGGCAGGTCGATCTGCTCGGCCCGGGTTACTGACCCGCTGCCGTGCCCCCGCGCCCCGGTGCTCAAACCCTGCGGGCTTCGTGCTACTATTGCATGGATTGCCTTGAAACCCCGCGAAGGACCCCCATGACCGCTCCCCTCGATCCGTTCAAAGCCCGTGCCACGCTCCAGACCCCGCTGGGGGAGAAGGTGTTCTACCAGCTCAGCGCCCTGCGTGGCATCCTCCCGGGGCGGGGCAACATCGACACGCTGCCCTATTCGATCAAGGTCCTGCTCGAAGCGGTGCTCCGCAACGTCGACGGGTACGTCTACACCGAAGAGCACGTTAAAGCCCTCGCCGCCTACGACGCGAAGAACGTCGGCGAGACCGAGATCCCGTTCATGCCCGGCCGGGTCGTGCTGCAAGACTTCACGGGCGTGCCCGCGGTCGTCGACCTCGCCGCGATGCGGGCCGGCATCGTGCGGATGACCGGCAACGAAGCGGATGCCACCAAGGTCAACCCCCTCGTGCCCTGCGACCTGGTCATCGACCACTCGGTGCAGGTCGACGCGTTTGCCCACGGCATGGCCCTGACCGTCAACATGGAAAAAGAGTTCGAGCGCAACAACGAGCGCTACGAATTCTTGAAGTGGGGGCAGCAGGCCTTCGACAACTTCCGGGTCGTCCCGCCCGCCACCGGCATCGTCCACCAGGTCAACCTCGAATACCTCGCGAAAGTCGCTTGGGAAAAAGACGGCGTGCTCTACCCCGATTCGCTGGTCGGCACCGACTCGCACACCACCATGATCAACGGCCTGGGCGTCGTCGGCTGGGGCGTGGGCGGCATCGAGGCCGAGGCCGTGATGCTCGGCCAGCCGATCTATATGCTCATCCCCGAAGTCGTCGGCGTGAAGCTCACCGGAAAGCTTAAGGAAGGCGTCACCGCCACCGACCTGGTCCTGCGGATCACCGAGATGCTCCGCAACCACCCCGGCGGCGTCGTCGGCAAGTTCGTCGAGTTCCACGGCCCGGGCCTCGCCACCATGCCCCTGGCCAACCGCGCGACCATCGCCAACATGGCCCCCGAATACGGCGCGACCATGGGCTTCTTCCCCGTCGACGACCAGACCACCCGGTACCTCGAACTCACCGGCCGTGACCCGCAATGGATCGAGACCGTCGAGCAGTACAGCAAGGCCAACGGCCTGTGGCGCAACGACGACTACCCCATCGCCTATACCGACGAACTCGAACTCGACATGGCCACCGTCGAGCCCGCCCTCGCCGGCCCCAAGCGCCCGCAGGACCGCATCGACCTGAGCGATATGAAACCCGCCTGGGACAAGCTGCTCGCCAGCGTCCGCGAAGTCGCCACCGACTCCGACGTCGACCGTAGCCCCAACCTAAAGCCCGCCGATGTCGGCTCGGTGGGCCCTGCCACCTTAAATACACCCCAGCCCAAGTCCGCCGAAGTCACCTACGACGGCCAAACCTTCACCTTCACCGACGGCCACGTCGCCATCGCCGCCATTACCAGTTGCACCAACACCTCCAACCCCGACGTGATGCTCGCCGCCGGCCTGGTCGCCCGCAAGGCCGCCGCTCGCGGCTTAACGCGTAAACCCTGGGTCAAAACCTCCCTCGCCCCGGGCAGCAAAGTCGTCACCGAGTACTACGAAAAAGCCGGCCTCACCGGCGACCTCGAAGCCCTGGGCTTCCACACCGTCGGCTACGGCTGCACCACCTGCATCGGCAATTCCGGCCCGCTGCCCGACCCCATCTCCAAAGCCGTCAACCAGCACGACCTGATCGCCACCTCCGTGCTCTCGGGCAACCGCAACTTCGAGGGCCGTATCGGCCCCGACCTCAAGGCCAACTACCTCGCGTCGCCGCCCCTGGTCGTCGCCTACGCCATCGCCGGCACCGTCAACATCGATCTGCAAAACGACCCGATCGCTCAGGACAAGGACGGCCGGGACGTCTTTCTCAAAGACATCTGGCCGACCCAGCAGGAGGTCGACGACCTGGTCGCCGCCTGCGTCACCCGGGACCAGTTCACCGAGCAATACGCCGACGTCTTCAAGGGCCCCGACGACTGGCAGTCCATCGACGCCGCCACCGGCAACCTCTACGACTGGTCCGACGCCTCGACCTATATTCAGGAGCCCCCGTTCTTCGAGGGCCTCTCCCCGGAGGCCGAGCCGATCCGGCCGATCGAGGGTGCCCGCTGCCTCGCCAAGCTCGGCGACTCGGTCACTACCGACCACATCAGCCCCGCCGGCGCGATCAAGACCGGCACCCCCGCCGCCGACTACCTCGACGCCCACGGCGTGCCCAAATCCATGTACAACTCCTTCGGCTCCCGCCGCGGCAACGACCGCGTCATGACCCGCGGCACCTTCGCCAATATCCGCGTCAAGAACCAGCTCGCCCCCGGTACCGAGGGCGGCTTCACCGTGGACTTCTCCGGCAAGCCCCCGGAAGAGGCCTTCTCCCCGCTCCCTGACGGCTGCCCCGCCACCGGCGCCGGCGAGGCTCCGGTCCGCTACATCTACGACGCCGTCCAGAACTACAAAGCCACGCCTTCCGGGGGCACCCCGCTCGTCGTCCTCGCCGGCGTCGACTATGGCATGGGATCCTCCCGCGACTGGGCTGCCAAGGGTACCTTTCTCCTCAACGTCAAGGCCGTCCTCGCCAAGAGCTTCGAACGCATCCACCGCTCCAACCTCGTCGGCATGGGGGTTCTGCCCCTCACCTTCGCCGACGGCCAGGACGCCGACAGCTTGGGGCTCACCGGCGAAGAAACCTTCTCCATCCCCGTCACCGACGACGTCACCCCCCGCCAAACCCTCACCGTCACCGCCACCCCCCCGGAAGGCTCCGGCCGTGAAGCGATCACCTTCGACGTCCTCTGCCGCATCGACACCCCCGTCGAAGTCGACTACTACCGCAACGGCGGCATCCTCCATACGGTGCTGCGTAACATGGCCAAGACGTAACCACTGCTCTTGGATTTTTTACTGAAACGATGGGCTCGCATAAAGCTACCGCCCAAACAGGCGAATCGTGAGGTGATTGCGATTATCGAACCGACGACTTTCGCGGACCTTCATGGTTCGCTATATCTCACCGAACCTACGAGCTTGACTGCTGTGGTGGAGCGGGCGGGGGGTACTCAAACCTCCAGGCCAAGCCAAGGATGATTCAGAGCGCCGAAACTGCGAGCGTGCATCAAGTTTGTTTTCTTGGCTCGACAATTAACAAGCAGACATCATGGTGTTGCAAGATCGCCGGGTGAATGGGGCTGACGATGGCGTGGACGTGGCGATGCTCGGGACGCCACCCTGCCGGGGGACTCTCGGGGTCGGGCTAGGCATCATTGGTCGGGGGTTGGACGGCCCGCGGACGCTGGGTCCGCAGACTTGTTCGCGTGACGCCGGCCACGGCGCGGCGGGCGGGAGGCGTCGGCTCGCGCTTTGACAGATTGCGGATCGGGGCTGGGTTTCCGACGTGCGGGTTTTATTACGAAGCCGCGGAGACGCCAAGGAAGGCCAAGGGGGGCAGAAGGGCAGGGCCAAAAGGGGTTGGAGTGGGGATAAGAGGGGGGAGTGCGAAGACGGGCTAGAGGGGTGCGATAGAGAGCCTCCGTCTGGGGAAGGCCTTGAGTTTTACGCCCATCAACCTGCGTCAACGACGCGAAACGCCGCCGGGCGGCAGGTCCAAGAAGTAAATAAAAAGTGAACCCATGGCCCGCCGCACCGACCGCCCCGGCAGCCTGCCGAGGCTTCACGTTATGATCTCTGTTTCATCATGCTCGGCGCTCGGTGCCGCGGCGTCCCACCGTATTTCGTCTCTTTCGGATACCACGCAACATGAACGTACTCGTCACCGGCGGCGCAGGCTATATCGGATCCCACGCCGTCATCCGCCTTCTCGCCGACGGCCACGGGGTGGTGGTGGTGGACAACCTTTTCCGCGGGCACCGGGTTGCCGTCCCCGAGGAGATTCCTTTCGTGGAAGCGAACCTGCTCGAGACCGACCGTCTCGTGGAAGTGCTCCGAGGCCACGAGATCGACTGCGTCATGAACTTCGCGGCGCTGACTTACGTGGGGGAGTCGGTCTCCGAGCCGTTGGGCTACTACCAGAACAACACCGCGGGGGTCCTCTCGCTGCTGCGCGCGATGGCCGCCGCCGGCGTCCGCAAGATCGTGCACTCCTCTACCGCGGCGACCTACGGCGAGCCGGACCGAATGCCCATCACCGAGCAGACGCCCCAGAAGCCCATCAACCCCTACGGCATGTCCAAGCTCATGGTCGAGCACATCCTCCGCGACCACGCCGCCGCCGACCCCCGTTTCGCCTTCGCCGCGCTACGCTACTTCAACGTCGCCGGCTCGGACCCCGACGGACGCATCGGGGAGGACCACGACCCCGAAACCCACCTGATCCCCGTCCTCCTCCAGACCGCGCTGGGCAAACGCGACAAAGCCACCATCTTCGGCACCGACTACCCCACGCCCGACGGCACCTGTATCCGCGACTACGTCCACGTCTCGGACCTCGTGGATGCCCACGCGGTGGTCATGGCGGCCCTTGAGCCCGGCGACCAGCGCTTCTACAACCTGGGGATCGGCAACGGCATGTCGGTCCGCGAAATCGTCGACGCGGTCAAGCACGTCACCGGCCGCGACTTCACCGTTGAAATCGGGGACCGCCGCCCCGGCGATCCGCCGTCCCTCTACGCCGACCCCCAGAAGATCCAGCAGGAACTGGGTTGGCACGCCCGGGTGACGGACGTGCAAACGATGGTGGCCGACGCTTGGCGGTGGTTTCAAGCCCACCCCGAGGGGTACCCGCCGCCCGCACCGTGACCCTGCCTGCTTGGGCGACGCGGATCAGCAGGCTTCGTTTTCGCACCAACCAAAAATGAGTGTCTTAACAAATCCATCTGGGGTCGGACTCACCGGTGGCGGCGCGCGAAATATGGTTGACTCGCTTGGCTAAGATGCGCGGGTGGGATTCGCATATCTGGGGACTCAGCCGTGGTTTCTGCTTCCTCCGGTAAATATCTGCGGATATGATGATTGCGTCCTCACCCGCTTCGGTTCGTGCGTTTTTCCTCCGGTTTGAGAACCTTGATCTTATGAGTTACCGCTCCGTATACGGTTCTGTGGTCGGCGTTGTCCTGATGGCGTCCGGGGGGCTGGCCCTGTCCGCGGGTGCTCAGCCGGGAGAAACGCCGGCTCCGGTTTCAACGGCCGACGCCATCACCTCGCCGGATCAGCTCCCGGCCAAGACGGGGCGGTACCACCAGGCCCTGCGCCGCTCGCCGCAGCCGGGCCTGATCTTCGACCGGTTCTGTGATTCCTGGCTCGCGGAGCGCTCCGACGAGGAGTTGGAGCAATTTCTGGAGCGGCAGGCCGAAGCCGGCGAGCCCGCCGACCAGTTGATTCTCGGCTTCTACTTCGCCCGTGAAGGCCGCAACGTGCAAGCGCTGCGCGTCTTCCGCGACACCCTCGAGCGCCACCCGGGCAACGCGGCGGCCTGGTTCTTCAAGGCCCAGATCGAGGCGGCCACCCTCGATTTCGATACCGCGCTGTCTGACCTGGACGCGGCGCTGGCGGCCGACCCCGATCCGGATCTGGCCGCCGACGCCGCCGAGCTGCGTGGCCGTCTGCTGGTCCGGACCGGCCGGCGCGCGGAAGGTCTCGCCGCCTGGGCCCAGCTGCTCGAGCAGCGTCCCGACGACCCCGAACTCTACGAAAACCTCATCGTGGTCCACGTCGAAGAGGGCCTGTTCGACCCGGCGCTGGAGATCCTCGGCCGCCTGATCGAACGCACCGCCGACCCGCAGAAAAAAGTCGGCCGTCAGCTCTGGCGCGGCGACATCTTGCAGCAAGCCGGGCGGAAAGACGCCGCCCTGAAAACCTACGAACACGCCCTGATCCAGGTCGGCAGCGGGGGCTGGCTCGAGCGACAGGTCCTCTCGCAGATCGAGCAGGTCTACCGCCGCGATCAGGAGCTCGAAGCCTTCTCTCAGCGTCTGACCGCCCTCACCGAGCAGCATCCTGAACGGATCGAGATCGCCCGCCGCCGTGCGCGGGTCCTGAGCGAACTCGGCCAGACCGATGCCGCGATCGCGCAGTGGCGGGCCCTGCTCGAACGCGCCCCGGGCGACCGCGAACTCCGCCGCGCCTTCGCCGACGTGCTCGCCGACGCCGGCCAGACCCAGCCCGCCATCGATCTGATCGAGGCCCTCTTGACCGACCGCCCCGGCGACGGCGACCTCCGCCTCCGCCTCGCGTCGCTCTACCACCAGGCGGAGCGGCCCGAAGACGCGGTAGCGCAGGTCCGGGTCTTCGTCGAGCAGTCCGACGGCTCGCTGTCGTCGGCGATCCGCGCGACCCGCACCCTGGAGCGTTTCGAATTGGACGGCCCCGCCGAGGCGATCCTGCGCGGGTACGTGGACAGCCACCCCGAAGAGCCCGCGGCGCAGCAGGCCCTCGCCGAGCTGCTTTACCGGGTCGATCAGAAAGACCAGGCGATCGCGATCTGGCGTGACACCGCGCTCGAGACGCAAGACCGTGGCGAACTGCTGGGCGCGGCCCGGGCGTTGTCGTCGCGCGGAGAAGCCGAGACGGCCCAGGCGGTGCTGCTCGATCGCGTCGAAGATTTCGCGGAGGACGCCGAAGTGCTCGGTGCGCTCGCCGAGGTTTCGCTCCGCGGCGGGGAGCCCGAGCCGGCGGTGGCGTGGCTGAGGCCCTGGCTCCGGTCCACGGCCGGCGGCGAAGCGCTCGGCCGGGCCGTGGACACCGCCGCCCGCCTGGCGCGCTCGGCCAAACAGGACGACGCGCTGATCCGCGAACTCTCCGCCGCCGCGGAAAGCGACACCCCGCCGACGGACGGCGAGGTCTGGCTGCTGGCCACGCTTTACGAAGCCCGCGGCGACAGCCCCGCCGCCGATGCCGTGCTGGCCCGTGGCCTCGATCGGGATCCCGCTCCCGAAACCCTGATTTACGCCAAGGCAGGCCTCCTCGCGGACCGCGGGCAGTACGCTCTTGCCGCCGACGCGCTGCTGCCACTGGTCGAACGGCCCGGCGGGATGCGCTCGGCGCTGGTCCGCGAACTTATCGACCTCTACGCCCGGGACTTCCGTCTCGAAGATGCGCTGGCCTGGATCGAACGCTGGAAGCAGGCCTCGCCCGGGAGCATCTCGCCCTGGCTGCGGCAAGCGGCGTTGCTCTCGGCGGACGGGCAGAACGAGGTGGCACTCAAGGTGCTCGAGGACGCCGGTCGGCGCTTCCCCGACGACGTGTCGATCGCGTCGAAGCTCGCCGACACCTACGCCCAGGAGGGACGCGAGGCCGACGCGGTCCGGGTGGTGTGGAAGCTTTATGACGCCGCCGATTCGACCGCCGCGAAGCTGAGCTGGGTACGTAAGCTCGCGGAATTGACCCGTTTTTCCGACGGCAGCGACCGGCTGATCCGTCGCCTGGAACTCCGGCGGGATCAGGACCGGCGGAGCGTGGAACCCTACCTCGCGCTGGCCGAGCTCTACCGCGTGTTGGACCGCTACGAAGAACGCCGGGCCGCGCTGATGGAGGCCGCCCGCGTACAGCCCGAAGACCTCGACCTGTTGTTGACGATCGCCCGGGTGGAGCAGCAGGCCGGCGAACTCGAACAAGCGGTCGGCACCCTGCGGCGGGCCCTGCCGCTGGACTCGTCGGGCCGGATCCGCCGCCAGCTCGCGATCCTCAGTATCGAGCTGGGCCAGACCAGCGAGGCCGTGGACCTGTTTAACGATACCGCCCCGACGTCACAAGACGTCTCGGAGATGATCGATTTCGCCAACGCGCTGATGTCCCAGAACGAGTGGGAGATCGCCGCGGATTTCCTCGGGTCCCGTGTCACGGCCCACCCCGACGACTACCGCTTGGCTTACCTCCACGGCGTCGCGCTCCGCGAACTGTTCCAGACCCAGGCCGCGTCGGACGCCTTCATCGCGGTGGTGGACATCGATCGTGAACCGCCCGGGGTCCAGACCCCGGCGCAGAACCCATTCGCACAGTACACCACCATGTTTCAGCGGATGCTCCCCGCCGAATCATTAACGCTGCTCCGTCAGCAGTGGGCGAACTACCGCGCGACCAGCTACCGCACTCAGCAGCAGCACATCGGCTTCGCCGGGCGGGGCGGGGTGGGCGTGTTTATCCAGCCGCCGACTTCGTGGACCGATGCCCACGACCTGGCGATCGCGCACCTGCGGGGGATCGCTTATGAGTCCGACGACGCGGCCCGGCAACGGATCGTCGCGGGGCTGGAGCAGCGCGGGGTCCGGCTGGCGGCGGTGATGATCGATCTGCCGCCGGACGCTCACGGCGGAGTGATGTTCTCGGGCGAACTGCTCGAAACCCACCGCGACGAACCCGCCGTGCTCGCGCTGGGGGTGATGATGGGGGCGTTCCAAGAGACCCAGATCAGCCCCGAACTCTACACGCACGCCGCGACGCTATTCGAAGACGATTGGCCGGAGTTGACGCTGCTGACGCTGATGGGGCAGCTCGCGGAGGTCGGGGTCTCGGACTCCGCGTTGGTCGCCGACATCTGGCCGCGTCTCGAGGCGCAGTTGGAACAGATTGAGGAGCCGGCCGAACTGATGATCCCCGCGCTCGCGGCCTACGCCGGACTAATGCCCGGCCAGGGTTCGCCGATCGATCTGACCGACGAGCAGCGGGGCGTGCTTTCGAACAAGCTCCGGTCGTGGTACCGCAAGCTGGATGCGCAGAGCCAGTATCGCCCTTGGTTGATGCAGTCGGTGGTGGCCTCGATCCTGCAAACCGAGGATTGGCCGGAGCTGGCCCGGTTCATCAACGACGAGACCGCCCGCCACCGGGCCCAAACCTCGGGCCGTGCGGTTTCCGGCCAAGCGGCACAGCTCCGTGCGATGCACCGCCGGGGTCAGGGCCCGATCCAGGAATTGAATTTTCCCCCCATCGGGTTGGTTTCGATCCCCGCGGAGCTGGCCGGGCTGTGGGGCGCGGAAAACATGTTCGGGATGATGGAAACGCCGGTGGACCACACGGCCCTGCTGGCGGCGCTCCCCGAAGAAACGCCGCCGCTGGTCCGGGCGCTGATCGCCGGGGCCGCCGACGACGATGAAGCCTTGACCGCGGCGCTCGACCCGGTGCTCACCGGGCCGCAGTCCACGCTCGATGCCTGGCTGGTGCGGGCCGCGTGGGACGGCCAGCGGGGCGAACCTTCCCGTGCGATGAATGCGTTGGTCCGCGCTTCTTACCTCCCGATGAGTCGCGGGGATCGGACCCGCGTTGACGGCGCGACCGTCGCGTACGCCATAACGATCGGGGACGCGCTGTCCGACGACGCCCGGTCCGCGGCGCAGCGTGCGGCGCTGCGGCTGCGTCAATCGGCGATCACCTTCGAAGAGCGTTCGGTGGTGATCGAGGCCTTGGCGGCTCTCGGGCTTGACGAAGAAGCCGAGCGCATGGAAGAACGGCTCGTGGCCGCGCCCTCGGGGTCGGCGTCGGGTGTTTTCAGCCGGGGCCGGGGCGGGGTCACCGGCCCGGGTACGGAACGGATCGGCGATCTGCTGGTCGAGGGCCGGCGAGGCGACGCGGTCAAGCTCGCGGCCCGGGCGGTCGCGGGGTTCGCGCAGCAGCTCGCGCAGGGTAATTCATGGGTGCTGCAGCAGCACGACGCCGAAGAACTGCTGGCCCTGCTCGAAACCCGGGGGCTGACCGAGGACGTGATCGCCGAAGCCGACCCGGGCGATACGGCCCGCGGGCAACGTCGCGTGATGTTCGGCCTGACCCTTGAGGTGCTCGGTGAGATCGATCGCGCGGCCCAGGTGTATCGGGCGACCCTGGACCAGCGGCCCGACCCCGGTGCCGCGATCCGGCTGTTCCAGCTCGAAGCCGAACGCGGCGAGGTCGAGGCCGCGGCCGACGCGTTGGCCGCGGTCCCCACGCGGATGCTGACGCCGGTGGTCAATCAGTTGACGCAGCAGATCAGCCATCATCCGAACAACGGCCCACGTCGGCCGATCCGGTTTGCGCAGGCCACGGCCCTTTGGCTCGAAAAAATGGAAGACCCCGCGGCGGTGCCCGTTGCGTGGACGGCCCAGTTGTTCGAGACCCTCGCCACGTCGCAACACCACAACGGCGAAAGTCTGCCCCACCTCTACGACGCCGAGGCGGCGCCCAAGTTCTTCACGGCGCTCGCCTCCGGCGACCCCGCCGATGAAGAAGACCCCGCCCTCGGCTACAACCTCGTGATTCAGCGTGAACGCTACGACGCCCACGACCGTTTGGCCCGGGCCCAGCTCCAGTCTCCCTCGACCGCTCCGGCCGCCGCGGCCCGTCTGATGCTGACGGCTCAGTTGCGCGGCGAGCCGGTCACGCCGCAGATCGACGTGGTCGAAGCGGCGCTGCTGCTGCCGCCCAGCCGCCGCGGCGGGCCTCCGGCGATTCAGCAGTACTACCACCACGGCTATACCCCGCAGCTCCTGCCGCTGCGCTCGGCTTACGAACTCCTGGCCCGTCATGCGGCCGCGCAGGGTGAGCCGGCCCGGATCGAAGCGGCGGCGCAGACCCTGCGCGACCAGCGGCGTCGCGACCAAGCGGAGATGCTTGAGTCCTTGTACGCCCTCTACTCCGCCCCGGCCGAGTCGTTGGTCCCCGCGGCCGAGGCGTGGCTCACGTCTCTGCGTGGGCCGGCGCGGCAGTCTATTGATGATCCCCTGCGGCCGGTGGTCGACGCCTGGACCGACGGCGGTCGTCCGGAGGCGGAACTCGGGCCGGTGATGGTGGCGGCGTACACGGATCCGCGTGCCAACTGGTTCCACCAACCGATGATTTCGATGATGGAGTACGCCCGGGGGATCGCGGCACGGGACGGCCGGGTCGCGGCCGCGGCGTTTTTAGAAGCGTTCGCGGCCGAGTACCTCGGCCCGGCCGAAGAGCGGGTCGCGCTGATCGAGAAGCATTTCCAGTCCAATAACTGGCGTGCGGGATCGATCAACGCGCGGATGCAGTTGTTCGTCAGCACCCTGCAGCAAGCGGCGGGAGCACCTGAACTCGGCTGGGCGGTCCTCGAACAGCTCGGCTATTTTGCGGCCTCGACGGCCGCGGCCGACCGGGTGAGCTTCGACGAACGGGTCGCCGAAGTCTTTGGCAATCTCTTCGAGCAGGCGTTCGATGGCCCGGACCCGGCGGCCGAGATTATCGCCGCGCTCGAGGGCTCGCCCCTGCTCCGCGACGGCGACGCGTTCGAGTCGTTCGCGTTCGACGGCGACCGCGAAGAGCGTTCGGGCTTGGGCCTGGTCCGCGGCCTGGGCGACCGCAACCACGCGGAAGGGTGGGACGCGGTCCGCGACGAGATTCTCGATTGGCTGGACGACCAGCCCGCCACACTGGGCACGGCCCTGACCGCTTCCGCCCTCCGTGACGATTCGTTGGCGGACACCCTCGCCGGGTTGATCCCGATGCAGGACACGCTCGCCGGGCTGGACCCGGACACCTTGGTGCAGGTCGTCGCCGCGATCCCGCCGCTGCGTGGGAACACCCAAGTCATGTCTCCAGACCTGCTCGCCCTCGCGGACCTGCTCGGCGGCGTGCGTGGCGATCAGCTCGCCGACCGCGCCCAGGAGTTTCTAGATATCCGGGCTATTCAGCCTCATAGCAACCAGGCTTGGGAGCTTGGCGAGTCCCTGCCGCCTCTGCTGCTGAATCTATATCGTGAAGACAAGCGTGAACTCGTTGTCGAGATGCTCACGCACTGGGACGGCCTGATGGAGAAGCAGCGCCGCAGCCAGGGGTATTCGCACCACGAAACCGCGGAGACGCTGCTACGTGAGGTGGTCGATACCGATTCCGGGGACTCGGAGAGCATCGAAGAACACCTGGTCCGCCTGCGTTTTTTCACGGAGACGGCCAGCGACAACGCGCTGAGCCTTCGGCTCGAATCCTGGACCCTCAGCGAGAGCCGCAGCCGGCTCGACGAACTGATGGACGACCTCGAGCCGTTAGCCGGCAGAGAGGACAGCCAGCCCCGGCGGTTCGCCACCGGGCTCAACTTCCTCGCGGATGACCTGGGTGACCGCCACGCCGGGCCGCTGGTCTATGGCCTGTACCGCGAGGCACGCGACCGGCACAACCACAAGAACTACGCCGAGGGTTTTGCGCTCCTGACGAAGTATCGGCTAGACGGGCCCGCGGCCGACGCCGACGCGGAGGCGCTCGACGCCGGGGGGCTGTGGACCGCCGCCGAGGCGGCGCTGCGGTTGGCCCGCCTCGACGAGTCGAATCGCGGCGAGGAGCGTGAAGAAGACCGCGTGTTCGTGAGCCGGTACCTCGAAAGCCTCGCGGCCGACGACCGCCTGCCCGCCAGCGTTCGGCTGGGCCTGCTCCGCGAGGTGGTCGATGATCTGGGACGTCAGACGCCGCCCGCGGTCGCCACCGCCGGGGGGCGGCTGCTCATCGACACCTTCGAGCAGCAGCCCGAACGGGTCGATGTCCACGCGGTGGAGCACCTGGTCCTGGCCTTGTGGGCGGTTCCCGAGGCCCCGGGCCGGCCGACCGATACGGAGATCCTGGATTGCTACCTTGCGCGGATGTCTGCCCGCGGTTCCGCCCGCCGCGGTGGTGATTCGCCGCATGTGTCGCTGCCTTCGTCTTACCACATCGTCGGGGGAACCCAACAAAGCCTCGCCTCTCCCCGGGCCGGGTTGGCGGTGTTGGAGATGGCCCTGAAGCTCGACCCGCAGCAGAGCGCCGTGGAGAAGCTGATGCGGCTGGACGACCGCACGCTTTCCGCGGCCCCGGCGGCGTGGGCGCTGCTGGTAGAGCACGGCCGGGCGGACCTCGCCGCCGCGGCGATCCGCCGGCACTACGACGACGCGCAGCCGGCGCGTCTTTGGGGGATCTATTACACCCCCGAGCTTGCCGGGCGCACCCCCGAACTGCTCGCCGAACTCGATCGCGAGCAGGACGCCGGGCTCCGCTACTTCGCGCAGGCCGCCCTCGCGACCCTGGTCGACCCCGGCGACGACCCACACCGGCTCGGCTCGGCGGCGGGGGCCGACGCATCGGAAGACAGCGCCGAGGGGTCGGGCCGGTCCGCCCGTCTGGTCGCGTTGGCCGAGCGTTTCGATGAGATCCCGCTGGACCGGACGGCGCTGCGTGAGGCGGTGCTGATCATGCTCTCCAGCGACGACCGGGCCGCGGCCCTGCTCGCCGTGCCCCTCGCCGAGGCGACCCGGTCGGTCACCCTCGCCGACCTCGCGCCGGATAATTCGTCGGCCACGGAGAACAAAAAACAGCTGGTCTACGCCTCGCTCTTCGGCCCGCTGCTCGAGAGCGACCCGGCCCCGCTGCTCCATCAGATCCAGGCGCTCTTCGACACCGCCGACCAGGACCGTCAAAACCGCTGGCAGTACGACTCGCTGTACCGAGATATCCGCCGCTTCACCCGTACGCTGCTCCGGCCCCGGGGCAGTCTGGACCTCTCGCCGGACAACCTCGCTGCCCTCCGCGAAGTCTGGGGCCTGCTGCTGGATCCCCCGAATGATCAGTTCCACCGCGGCCGGATCGACCAGGCCGATGTCGCGCGGATGCTCGCGCTCTATGGACTGGATCTGGAGTCCGATGTCACCGAGTTCGACGCCTGGTACCAAGGCCTGCCCGACCGCCTTCGGCCCGGCTACCCTCACTCAAATGTCCATCGCCGTGTACTCAAGGAGATCGCCAATCTCCCGGGGATGGACGATGAGCGTCGCAAGGAAATGGTGGTCCGCGCCATCCTCGGCGGGATCAATACCAACAAAATCTCCGCCCTCGAGCACATGATCTACGGCGACAAGATCCTCACGGCCGACGAACTCGCGGAATACGCCGACACCTTCAACGACATCCTGCTGCCCGACGGGAAGATCCGGTTCGCCTCCGCGCTCCAGCGGCAAGACCACCCCACCTCGGATCAGGCCTGGGACCGCGCCGAGTCCGCCGTCGCCGAGGCCGAGGGCGAGGGAGCCTACGAGCGGTATCGCGTGCTGCTGCTCGAACAACTGGGCCGTCACGATCGGCTCGACCGCGCCGCGGTCTACGAAAAAGACTGGACCCCGCGCAACGCCAAGATCGCGAAACGGCTCGCCGCCGTCCGGAAAAAGTATTTTTCCGCCCCCGCGGAACCGACCCCCGCCGCAGAACCCTCGCCCGCCGCCCCGCCCGCCGCAGAAAACGACGCCCCTTCGGAACCGGCGTTGGATGTGGCGTTTTCCTCTGGGCCCGGCAAGCAAGCCCCCGCGCTGCCCTGACCGGCTACGCTTAATTCTCCTCCGTGTCCCGCTACCCAGGAATTGTGATGACCCAGCCACCCCCTGCTGACGCCCGACCCATCGAATCTGCGGTCCACGCCGCCCGCCGCCAGATCAACCGCGGGGTGGCCTGCCGGGCGGCCTGCTGGTCCGCGCTCTTGGGCGGGGCCGGGGCGCTGGCCGTCGGTCTCGCGTACGTGTCGGTGGGCCACCGGGTGCCGCCGGTGGTCTATGGGGTCGCGGCGGTCGCGGCTCTGGTGATTTTTTTGGCCGGTTGGTTCCGCTACCGCGTCGGTCCGCATGAGGCGGCGGGCCGACTCGACGAACGCTTCGGCCTGGCCGACGGGTTGACCTCGGCCCGCACGTTCGATCGTGAGCAGAAGCGCGGCGGTTTCTACCACCTCCAGCAGGCGTGGGCCGAGTCCGCGGCTTCCCGGATCGACCCGCGGGCGCTGCGGAGCCGCTTGCCCCGGCCGCTCCTGACCGCGGCGTTGGCCCTGCCGCTGCTCGCCGGCCTGCTGGGCTTCCGCCCGCCGTCGCCCGCGGTGCTCGAGGCCCGTCAGCAGGCCGCCGCGACGCTCGAGTTGGGCGACTCCCTCAACCAAGGCATTCGTGAAGAAGTCCAGCGCCACCTCGACGAGGCCGAACTCGACGAGCGCGAGCTGCTCGAGCCCGAGTCGCTCAAAGAAACCGCCGAGCGTCTGCGCACGTCGGAAGACCGCGCCGACCTGATGCGTCAGTACGCCGCGATGGAGCAGAAGCTCGCCGACCTGTCGCAGGCGCTGCAGCAGCAGCGGGCCGAGCGTTTCCTGAGCGACGCCGCGGACCGGCTGTCGGAGAACGCCTCGACCTCGGCCCTGGCCGAAGCGCTGCGGCAGAAGCGTTACGACGACGCGGCCGAGCTGCTGCGCAAGATGACCCCCGACCCCCAAGCCGACGCCGCGGCCCAGCAGCGTCGGCTGGATCCGTTGAAATCCGCTTCCGCGCAGCTCGCCCAGGCCGCCAAGCGGTTCAAGGCCGGGGCCGCGTCCTCGGGTTCGGCCGGTAAGTCCGGCGGGCTGGCGGACGACCTCGCTACCGTGTCCGAACAGCTCGACCAGGCGGCCCGCGACTACGACGAGAACCTTGAAAAGTCGCAGCAGGAAGCCAAGCAGCAGGGCCAGCCGAGCGACCGCACCGGTGAGCGGCTCCGCCGATCCCGGCAACAAACCCAGCAGGCCACCGATTCGCTCCGGAAGAAATTGAAGAAGATGAACGCTTCCCGCAAGGCACGCTCGCGTCTGACCCAGATGCGGCAGACCCTGTCGCAGTGCCAGGGCGCTTGCGCCGGCCAGAACCAAAACCCGTTCGCCATGCCCGGCGGTAAGAAAGCGGGCTCGAGCACTTCCAACTCCACCTCGGCGTCCGCCGATCCCGACTACGGCCGGTTCGACGCGATCACCGGGCAGAAGAATGCCGGGCCTTCGCAGACCGTGGTCGAAGACGCCGCGTCGGGCACCGGGACTTCCGGCCGCCGCGCGTCGGCCCCCGCGGCGCAGCACAGCCGTCAACTCGAGTCGTTTGTAGATCGCCCCGATGTCCCCGAGCCTTTGCGTGAGGGTGTGAAGACGTATTTTGAATCCCTCCACGAGGCCCCCGAGGAAACGCTGGCTCCATGACTTCAACCCCCGCTCCCGGCACTCCCCCCGTCGCGGCGTCGCCCTCCTCGGCCCCCGACGCCGAGGCCGACGCTCAGCATTTTGTCGATACGTTCCGCCGCACCGCCGACCAGGTCCGCCGCTTTATCGTGGGCCAGGGCGAGATCGTCGAGCACGTCCTGATCGCGCTGGCCGCGGGCGGGCACGTGCTGCTTGAGGGCGTGCCGGGGCTGGGCAAAACCGCCTTGGTGACGACCCTGGCCCGGGCGGTGCAGCTGGACTTCCGCCGCATCCAGTTCACGCCCGACCTGCTCCCGGCCGACATCGTCGGGTCGATGATCCTGGTCGAACGCGGCGGCGAGAAACGGTTCGAGTTCCAGAAAGGCCCGGTCTTTACCAACCTCCTGCTCGCCGACGAGATCAACCGCGCGACCCCCAAGACCCAGTCGGCGCTGCTCGAAACGATGCAGGAGTGCAGCGTGACGGTCGCCGGCACGACGACGCATCTCGACCCTCCGTTCTTCGTTTTGGCGACGCAGAACCCGGTGGAATCCGATGGCACGTACCCGCTGCCCGAGGCTCAACTGGACCGGTTCTTTTTCAAGCTGCACGTGCCGCTGCCCAGCGAAGACGAGCTGTCGCTGATCCTGGACCGGACCGGCGGGACGGCTCCGCCGGTGATCGAGCCGGTGTCCGACGGCGCGGCGCTGATCCGGATGAGCCACACATTGCGGGCGGTGCCGATCGAGGCGTCGGTCCAGCAGCACCTGATCCGCGTGGTCCGCCGGACCCACCCCGACGACGACTCGGCCCCGGATTCGGTCAAGCGTTTTGTCCGCCATGGCGCGAGCCCGCGGGCGGCGCAGGCGATCCTCGCCGGGGCGCGGGCCAAGGCGTTGCTCGCCGGGCGGTTCCACGTGGCCCGGGAAGACGTCGACGCGGTCGCCGCCCCCGCGATGCGTCACCGCATGATCCTGGGTTTTGAAGGCGAGGCCGAGGGGGTCAACCCCGATCAGCTCATCACCGACGTGATCCGCGGACTCGGCTGAGCCCTTCTACGATGTCACTGACCGACCCCGCTTTTATCCAGCGTCTCGAGTCTCTCGCGCTGCTCGCCCGCCGCGTGCTGGGGGGCAAGCTGCAGGCGAACCGCCGCACCACCCGCAAGGGCACGGGCGTGAGTTTCGCGGACTACGCCGAGTACCACCTGGGTGACGACCACCGGGCCATCGACTGGCGGGTGTACGGCCGGCTCGAGCACCTGGTCATCAAGCTCTTCGAGCTCGAGGAAGACATGACGCTCGTGGTCCTGCTGGACACCAGCGCGTCGATGCGTGACAAGCTGCCCTACGCCCGGCAGCTCGCCGCGGCGCTGGGCTTTTTGGCGCTGCGGGGGCTGGACCGGGTGGCGGTCTACGCGCTGTCCTCGGGGATCCAGCCGGTGCTGGAAACCGCGCACGGCCGGGCCAAGGTCATGCCGCTGCTGCGGGCGCTCGAGGGCGTGTCGGCGGGGGGCGAGGCGAGCGACTTCGAGGCGGGCTGCCGCACCCTGGTCGCGCGTCACCGGCGGCGGATGATGGTGGTGCCGATCTCCGACTTCTTTTTCCCGACGGGTTTTGATACCGCGTTGTCGCTGCTGCGTCACCAGCGTCACGAGGTGTTTTGTTTGCAGGTTCAGAGCCCGGGGGACCGGCGGTGTACGCTGCGGGGCGACGCGGAGCTGGCCTGCGTCGAGACGGGCCAGACCCGCCGGGTGACCGTCCGGCCCGCCGAGGCCGCCGCCTACGAGCGCGCGGTGGTGAAATGGAACGCGCAGCTCGAACACGCTTGCCGCCGGCGGGGCGTGGGTTTGGCGAGCACGCTCACCGACGTGCCGTTCGACGAGGTGATGCAGCGGGTGCTGCGCCGCGGGGGGCTGGTCGCTTGATCTTTTTGAGCCCGGGATTTCTGTGGGGGTTTGCGCTGCTCGCGCCGCTGGTCGCGGTGTTTTTGCTCAAGGTCCGCCCCCGCCGCCACCCGGTGACGGCGATCTTCCTGTGGGACCAGATCCTGACCCAGCGCAAAGCCACCACGCTGTTCCAGCGGCTGCGTGACCTGCTGAGTTTGTTGCTGTTGGCGCTCGCGGCGGCGGCGCTGATTCTGGCGGCTTCCCGGCCGCGGATCGACGGGGGGGACACGCGGGATGTACTGATCTTGATCGATCGCTCGGTGAGCATGTCGGCCGACCTGGACCCGGGCCGGCCGGGGGTTTCGCGTTTCGAGGCCGCGGTGGATCGGGCCGGGGCGCTGGTGCGTTCGCTGGGGGGGCAGCGTCGGGCGGCGATCGCGACGGTGGACGACCGGCTGACGTACGCGGTGCCGCTGACCGACGAGCCGCGGCGGCTGCGAGAGGCGCTGGGTCGGCTCGCGGTGGGGCAGTCGCCCAGCGACCGGAAGGTGCTGACGGGGCTGGAGCAGCTCTCGGGGCTGAACCGGGAGTTGCGGGTGATTCTGCTGACCGACGGAGTGGGGCTCGCGGCCCCGGCCGAGGCCGAGACGTTCCTGCCCGCGCCGGCCGGGGCGGACGCCGACGCGGTGGCGGGGGATGACGACGCGGCGGCGGGCCCGGTGGTGGAGGTGGTGCGGCTGGGGCCGTCGGCGGGGTCCGCGGTGCCGGGGAACGTGGGCCTGGCGGCGGCAGACCTGGTGGCGGGGGGCGGGGAGCAGGGCGCAACGCTGCTGCTGAGCGTGGTGTCGAGCTTCTCCGAGCCGGTTCAGGGTGAGGCGACGCTGACGGCGCTGGGCCCGCCGCCGGAGACGGACGCGTCCGCGGCGACCGGGCGGGCGGAGCAAGAGGCTCCGGGGGTGGTGGTCCGGGTGATCCCGTTGGACATTGCGCCGGGGCGGAATGCGCCGCGGCTGTACCCGCTGGAGGCGGCCCCGGGGCGGTACCGGTTGAGCCTGACCCGGGTGGACGGCGACGGCGACGCGCAGCCGGACGCGTTGGCGGCGGACGATACGGCGTTTTTGAGTTTGCCTTCGCCGCGGCCGCTGCGGGTCGCGGTGAGCGCGGGGGACCGGTACTTTTTTGAGACGGCGGTCCAGGCGTTTGCGTTCCGCAGCGACTTGATGGAACTGGTGCGGCGGGGCGAGCCGGCGGACCTGGCGATCTTCCGGGGCGGGGCGCCGTCGGGGGTGGAGGGGCCGCCGCTGCGGGTGGTGTTTGCGCCCGACGCGGCGGGGGGTGGGGTGACGGAGGTGGGCGAGGCGTTGGCGGCGGCGCTGCCCCGGGTGCTGCTGCCCAACCACCCGGTGCTGCGTTTTTTCCCGGCCGAGTCGATCGGGTTCCAGGGGGCCCGGCGGCTGCGGGCGGCGGCGGGGTCGGCGGTGCTGGTGGCGGACGCGACGGGGGTGCCGCTGATTTGGCAGACCCGGGACCCGGACGCGGGGACGGTGACGCTGGTGGTGAACCTGGACCCGGCGGCGGGGGACTTCGTACTTAGCCCGTATTTCCCGGTGCTGGTGCACGCGGCGGCGACGCACCTGGGGGGGCGGACCGAGGCGCGGCGGGCGACGTATCTGACCGGGGCCTCGGTGCCGGTGCCGGGCCTGCGTCCGGGGGAAGCGGCGGCGGTGCGGTTTGCGGAGGGGGGGGAGGTGACGGCGACGCCGGCGACGCCGGTGCGGCTGGAGCGGGCGGGGTTCCACGTCGCGGAGACGCCGCGGGAGCCGGTGGACCTGCCGGCGTCGGCGATGCACGGGGACGAATCGCGGTTGGTGGGGCTGCCGGACGCGGGCGGGGCGGCGGTGGAGTTGCCGGGGGGGTATCTGCCCTGGGTGTGGTTGGTGGTGGTGGCGCTGGGGGTGCTGGTGGCCGAAGAGGTGCTCTATCACCGACGGAAGGTGGGCTGAGCGGTGGGGCTGACCGAGACGTGGCCGCTGTGGGGGTTGCTGGTGCTGCTGCCGATGGCAGCGGGGCTGTGGGCTACGCTGACGGATCGGAGCCGGGGCAAGCGGTGGGCGAGCTTCGGGCTGCGGGCGTTGGCGGTGGTACTGCTGGTGCTGGCGCTGTGCCGGCCGACGGCGCCTCAGCGGGTCGATCGGCTACACGCGGTGTTCGTGGTGGACGTGTCGGCGTCGGTGGATCTGGACAGCGCGCGGGCGGCGGTGGGGGCGATCGAAGCGGCGATCGAGGCGCTCGAGCCGGGGGACACGCACGCGGTGCTGGCGGTGGGGGCGGGGTTGCGGTCGTTCGCGAGCCCGGCGGCGCTGGACGAGACGCTGACGCGGTGGGCGGGGGGTGCGGGGGACGACCGGTTCCGGGCGGCGACGGACCTGTCGGCTGCGCTGCGGGCGGCGCAGTTGACGATCCCCGACGCGGCGGCGGCGCAGGTGGTGCTGTTTACCGATCGGCGGTCGACAGGGGAGGGGGCGGCGGCGGGGGTGGCGGCGTTGGAGCGGCAGGGGGCGGAGGTGTGGGTGCGGCCGTTGGCGGGGCTGTCGGTGCCGGAGGTGGCGGTGACGGGGCTGGCGGCGAGCCCGGCGTTTGCGCACGAGGGGGAGGTGGTGCGGCTGACGGCGGAGGTGGTGGGGAACCGGGACACGGCGGCGGAGCTGCGGATCGTGCACCGGGGAGTGGTGGTGGCGCGGCGGGGGGTGACGCTGCGGGCGGACGAGCGGCAAACGGTCGCGGTGAACGTGCCGATGCTGACGCCGGGCCGGACGCTCTGGACCGCGGAGATCGCGCCTGTCGCCGTCCCCGGCCCGGGGGGCAGCGGCGCCGCACCCGCCGATCGCGGTACACCCGCTCAGGCTGGGGCGGATTCCGGCGCGTCGGCCCGAAGTTCGGAGATTTCTGAGGGCTCGGGGGGTTCCGGCAGTTCCAGGGTTTCCGGTGGGGCCGGGGTTTCGGGGGAAACTGCGGGGGGGTTGCCGGATTATTTTGTGGTGAACAATGCGGTATCGACGACGGTGCATGTGTCGGGGCGGCCGCGGGTGTTGGTGCTGCACGGGGACCCGCGGGCGATGCGGGGGTTTGCGACGGCGATGGAGAAGCAGGACCTGGTGGTGGAGGTCCGGCCGGCGGAGGGGGTGCCGGGGTCGCTGGAGGAGTTGCTGGTGTTCGACGCGGTGGTGCTGGCGGACGTGGCGGCGACGGAGCTTCGGCCGGCGCAATTGGGGATGCTCAAGCGGTACGTCGCGGACTTCGGGGGCGGGCTGGCGATGCTGGGGTCGGAGAACAGTTTCGGGTTGGGGGGGTATTACGGCACGGCGGTGGAGGACGTGCTGCCGTTGTCTTCACGGTTCGAGCAGGAGAAAGAGAAGCCGTCGATGGCGATGGTGCTGGTGATCGACAAGTCGGGCTCGATGGGCGGGCTGCCGATTGCGCTGGCGCGGCAGGCGGCGAAGGCGGCGGTGGATCTGTTGGGGCCGCAGGACCAGGTGGGGGTCGTGGGTTTTGACGGGCAGGCGTTCGTGGCGGCGCCGCTGCAGTCGGCGTCGGACCGGGCGGGGATCAAGTCGGCGATCGACCGGCTCGGGGCGGGGGGCGGGACGTTTATGTACGCGGGGATGGACGCGGCGCGGCAGATGCTCGACACGGCCTCGGCCCGGATCAAGCACATGATCGTGCTGGGGGACGGGGTGAGTCAGGCGGCGGATCACGCGGGGCTGGCGCAGCAGTTGGTGGATTCGGGGGTGACGATTTCGACGGTCGCGCTGGGCGGGGGGGCGGACCAGGCGCTGATGTCGATGATCGCGGAGATCGGGCGGGGGCGGTACTACCTGACGATGGACCCGGCAAGCGTGCCGCAGATCTTCACGCGGGAGACGATGCAGGCCTCGCGGTCGGCGATCAAGGAAGACCTCTTCGCGGCGGTGCGGGTGGGCGATCACCCGCTGCTGTCGGGGTACGAGAATACGGAGCTGCCGTTCACGCTGGGGTACGTGATGACGCGGGCCCGGCCGACGGCGCAGGTGCTGCTGAATACCGATACGGGGGATCCGCTGCTGGCGGTGAACCCGTTCGGGCTGGGGCAGGGGATGGCGTTTACGGGGGATTTGACGGCGAAATGGGGCGGGGAGTGGCTGGCGTGGTCGGGTTTCGGGAAGTTCTGGTCGCAGGCGATGCGGGCGCTGGTGCGGCGGCCGAACACGGACATGCTGGAGGTGCAGACGTCGGCGACGGACCGGTCGCTGCGGATCGAGGTTGTGGAGCCGGGCGTGGCGGGCGAGGCCACGGCGTCGGGGGCGGGGGTGACGCCGTGGCGAGCGGAGGTATTGGACGGGGCGGGGCGGGCGGAGGCGATCGAGGTGCGTCCGGTGGGGGTGGGGCGTTACGTCGCGGAGGTGGGGCTGGGTAAGAGTGAGCGGCTGACGGTGCGGCTGCACGATCCGGTGCGGAACCGGGTGCGGGTGGTGCAGCACGATCGGCCGTACCCGGCGGAGTACCGGCTAGCGGCGGAGCCCGATCCGGGGTTGGCGGCGCAGCAGGTTTTTGAGGCCGAGGCGATCCGTTCGGCCCTGCCGGAGGTACGCAAGGCGGTGTCGCTGACGCCGTGGCTGGTCCTGTTGGCGATCGGTTGTTTTACGGGCGGGGTGCTGCTGCGGCGGGTGTAGGTGTGTGGACCTGCGGGGCGGGAAGTACTTGGTGGATAGGTTTTAGCGCATCCCCACTCCGGGTTCAGCGTTTAACGCGGCCAAGCCCACCGAGGATCAGAGATCATCGGTGGGCTTGCGTTCGGCAAGACGTTACAGGTGGAGTTGACGTGCGCTGCGTTGGTCGGAGATGGACGGACCCGGGGGGGGGCGGGTCAGGCGCGGTGGAATTGTTTTTCGAGGTCTTTGAGAGAGAGGCGGACGGTGGTGGGGCGGCCGTGGGGGCAGGAGCTGCTGCGTTCGATCTCGTCGCGTTTGGTGAGGAGGGCGGCGAGTTCGTCGTCGCTGAGGCGGTCGCCGGCTTTGACGGCGGCTTTGCAGGACATCATGTCGAGGACCTGGTGGAGGACGGCCTCGGCGGTGGCGGCGTCGGCGTCGGGGCGGAGGTCGGTGGCGGAGAGGTCGCCGGCCTCGGCCTTGTCGAGGAGTTCGGCGGTGAACGCCACGGGGTCGACGCCGCGGTCGAAGAGCAGCGAGGGGAAGGCGTGGACGCCCAGGGCGGCGGGGCCCAGGGGTTCGAGTTCGACGCCGAGCCGGGTGAGCAGGGGTTTGAGATCGGGGACCAGGGCTTGGCGTTTGGGGTCGGCGTCGACGATCGCGGGCATGAGCAGACGCTGGGACTCGAGGTTCTGGGCGTCGAGGAGGATGCGCTGCCGGAGCTCTTCAAACATGATGCGTTCGTGCAGGGCGTGCTGGTCGACGATGAGCAGGCCCGGCTCGCGGCCGGGGGTGTGGTCGGGGGCGACGACGTAGCTGTTGTGGAACTGGAGGATGGGCTTGGTTTCGGAGCTCGGCGGGGCGGGGGCGACGCGGTCGGGGCCGGGGCGGTCGGCGTCTTCGAAGAGGTCTTCCGCGGCCATCTCGCGGCGGACCTCGTCGTAGACAAAGCCTTTCTGCTTGGGGTCCATGCTCTTGAAGTAGTCGACAAAGGCGTCGGCGGTCGGCGGGGAAGGGGCGTCGGCGTTCGCGGCGGGGGCGGGGCGGAGCGGCTTGTTCCAGGGGGAGGCGGAGGCGAGGGAAGCCTGGGGGACCAGGTCGGTGGCGAGGAGGCGCTGGCGGATCTGCGAGAGGACCAGCCCGTGGACGGCGGAGGGGTGGCGGAAGCGGACCTCGGACTTGGTGGGGTGGACGTTGACGTCGACCAGGGCGGGATCGAGCTCGACGAAGACGACGGCGACGGGGTGCTTATCGGGGGCGACAAGGCCGCGGAAGGCTTCTTTGAGGGCGTGGGCGAGGTTGCGGTCTTTGACGGGTCGGCCGTTGACGCAGAGGTATTGGAACTTGGCGGAGCCGCGGGCGATCGAGGGTTCGCCTACGAGGCCCCAGACGCGGGCGGGCTGCGGGGCGGGGTCGGCCTCGGGGCTGGGCTCGGCTTTGCCCAGGGGCAGCGGGGCCTGGTAGTCGAACTCGAGGAGGGCGGGTTCGAGCTCTTGGCCGAGGATGCCGACGCAGCGCTGGCGGCGGTCTTCGCGAGGCGGGAGGTCGAGGGTTTGGCGCTGCTGGTGGGTGAGGGTGAAGCCGACGTGGGGGTGGACCATGGCGACGCGGGCGACGGTGTCGGCGATGTGGCCGAACTCGGTGGCGGCGGTGCGCATGAACTTGCGGCGGGCGGGGGTGTTGAAGAACAGGTCGCGGATCTCGAGGACCGTGCCGGGGGCCATGGCGACGGGCTGGAGGGGGGACCGGTCGGGGCCGGCCTGTTCGAGGGCGTGGCCGGCGTCATCGCCGGGGGTGCGAGAGGCGAGTTTGAGCCGGCTGACCGAGGCGATCGAGGCGAGGGCCTCGCCGCGGAAGCCGAGGGTGTCGATGGCGGCGAGCTGCTCGGCGGTCTGGAGCTTGCTGGTGGCGTGGGCGGTGAGGGCCAGGGGGAGTTCTTCGGGTGGGATACCGTGGCCGTTGTCCGCGATGCGCAGGAGCTGGAGCCCGCCGTCTTCCACGGCGACGTCGATGCGGGTGGCCCCGGCGTCGAGGCTGTTTTCGATGAGCTCTTTGACGACGGAGGCGGGGCGTTCGATCACCTCGCCGGCGGCGATCTGGTTGATGAGCAGGGGCGGGAGTTTCCGGATCGGCATTGCGGGTATCTTAGCCGACCTTCTGACCCCCGAGGGCCTTGCCGATGCGACTGACCGCGGATGATATGCTTGTGTTTCAAGGCGATTCGATCACGGACGTGGGCCGGCAGCGTGCGGGCGCGGCCGAGTCCAGCGCGGAAGCGCTGGGGCGGGGCTACGTGCTGAGCGTGGCGGGCCGGTTGCAGATGGACCAGCCCGGGGCGGCGGTGCACAACCGGGGGGTTTCGGGCAACCGGGTCACGGACCTGCGCGACCGGTGGGCGGAAGATTGCCTGGCGCTCGAGCCGACGGTGCTGTCGGTCCTGATCGGGGTTAACGACACGTGGCACGGCACGGCGAAGGGGACCCCGGAACTCGGGACGCCGCTAGAGACGTTCGACCGGGTTTACCGGGAACTGCTTGAGGAGACGCGGTCGCGGCTGCCGGCGGTCCGGCTGGTGATCGGCGAGCCGTTCGTGCTGGCCTGCGGGGCGGTGTTGGAGATGGCTTTCCAGCCGGAGATGGGTCAGCGGGCGGAGCTGGTCCGCGGGATCGCGGCGGACTACGCGGACGTGTTCGTGCCGTACCAGTCGGTGTTTGATGCCGCGGCGGAGCGGGCGGCACCCGAATATTGGGCGGCGGACGGCGTGCACCCGAGCGTGGCGGGCCATCGGCTGATGGCGGATGCGTGGTGGGCGGCGGTGACCGAGGCCTGAACGGGCGGGGGGCTTATCTGGAAATCGGCTGCGCGGTGGGCCGGCGAGAAGCGACCGCTGCGCGTGGGGTGGAACGCTGAGCTGGCGGGCCGGGCCGGGGCGAGGGTAAAGGAGATTCTTCGGACGAGGGGGGCGGTTTAGGGCGGTTGACGTGCGATCCGGCGTCGTCGTCTTACAGCCGTGGAATGATGAGGTTATCTTCCTGGGGTGGCTCAGACGCTGACGGACATCAAGAACCTGCTCGACGCGCACGGGCTGCGACCCAAACACAAATTCGGGCAGAATTTTCTGCACGACGGCAACCACATGCGCCGCATCCTGGACGCGGCGAAGCTGTCGGCGGGTGACGTGGTGTTGGAGGTCGGTCCGGGCACGGGGGCCTTGACCGAGCGGCTGCTCGACGAGGGGGTGCGGGTCGTGGCGGTCGAGATCGATCCGCAGCTGCAACCGATTCTGGAGCAGCGGATCGGCGGGATGCCCGGCGACGCGGCGGAGCGTTTTACGCTGGTGGTGGGCGACGTGTTGGCGAAGAAGCATGTGGTGAGCCCGGCGGTGATCGAGCCGGTGATGGCGGCGGTGGCCGAGGCGCGGGCGGGGGGGTTCAAGCTGATCGCGAATCTGCCTTACCAGGTGGCGTCGCCGCTGCTGGCGAACCTGGTGGTGGCGCACCCGGCGATGAGCGACGCGGTGGTGATGGTCCAGAAAGAGGTCGCGGACCGGCTGGCGGCCGACCCGGGCGGGAAGAGTTACGGCCCCCTGGGGATCCTGATCCAGGCGTTGTGCGCGGTGCGGACGGTGGGCGTGCTGCCGCCGAGCTGTTTCTGGCCGCCGCCGAAGGTGGCATCGGCGGTGGTCCATCTCCGCCGCCGGGGGTCGCCGATGACCGACGATGCCCGGGCGTTGTCCGACACGCTCCAGCAGCTCTTCGGCCAGCGGCGCAAGCAGCTCGGGTCGATTCTGGGGCGTAAGACGCCGCTGCCGCCGGGGATCGATGCCGACGCCCGCCCCGAATCGCTGTCGGTGGAACAGCTTATCGCCCTGAGCCGGTCGCTCCGGTAGACCGCGGGGGCGTGGCCTTTGCCGCGGCCGGGCGTTGATCCGCTGCCCCGGCTGGTCTATGGTTGAGTTATGTCAGAGCCCTTCGAACGTCCGGATAGGCCCCGCGTCCTGGTCGCGGTGCCGGTCTACAACGAGCAGAAATACATCCAGAACGTGATCGCCAAGATCGCGGAATTCGCGAGCGACGACGTGCTGGTCATCGACGACGGCTCGACCGATTACACCCCGATGCTGCTCGCGATGCAGCCGGTGGACGTGATCCGGCACAAGACTAACCTGGGCTACGGCCGGGCGATCCGGGACGCCTTCCGCTGGGCCCAGACCTACGGCTACGACTGGCTGATTACCATGGATTGCGACGAGCAGCACGAGCCCGAGGCGCTCCCGGCGTTCGAGCACGCGATCCTGCAGGACGACGCGGACGTTATTTCCGGCAGCCGATACCTCCTCGACGCCCCCGATTCCCAAAAACCCCCCGCGGACCGCCGGCGGATCAACCAGACGATCACCGGCTGGGTGAACCACCACCTGGACCTCGCGATCACCGACGCGTTTTGCGGCTACAAGGCCTACCGCGTCACCGCGCTGGCGGACCTGAACCTCTGCGTCGACGGCTACGCGATCCCGCTCCAGTTCTGGGTCCAGCACGCCGCGGCGCAGCACCGGGTTAAAGAGCTGCCCATCAAACTGATCTACAACGACCCCAACCGCTCGTTCGGCGGCCCGCTCGACGACGCGGACCGGCGGCTGGCCCACTACCGCGAGGTCTTCGACCGCGAGCTGGCGAAGCACGGCGAGCGGTTCACGCCCCGCGCCGACCCCGCCGCCGCGGCCGTGTCCTGACCCCTGACCGGGCCCTTGTTGCCATGCAGACCCGCGTCGAACCCCCGCTCGAAGCCTGGCCCCGGCCGACCGCCCGCAAGCCGATCTGGACCGGGCACCAGGTGTCTTTCTTCCATCCGGGCATCGTCGCGAAATACCTCGCGGCGCAGGCGGTCTCGGCCCGGTCGGAGATCCCCTTCCACAACATCGTGGTCGACCAGGACGTCTACGACCCGCTGACGCTGCGCTGGCCCCAGCGGCACCCGGACCACCCGGACCGTCTGACGGTTGAACGGTTGACGCTCGGCCCGGTGGTCCCGGACGTGCCCGTGGGGATGCAGCCGGCGGTCGAGGCCGAAAGCATGATCGCCCGGGTCGGGGCGATGCCGGCCGGGCTCGCGATCGATCGCGAACGGCTGGTCGCGGCGCTGCGGCACTCGGACCGCGATGCGGCTTCGCTGGCCTTCCAGATGGACCGGGTCTTGCGGCGTCTCCTGCCGGGCTACGCCGCGGCGGAGCCTTCGGCCTTTGCCAGCGCGCTGCTGCGACCCGAAGCGGGCCTTCTCGATCGGCTGCTCCGGGACGCCCCGCGCTGCGCGAAGCTCTACAACGAGGCGGTGCGGCAGCACGCCGCGGCGGGGATGTCGGCGCTGAGTGTCGAGCCGTACCGGGTCGAGGCGCCGTTGTGGGCGCTGCGCTGGATGGAGCCGCGCGAACGGGTCTACGTGGACCTCGCGGATTCCGAGCCGCTGTTTACGACGGACGCCGGCGAGCCGATCGACCCCGCGGACGAGGGGGTCGTCCTCGCGCCGCGGGCGCTGCTGATGACCGCTCTGCTCCGCCGGCCGGACCGCTGCGGCCTGTTTATCCACGGCACCGGCGGGTGGGCGTACGACCGGATCACCGAAGCATGGTGGGCCCGGTGGCGGGGCGAGACGCTCGCGCCGATGGCGGTGGTCACGGCGGACGCACGTTTGGAATTCGACGCGCCCACGGCGTCGCCCCGCGATCTGGAGCGGGCGGTGTGGTGGGCCCACCACCTGCCGCACAACCTCGACCGGGAGTTGGGGCTGACCGGCTCGCCGGCGCGGGAGAAACAAGCGCTGCTCGACCAGATGGACGACGACCGGGATCCCCGGCGTCGCCGGGCGGCGTTCGAGGTGATCCACCAGATCAATCGGCAGTTGGCGGACGCGCACCCCGAGGCGTTGGCCGCGGCCCGCCGTCGGCTGGACCGGGCCCGGGCCGGCGTCGTCAATGCCCGGGTCACCCGGAAGCGGGATTGGCCGTTTCTGCTCTACCCGGCCGAGGCGGCCGCGGGTTGGTCCCGGCGGTTCGCGCTGGCGCTGCCCCAAGAGGTCCGGCCGTGCTGATTTACGGATCGCCCGCCGACGCCCCGAAGCTGAAAAAGCTCCGCACCTCGTGTTCCCACACGGTATGCGGAGCGTATTGCCCCCCGGCCCCCCCGGACCCCCCCCGGAACCTCTCCGGAACCTCTCCGGAACCCCTGCCCCCGGAACCCCTGGAACCGGACATCCCGGATGCCTCGATCCCCTCGGAAGGGCGGTCGACACACTAATGTACGGATTGTGGACGGATACTCCGCGTTGCAGGTGACACCTTTATGACACCCTCTGAGAAAAACAATGCGTCGCCCGCCGGCACCCCGGGGGCTTCCGGGGCGGACGGAGAACCCTTGGCGGATTTCGCCACGCTCGATTACGACCGGGCCCGCCGATGCGGGTACGGCGAGGTGATCTATGCGGCGGGCAAGCAGCCCGACGAAGTGGTGGCGATCGCCCGGCAGCTTCTGGAGGCGGGGCAGCCCGCGGTGCTCGCGACCCGGACGTCGCCGGAGCAGGCGATGGCGATGCGGGAGGCGCTGGGCGGGGCGTGGCCGATCTCGGTGTCGGCGCGGGGCGGGGCGGTGGTGCTCGGCACACCGGTGCGGCAGTCGGCGGTGCCGATCCCGATCGTGACGGCCGGGACCAGCGACCTTCCGGTGGCGGAGGAGGCGGCGGCGACCTGCCGGGCGCTGGGCCACGTGCCGCACCCGATTCAGGACGTCGGCGTGGCGGGGCTGCACCGGGTGCTGGCGCGGCGGGACGAGCTCGCCGCGGGCCGGTGCGTGGTGGTCGTGGCGGGGATGGAGGGGGCGCTGCCCAGTGTGGTCGGCGGGCTGGTGGACGTGCCGGTGATCGCGGTGCCCACAAGCGTGGGGTACGGGGCGAGTTTCGGCGGGCTGTCGGCGCTCTTGGGGATGCTTAATTCCTGCGCTTCGGGGGTCACGGTGGTCAATATCGACAACGGCTTCGGGGCGGGTTACGCGGCCTGCCAGATCAACCGCGTGGCGGAACGCGCCGCGCGGGAAGGGACGCCCGATGACCCGGCGTGACCTCGCGTGGATCGAGCGGGTGCCGCCCTGCCCCGACCGGCCCGGGGCCGGACACAAGGGGACGTTCGGCACGGTGGTGGTGGTCGGCGGCAGCGGGCTGATGGTCGGGGCCCCAGCCCTCTGCGCGACCGCGGCGCTGCGCAGCGGCGCGGGGTTGGTGAAAGTCGCGGGTGAGCTGCCCTGGCTACGCGATGTGCTCACGCTGCAGGCGAGCGCCACGGGCCTCGAACGCCACCAGCTCCATGCCGCCGGCGAGGACGAAGAGGCGGTGCTGGCGGTCGGGCCGGGGCTGGGGGTCACGCCCGAAACCGAGGAGCTGGTCCGGCGACTTATCGACGGGCAGCGTTCGGTGGTGTGGGACGCGGACGGGTTGAATCTGCTTGCCCGCGTCGGCACGATGGGTCGGCGAGACGATCCACGCACGGCCTCGGCGGAGTGGGTGCTGACCCCGCACCCGGGTGAGTTTCGGCGGCTGGCCGAGGCGTTCGGGGTCGCGGGGGATCCGACCGATCCGGAGGAACGCCCCGCGGCCGCGGCGGGCCTGGCGGCGGCGACGGCGGGGGTGGTGGTGCTCAAGGGGCGGCACACCGTGGTCACCGACGGCCGGCGGGCTTACCGCAACTTGACGGGAAGTCCTGCGCTGGCGACTGCCGGGACGGGCGACGTGTTGACGGGGTTGATCGCCGGGCTGATGGCGCAGGGGCTGCCGGGTTTCGAGGCCGCGGTGTTGGGGGCGTATCTGCACGGCGACGCGGGGGACCATTGGGCCCGGCGTCACGGCGGTTCGGGGCTGTTGGCGATGGACTTGGCCCACGCACTCCCCGAGGCGTTTGAGCGCTGCCGGGCCAGGGGGCGGGAAGGCAGCGGTTCCGGTGGCGGTTTCGGGGGTAATTCCGAGGGGTAAACCGGGGGAGCATCCGAGGGGCGGGGGCGGTTCCGGGGGCGGTTCGGGTCCCGTTGTAGTGAGGTCTTAGTCCTGGTGCCGCATGCGAGCCGCGACGCGTGGGCTTAGTGTCGGAACCTTTTGCCGAAGCCAGCCGGCCGATTGACGCGGTGACGGTCGAGCACTTTTCGTTTGCGCGACACGTGGGCTTTCTCCGGCGTGTCGTATGCGTCGGCCTCGACGGTGGCGGCGTGGGCGGAGGCGGTGTCGGGGCCGACCGAGGCGGAGTGCGGCTGGGTGGCACAGCCGGCGGCGAATAAGCCGGCACCGATTAAAACCAGCCAGAGCGAAGAACGTTTAGAAGCAAAGTGTTTCATGATACGGGTACAACCCGCGGCGGCCGGAATTGATTCCATCGCGTGTTCGATACGTTGTTTTGGGTTGTACGGGCCGAGAGGCGGTTGACCCTTGAACGGTGCAGCAAGGCCAAATTGGCCGTGGGGAGGCCGCGGCGGAGGGGATGTGGAGCCTTACTGATCGAGTTGTTTCCTGAGTTCGCGGAGGAGGTCTTTGATCTGCGGGAGGGGCGGCCCCCACTCGATACCGCGAGCCAGGGCGGTGCCGGGGCCGAGCAGTTCAGCGGCGGGGAACGGGGTGCGTCCGTCGAAGTACCAGCCGTCGTCGTCGATCCAGGCGATGGCGTCGGCGGGCTCGAGGTAGGGCCGTAGCTGGCCGAGGGGGGGCAGGGCGGGCGGCATGGGTCGGCCCGAGACCGCCGAGGCCGAGCCGGTGACGGCCCGCTCGAGCGCGACCAGGTTGGGGTAGTTCTGGGACGCGGTGCGGGGCAGGTCGGTCCAGGTGAGCGCGGTGAGCCGGCGGGTGCCGATGCGCTCGACCAGCGCGGCGAATGGATCGCGGTTTTGGATCGAGCCGGGGGTCTCGCGTCGCTGAATCGCCGCGAGGACCGACTGGGGGTAGAGCCCGGCGATCAGCCGGCCGTCGACGATGGCCCAGGTGGGCGCGGCCAGGGGTACGCCCAGGGTGTGCAGCGTGTGCGGCCCGTAGTCTTGGGTGTGGATGAGTAGCTGGTAGGGTTTGTCTGCCAAGCGGCGGGACCACGCGACGTTGCCGAGGAGTTGCAGGGCACGGAGCCCGCGGTCGACGCCTTCGGGGTCGCGGAGGATGCTTTCGAACGTGATCCCCAGCGGCGAATCGCCGACGGCTTCGGGGTCGAGGTAGGCGGTCCACGCGGTGCCGAGCCCGCGGATGAGCTGCTGCTCCAGATCGAGTCCTAGCGCGCCGCTCGCCGAAGCGAGGGCCTGCTCGAACCGGTCGGCGGTTTCGGGGCCCGCGGCGCCGGCCGCGTCGCGGGCCAGATCCATGAGCATGCCCGGGTCCAGCGAGAAAGTGGTGGTCCAGGTAGCGGTGCGCGGCGGCAGGGACAAGGCGTCGGCGGTGAGGGCGGGGGCTTCGAGCAGCTTGCCGAGCCCGGCCCGTGGCGCGGGGGCGGCGAGGTGAGCCTGGGTGCGCCAGCCGCGGCCGTCGAACCCGGCGGTGGCGACCGCGGCGCCGAGCCGGTCGAGCTGTAAGGCATTGAGGATGGCTTCGATCTGCCGGCTGCGTACGGGTTCGACGCCGCGCAGCAGCCGCTCGCGCAGCACGGGAGCCAGCGCGGCGGTGTCGAGGTAGAGGGCCAGCGGCCCGGGTCGGTCGAGCCCGGCCCAGGCGGTCTGGAAGCGTGGCGTGTTGGCCAGGGTTTCGGGTTCGGTTTCGGGGCCGGTGGCTGGGGCGGGCGGCGACGCCGGGTCGACGGCGGGCAGGTTGATGCGGAGGGTGATGACCGGCCCGTCGACGACCAGTTGGGCGGGGCTCGGGGCGGACTCGACCAGGTGTTTGAGGCCCGAGAGCAGCGCTTCGCGGTCGTCGCCGCTGTCGGGGCTCCAGAGCAGGACCAGGCCGGGCGGGGGGCGGTGTGTGGGGTCGATGGGGGGGGGCGGGGCGGTGAAGTAGGCGGCGACTTCGCCGTGGACGCGGGGGAGCCAGAGGTTCTGGATGTGGGGCAGGAGGGCGTTGAGGCGGGGGTGATCGAAGGCCCGTTGGAGCGCCGGCATCACGCTGCGCCACGCGGTGGTGAGACGGTCGGGGTCGGCCAGCTCGGCCACGCCGCGCAGGGTCGAGCCGGCGTAGGGTTCGGTCAGGGAGGCGGTGCCGGCCCAGCCGGCGTAAGCCACGGCGTCGGGGGGGACGTGTTCGATCAGCGGCTGCGCGGGCGAAGCCGCCGGCAGGCACAGGGCGGCGGAGGCGATCAGTCGGCGGGCGGTGCGTAGCGGCATGGGCGGGCTCGGGAACCGGGGGAACCGGGGGGATCGGGGGGGAGCGGCGGCGTTGCGGCGCGCTGCTGGAGGTTTCTACGGCTTTTATCGGGCCCGGCATCAGTCGAGCGGTAAGAAATAGCCCCGCTCCGCGGCGGGGCCGGGGCGGGTGGGCTGGTTCGGTCAAGTAGGTAAGGTGGCCGGGCCGGGTTGGGGCGATGCTGGGCGGAGCGGCGGCGGGTCAGGCGGCGATCACGCGGTCGCGGCCGGCGTGTTTGGCGCGGTAGAGCAGGCGGTCGGCGGCGACCACGACGGCGGAGGCCTGGGTCGGCGGATCGGGCTGCGCAGCGTTCGCCGGCTTGCCGCCGGTGGCCAGGCCGAGGCTGACCGTCACGACCGGACGGGCGGAGGGCTTATCTTCGGCGGGAGCGAGGGGGCGGGCGGGGTGCTCGATGGCCAGTTCGCGGACGGCGAGGCGGAGGCGTTCGGCCAGGTGGGTCGCGTCGGGGGTATCGAGTCCGGGGCAGAGGACGATCAGTTCTTCGCCGCCGTAGCGTCCCACGGCGTCGGATTTGCGGACGGCCTGCTGGACGGCCTGGGCGACGCGGATGAGGCATTGGTCGCCGGCGGGGTGTCCCAAGGCGTCGTTGAAGGCTTTGAAGTGGTCGACGTCGATCATGATGACGCTGTAGGGCCGGGAGCGGCCTTGAGCCACGGCGGTGGCGGCCAGGGCGTGTTCCTGGCCGAGCAGGGCTTCGAACGCCGCGCGGTTCAGGAGCCCGGTCATCGGGTCGAGCCGGCTGGCCTGAGAGAGGTCGAGGTTGAACCGCATCAGCTCGGCGGACAACTGTTCCACGGTGTCGTTGCGGTCGGCCAGGGCGCGGTTGTCTTCGCGGAGCTGGGCGATCTGGCGGCGGAGGCGGTGGACTTCGCGCTGGAGCCGTCGGCGCCGCCCGCCGTGGAGCATTTGGATACACCAACCCAGCAGCTTGGGCCCGAGGTGGGGGGACCGCGCGTGTTTTGTAGATAACCCCTTGGCCATGGCGTCTGATCTTCTCTCTCGCGGGCGAACCCGGAACAAATAAGGTTCGCTAATTCATCGGCCATCTCATGGGATTACCTGAGGCCTATCGTGAGGAGCGATATGAAGGCTATGGCGGTGACGGCGATCGCGAACGGGTTGTTTTATAGATTGATTGGAAAGTGGTTTACGGTTTTTATGTTGTTCGTTTCGGCGTAACCAGGTGGATAGATGCGGGGCTTATCTATCGGGTTTTTACTAGGTATCTGGGTCGCGGTGCGGGCCAAGGATTTAGTTCCGGTTCAGGTTCGCGGATTTCTGGAACCCGGCGAGTTGCGGGGGGGCGGGGGTGCTTGGGTCGGCGACTCCGGGCTCGCACAGGTTGCGAGGGCGGAGCGGAATCTCGCGTGGGATGTTCTATGATGCGTGGATGAGTCCGAGGCAGATCTTGATCGGTGCGGGGGTGGTGGGTTTGACCGGGGTGTTGGCCGGGGCGTTCGGTGCGCACGGCCTGGCGTCGAGGGGGGTCAGTGCGGAGGCGCTGGGGTGGTGGGAGACGGGGGCGAGGTACCAGTTGGGCCACGCGGCGGTGCTGCTGGGCTGCGGGGTCTGGGCGGCGCGGACGGACCGCGGGGCGGGGGCTCAGCGTCGGCTGCTGGGGGTGGCGGCGTGGGCGTTTTTGCTGGGGGTGGCGGTGTTTGCCGGGACGCTGTACGCGATGACGTTGGGGGCACCGCGGTGGCTGGGCGCGGTGACGCCGGTGGGCGGGCTGAGTCTGATGGTGGGGTGGGGGTTGCTGGCCGCGGCGGGGTGGTGGGAGCGGAAGGCGGAGCGTGGTGCTACGGATAACGATGCCGGGTCTTGAGGTCAACGCGGGCCGGGGTTGAGGCCGGTGGCGACGCGATGCGGGGCGGACGGGCCGGTTAGTGGGGGACTTCCTTGACGGCGTTGCGGTTCCAGGCGGGGACCTTGATAACGATGTCGCCCTCGGCCTGGACGCGGCACTGGCAGCTCAGACGGCTGTTGAGTTGGCAGCCCGGGGCCTCATCGACGCGGTCGAGTTCTTCGTCTTCGGGTTCGTTGAAGAGGTCTTCGCCCTGTTCGACGTAGACGTGGCAGGTGGAGCAGGCGGTGACGCCGCCGCAGGCGTGCTCGATGGCGATGTCATGGTCGAGGGCGAGTTCGAGGATGGATTCGCCCAGGGCGGCTTTGAGGTGGACTTCTTTCTCGGTCTGGCCCAGGGGTTCGGGGTCTTCGAGGATGAACTTGACCGGAACGATTTCCGGGCCGAGGTCTTTGTCACGGGCTTTCATGTGCATGGTCGGGCTCACGGGGCGAGTCGTTACGTGGATTGAGAAGGGCAGTATAGGGCACAAAAAACCCGGCGGGCGGAGCCGGCCGGGTGCGAGGGATAGCGGGGATTTGCTCGTAAGCATACGGGCGAATCAGAAGACGTATTTGCTTCGGATCGGCCGGGCGGAGCGGTGCTCAGCGGCCGTCGACTCGGAAGAACCGCTGGGGGTTGTACATCATGTAGGCGTCCATCGGTTCGGGCGGCGGGAGGGCGATGTAGCTCTGGCCGGTGCTGTCCTGAGAGAGAAACGCGTAGTACCACGGCCGGGGGGCTTCACCGGTGGGGCGTTTGCGGACGCCCTCTTCGCGGACTTCCTGGACGATGTTGTTGACCCATTTGAGCTCGAGGGCGCGGTCGGCGAACTCGTCCCAGTCGCCGGAAGCTTTGTTTTCGTACATGCGTTTCTTGAATTCGTCGAGGGTGATCCCCATTTTTTCCGCGACGGGGACCGCGAGGCGGGCCTCCCATTCCTGGAGGGTTTCGACCTGTTCTTCGATATCGGTCATGTTGCCGAAGGCCCCGGCAGACATCTGGTGGTGGAGGAGGATGGCGTTGGGGTAGGCGTAGGAGTGGTCGGCGAGGGTGGTGATAATGGCGGCCATGGACGCGGCGAAGGACTTGACCACGACGTGGACCGGGGCGTCGGAGGCTTCGATGGATTTGACGATGCGGTAGCCCTGCATGACCGAGCCGCCGGGGCAGTTGTCGATCATGAGGAAGATGGGTTTGGTCGGGTCCTGGTTGTTGAAGTAGTCGATACGGTCGCAGACGTAGTCGGCGGTGCCGATGATGATCGGGCCGTTGAGCGAGATACGGCGGTCGGTGACGTAGAGCACGCCGTCCTGGAACGGCTCGTCGCGGTAGACCAGCTCTTCTTTGACCAGGTGGTCCAAGGCCTGCTGGGTGTTGTGCTGGTTGACCGCGGTCTGGGTAAGGGCGAGGTTGATCTTGGCGGCGGTCTGCTGGGCCTGGAGGTCGATCTGGGCGGTCTGGAGCTTGAGGGCGCGGGACTGCTGCTCGAGGCTGAGCTTCTGCTGCTCGAATTGGGCCTGGGCCAGCTCGGCCTGCTGCTGGGCGGCGGCGAGGGCCTGCTCGGCCTGGATCTTCTGGGTTTGACGCTTGATCTCGGCGAGCTCGGCGGCGAGCTGGGCGGCCTGGAGCCTTTGCTGACGCTGGAGCTCGGCGAGCTCGGCGTCGGCGGGGGCGGCGGCGGCTTGACGCTTGGCTTTTTCGAGGCCGGCTTCGAGCTCCAGCCGGGTCTTCTCGTGCTGGAGCGGCTGGAGGCCCTGTTGCTGCTTCTGCTTTTCGAGTTGCAGATCCAGTTGGAGCTTCTGGTTCTCGGCTTTGACCGCGGCGAGCTGGGCTTCGAGCTGTTGGCTGCGGAGCTGGCTTTCGAGTTTGAGTTTTTCGAGCTGGTCCTTAATGGCCTGGAGGGCGGGGTCGGGGGCCTCTTCTTTGGAAGCCGTGGCCGATTCCGAGGCTTCTCCGCGGGTCTCGGCGGAGACGGCGGCTTCGGTGGGGGCAGCGGTGGTGCCCGAGAGGTTGTCCGCGGCGGTGGCGGTTTCGGCCACCGCGGCCTCGGCGGCGAGCGTACGGGGGGCGGCGGTGAGCAGCACCCCCAGGCCCAGAGCGGATAAACCGACATAGCGAGCAATCGAAATCAAGGCGGACTCCTGGTTTTGTGATCAGCGATGGGTGACGCGAAAAAAGGCGGGCGTGCTGCCCTCGGGCGATTTCAATACGTCGATTACGGACGATAGATCGCTCTTTTTGGCGGACGGGCTTATTTTGTTTTGCAGAATTGGGAGGGGTCAGGCGTCGGGGACGGTGGTGGGGTCGGGCTTGTAGAGCTTGGTGTCGAGGGCCCAGATTTTTTCGGTGAACTCGGCTTCGCCCGCGGGGCCGGTGGCGGCCGACTTGGGGTGGGTCGGGCGGGCCTCGGCGAGGGCCATATTCATTTTGGCGTCGAGGTTGTCGAGGTTGGCGACGAAGATGGCTTCGGGGGTGGCGGGGGTTTTGAGGGCGCCGTATTCGGGGATGCCGTGGTGGGAGAAGATGATGTGGGTCAGGACCTGGAGGATCGCGTCGGGGACTTTGAGCGCGGCCTCGCCGAGTTCGGGGTCCTGGCAGGCCTGGGCTTTGGTTTCGAGCAGGATGGCGCCGCGGCCGATGTGCCCGACGAGTTGGCCGTCGCGGGTGTACTGGAACCCCTGGAGCCAGGAGAGCTCGTGGCATTTGCCCAGGTCGTGGAGGAACAGGCCCATGAGGACCACGTCGCGGCTGAGCTTGGGGTAGAGCGGCAGGAGGGCGTCGGCGGCTTTCATGAGCCCCAGGGTGTGCTCGAGCAGCCCGCCGAGGTAGGCGTGGTGGAGGGTGACCGCGGCGGGGGCGTGGCAGAACCGGCCCATCAGCTCGCCGTCTTCGAGGTAGCGGTCGGCCAGCGACTTGATCGCGGGGTGTTCGAGGGACTGGAGCAGGGAGAGCACTTCGCCGAACATCTGGTCGATGTCGTGCTCGGTGCTCGGCAGGAGGTCTTTGAGCTCGTGGTCCGAGGGTTCGTGGGCGCGGATTTCCTGAACGATGATCTGCATCTCGCCTTGGTACGGCTGGGTCTGGCCGGCGAGCCAGACGAACCCGTCGGTCGGGAGGGTGGCGAAGTGGTCTTCGGTGATGGACCACATTCGGGCGGGGGTCCGGCCGGTTTTGTCGGCGATCAGAGCTTTGAGGAACGGCTTACCGTTTTTGGTTTTGCCCAGCTGCGCGTTTTGGATCGCGAACACGCCGTCGGTGTACTGGTTGGCCTGGAGGTCACGGATGTAGGGGCGTTCGGGCACGGGGTTAATTCCTTGGCGGGACGGGACGGGGGGTGGGCCATCGTACCGGGAACCGCCGGGTGGTGAGCGGGTCGTCCGCCGTGGGGAATCGAAGCGGTTCGCAGGGTTGACGGTGGACGGCTAGCGGCTGGTTTCTGCACGGTACGGGCGGACCTTGTGCATCACGATCGACCCGGCCAGGCTGAGCAGGATCGACCCCGCGAACGCCCACACGGCCCAGTTGAGGTGCAGCACCGTGTCGCCGGGCAGGCCTTTGATCGCCAGCACCAACAGCCCGAGCACCATCACGTCGAGCATGGAGAATTTGCCTAAGTGCGACGTGAGCTTAACCGCGACGTGGGGCCGAACGCCGAGGCGCAGGGCCGCGGCGCCCCACGCCATCACGGCGAGTTTCAGCGTCGGGAAGACCACCGAGAACCCGAAGAGCAGCGCCGCGACCAGCGTGCTGCCGCGCTCGGCGGACTGCCGCAGCGTGTCGATCCCCCCAAGGATCGAGTAGGTCCTCGGCTCGAGGTCGCCCGGCTCAAACAGCCGCACCCAGACGTCCAGGTCTTCGCCGGCGCTGGGCACGACCGTCATGCACGGGCCGATCAGCCCTAATCCCAAGCCGATCGCGCTGAAGGTCAGCAGGTTGACCATGACCGCCAGCCGGCCGGCGGTCATGCGTTTGCCCCGGGGTTTGGGCGGTGGGGGGGGAGCGGTTTGGGTCATTGCCATTCCTGCCGCTCGCGCCGGGCTGGGTCCGGGGGCGGGGGTACTGTGCGGGAGCCGATGCCCGTGGGCATGGCCCGGCGCTAAGGGGAGGCTTCGGGGTTCGACAGCGCCTCGATCAGGCTGCGCAGCGGCTGGCCGGTGTCGGTGGTGCCGAGCACGATGCGTTTGATCGCGTGGGTGTCGGTTTCTTCAAAGGTCAGGGTCTGGTCACCCTGCAAGAGGTCGGCGACCCGGAGGACGACCTGGCCCGCCGCGTCGCTGCGCAGGCCGGGCGGGTCCTGGTCCCAGACGTTGATGGTCAGGGTTTGGTCGTCGGTGGCGTTAAGGATGATGCCTTGGTTGAGGGTGCTGCGGAGTTCAAGCTTGCCCTCGCCCAAGAGGGGCAGGGCCTGGGCGACGTCGAGGGTGATCGGGTCCCACAGGCCGATGAGGGTGTCTTCGCGGGTGTCGCTGATGAAGCCGGTGTGGCCGTTCCAGGTCAGGCTGTAGCGGATGTCGGGGGCCGAGCCGCCGAACCGGTCCCAGGTCTTGTCGCCGGGCTGACGGGGGTAGAGCTCGATGGTTTTGACAAAGACGTAGTAGTCTCGGCCGAGCTGGACGGTGTCGGGCACGGGCTCGGCCCGCGCGGGGTCGGACGCATTGCCCCCCACGCCCCGCCCGGCCCCGCCGCCGCCCGCGGGCCCCCACGCCACGTACCCCGCGATGACCCCCGCCACCCCCGCCGCCGGCAACAACCCAAACAGCCACGCCCACGGCCGCTTTTTGCGGGTCGGCGACGCAGCCACCGCCGCCGGGGGCGCGGGGGTCGGCGGGTTGGGCGGGGGAGAGTCAGCCATAGCGAAACGATAGTCGGACACCTCCGCCGCGCCAACGAATCCCCCTAATCCCCTCGGAACCTCCCGGTAACCCGTCCGGGCGCGAAGCGTATGCGGGTGCATCCCGCCATCCCCTGCGGGCCTTGATCGCGGCGATCCCGGCGTCTAACTTATGGGCTTAATGCCCGTCCGCAATACCACCCAACGCACCGCCGTCCGCGACGCCATCGAGACCGCCGACCGGCCGTTGAGCCCGCAGGAAATCCTCGACCTCGCCCAAGCGGACCACCCGGGCCTGGGCATCGCCACGGTCTACCGCACCGTGAAGACCGGCACCGAAGAGGGCTGGCTGACCCCCGTAGACCTGCCCCACGGCCCGACCCGCTACGAACCGGCGGGCAAGAACCACCACCACCACTTCGAGTGTATCCAGTGCAACGCCGTGTTCGACGTCGAAGGCTGTCCGGGTCGTCTGGCCTCGCTGGTGCCGCAGGGGGCCGAGCTGACCGGCCACGAGATTATCTTGTACGGGCGGTGCGCAGACTGTCGGGAGATAGATGAGCCGCGGGTTGACTTTGATTGATAGTTGATTATCATCACAAACGATGAGATCGCGTTATCAATTTCGAGCCGCTTTTACCCTCATCGAGCTGCTGGTGGTGATTTCGATCATTGCTTTGTTGGTTGGTATCCTGCTGCCCGTGCTCTCCAATGCTCGGCAGTCGGCCAAAGCGATGTCGTGCATGAGCAACATGCGGCAAATCGCCACGGCCCACTACACCTACATGATCGACAACGGGGGTTGGATGATCGACGCGTCTTTGTCGCACGGCGGCTCGTCGCATAGCGGCACGACTTGGATCGAATCGCTGCAAGATTACTGGAACGATATCCAAGACTCGGGTTTTGGCGATGAGGTCCGTGCCCGTTCTCCGTTAGATGAAAGCCCGCACTGGGGGCCAGCCCCGCAAGGCTTATCCATCCCCGGAGCTTCCGATCCCGATCAGCGACGGCGAACCAGCTACGGCCTCAACGATTTTCTGACCACCTCCGCGCCGTTCGCCTTCATGCGGCATACCCAGCTGGACCACATCCCCGCCCCCTCGGCCACGGTGCACATCTTGCTGATGGCGGAAGAAGGCGAATTTGCTGGTGCCGACCACGTGCACTCCAGTGGTTGGTTCGGTACCCCGGAGCAGGCGGCTCTCCGTGCGGCCGACCAGTGCCAGACCAACGCTGTCCGCGGCGAGGTCGGGTCAGCCGACGGCGTGAGTAACTGGGGCTTCCTCGACGGCCACGTCGAGCAAACGACTTTACGCGAACTCGGCACGGGCCCGAACCAGAACTACTTCAACCCCGACGCAACACCTTGAAATATCGCAGCGTAGCGAACATCCTGATGTGTTTTAACCCTGATTCAAAATCGGAGAATTTGAGATGAACCTGTTAACCGTTAAGCGATCTTTTTCCCTTACCGCCGCGGTAATATCGGCCGGTGTGGTGGGCGGGGCCTCGGCCCAGCACAGCGACATCGAGTTCGAGTTTCACGACGGCATGATTGAAATCCTCGGCTCGCACAGCCATGACGAATCCGAAGCTCTGGTCGAAGACGACCACGATGATCATGACCACGATCACGGGTTGATCTTTGAGAGCGATTTCGGCGACCTCGGCGGCGGTCCCTACAGCACCGACGACCCGGGCTTCGGCTCGGAGACCGAAGAGGGTCTGGGCATTGACCCTCTGGCGATCATCGGCTTCAATGCCGTCGGCCCGTTGATGTATCACGACGGCACCAGCTTTTCGGCCACCACCGCCACGGTGACGGTGACCTCGACAACCGGCACCGCGGTGGGGATCAACAGCGGTACGAACTCGGGTAGCGGCCTCATCGGGCAGGCCGACTCGATCGGTGACTTCCACGCCCATATCGACTACAGCATCAACGAAGATGCGTTGAGCGGGGCTTACGGCATCGCGCTTTCCCTCTCGGCCTTCGATGAAAATCAGAACCCCAACCCCGTTATCGAGGATTCCGAAACGTTCTATATTGTTTTCAACCTCGGCCTCGACAACGCCACATTTGAATCGGCGGTGGAGGGATTCGAAGCGGTCATCCCCGAGCCGACCAGCGCGGCGTTGCTCGCCGGATTGGGCGGGCTCGCCCTGATCCGCCGTCGGAAGCCGTGACCCCTTTACGCACCACCCGCGTCGGCTCGCTGAAGAGCGGGCCAACGCTTTTTCGTGAAATCATTTCCGACTTTGATTGACCGCTCGATCCTCGTTCTGGCTTGTGTGGTCCGCTCCGAAACGTGAAGCGTTGAAGTCCGAGGTATGTGATGTCTCAAGTATTCACTGCTGGCCCCACCTCCGCCACGGCTCTGACCCCCGGCGTCGCAACCCCGCCCGGCCGCTGGGATCGCCTGGGCATCGTCGTGTCGCTGGGTTGCGCGGTGCACTGCCTGGCGGCTCCGTTCCTGCTGCTCCTGCTGCCGACGCTGGGCAGCGTGTGGTCGCACCCCGCGGCGCATTGGGTATTGGCGGCCTTGGTCTTGCCGCTGGCGGGGGTGGTGATCTGGCGGGGGTATCGGCTGCACCGCAAACGGTCGGCGCTCGTGGCCGCGGGGCTCGGCGGGGCGCTGCTCATCGTGGGCCTGATCCTTCCGGCATTGCCGGCGACAGAGACGGAAACGAGGACGGTATCCGCTTCGGCTTCGGCGGTCTTGCCGCAGGCCTTCCACGTGGATCCTGTGGAGTACATCGGACACCACACGGCGGGCGGAAGTAATCCCGCGGCCGCCGTCCCGGGGTGCGCAGACACCTGCTGCCCGACGATTGTCCACGACGTTGAGACCGGCAGCCTGGCCATGACGATCCCGCCCGCGGGCATCGTTACCCTGATCGGCAGCGTGTTTTTGGTCCTCGCCCACGGGATCAACCTGTGGGGTTGTCGGTGCTCCGCCTCCGCGGCGAATCACGCCACGGGCACTTGCGGTTGTCCGACCCAAGCCCCTGGGGCGGCGTGACACGGAACCTATTTTTGAATGGCCGCTTGCCGCTTAGCGTCGGGACACCAATCCGCTAAGCCGCAAGCGGTGGGGCAGGGTGGGATTTTAACTACGGATTCAGGGCCTCAAGATCCCGCGGGCTTCGAGCGCCGCGACGACCACGGCGGCGGAGTCTTCGAGCGATTGCTCGTGGGTCTTGAGATGGATCTCGGCGGCCCCGGGGGCGGGGGCCTCGAACGGGGCGCTGATGCCGGTGAAGCCTTTGATCTCGCCCTTGCGGGCCTTGGCGTAGAGCCCCTTGGGGTCGCGCTGCTCGGCGACCTCGACCGGCACGTCCACGAACGCCTCGAGAAAATCCAAGCCCCCGGAAGGGGGCTCGGCCGACGTGTGCAGGTCGCGGACGAGCTTGCGGGCGGCGCGGTACGGGCTCACGAAGCTGCACAGGCAGATCAGGCCGGAGTCCGCGAACAGCTTGGCGACTTCGCCGATGCGGCGGATGTTTTCGTCGCGGTCTTCGGGCGAAAACCCCAGGTTCGAACACAGGCCGTGGCGGACGTTGTCGCCGTCGAGGCGGTAGACGTGCCGCCCCCGCTCCACCAGCATCTTCTCCACGGCCACGGCGACGGTGGATTTGCCGCTGCCCGAGAGTCCGGTAAACCACACGGTTGCGCCCCGCTGGCCCAGATTGGCCCGCCGGGCTTCGGGGCTGACGCCGCCGGCGTGCCAGGTAATGTGGGAGGAGCGGGGCTCGGTCATGGCGCGATCGTAACGGATCGGTGGGGGGGGTGCAATGTCGAAACCGGGGCGCGGGTGGTCTTTAGGGTGAGGAAATCGTGCCCGTCGGCCGATGATTACACCGCCGCTTCATCAACAGGACCTACAGTATCTGCAACGCTCCAAGGCGAGCGAGCTCGACCCAAGGAACCCCGACATGACCATCCTGCTGCCCGAAACCCTCGACGAGGTGATCCAGCCGATCTTCGAAACCCTGCCCCTCGAACGCGCGATGCGTCAATTGGTGGTGGACGGCCCCACGCCGCATCCCCGAGCCGCGGAGCAGGTCGCCGAGGCCGTCGCTCAACCCGCCCTGGCCGAGTGCCCGGAACTGGTCGCGGGGCTGTGGCTTTACATCGACGAGTTGGATCGGTCGCACGCGGTCAGCCAAGGCCTGGACACCCCCACCGGAGCCTACTGGCACGCGATTATGCACCGCCGTGAGGGCGATTTTTCTAACGCACACTACTGGTTCCAACGCGCCGCGAAACACCCAGCCATGGAACAGATCGACCTGACCGGCGGCGGAGCCGGGTCCGGCACCGCGGTCGCCGCGTACGATCCCGACGCGCTAGTCCGCCAGGTTCAATCGGCCCACGAAAGCGGGGAAACCGACAACCCCGCGCTCGTCTCGGCCCAATGCAAGGAATGGAAAGCCCTCTTCCGCTGGTGCGTTAACCAATAGCCCTGGGCACCCGCCCGACCTCTTTTCAGACCGCTTTAGGAATAGGCGGTGGTTCGCCAGCCCCACCAACCTAGACCCATTCGGTCCCCCGGCCTTTGTGGGATCGGTCTATCCCCGCGCGGCCCGGGGTGCGGGCTCGAGGGGCGTTACGCGGAAACCATGCCAGCCAATTCGCCCGCGGCCGGGGGTATCATCAGTGGATGCTGGCAGGCCTGTGGATGGTGGCGGTGTTGGGACAGGCGGCGGCCGGGGCGTCGGCGGTCCCGAGCGTTGACGCGGACGCGGCATGGCCCCCGCCGCTCACCCCCGTGGAACAGGCCCGGCTCGACACCGCCGACGACACCCGGCCCCCCGACGAGCCGGCGTGGTATGGGCTGCTCGGCCACGTTGCCCGCTGGCCCGACCCCGCAACGCTGAACCCGCTCCCCGACCCGACGGCCGTGCCCGACCCGACGCCTTGGGCCGAGCTGCTGAAAAACCCCGCCGCTCACCGCGGGGAACTCCGGCTGATCGAAGGGCGGTTCGCCGGCCGGTCGCGGCGGACCTCGGTCCTCCGGGCCGGGCCGTGGGGCGAGGCGCTGACCGAATGGGGCGTGGTGGTCCGCGACCCCGCGTCCGCCGCGGGCGACCCGGGGTCGGCCTGGGCATCGCTGCCGCCGGTCATCGTTTATCTCGTTGATCCCGAGGGCACGCTTTCGACCCCGCGGGCCGGGGCCCGCGTCCGGGTATGGGCCCGATTTTACAAGCTCTGGCGTGATGCCGACGCCGCGGGGACCGCGACGACTTACCCCGTGTGGGTCGGCCGATCTCCCGAAGTGGTTGCCCCGCCCCCCGCCGTGCGGGCCGCCGGATGGATCGTCCCCGCGGTGGTCGGGCTCGCCGCGGTGCTCGCCGCGGTGCTGCTCCTGCGTCGTCGGCTGTTGCCGCCCCGGGTTACTCGAACACGTCGGCCGCGTATGGCCCGCGACCCCGAGCCGTGGTCCCCCGCCGATCCCCCGCTGCCCGCCGACCCGGCCGAGGCGCTGGGTGCCCTGCACCGCTCGTCCCGCCCTCCCGAGGCCCCGGCTTCGGGTGACCCCCCGCCCCGCTCCGGGGTTTAGCCCCCGGCGGTCCCGCGTGGGTCGCGCATCCACGATATCTTCCACCCATGCCCACCGTTGACCTGCAACTCCCTTACCACCGATACGACGTGCGGATCGAGCCCGGCGGCCTCGCTCATCTGGGCGAGCACGTCCGCGACGCCATCCCCTCGGCCGACCGCGCGATCCTCGTGACCGACGAAGGCGTCGAGCCCCACTACGCCCGGCCCGCGGCGAAAGCGCTCGAGGCGGCCGGCATCGATACCGCTGTCGCCGTGATCCCCGTGTCCGAAAAAAAGAAGACCCTCGGCACGGTCCGCACGCTCTACGACCTGATGCTCGACCACCACCTCGAACGCGGGCACGCGCTGGTGACCCTCGGCGGGGGCATCTGCGGCGACGTCGCGGGGTTCGCCGCCGCCACCTATCTCCGCGGCATCCCGTTCGTGCAATGCCCCACCTCGCTGCTGGCCATGGTCGACGCCTCGGTCGGGGGCAAGACCGGGGTCAATGTACCCCAGGGCAAAAACCTCATCGGCGCGTTCCACCAGCCCGCCCGGGTTGTGATCGATCCGGAGGTGCTGGCCACGCTGTCCGCGCGCGAGCGGCGCTGCGGCTTGGCCGAGTGCCTGAAACACGGGGTCATCCGCGACGCGTCGTTGTTCCGCTGGATCGTCGATCGGCGGGACGACCTGGCCGGCCTCGCCCCGGAGGTGATGGTGGAACTGGTGCAGCGCAACGTGCAGATCAAGGCGGACGTGGTGATGGCCGACGAACGCGAGGCCGGCGAGCGGGCGCACCTGAACCTCGGGCACACCTTCGCCCACGCAATCGAAGCGACCTCCCGGTTCGGGACGACGTACAAGCACGGCGAGGCGGTCGCGTTGGGCATGGTCGCCGCGGCGGCGTTCGCGGTGAACCGTGGCTTATGCCCCGCGTCGGTTCGGGACGAGATCATCGAGGGCTGCGCGGCGGTGGGCCTGCCGACCGTGGCCCAGGTGCTCGCCCCGGATCCCATCCTGCTGCGGGCGATGATGCTCGACAAGAAAGTCCGCGACGGCCGGCTGCGCTTGGTGCTGCCCACCGCGCTGGGCCGGGCCGTCATCGTTGACGACGCGACGCCCGAAGAGGTCGTTGCGGCGTGGAAGGCGGTACGGCCCTAGCCCGGCGGGCGACGGACCCGAGCCCGACGACGCTACCGCACCCAACGCCTCGGCCGGCAATCGGCGGGTCAGCGGTCCAGGGCTTCGAGCACCGCCGCCGCCGCCGCGAGGCGGACCCGCGGCTCGGGGTCACGCATCAGCTCCGCCAGCCGCCGCGCCGCCGCCGGTTGCGGGTACGCTTGGCCCAGCGCAAACGCCGCCTGCGACCGCACCGTGGCCAGCTCCAGCAGGGAAGCTTCGAGCATCACCGGGAGCCCCTCGCGTGACCCGAGCCGGGCCAGCGATTCCGCCGCGGCCAGCCGGAGTTCCACCGGGTCTTTCGGGAGGAACGTCACGAAGTTGCCTTCCATCGACCGGTCCATGGCCCGACCGAGCATCAGCACCGCGAGCACGCGGACTTCGTTCTGGTTCGAGTACGCCGCCACCCGCAGGGGCTTGAGGCTCGCCTCTTCGCCGAGGTTCAAGAGTGCTTCGTAGATCTGGAGCCGGACCAGTTCCCGCTGCACGGGTTCGCTGCGTTCCATGGGCGCCTTCGCCGCGTCGCGGAGCACGGGGATCGCCGAGCGCTCGCCGGCGAGCCCCAGCAGTAACGCCGCGTTGGCCCGCTGACGCTCGTCACGGTCCCACAGCATCTCCGCCAGCGGCGACAGGTCGACGTCCACCCCGTTGCGGTGCGCCGCGTACAGCGCCGCGGCCCGGACGTATCCCGGCTGCGACGGGTCGTTCGAGATCCGTTGGGCGCGGAACGCCAGCGACTCGAGCGGCAGCCGGCCGGTCGTGACCAGGGCCGCGAAACGCACCGCGGGGTTCTCGTCTTCGAGCGCGAGCTGTACGATCGGCAGCGCCCGGTCCGGCAGCGACTTGGCCCCCTCCACCGCGTGCATCCGCAGCAGCGCTTGGTTGGACCGCGATCCGGTCAGGATCGTCTGGACCGCCTGCTGCCGCAGTTCTTCGGCCTCCACCCCAGGAAGCGGTGTTTGCGTGGTCCGGGCTTCGGTGCTTGGAATTGGGCTGACCGGACCATCGTTAGAAGTTGATGCGCACCCCGCCACCGCCCCGAGATAGCCGCCGATCGTCCCGATCAATAAAACAATCCTGATGTTCATGTGGAGTATTATCGCGTCTCGGGCTGTTTCTGCCCAGCGTCCCCCCCCCGCACAGCAGAGGGGACGCGTCCGGGGAGCGGCAGGGGGCTTATTTCAAGGGCACAACCGCTACAATGCCGAAGTATTTTGTGGAGCGCGGTGCTCGACCCGTTTTTTTTTGTTTCTGGCGACCTTTCTTCTGGACCTGCCGCCGTTGCGTAGCCCCCAAGCCATCTCCGAGCCCACGGTCGGCGAAGAGCGTGCGAACGTCATTACCCACGGCGTGGGGGCGGTCGCCGCGGTGGCCGCGGCGTCGCTGCTGATCGTGCTGGCGAGCCTTGCCGGCGAGCCTCGTCAGATCGTGACGCTCAGCGTGTTCGGCGCGGCGCTGACGGCGGTGTACCTGATTTCGAGCTTCTACCACGCGGCGCGTCGGCCGGGGCTCAAGCGTTTGCTGCGCAAGCTCGACCACGGCGCGATCTTCCTGCTGATTGCCGGGACTTATACGCCGCTGATGCTGGTGACCCTCGGGGGCGGCTGGGGGTGGAGTTTGTTCGGGGTGGTCTGGGGTCTGGCCGTGGTGGGGTTGATACTCAAGCTGGTCTGCTTCGACCGCTTCGGGTGGGCGCAGCTCGGGCTGAAGCTGGGCATGGGCTGGCTGATTTTTATCGCGTTGGGGCCGGTGGTGGCCGCGTTTTCGACGCCCGGCCTGTGCTGGGTCGCCGCCGGGGGGGCGGCGTACACGTTGGGGGTTGGCTTCTTTTTGTGGGAGAGGCTCCGATACAACCACGCAGTGTGGCATCTCTGGGTCATCGCCGGCAGCGCCTGCCACGTGATGGCGATGGTCACGGATGTGTTGCCCGCGTCTTGAGGCGCGGATGGCTCGGACAAGGCTTGGATGGCCTGGGGTCTTTCGTGATCGACCCGAGAGGTTCGCGGTGGCTGGATAGGGCGCGGCCTCAACCGGTCTTGCCCCGAGCGTCCGCGGCTGGCGACGCGGCGTGCCGGATCTGAAGAAAGCGGTGGTTAAGCAGAAATAGCTCGGCCGGGGTTCAGTCCACCGCGGCGCTCATGTCGTTGAGCCGGGAACGCCAAAGCGGGTTCCCGGGATCGAGTTCGATCGCCCGGTCGATGGCCTCGCGGGCTCGGGCGGGCTGCCCGGCTTTGAGCAGCACGTGGGCCAGGGTGTCGAGGTAGTTGGGGTCCAGCGGGTCCAGCGCGACCGCCCGACGGGCCAACGCTTCGGCTTCCTCGAGGCTGCCGCCGTGGTCGGCGAGCACCATGGCGAGGTTATTGCGGGGCCCCGGGGCGTCGGCATCGCCGGCGATCGCTCGGCGGTAGTAGCGCTCGGCGTCCTCGGGGTGGCCGTCGAGTTCACTGATTTTGCCGACGAAGAACAGCAGGCCCGGGCCGGCGTCGTCGCGCTGCGCGAGGGTTCGGGCGCGGTCCGCGCCGCGCTGCGTGAACGGCCGGAAGCTGTCGCGTTGGCCGACCGCCCACCACGCCTGGGCCAGCGCTTCGTGTTCGCCGCGCGACGCTTGGGGGATGTCGTCTTCGACGCGTTCTAGCCACCGGCCGGCTTCGCGCGTGCCCGGGACGCTGGTGACGGCCGCGTCCATCCAGGTCAGCCGCCACGCCACGCCGCGGCTGAGTTGGGGCTCGAGAAGCGATTTGGCCTGGGCGGTGCGGCCGCTGCCGGCGTAGGCCAGCGCGAGTTCCATGGCGGCTTCGGGTCGGGCGGTGGGCTCGGCGGTCAGCGCGGTCTGATGGGCATCGAGGGCGGAGAGCGCTTCGCCCGGGCGGCCGAGCATGCGGTAGGCCCGCGCGGTCAGCGTGTCGGCGGCGAGGGGGTCGCCACCCGAGAGTCGTCCGGACCATGCTTCGGCGGCCCCCAGTGCTTCACGCCATCGGCCGGCGGCGGCGTAGGCCTGGGCGGCGACCTGGGCGGCCGCGGCGGAGCGTTCGAAACGCTGCATCGTTTGGGCGGCGCGGGTGAGGGCGGGCTCCACCCGGCCGACGCCGAGTTCCGCGGCGACGGCGAGCCCCTGAGCCGCTTCGAAACCGGGCGTGTCGTCCGCCAGCGCGACCAAGCGGTCCGCACGGGCGGGGCTGCCGGGCTGGGTTTCGTCGAGGACGCGGAGTGCGGCGGCGGCGGCGTCCCGGTGGGCGGGGTCGAGCAGCAGCGCGAGGGCAAGGGCGGGGCCGCCGGGGTGATTGAGTTGACGCTCGATCAGCGTGGCCTGCGCGGCCACCGCGGCGAGGCCGGGGTCGTCGGTCAGGGTTTGGCGGCCCTGCTGCGCGGCGGCGACGGCCTGGCTGGGCCGGCCGGTGCGGAGGCGGTAGCCCACCAGGCGGGACCATGCCGCGGGGTCCTGGGGGTTGGCTTGCGCGGCGGCGAGCAGCAGGGCGTCGGCTTCTTCGGTGCTCCCGTGGCGGGCGGCATGGTCGGCGCGGGCGGTTTTGCGCTGGGCGTCGGTGAGGTCCAGGGTTTCGAGCAGGCCCAGGGTGCGATCGGCCAGGTCGGCCCGCCCGGAGCGGGTGTAGAGGTCCGCGGCGAAGGCCACGGACTCGGCGGTGGGCTCGGCGAGCAGCCGGTCGAGCAGGGCCACGGCCTGCGGGATACGCCGCGTGCGCTGGTAGAGCTGGGCGAGGGAGAAGAGGTCGCGGGCCGAGGCGATGCCGCGGGATTCGAGCTTGACCAAGGCGTCGGCGGCGTCGGCGTACCGGCCTTCTTCGATCAGGAGCTGGGCGGCGCGGCGGAGGGTGTGGGCCGAGGCACGGGGCAGGGCGGTGGCGGTGCGGGCGGTTTCGAGGGCGGTGTCGCGTGACCCGGCGTCTCGCTGGGCGTAAGCCAGGGCGACGCGGGCGCGGGCGCTGCGGGGCGACTGGGTGACCGCCTGCTGGGCGAGGGCGGTGGCCAGACGCGGCCGGCCCATCAGCCGCTGGCTCTCCGAGCGCAGGAGCAGCGCGTCCAGGGCGTCGGGGTCGAGGGTCAGCGCGGCTTCGAGCAGCGGATCGGCTTGCGGCGCGGCGGCCACGGGGTCGTCGGACGACAACAGCCACCGGGCCCGCGCAACACGCCAGGTGGGGTCTTGCTGGCCGGCGAGGTTTTGGATCCGGGAGATGGTCTGGTCGATCAGGTCGCGGTCGCTCCAGCCGGCCCCGCTGGCCAGGACGCCGCGTTGGACGTCGAGGTTTTCCGGCCAGGCGGTGGCGACGGCGGCCCAGGCGGCCGCGGCGTCGGGGTCGCCGAGGCGTTCGAGCAGGATGGCGTGGTTGATGTCCCAGGCGGGGTCGGGTTCGGCGGGGCGGGCGTTATGGAAGAGGGCGAGCGCGGCGTCGGGGTCGCCGGCCTGGGCGAGCCGGGTCGCCCGGAGCATGGTGATGGGCAGGGTTTGGCCGAAGCGTTGGGCGTAAGCGTCCTGGATCGCGGCGGCGGCGAGGTCCTGCCGCTGAACGACACGCAGCAGCGAGAGCAGCCCGGCTTCCGTGAGGGGCGGGTCGAGGTCCAGGGCCCGCTCGACGGCCCGTTCCGCGGCGGAGCGGTCGCCCTGGGCCTGGAGCAGGTCGATCTGCATGACGAGGGTGCGCGGCTCGCCGGGGCGGGCGGCTTGGATCTCGCCGATGAGCTGGAGGGCGCGGTCGCGCTGTTCGGGGGTGAGTTTGAGCGGTTCGTGCGAGAGGGCGGCGGCGAGCTGGATGCGGCCGACGAGGCTTTCGGGGCGGCGGCGGATGCCGGCGACGGCGTAGCGGGTGGCGGCCGCGGCGTCGCCGCGGGCCAACTCGAGGGCCGAGAGTTCGAAGCAGGGCTCGGCCCAGGCGGGACGCCGGCCCAGGGCGTCGGTGTAGCGGCGGATGGCCGCGTCGGTCTGGTCGGTCTGGACGAGGGCCTGGGCGACAAGGACATCGAGGTAGGCGTCGGCGACACGGACGGTGTCGGCCTGACGGCCGGCTTCGACGAGGGCGTCGGCGGTGACGTCGGGCAGGGCGGCGACGCGGAGCAGTTCGGCCACGGCGGCGGCTTGGACGCCGGGCTCCTGGGCGATCACGGCGGCCGTGCGGGCCGCGGCGTCGCGGTCGCCCTGCCGCAGGTGTGCGAGGGTGGCGAGGATGTTTTGCCAGCGGGGACGCTCGGCCGGCTCGTTAAGCAGCGTGAGCGCGAGGTCCGGTTTGTTTTTCTCGAAGCGGCGGCGGATCAGCTCGTCGCGCGGGAACGCGGGGTGCTCCTGGGCGTAGAGTTTTTCGAGGGTGGCGTAGGACGCGGAGAACCGGCCGGCGGCGTCGAGCAGCTCGATCCATTGGTCCAGGTCTTCCCGGGTTTCGAGGGTGTAGAGCGCGTCGTCGGCGAGCAGCTCGGCGGCGGCCTCGGGGCCACGGGTCAGGAGCAGGGCGTGGGCCTGGACGAGGGTGAAGACCGGGTCGCCGGGGTGGGCTTCTTGGAGCGCGGCGGCGCGGCTGAGCAGGGCGGTGTCGTTCTGGTTAAGCCCCTGCATAAGCGTAAGGGCCTGGCGCTGCATGGTGAGGTCACGCGGGGTGTTCTCGAGGTGGCGGAGGGTGGCCTGGAGGGCCTGATCGAGGCGGCCGGTGCCGGGTAAGAAGACGGCACGGGCACGGAGCAGTTCGGCGTCGTCGGGCGCGGTGCGCAGGAGGCGGTCGGCGAGCTTGACGCCCTCGGCGTCGACGCCCTGGGGGTTGTCGAGGAGCAGGCTGAGCAGGGCGCGGGAGGCGGGCTCGTGGGACGGGTCGATACGCAGCGCCTGGCGGAGCCGGCCGACCGCGGTCACCAAGTCGGTGTCGTTGCGGGCGAGTTGGCGGTGGGCGTCGCCCAGGGCGAAGAGGGCCTGGACATCCTGGTCGTGCTGCGCGACGTAGTCGTCGAGGGGGGTGATCGCCGCGGCGTAGTCGCCGGCCTGGTAGGCGGTCATCCCGGTTTGGCGGAGGTCGTCGGCGGTGGGGCCGGCGTCGCCGCGGACCACGAGGTAGCGGGCGGTGACCCCGCCGGCGATCAGGAGGAAGATTCCGCCCAGCAGGGCGAGGCGTTGGCGTCGTCGTCGGCGGCGGGCAGAAAGGCTCATGGACAATAGACTCCGGAGGCTTGGCGTCGGCCCGGCGGTGGACCGGGTGCGCAAGAGGGGATCAGGGTTGGGTGGGGTCGGCGGAGGCCGGGGTGTGCCGGGCGATGGCGTGGATCGCGGGGAGATGGGCGGCGATCATCTCGGCGAAGATCGCGTCACGCTTGGCGGGGGAGTAGGCGGCGTCGGTGACGACCTGGACCTGCGCGGCACCGAGGGCGCGGCGGCGGGGGTCGGCGCCGGCTTCGCGGACGCCGGCCATGTCGGGGACGAAGCCGACGCCCGGCAGGATCATGAAGTTGGCGACGACCACGCGGGACTGCTGCTCGGTCGTGTCGATCTCGAACTCGTATTCGACGCCGGAGATGGTGAGGGGGCCGGCGGTGTTTCCGGGAGCCGTTTCTGTGGTGGTTCCGGGGGCGGTTTCGAGGGTAATTCCGGGGGTAATTCCGGGGGTGGTTCCGGGGGCGGTTCCGGGGGCGGGGAGGGTCCAGACGCGGCGCTGGACGCCGACGGCGGTGTAGCCGTTGGCTTTGTAGCAGTTCGGGGGCCAGTGGCCCGAGAGGTCGCGGGCGTCTTTGCACTGGACGATCAGGAACTCGGCGCGGCGGCGGGCGGTGGGGTCGACGTAGCTTCGGCTGAGCCAGGCGTTGGGGCGGAGTAGTTCGACCGCGGACTTGGGTAGGTCCACCGGCAGCCCCGCCCACGGGCCGAAGTCCAGCGGGGTGCGGTCCACGGCGTCGAGGACCTCGGCGTGGTACGGCTCGGCGTCCTCGGCGGTGGGGAACCCGTGGTTGATGGCGCCCAGCCCGAGCAGGATCAGGCCCGCGCACAGCGGCGCGGCGATCGAGTGGAGGGTGAGCCAGCGGGGGGTGCGGGCAGGGGTGGTCATGGTGAAGCGCTCCCCAAGGCGGAAGCGGGCGGGCGCGGGGGGTCGGCCGGGCCGGGCGGCGGCGGCGCGGTCATCACGGGGACCTCGGCCCATTGGAGCAGCCGGACGGTCCCGAGCAGGAGCGCAAAAGCGAAGGCGAGCATGGCCCAGCCCGAGAAGTCGTGGAAGGTTGGGCCCCAGTTGTCGGGCGAGTGGCCGTAGAAGTAGACGGTGGGGACCAGGCGCAGGACGTTGCAGCCGATGGCGGCGACAGGGCTGAGCACCAGGATCAGCACGCGGACGCTGGGCCGCAGCGGGGTGACGAATACGAAAGCGTAGGTGACCAGAAGGAGGGCGAAGACCATCCGCATGCCGTTGCAGGCCTCGGCGACGGCGATGTCCTGGCCCATGTAGCCCAGCACGTTGCCGCTGCGGGTGACGGGCATGGCCAGGAGCGCGAAGACGAACTCGCTGACCGAGGCGGTCTGGGTCTGCATGGGGATGGCGATCCGCTGACGGACCATCGCGGGCACGGGGACCAGGAACAACAGCACGGGGAGCACGGGGATCATCGCCCGCATGACCCGGGGGCCGGCCGCCGTGGCGAACCCGCCGATGACCATGAGCACCGCGCCGGCGTGCCAGAGCGCCTGCTTGAGTTCGAGGAAGCCCCAGAGCGAGACCGCGCCGCCGAGCAGGATCAGCCCCGGGCCGATCCACGAGAAGCTCGGCCGGGCCCGGAGGATCGTGTCTTTTCGGACCCAGGCGAGCCAGCCCAAGATTGGTAGGACCAGCCAAACCTGGCTCGCCTCTTCGTCGCGCAGGGCGATGTAAACGATGTCCGCCCACGCACGCCAGCCGGCCCAGATCGCGGCGGCGACGAGCAGGAGTCCGATAAACATCCGCCCCCGGCTCCAGACGGCGGGCTCGTGCGGCGGCGGAACGGGCTGGGCGGAGGAAAGGTGGGGCATGGCGAGTCCGAGTGGGCAATTCCGGTAAGTAACCGATCGGGCAAAACCAGGCGATAAATGAAGAAAAACCTCGTTTTTAGGGTTTTTGAGGGGGTACAGCCGGGGGCCCGATGGCTTGGCCGGGGGCTGCCGCTGAAGCATGATGTTTTCCGGTGGCCCCGGGGCAAGCGGGTTGGGTAAATCGATTAGGGTAGGGCGGTGACCGAGGCGACTCCCCCTGCTGATGATGATAGGGCTGCCCAAACGGGGGATGGGCCGCGGCGTCTGGACGCGGCGGCGGCGGCGGTGGCGGGGGTATCGCGGCGGCGGGCGCAGCGGCTGATCGGCGACGGGATGGTGACGGTGAACGGCCGGGTGGCGGCAGCGGGTGACAAGGGCCGTGCGGTGGGGCCGGGGGATGTGGTGGCGGTCGCGGCGGGGGTGGGGCTGGTGGTCCCCGAGCCCCCCCCGGAAGTGCCCCCGGAAGTTCCCCCGGAGATTCCCCCGGAATCTTCCCATGGACCACTTTCGGAGTCCCCTCCAGGATCCTCTTCTAGACTAGTTTTGGGGGGGCTGGTCGAATTGGCGCGGGGGGCAGGGTGGGTAGCGGTGGATAAGCCGGCGGGGCGGCCGGTGCATCCGCTGCACGAGGGGGAGACGGGGACGGTGCTCAATGCGGTGGCGGCGCGGTATCCCGAGGTACAGGGCGTGGGACACAGCGGGGGGGAGGGCGGGCTCAAGTCGGGGGTGGTGCACCGGTTGGATGTGGAGACGTCGGGGGTGGTGCTGGTCGCGCTGGACGAGGCGCGGTGGCGGGCTTTCCGCGAGGCGTTTGCGGGGCACCGGGCGGGCAAGACGTATACGGCGTTGGTGGCGGGCCGGCCGCGGGGGGACGGGGGGCGGCTGGACCTGCGGCTGGGGGTCAGGCAGCACAAGCCGGCCCGGGTGGGGGTGATCGAGCGGGGCGATCCGGCGTGGGAGCGGGGGCGGTCGTGCCGGCTGTCGTGGCGGATCAAGCGGCGGTTGCCGGGGGTTTCCCGGGTGGAGGTGGAACTCGAGACGGGGTTTTTGCACCAGATCCGGGTGAGCTTCGCGCACCTGGGGCACCCGGTGCTGGGGGACCCGGTCTACGGGCCGGCGGGGGGCGGGAGGGAGCCGCGGCTGATGCTGCACGCGTCCCGGCTGAGGCTCGGCGAAGAGATCGACGTCCATAGCCCGCTACCCGAGGCGTTCACCGCGGCGATGGCGCGGTACAAGCGGGCCGGTTCAGACGGATAGCGGGCGGGGCGGGGCGGATGCAGAGTGGTCGATCGAGACGGGTGGTACTTGAAATGCGCGGGGTCTGAAATGCGCAGGATCTATATTGAGGGGGTGACCGGCGGCCAGCGGGCGGGCCGGCAGCGGTTCGTCGTCTGGGGAAGGTGTCCGAAGAGGAATTAGTCCTGAGCGGGGCTGGTGAGGACGTTGACCTTGGGTTCGGCGGAGGTCTGGGGGTCGGCGTCGGGGCGGGGCATCGTGAGGACGGTGGCGGAGCCGGCCTGTCGAGCGGCGACGCGCTGGGCCTGGTCGGCGATTTTCATGCGGCTCTCGAGGTCGTCCATCAGATACCAGTCGCGCCAGGATTCGTGCCCGGCGGCGATGGCGGCGGCGGGATCGAGGGTCCGGCCGGATCCGGGCCGTTCGGGGACGACGCCGATGGTGATCTTTTTGCCGGATTCAAACGCGAGCTTGTAGGCGGTCTCGGTGCGGGTCAGGCGGGCGGGGTTTCGGGTATCCCGGCGGCTGCGGGGATCCGTCGCGGCGAGGCGGGGCGAGTCGGCCGGGCGGTCGGCCCGGGTCACGGCGGCGACGACTTCGCGCTGGATCAGGCGGCGGAGGTGGTCGGCGTCGGTGATGGCCTTGCCGCGGAGCTCGGCCATGGTGTCATCGAGGATCCGGGCGACTTTCAGGTCTGTCGCTTGGGGGTCGAACTGGGCGAGGGCTTCGTCGAGCATCGCGCGGTTGTCGTAGGGCTGCTGCTTGAGCGAGGCGATGACCGTGTCGAGCTGCGCGTCACGCTGGGTTTGGGCGGCGGCGAGGGCCTGGACCTGGTCGAGGATCTGGCCCAGGAAGGGGTCGGCCTGGGCGTCGGCGAGGGCGCGTTCGGCATCGGCTTGGGTCTGACCTTTGACCGACTCAATCAGGGCGGCGAGCTGGGTGTGGATAAGGTCGGTGTCGCGGCGGTCGCCCAGGGCGTCGGCCAGGTTGGTGAGCTGGGCGGTGACGGTGTTGAAGTGCTCGGCGGTGGGGAGCGCGGTGCGGATGTCGGCGATCGCGTCGAGGACGGCCTGGGTTTCGCGGAGGCCGTCGGCGCTGCGGTGGGCGAGGGCGGCGGCGGCGATGTCATCGGCCGAGGGCCGCTGGGCCAGGAGGTCGCGGAAATCCCGGGCGAGGGCCTGGGCGTCTCCGCCGCGGGCTTCGAGCAGCGCGAGGGCGGTGTCGATCTTCTGGGTCAGTTCGCGGGTGTCACCGCGGGCTTCGACGGCGTCGGCAAGGGCGGTGAGTGGGGCGACGAGGTCGGGCTGGCCGTCGAGGGTCGCGAGGATCGCGTCGAGCTTGGGGATCATGCGGTCGGTCTGGGGGCCGAACGCGGCGATCATGGTTTCGATACGCAGCTCATGGTCCCGCTTGGTATCGAGGGCGAGGCGGACCTGATCGCGGAGTTTTTTCTGGGTGGGGGTCTCGGCCGAGCGGAGGGAGGCGAGCTCGGCGGCGACGCTGCGGCGGTCCTGCGCCGCGGTGTGGAGCGAGACGAGGTTCAGGGTCAGGAACACGCCGGCGGCCGCCACGGCCCCGGCGATCAGGAGGCGGGGGTCGCGGAACCCACGCCGCTTCGCGGGGGCTTGGGCGGCGAGGGCGGCGTGGGGGTGCTCGAGGTTGTCGGCGGTGGCCCGGGCCAGGACCATGACGGTGCGGCCGATCTGGAGGTAGTCGCCGTCTTTGAGCGGCTGCAAGCCTTCGACGGGCGACTGGTTGCGGTGCGTACCGTGCTTGGACTCGAGGTCCTGGAGATACCACCGGCCGCCGTCGGACCAGAGCCGGGCGTGCCGGCGAGAGACTTTGGGGTCGGAGAATTGCAGGTCGGCTTCGTCGCGCCCAAGCACGACCTCGCGGCCCTCGTGGAGTTCGTAGATACGCCCCTTGTCGGGACCGCCGGCGACAATCAGGATGAGCACGACAAAGAACCTCGCGACGGGGGAGCGTGGCCCGCAGATACGACAGGCGGGCCCGTTTCGGGGCAGACTTATACTGTAAAGGGCGGGGGGGGCGAACGCAACGATCTGGGGCCGTTCGGGCAGGTTTTATCGGCGGGCGGCGAGGGTGACGACCCAGTTTTCGGCGTGGGAGAGCCGTGAGACGGGCCGGTCCGGGCCGTGGGGCGCACGGGGGCCGGGGGCCCAGACGCTGGGCGGGCCGAACCGGGCCCGGCGGAGGAGTTCAAACAGTTCGGGCAGGGTCCAGAGTCGCCAGTCGTAGCGGAAGGCGGACTCGAATCGGCCGTGGCCGGGGAAGCTAAAGTGGATGCGGGCGTCGAGGCGGTGGGTGAGCGGGTCGAAGTGGCGCTGCTCCCAGTGGTAGGTGAATCCGTCGGCGGGTCGGTCTTGCGTGCCGAGGCGCTGGGCCCCGGGGCCGCCGAAGGCGTCGAGGACCAGGACGCCACCGGGCCGGAGGCAGCGCCGGGCGTGGCGGAAGTAGGCGAGCAGCGTGTCGGGGGTGTGGTAGCCGAAGGTGCTGAAGTTCAGCGCGGCGACGAGGTCGACGCGGGGCCGGTCGAAGTCGGCGACGTCGGCCAGGACCAGGTGCAGGTCGTCGAGGCCGCCGCGTCGGCGCCGGGCCCAGCGGAAGGTGGGGGCGTGGCGTTCGACGGCGAGGGCCTGGCGTTCGGGGTGGCTCATGCACCAGGCCTCGGCGACGGCGGCACCGCCGGCGAAGTCTTCACGCAGGAGCCAGGCTTCTTGGTCAAGTGGGTCGTGGGGCAGCCGGTGGTGGAGGTAGGCGCGGCCGAGGAGGGCCGCGGTTGCGCCGGGTTGTTGGACGGCGTGTTCGTAGAGTTCGAGGCGGTGGGGCCGGGCGGCGGTGGGCATGGGAGCAAGATAACGGCGGGGGGGTAGACTTGGGGTTCGAAGATTCAGCCCGAACGTTTGGGGCCGCGTCGGGCGACGGAAAGGATGTCTGTATGGTTTCGCTGATTGTGACGGTCGTGGGGCCGGACCGGCCGGGGCTGGTCGATGCGTTGTCGGACGCCATTAAGCGTTACGAAGGGAACTGGCGGGGCAGCCGGCTGTCGCAGTACGCCGGGCAGTTCGCGGGGATCGTGCAGGCCGACGTGGCCGAGGGGGACGCCGACGCACTGACACGGGATCTGGTGAACCTGCAAAGCAAAGGGCTTGCGGTGCAGGTGACCTCGGCGAAGGGCGATGCGGGAGAGCGGGGGGATGCCGGGGCAGCGTACACGCTGGAATTGTTGGGGCAGGATCGGCCGGGGATCGTGCGTGACTTGGCAAGGGCGCTGGCGTCGCGCAGCATCAACGTCGCGCAGCTCGAAACCGGCAGCGAGAGCGCGCCGATGTCCGGCGAGCAGTTGTTCCGGGCCAACGCGCTTCTGCACGTGCCGGCGACGGCGGACGTGGACGAGCTTCACGACGCGTTGGAGCATCTGGCGGCGGAGCTTGACCTGGACCTGTTGCTGGAGGCGGCACGCGAGGCGGAGCGGTAGATGGCGCCGGATCGTCGCACCGCAAGAGGCTCCCGGTTTGCGGTCTGGTGATCGTCCAATAGCCCGCCGTATTGCGTCAGGTGCGTAGGTTCTAGGCGAGGTCTTCGATGCACTTGGCCACGAGCGCGGTCCAGCCGGTCTGGTGAGACGCGCCCAGGCCGCGACCGGTGTCGCCGTGGAAGTATTCGTAGAAGAGGACGCGCTGTTCTTCGTCGGGTTCGCAGAGGGTGGCGAGCCGGCGTTCGATTTCCTGGGCGACCTGCCGCAGGGTCATGCGGTTGCCCGAGCCGGTGGGGCATTCGACGGTGAAGGTGTCGCCGTAGAAATGGTCGTAGCGCTGGAGCGCTTCGACCAGGAGGTAGTTGATCGGGAACCAGACGGGGCCGCGCCAGTTGGAATTGCCGCCGAACATGAGGGTGTCGGACTCGCCGGGGGTGTAGGCGACCGAGAGCTTCTGGCCGTCGAGGTCGAGGGTGTAGGGTTTTTTTTCGTGGAATTTGGAGACCGAGCGGATGCCGTGGGGGCTGAGGAATTCGTCCTCGTCGAGGAGGTAGGTGAGGACGCGTTCGAGCCGTTCGCGTGAGGGCATGGCGAGCAGGAGCAGGTCGTCGTGGCCGGGGTCGGTGGCGCAGTCGGTATCCATGAAGGCGATCCCGTTGGAGAGGTCGTCGCGGTACTTGAGGAACCAGTCCATGCGCTTTTTGAACCCGGGCAGGCGTTCGATGCGGTCGCGGCGGAAAGTCTCGACCGCGATCAGGGGCATCAGGCCGACCAGCGACCGGACGCGGATGGGTTCGGACTGATCTTGGGTGCGAAGCTGGTCGTAGTAGATGCCGTCGGCCTCGTCCCAGAGGCCCTCGTCGCCCAGGCCGTTGATCGCGTCGGCGATGGCTACGAAGTGCTCGAAGAATTTGGACGCCATGTCGCTGTAGGCTTTGGCTTCCGGGGAGTCGTCCGAGTCGGCGAGTTCGAGGGCCATCGAGAGCATCGTGTTGCAGTAGAACGCCATCCACGCGGTGGCGTCGGCCTGGATCAGTTGGCGGTCGCCGGGGAGGGCCTGCGAGCGGTCGAAGACGCCGATGTTGTCGAGCCCCAGGAATCCGCCGGCGAAGAGGTGGTTGCCGTGGGGATCCTTGCGGTTGACCCACCAGGTGAAGTTCAGCAGCAGCTTCTGGAAACACGACGCGAGGAACCGGCGGTCGCGCTGGCCGCGGGGCGCGGTCATCTTGTAGACCCGCCACACGGCCCAGGCGTGGACCGGCGGGTTGACGTCGCCGAAGGCGAACTCGTAAGCGGGGATCTGCCCGTTGGGGTGCATGTACCATTCGCGCAGGAACAGCTCGAGCTGGTTCTTCGCGAACTGCGGATCGACCCGGCAGAACGGGAGCATGTGGAACGCGGTGTCCCACGCGGCGAACCACGGGTACTCCCACTTGTCGGGCATCGACAGGATGTCGCGGGCAAAAAGATGGGGCCAGTCGTGGTTACGTCCGTCCTGTCGGGCGGCCGGGGGCGTGGTCATGTCGGGGTCGCCGTTCATCCACGCGTCGATGATGTAGTGGTAGAACTGCTTGGTCCACAAGAGCCCGGCGTAGGCCTGCCGCGAGGTGGTCTGGCACTCGTCGCGGACGGTGTCGGGGATGACGGTGTCGTAGAAAGCGTTCGCCTCGGCAAGCCGGTCGGCGAACACCGCGTCGAAGCCGGCCGCTTCGACGGCGCGGCCGTCATCGACCGCCCCCGATTCGAACAGCCGGAGGCGGAGCACCCGGCTCTCCCCCGGGGCAAGGTCCAGCTTGTAAACCGCCGCGGTTTTCGTGCCGTACTTCCGGGGGTTGACCGCGTCGGTTTCGCCGTCGACGACGTGGCGGTGGAACGCGTCTTTGTGCCACTTCGATCGGTTCTCACTTCCGAACAGCTTGGCGTGGTTGGTGTGGTTTTCGGTGAATAGCAGCTCGGGTGTTTCACCGGTATCGGGGTGGGGCCCGGCGGCCCAGGTGAACCGGCCCAGCGTTTCGTGGTCGGTGACCACCACGCCGGGCCGCTCGCCGTGCGCCCGCATGTCGGGCCGCATGAAGCAGCCTTCGTGCTCGCAGCCCCAGACCCAAGTGTTGCGGAACAGCAGGGTCGGGAGCACGTGCAGAGACGCCGGGTCGGGGCCGGCGTTGGTCACGGTCACGCGGATCAGCAGGTCGTTGGCGTCGGCCTTGGCGTACTCGGCCTGGACGTCGAAGTAGCGGCGGTCGTCGAACACGCCGGTGTCTGCGAGTTCGTATTCGAGGTCGCCCTTATTTCGTTTTTTGTTTTCCGCGACCAGTTGGTCGTACGGGAACGCGGCTTGGGGGTAGCGGTATACCGCTTTGGCGTAGCTGTGGGTCGGGGTCGAATCGAGGTACCAGTACTGCTCCTTGACGTCTTCGCCGTGGTTGCCTTCGGGGCCCGTCAGGCCGAACAGCCTTTCTTTGAGGATCGCGTCGTGGCCGTTCCACAGGGCGAGCGAAAAGCACAGCCGGCACTGCCGATCGGTGAACCCCAGCAGGCCGTCTTCGCCCCAGCGGTAGGCCCGGCTGCGGGCGTGGTCGTGCGGGAAATAGTTCCAGCAGTCGCCGTCGGCCGAGTAATCCTCGCGGACCGTGCCCCACTGCCGCTCGGCGAGGTAGGGGCCCCAGCGTTTCCAGTTCTTCTCTCGCGCGGCGTCCTCACGGAGTCGGCGGTGCTCGGGCGTGTCGGCGTGGGCGTTGGGGCGGGGCTTGGCCATTGGACGTTCATCATAGAACCCCCGGGATCTTTTGGTTGCCGGCCGCAACGTTTCGGGTGCGGGCCGCTCTTTGGGATCGGAGATACCGGGTGTACATTGGATCGATGGGGCAAACGAAACTGCGTGCAGGGGGCCGGCGTCAGCCCGTATTCTTAGGGCTCTTGCTGTTGATCGCGGGCTCGGGAGCCGACGTGCCGCCGTCGGCGGAAGACCTGGCGTGGCAAGCGGTGCGGCATCAGATGCAGCTTGCGGTGGATCATGATCCGCAGGCCGCCTCACCCCGCCCCGAGGCGTTGCGAGGTTTGGCGACCCCGGCGGAGCGTGAGCCGGTTTACCGGGACGCCGTCACACAGTTGACGGGCCGTGATTGGCACACCGGATCCGGCCGCGTGTTGCGCTACGGCGGTGAGGAAGCGGTGCCCACGCTTGCGGCGGCGTTGCCGACCGTTGCCGTCGAACCCGCCCGCGGTATTTTGCACTTTCTTTCGGTATCGCCCGGCGAGACGGCCCTGCCGCATCTGATCCGAGCGGCGGAACGCCACCCGCTGCCCGACGTGAGACACACCGCCTTGCAGTACGTGGTTTGGGCCCGGCACCCGTCAGCCCGCGAGGTGCTGTGGCGGCGGCTCAACGACCCCGCGCCGCATGCGGTCGCTCTCGCGGCCGAAGGGCTCAGTTACCTCGACGAACCCGAAGCCTTCGCGGCGCTCGCTGATCTGAACCACGCCGACTTGTACGCCGCTCACCAGATGCACCCGATCGTCCGGGCGCTTTGGCGGATCGACGCCGCGCGGGCCGAACGGTTCTTCGTCCGAGCGGCGGCGAATACCGCGGACCCGTTGTACGGCCGATGGCTGCGGGAGTACGCGGTCGAGGAGCCCGAGAATCTCCAGCGTCCCGAGCCGTTGGATGCCGGGCAGCGGCGTGTGTCGCGGTTGATCCGTGCGGCTCCGACGATAGCTCACGAGGCGTGGGGGCAGGGCGAGTTCGCGGCGCTGATGGAGCAGGCCGGGGACCACGATTCGCCGCTCCAAGCGCCAGCGATCCTCGCGCTGGGCCAGGCCCGACACGCCCCCGCGGTGCCCTCGCTGATCGCTCAGGCGCAGGTCCGACCCGCCTCGGCGGTTTACACCGTCCTCGCCCAGATCGCGACCCCCGAGGCCCTGACGTTTCTCACCAGCCAAGCCCGCTCCGGAGGCGAAGGGGTGCGCTTGGCCCTGTCGCAAGGGCTGGGCGCATCTGGCTCTCGGGCCGCCGCGTCACTCTTGTTTCAATTACTCGGCGACCCTACTCTGCGGACCGAGCCTCACGATCTTTGGGGCTTGCTCAGCGTTCCTGCGGGTCACCGTGCCTACCACGTTCTGTCCCGGGTTTTAGGGGAAGCCGCCGAACCGAAGTGGCACAACGTGGCCCACGGCCCGCTCGTGATCGTCGAGGGCGGGGTTTCGCGACCGTTCGATATCGACCGCGAGATCGCCAAGTGCCAACGATGGTGGGCCGAGCACGGCGACAACTTCCTCCGCGGTCGGCCGGTCCCCCGGCTGGTTCTCTACCACTTGTTCGCGGCGAGTTAGCCAACGGGATCGGCCGTCGGCCGTCCGGGGAACTACACTCCCTGCGATGTCTCGCCCCACCTCCAGCCACCACCGCTACGACGACTACAAAGCCCGGGTCCGCGAACAACGCCGAAGCCCCACGCCCCGCGACAAGCGTGGCCGCAAGATCGAACGCACCCGTAGCTTCGGACGACTCCTGGGCGCATTCTGGGGTCTGCTCGCCGGCCACCGCGGCGTCCTGTTTGCCGCCCTGGGCACGCTCGCCGTCTCCACCCTCATCGGGCTCGTGCCTCTGTACGCGCCGAAAATCGTGGTCGACAACGTAATCGGTGGCCAGCCGCTGTCGCCGCGGGTCGGCGGCCTGCTCCCCGCGGCCCCCCAGCCGCTGCTGTTCGCGGTGGTCGCCGGGGTGCTGGTGCTCACGTTTATTTCGGTGGCGGTCGGGCTCTGGGGCCGGTGGCACGCCACGCGGATTACCAAGCGTCTCCAGTCCGATGTTCGCCGGCGGGCCTTCGATCACGCCGCCCAGTTGCCGCTGCACCGGGTCTACGAACTCAAGGCCGGGGGCGTGGCGGGGATCCTCCGCGACGACGCCGGGGCGGTGGGCAACCTCGTTTTCGGGATGATCTACAACCCCTGGCGGGCGGTGATCCAGTTCCTGGGCACGCTCGTGGTGCTGTCGGCCATCGACTGGAAGCTCCTGATCGGCGGGCTGGCGATCCTCCCGGTCGTCTGGCTGACTCACCGCACCTGGATCGCCCGCATCCGCCCGATGTTCCGCGACGTCCGCAAGACCCGGGAGCACACGGACGGCCATTCCACCGAGGTTTTCGGCGGGATGCGCATCGTCCGCGCCTTCGGCCGCCGGCGGGCCGAGTCCGGCCGGTTTGTCGGCAACAACCACCTGATGATCCGGCAGGAACTCAACACCTGGTGGTGGATGCGGGGGATCGACACCGCCTGGGCCGTGATCATCCCGGTCGCTTCGGCGCTGCTGCTGCTCTACGGCGGGCTGCGGATTCTGCACGACACCGCGGCGGTGGCCGATGGCAGCCTGGACCCCCGCCACGCCTTGAGCGTCGGCGACCTGGTCGTTTTCCTGGCTTACCTCGCGGCGCTATTGGGCCCCATCGCCACCCTGGCCGCCACCGCCGCCACCCTGCAAAACGACTTGGCGGCTCTGGACCGCACGCTCGACCTCCTGGACGAAGGCGTCGAGATGCCGGCCCCGCCCGACGCCGTACGCCTCGCCCCCGAACAGGTCCGCGGCCACGTCCAGTTCCACGATGTGGCCTTCGCCTACCCCCGGGCCGACCGGCCGGTTTTTGCCCAGATCGATCTCGAAGCCCTGCCCGGCCAAACCGTCGCGCTGGTCGGCCCCAGCGGCGCGGGCAAAACCACGCTCTGCAACCTCGTCGCCCGTTTCTACGACCCCACCGCCGGCCACATCACCCTCGACGGCACCGACCTACGCCACATCGATGTGGAGTCCTACCGGTCGCTCCTGGGGGTCGTTGAGCAAGACGTCTTTCTTTTCGACGGCACGATCGCGGACAACATCGCCTACGCCGATCCCGCGGCCACGCCCGAGGCGATCGAGCACGCCGCCGAGCTGGCCAATGCCCACGGGTTCATCCTCGATACCCCGCAGGGTTACCAGTCCCGGATCGGCGAACGCGGGGTCAAACTCTCCGGCGGGCAGCGGCAGCGCCTCGCCATCGCCCGGGCCATCCTCGCCGACCCCCGGATCCTGATCCTCGACGAGGCCACCTCGAACCTCGACACCGAGTCCGAGCGGCTGATCCAGACTTCGCTCGACACGCTCATGCAGGGCCGGACCTGCTTCGTCATCGCCCACCGCCTCTCCACCATTATCCATGCGGACCAGATCCTGGTTCTGGCCCACGGCCAGATCCTGGAGCAGGGCACCCACGACCAGCTCATGCAGGCCGCGGGCACCTACCGCGGCATGATCGAGATGCAGCTCGAAACCGCCCCCGCTTCGATCTAGCCCCGCCCGAGAACGCCCCGCGGCCTCAAGCCGCGGTGAACTTCGGCGGCACCGTATGGGTGAAATCGCCGCTATGCCAACCAGCGGCACTTATGCTTAGATAGCGATCGACTCCTCTGCCATTTCGGCATCGTATTTTCTACATGCGGCCGTTTGGCGGCAGGTTCGGGCTCTTTCAGTAAGTCGATGAAATAAATAAATTATTTTAAATTAATATATTACGATAAATATCGATTGGATCGGCTGGTACCTTGTTTGCGACCATTTTCTTTCAGAGATGGTTAATGCGCGTCCCCCTATTCCCCCTTCCGACCCCGACGTCGGATTCCAAGGCAACCCAAATACGGGGCGCTTCAACATCCTGTTGACCCAAGACCGCGACCGTCCCGACGAGCATTGGACCCAGCAGTTTCCCCGGCTAATGAAACATTTGGGGGCCCGCACCCACGTGGTGCCCTCCGCCCGGCAGGCTTTCAGCCTGGCTTCCCGGATCACGTTCCATGCGGTATTTGTGGACCTCGCGACGCCCGTGGATTCGTCCCGCCCGTGTCCGGGAGAAGCGGACCTACCCGGCGCGGTGCCGTCTTCGCCGCGTTCTTCGGGTGGCCAGGCGGGGGGCGGGTTGTGGCTGCTTCAAGTGATGCAGCGTCTGGAGAAGCGGCCGCCCGTCGTCGTGGTCAACAGCCGGGCGACCCGTCTCCAGGCCGCCCGCCTGCTTTCGGAAGCGATGCGGCTGGGCGCTTTTTCCGTGGTCAACCGCCCGGTGGAACTGAACAACCTTCTCATCGTTGCGCAGCGGCTGCTTAACCGACATCACCAGGGGCACTGGCCGGAGCCCACGGACCCCCAGACTTAAACCGACCTCGACCCTGCGGCGTGCCGGTGTGGACGTCGCGACTTGTTTATTCCCCTTTTTACATGGAGCAGATACTTAAGATGAAACTCAAACCCCTTGGCGACAAGATCCTCGTACAACGTCTCGCGGCCGAAGAAAAAACCGCTTCGGGCATCTTCCTTCCCGAGTCCGCTAAAGAGAAACCCCAGCAGGCCAAAGTCGTCCGCGTCGGCACCGGCAAATCGCTGGAAAACGGTGAAAAGACCGACTTTCAGGTTCAGGAAGGTGACACCATTATCCTTGGCAAATGGGGCGGGACCGAAATCAAGATCGAGGGCGAAGACTACATCGTGCTTGGCGAGGACGAAGTGCTCGCCATCGTGGATTGAAGCGAGACGCCGCGTGTTAGGAGTTCGGCACTAGGTGATGCACCGACGCTATCGGTTAGACCTAGCCTTTACTCTCCTGCCGCTCTCGATGACACGCCACGACTATCCGCAAGGCTCTAGCGCTTTACTCCTTAGCGTCCAGTGCCTCCAAACCCCTATTTATTCCCGGACCATTCACCCGGTCCTCACCCACGAAAGACCCCAACACCATGCCCGCTAAAGACATTAAATTCGATAACGAAGCCCGCGCTGCGATCCTCCGCGGCGTCCAGAAACTCTCCCGTGCCGTCAAGACCACCCTCGGCCCGTCCGGCCGTGTCGTCATCCTCGAGAAATCCTTCGGCAGCCCCACCGTCACTAAAGACGGCGTCACCGTCGCCAAGGAAATCGAGGTCGAAGACGCGATCGAGAACATCGGCGCCCAGATGGTCAAGGAGGTCTCGTCCAAGTCTTCCAAGGACGCCGGCGACGGCACCACCACCGCCACCGTCTACGCCGAAGCCATCTTCGCCGAGGGCCTCAAAAACATCACCGCCGGGGCCAACGCCAATCAGGTCAAGCGTGGTATCGACAAAGCCGTCGATGCCATCGTTACCCAACTCCAGAAAGACTCCAAGAAGATTAGCAGCAGCGAGCAGGTCGCCCAGGTCGGCACTTGCGCCGCGAACCACGACACCACCGTCGGCGACATCATCGCCCAGGCTATGGACAAAGTCGGCAAGGACGGCGTTATCACCGTCGAAGAAGGCAAATCGCTCGACACCAACGTCGAACTCGTTGAAGGCATGCAGTTCGACAAAGGCTATCTTTCGCCCCACTTCGTCACCGACCCCGCCCGCATGGAAGCGGTGCTCGAAGACGCGTATGTCTTGATCCACGAAAAGAAGATCTCTAGCGCCAAGGATCTAATCCCGATCCTGGGCAAGATCGCGGAATCTGGCAAGCCGGTGCTGATCGTGGCCGAGGATATCGACGGCGAAGCGCTGTCGACCCTTGTGGTGAACAAGCTGCGTGGCGTGCTTAACGTCGCCGCGGTCAAGGCGCCGGGCTTCGGCGATCGGCGTAAAGCCATGCTCGAAGATATCGCCACCGTCACCGGCGGCCGGGCCATCATGGAAGAGCTCGGGATCGACCTCGAGAAGCTCGAACTCGCGGACCTGGGCCGGATCAAAAAGGCCGTCCTCGACAAGGATAACACCACCCTGATCGAAGGGGCCGGCAAGTCGTCCGACATCAAGGGCCGGATCGACATGATCAAAAACCAGATCGACGCGACCACCAGCGACTACGACCGCGAGAAGCTCCAGGAGCGCCTCGCGAAGCTCGCCGGCGGCGTGGCCCAGATCAACGTCGGCGCCGCGACCGAGTCCGAAATGAAGGAAAAGAAGGCCCGGGTCGAAGACGCCATGCACGCCTGCCGTGCGGCCGTTGAAGAAGGCGTCCTGCCCGGCGGCGGCAGTGCCGTCATCCGCGCCCGCAAGGCCCTCAAGTCCCTCGACGGCCTGGTCGGCGACGAACAACTCGGTGTCGACATCGTCTACCGCGCCGTGAGCGCCCCGATCAAACAGATTGCTGCCAACGCCGGCCACGACGGTTCCGTCGTCGCCAAGGAAGTCGAAGACGGCAAGGGTAAGAACTTCGGGTTCAACGCCCTCACCGCCGTTTACGGCGACTTGGTCGACATGGGCGTCATCGTCCCCACCAAGGTCGAACGCACCGCCCTTCAAAACGCCGCTTCCATCTCCGGCCTCCTGCTGACGACCGACGCCGTCATCACCGAGATCAAGGAGAAAAAGAAAGCCCCCGCCGCCGGCGGCGGGATGGATGACATGGATTACTGAGTTAGAACCAACGATGGCCTCGATGAAAGTCGAGGCTATCGATTAATATGCATGAACGCCGTTGGCGAATACCGCCAGAATTTCCTGATAGAACTATAGATCAACTATGGCTTCGTTTTTGCGCAAAAACTTTCGGACGTGTTGCTGGCCTAAAACGCTTGCGAATAGCCTCTATAACACGATTTCTCAAGCAAGATCGCATAAGCCAGCACAAGCAGCATTTAAAAAGTAAAGCCATACCCGAATGGCTTGATTTAAAATTACGCCAAATATCATATTGTGATGTCATTGAGACAGCCGATCACAAATCCGTATTGCATGGCCTGGATTCTATGGTCAAAGATCTCGGGAACAGCCTGCCATTTCCGCGAAGTTTAATTGACGAACAAAGGCAGAGGCGCGATTTTGAATTTCGGCCTGGATCTTGGCGGGACATAGGTTTTATCGACCTAAAAAAACATTCCAAGTATTTTGAGTATGCATGGGTTCACCTTTATGAACTCAGCCCTACGATGGCATGCATCACAATTAATGCTTGCCCGAACGAAAAGCACAGCCAAAAATTTCTTGACATACTCAATGACACGGAAACAATTTTTACACAAATACATTCGAATCGCAAAATTGGACTCGGCTATTCCATATCATGGATCTATCGAGAGCACCGAAAAGCACTTCAATTAAATCGACTTCGATTATTGGCGAATCAAGATATTGGCAAGGTAATAAATAAATACATTAATTCAGGATGGTCAGGGCGATCACCACTTCCATCCGTAGAATGCCTCGGTTACAAGCTAACTGGGCCTTACAATAAGTCAGACGGCTATCATGAATTAACTCACAGCGTCCGTCGCCGGCCAGGTAATACCTGGAATTTCACAAATCCTAATGGATTTGAAATTGATGATACGTTTCGTGTTGATTTGCATGAAGCGTCTCATACGATTCGGGTAACATTTAATGAAACAAAAGTCATTTCATGTATGCGAAATGATCCGGGATACATAGATGATTCTCACCGCATGCTGCACGCACTTAACAGCAATGCATCTCCCCTGGTGATTGTGGCGGCTATCGATGAATTGCTTTCGAGAATTTCAATTGATATTGCGCGTCTTCGAAAGCACAGTCGAATTCATTTGAAAGCTCAGTCATTTTTTGATCGACTAATCAGCGGGGCAAATGCCCTCAATGCTTCTCGGCTTCTCGACTCAGCGAACACGATTGCTGGTGATCTCTCCACCTTGAATGAAACTATTGCGAAAAATACAATCTCCCGTTTTTTTGAACATCATGTAATCGATTACAAACGAAATAAATTACTTGACGGTCAGGAAAACTCGTACAGTAAGATCACAGAAAAAAATATTGAAGCAAGATTTAGGCAATTGAAAGATGATGTCGAAGTCCTGCAAATAATGTTGAGAGACCACGTCACATCAAAGCTAGAAAGAGTTATGTATTGGCTGACGCTAGCTGGGCTTCTCGTGGGACTCACCAGTTTGCTCAATCTTATTGATGTTGAGGCGCTTAGAGCAACTGGCGCTTTTTCCGGCCTCATGTCATGATGTGGCTTTCGAGCATGGAGGCGACCGATGGCTTACTCGATGGATTTACGTTTGAAGGTGTTGGCGGCGGTGGATCGCGGGGAGTCCGAGGCGTCGGTCGCCC
>JBCDDZ010000004.1:0-112242 GCA_039180025.1 Planctomycetota bacterium
CGAACATAACCCCGGAAGTGGCCCCGGAAACCGCTGTAGAGACCTCTTCGCCGCAAAAACGGCAGGCCACACCGCGGCCGTTGGCGGAGTTCACCCTGCTCGAGTCCCTGGGCCGCGGCCGTTGGCGTGTCGCCGTCCGGGCCGACGGCCCCACCGACCCGCCGTCTCTGCTGGCCCGCGTCGGCCAGACCCCGCTGCCGCCGTACCTCCGCAAAGCCCGCCGCGCCCGTGACCAGCCAGAGTTTCGCGGCGACGATCAGACCCGTTACAACACCGTGTTCGCGCAGCCCGCCGCCGAGCCGGCCGCCCCCGGACCTGATCCGCTTCAGGCTGCAACGGCCGGGTCGGTCGCGGCGCCGACCGCCGGCCTGCACTTCACCCCGCCCCTGCTCCGTGCACTCGATCGGGCCGGCGTCCGCCGCGCCGCAGTCACGCTCCAGGTGGGGCTCGGCACGTTCCTGCCGGTGCAGACCGAAACCCTCGAAGCCCACCCTATCCATCGCGAGTGGACCCATACGCCCCCCGAAACCCTCGCGGCCCTGCGGCAGGCCCGTCTCGATCACGGCCGGATTCTGGCGGTCGGCACCACCACCGTCCGCACGCTGGAAAGCCTGCCGCCTCACGTCACCCCGTCCGTGCAGGACACGCCAGCAGACTTGGGATATACCGGCGACACCGGCCTGTTCATCACCCCCGACGCCGTCGCCGAGGGCCGGTTCGCTTTCCGTTTCACCGATCGCCTGCTCACCAATTTTCATCTGCCCCGCTCGACGCTTCTCGCCCTCGTCGCGGCGCTGCCGGGCGTCGGCGTCGACCGCCTGCTCGACACCTACCGCCAAGCGATCGAGCGCGGCTACCGCTTCTACTCGTTCGGCGACGCGATGCTCATTGTCTAGCGCATCCCAACTCCGGGTGCAGCGTTTACCGCGACCAAGCCCACAGATGATCTAAGATCATTTATGGGATTACGTTCGGCAGCACGCTCCAGGTGGAGTTGACGTGCGCTAAACCAGCCCAATCAAACTGATTCAGCCGACCCGTTCGGTTTTGGGCTCCCGCGACATCAGGTTGCTGATCGCATCCAGGGGGTCCAGGTTCTCGAAAAGCACCTGGTTGACCGCCTGCGTGATCGGCATCTCAACCCCGTGCTGCTGGGCGAGTTTGACCACCGCCTGGGTCGTCGGGATCCCTTCGACGACGCCGGGGATTTGTTCGAGCACCGCGTCGAGCTTTTGGCCTTTGCCGAGCATCTCACCCGCGGTCCGGTTTCGGCCGGTGGGCGAAAAGCAGGTCGTCGCCAGGTCACCCACCCCCGTGAGCCCGAAAAAGGTTTCCGGCGTCGCGCCCATGGCGTTGCCGAGCCGGGCGATCTCGGCCAAGCCCCGCGCCAGCAGCGCGGACTTGGCGTTGTTGCCGGCGCTCAGACCGTCGAGGATCCCCGCCGCCAACGCGATCACGTTTTTGAGCGCTCCCGCGAGTTCGACGCCCAAGAGGTCCGGGTTGGTGTAGACCCGGAACCACTGGGTGGTAAACGTCGCCTGGATGGTCTCGGCCAGTTCGGCGTCGCTCGACGCCGCCGCCACGGTCGCGGGGAGACATTTGGCCAGTTCGTCCGCCACCGACGGGCCCGATAACGAAGCGTAGCTCCGGGCGGACGCCCGATCATCCGATTCGCCGAGCGTGTCGGCCAAGACCTGGGTGGGCCTCAAGATCGTGTCTTTCTCGATGCCTTTGGCCACGGACACCATGGGGACGCCGGCGGGGGCGTAGGGCTTGAGCCGTTCCCACACCGGTCGCATGTACTGGGTCGGGATCGCGGACACGATCAAGTCCGCCCCGCGGAACGCGACCGCCGGGTCCGCCGTCAGCCGGATCGCGTCGGGCAAGCGGACCCCGGCCAAATACCTGCGATTTTCCCTAAGCTGGATCATCTCGGCCACGTTCTCGGGCGTCGGCCCCCAGACCGTCACCCCCACCCCCTTGGATTCGAGCAGCAGGGCCAGCACGGTGGCCATCGCGCCGTCGCCGACGAAGCTTACATGTTGTGCGGCATCAGGCATGATTTAGGAGACTCGGGGAGGCTAAAGGCGGGGCAAGCATCACGGGCCTAGGATAGCGGTTTTGTTCTCCGTGAACCCGGCCCCGCGGGCCCGGCCCAGGCAGGTTGATCGCACAGCCCGCCGATGGTCGAAAAGAGATGCGGTCGGGCGGGCAATCTATTAGGATGTCCGCCTCATTCAGGGCCCGGCAACGGCCGACCCCTCCGCCGACTCAGAACCCCGCCCCCGGAGCCGATCGCTGCCCCGCGGGCCCACACCCCCCGAGGAGCCGATCACGGTGAGGCAGTTCAAACTCAACAACCAAACGTTACGCCGATGGTGCCTGGTGACTCTGCTGCTGGGCAGCACGGGCCTGGTCGGCTGCGAAGCCGACGGCTTTCTCGACCCCACGCTCGTGGGGCGGTGGGAGCGTACCCCCGTGACCATGCCGATCCTCGAAGAACTCGAGTTGGGTAATTCGCTGAGCGATTCCTCGATCGCGATCACCCCTGTCCGGCCCGATGACCTGGTGCCGGACGCCCAGGAGTACGTGATCGGCCCGGGCGACTTCATCACCATCTCCATCTTCGAGCTGATTACCGTAGGGTCCACGTCGGTCGAAAACCGCGAGATCGATTCCACCGGGCACATCCGTTTGCCGATCGTGGGCAAAGTCAAAGCCTCGGGCTTCAGCCCCAGCCAGCTTGAAGAAGAGATCATCGACATCCTGGCGCAGAAGGGCATCATGCAGGATGCCACCGTCAGCATCGTCGTTCAGCAATCCCGCCAGAACCTGTACACCATCATCGGGGCCCCCGAAGAAGGCAGCACCCGGTTCGGCCCGTACCTGATCCCCCAACCCGAGTTCCGCTTGCTCCAGGCCATCGCCCAGGCCGGCGGGGTGAGCAACCGGATCAAGCGCATCCTGATTTTCCGCCAGGCCGCCCTGACTTCGGAAGCCGCCGGCGAAACCCCGTCCAGCCGCGCCGAAGAGCCGGTCCCCCCCGCCCCTGCGGACGCCGGCGACCTGATCGAAGAACTCCTGGACGACGGCCAGGCACCCGCCGACCTCAACGAAGGCGTGACCCCCGAAGACCGTCCCGCCCCGCCCTCGGGCGTTGAAGCCGGCCTCGAAGGGAGTGGCAGCTCCCCCCGCTGGGTCTACGTCGATGGCAAATTCGTAAGGGTCGAAGGCTCGCAGGACCCCTCCGTCGCCGGCGTAGGACAAGTCAGCAGCGATGCCCTGGGCGGTATCATCGCCCAGCGCATCATCGAAGTGCCCTACGACCAGCTCATCAACGGCGACATGCGTTACAACGTCATTATCCGGGCAGGGGATATCATCCGCATCCCCAATCAGTCCGCCGGATTCGTCTATATCATGGGGCAAACCAACCGCCCGGGGGCCTACACCGTCCCGGGCGAGCAGGACCTGACCCTTAAGCAGTTGATCGCCTCGTCCGGCGGCCTCTCCGGGCTTGCTTGGCCGACCCGTACCGACCTGACCCGACGCATCGCCAATAATCAGGAAGTTACGCTTCGGCTCGACCTAGCCGCGATTTTCAACGGCACAGAGCCGGACATCTTCCTGAAGCCCGACGACCTGATCAACATCGGTTCCTCCGGCGTCGCCACCCCGCTCGCGGTCATCCGCAACGGGTTCCGGTTCACCTACGGCTTCGGCTTCGTCCTGGACCAGAACTTCGGCCCGGACGTTTTCGGCGACTCCGACTAATCCCCTTCCCGTCTTTTACCCGCCGCCCGTCCGACCCGCCGGGCGGCGTTTTTGCCCGGACCGCCACGCCACCGCCCCTCGATGTCCGTCGATATTCAATTCTTCCGCTACGTTTCTTCAGAAGCCCCGGATAACCTGAAATCTTCTCGAACCCCCCGGCGGGTCGGGTCGTAACGACTATTCGACCGATCGATCCGCTCTTTTTGCTGTTTTTATTTGACGACTGCGTGCGGTCGGCCACCCTTTTTCCTGGCGACCGCTTCATAGGAGGAGGGCCAACATTTTTCGGTTGGCCCGCAGTATGACCAGCACCCCGATGACCAATTTGGCCGGCCCGCCCCGGCCTCAGCCACTGATTACCCCCAGGACCTGGTTCTGGATCGGGGTCTGCGCCGCGCTATTCATCTGGATGCATTGGCTGTTTCTCTACAGCACCTATCTATTTAGCAAAGACCCCGATTGGTCCCACGTCATCATCGTCCCGCTGATCTCGATCTATTACATCGTTCAGCACAAGGAACGGCTCGCCCAGGCCCCCAAACGCCTGTGCTGGTGGGCCCTGCCGCTGGTGTTTTTCGGACTCTACGCCTACATCTGGGGGGTCTATCCGGGCCGAAACGACATGCTGCGTGGCTACAGCATGGTGATTACCGTGTTCGCTACGGTCTTGTTTCTGCTGGGCCCCGCCGCGATGCGGGTTCTCTGGTTTCCGGTGGCGTATCTCGTGTTCGCGGTGAAAGTGTCTGACGCCATCTGGAGCCGCGTCGCTGAAAAACTTCAGGACATCGCTGCGGCCGGCGCCACGTTTATGCTCCAGATCTTTGCCGAGTTTATGGACTTCGATATCCAGGCCACGGGCAACACCATCGTGATGAGTTTCATGAAGGAGGGCCGGTGGATCGACTACCCCATGAACGTCGCCGAGGCGTGTGCCGGGCTCCGGATGCTGATGGCGTTCATCGCCCTGGGGGTTGCGCTTGCTTTTCTCTTTGACCGAGCGTGGTGGCAGCGTTTGATCATGATCAGCCTGACCGTGCCGATCGCTCTGGCGGTTAACATCGGCCGGGTCACCGCCCTGGGCCTGATCGCCACCGTAAACACTGAATACGCGGTGGGTGACTTCCACCTCTTTGTGGGCATGCTCATGCTCATCCCCGCGGCGGGGCTGTTCCTGCTGGTCGGGTGGATTCTCGATAAAATTGTGATCCAAGAGGAACCGGAAGGAAACGACTCCCGCAGCGACCTCAAGGCCCCCGCTCCGCCCGCTCCGATCGGCCTCCGCCGTATCCTGCTCGGGCTGGCCTTGGGGGCGGGCCTGTCGCTCTGTAGCGCGGTGACTTATGCGATGCTCTTCAACAGCGTCGCCGGCAAATCGCTCGTGGACAGCCTTACCCCCACCGTTTCCGCTGTCCTTTTTGTGGTGGGGTTACTTGCCTTGGGTTTACTTTTCTGGGTCGCCCGCCGGGCTTCCCTGGGTGGAACGAAGAAACGCGTCACCGCCTCGCCGATTTATGGCGCGGCACTGATCGCGGGCGTCCTGGCCGTCGCCGCCGCCGGCCAGCACTCGGTTCTGTCCTGGCAGAAAATCGTCCTGCACAAAGACGAAGTCCCGCTTCGCCATCTGTTCACGGCCATCCCCCTGGACAAAGGCCCCTACAACTTCATTAAAGACGATACCCTCGCCCCCGAGATCGTCGATGAGTTGGGTACGGAGTACTACCTTAGCCGCTGGTACACCGACTCTCGGCTTCCCAAAAACAGCCCCGGCTCCCAGATCCGGCTTCACGTCGCTTACTACACCGGGCTCGTGGATACCGTCCCTCATGTGCCCGATCGCTGCTTTGTGGTCAGCGGCGTCGAACACAAGGGCCTCCATACCGAATTTGTTCGTCTCGATCCCGAACACGTTACCCCCCGTGACCAGGGCACCGGGTTCCAGGCCGACGCAGAACTCCGCCCCCCCGGCTCCGACCCCTTCGGCCCCGGCACCACGGTCACCCTCCCGAGCCGCGACATCGAGACCGTCCGCTTTACCTACGGCCCCAATGCCCGCACCGATATCGATCAGCACGTGCTTTATTTCTTTGCCGCCAACGGCAAGTTCCTCGCCTCACCCAACGATGTCCGCCTCCACGGCTTCGATATCCGCGACCGCCACAGCTATTACTGCAAGATCGAAGTCCAGGTCCTCGGAGAAACCGACCCCGATCGCGTGACCGAACTCGTCACCGATTTGCTCGACGTGATGCTCCCCGAGATCCTCGCCTGCCTCCCGGATTGGGAACAGGTCAAAGCCGGGGAGTGGCCCGAAAATACCGACCTCGATCAGCCATAATGCCGCGTATCGATCGGTATCGTTTATTTTTATGACCCCCACGCCGCCCCGCGGCAACTCGACTCACCACCTCATCCACGGAGCACGGTTCTCATGGCCGGCAAAGTCAACACCAAGTTCGTCATCACCCTGACCAGCGTCCTCGCCTTGCTGATTGGTGGCACGGCCATCTTTGTTTACACGGTCGTTCGCAAGAGTACCAATGAGCTCGTCGCCGAGGGCGACCGGATGTTTTACCTCGCCGAGAACCGCGTGGTCGATCCCCAGGCCGCCAGCCCCGAAGAATTTGCCCAGGCCCAGGCCGAGCGCGGCCGCGACTACCGGCTCGCCGCCGGGAGCTACGCCCGCGCCTGGAACCGTGACCCCCAAAACGTCGACCTCTTGCTCAAGTACATCGACGCCCGCCGGAAAATGACCGTGCGCGATCAATTCGAAGCCAAGAACGTCCTCCAGGATGTCATGGGCCGTTTGCGGCAAGCCACCGAGCTCCGCCCCGAAGACGACGAGCTCCTCGAACGGTTTTACCAAACCATCTACGGCTGGGCCCGCGAGTTTCAGATCACCAACTTCTACGAAGACCTGTTCCTCTTGGCCTCAACCCGGCTCGAAAACGACCCCGACAATATCCCGGCCCTCAAATTCCGCGGCATCGCCAAGGGGATACAGCTCTCCGACGACATGGACCGGGCGCAGCAGCAACTGGCCCGTGAAGACCTCGAACGTGTATTAGCCGTCCGCCCCCAGGACACCGATGTCTTGCACTTCCTCGCCCGTTGGCACCTCTACGACGCCAACCGCTCTGCCCGTGCCGACCCCGAGTCCCCCGCCGTCGATGAAGGCCGGGACCTCGCCCTGGAATACTCCCAACAAGCGCTGGCCGCCGAGCCCAACAACCCTCAGGTCAGCGTTGAGCACCTCACCATCCTGATGGCATTTTCGGACACTTACCGGGTAGCGATCGGCCGCACCCCCGAGGATTCCGACGCCCGTCAAACGGCCATCGAACGGTTCGATCAGGCGCTGGCCCGGGTTCAGCCTGTCATCGACGGGATCGAGGCCGACCTCCTGCAAAAACCCGAACCCGCCGTCATCGTTCAACAGGTCGCGGAACTGCTCCCGAAAATCGAGCGTCAGCAGCGTCTCCTCGAACGCTTACAGAGCGATACCTCTACGCCCGCCGGCCCGGCGAAGCCGCATGCTCATCTCAAGCGGACCGAAAATTTGCTCCGAACCGCGGCCCAGACCCGCCCGGACATGCTCCTCTACCGCCTGATGCTTGCCAACGTCTTAAAGCTCCAGTTAAAGCTGGACGACGCCCACGCGATCTACGTCCTGGCCCGAGACTACCCGATCGCCGGCAACTTCGAAGCCTCGCTCCGCGACCGAGTCCTCCAGCAGCAAGCGGTCTTCGAAGTCGCCAACATCGAGCTGATCCGTGCCGAAAGCGCTCAGGACCCCGCCCGCCGTGAAGAACTCCTCGAGGCCGCCGACCGGGCGGTAGACGACCTCGAGAAAGCCAGCGATAAAGACGCCCGCGTCCTCATGCTCCGCGGAAAAATCGCTCTCCTCCGTGGCCAAAGCACTCAGGCGATGCTCTATCTCGATCAGGCCAGCGACCTTTATCAAGGCCTGAATATCGAAGCACTGCTCCTATCCGCCCGAGCCCGCCAGGCAGAAAAACAATGGGGCGCCGCCGCCGCACGGCTGGAACAGGTCTTGCAACTCGCCGGCCAAGGCCGTCAGGAATCCATCAAAACCAATCTCCGCCTTCAGCTCGCCGAGATGCTCATCCGCAGCCGAAAGCTGCCCGAGGCACGCGAGCAGCTCGACTTCGCGCTGCAGACCGAGCCCGGCAACCGTACCGCCGCCCGCCTGCTCGCACAGTGGTATAAGACCAACGGCGAAAACCAGAAAGCCATCGACACCCTCGAAGCGATCGGCGACCCCGACGCCCCTGAAATCGCCCGCGCGCTCGCCGAACTCTACGGCCGAACCGGCGACGAAGGCCGGGAACGCGAACTCCTCGAATCGCAATTTCAGCAGGACCCCGCCAACCTCTCGGTCCTCCAGGCCCTGCTCCCGCTGCTCGATGACAATCCGCAGCGGCTCGACCTGATCGACCAGGCCCAGGCCGCCGGCGCCCCGGAAAACACCGTCGCGCTGCTCCGCCTCCAAGTCGCGGGCCGCGACGCGCAAACCCCCGTCTCCCTCGAAGAACTCATCAACCAGTTCGAGAACAAAGACGCCACCCCCCTGGCCCGCGCCGTAAGCAAGGCCCAGATCTACCTCCGATATCAGCAGCTCGACAAAGCCCGGGAGTACTATGATCTTGCCCGGCAGATCGATGCCAACTCCGACGAAGCATTGCTGCTCGGCTTCGAACTCGCCCTCCGCGAAAACAACTTCGATACCGCGCGTACCCTGGCGAATGAAGCCGGCAAACGCGACCTCGACTTGGCCCAGGGCCACTTCTTCCGCGGCCGACTCGCTGCGGCAGAAAACAACCTCCGCCAAGCCCTCGCGTCCTACGACCAAGCCCTCAAACTCCGTCCGATTTTCGACGAAGGCTGGCGTCAACTCGGCCAGCTCCATGTCCGCGCCGGCGACCTTTCCGCCGCCATCAGCGCCTACCAGACCGCCCTCAATCAGAAACCCGACAACGTCCGTGCGCTCACCGGACTCGCCGCCGCCTACAACTCCCAAGGGCAGTATGCCCAAGCCCTCGATTCTCTCCGCACCGCGATCAAATACGCTCCCCGCGATCAGACCCTGCGCAACGAATACCTCCGCTACGAACTCCGCTACGGCGACCCCAACACCGTCCTGCGTATGCGCCGCGAACTCGCACAGACCCAACCCGAAAACACCCGCAACCGTATCGCCTTAGCGTTGATGGCTTCCGGCCGCGGCGATAGCGAGCGTGCCCTCGAAATTATCGACCAGACCCAGGAAGACGTGGGCCTGTCCCGCGAGATCGTTGGTGCCCGAGCCGGCATCCTCAGCAGCGCGGGCCAGCCCGAGGCCGGCGAGAAAACCATCCGCGACTACCTCGAATCGCGTGGCCAGGAAAAGACCGTGCAAGACCTTATGCTCCTGGCCCGCTATCAACTGACCACCCGCCGGGTCAACGAAAGCATCGCCAGCTACCGCGAAGCGATCGCCCTGGAAAACTCATCGACCCGGGCCGCCAGCCGCGAACTCGCCGACCTGCTCTTCAACTTCGGGCAGCACCAGGCCGCCATCGAGATTTACCAAGACCTCTTCGATCAAGCCGACGAAAACCAGCGGCAAGCGCTGGGCCGACGGCTCGCCGAAACCTTCCTGCGTGACGAGCAATTCGATCGCGCCCAAACCCTCATCGACACACTCGAAGAAGACGCGACGACCGACGCCCTCCGCGCGTTGATCGCCAGTCGACAAGGCAACGACCAGCAAGCGCTCGACTATATCAATCGCTCTCTGGAACGAAATAACCGCAACGCCCTGACTTATCTCCAGCGTGCCCGGCTCCAGATGCAGGACCCCGCCACGCTGGTAAAGGCTCTCGACGATGTCGACCAAGCCCTCGCGATTAATCCGGACTTTATCCAGGCCTTCGAGCTCAAAGCCCAGATCCAGGTTCAGCTCAACCAAACGACCGAGGCAACCTACTCTCTCCGCAGCGTCCTGGATCGGGCCCCGGGCAACGACAACGCCCGCGCCAGGCTCATCCAGCTCTACCTCGCCGGGGACCGACAACCCGCGGCCGAGGAACTCATCCGAGAAGGGCTCGAACTCAGCCCCAACAACCCCAACTGGCTGCGGTATCAGGCCGGTCTGGCCTCCGCCCGGGGCGATACCGCCGGCGCAATCGCTAGCCTGGAACGCATTGTCGCAGCCCGGGCGACGCCCCAAAATATCACCCAGTTGGCGACCCTCTATCTTTCCGACAACCAGCCCCAGGCCGCCGAGAGTCTACTCTCGGAAAACGCGGACTTGCTGTCTGCATCCCCCGTTTTGCAAGGGCTCCGCGGCCGCGCTTTGGCGAATCTGGGGCAGGAAGCTGCCGCGTCTCGCGTTTTTACCCTCGCTTTGGAACGCAGCACCACGCAGCAGCAAACCAGCGCGGTGGTCCAATCCATGGCCACCGCGTTAGGCGTCGCCCCGGCCGAAGCGGTGATCGCCGACGCCACCGCCCTCACCGAGCCCCGCTGGGCGGCGATTGCGATGGCTTCTTTTCTCGCGAACCAGCGGCAATACGACGCCGCGGTCTCTCGCCTCGAAACGCTCCGCGACCAGTCCTCTGCGTCCGACCGCGTGGCGATCATCCGAATCGATCAGCTTATCGCTCAGATTCACCTCCAGAGCAGTAATTTCTCTGCCGCTCGCGACGCGTACCTCCACCTGCTCGAGATCGACCCCGACAACCTCGCGGTGCTCAATAATCTTGCCTATATCATGGCCAATAATCTCGATGCGCCCCAAGAGGCCCTCCCCATCGCCGAGCGTGCCGCCGAACTCGCTCCGGACAATGCGGAAGTCCTCGATACGCTGGGCTGGACCTATCATCTGGCGGACCAAAACGAAAAAGCCCTCCAAGCCCTACAGTCGAGTGTTCGCCTCCGTCCGGGCCCCATCAATACCTATCACTTGGGCCGAATCCTCATGGAAGTCGGCGAAAACGACCGTGCCCGGCGGCTCCTGAACCAATCCATTCAACTCGCCGATCATGCCCGAGACACCGAAACCGCCACTTTGGCCCGTGCCGCACTCCAAAGGCTCCGTTAAAAAACCGGAAACCCTTTGAATTTTTCTATTTATCGTTCAAACTATACTGACCCGCCCCGTTCATTCCAGCCCCCGGCTCCTGGTTCCCGCCCTAAAACCTGACTCCGACCACCCGCAGGCCCCGCTGCACGCCCGGCTCGGCCCTAGTGCTCCCCCCACCCTACCCCGTAGAATCCCTTAATTACGCTGCTCGCGACACCATCGTCCAGGCGCCACTTGCCGGGAGAAAGCCGACCATGACCGCAAACCCCCTCTCCACGATCCCGCCCATCGGCCCCGCCACCGGCATGACCCCGCCCCCCCCGACGGGCAAGCTCAAGCCCATCGATCCGGTTCGCCTGCTCCGCCAGCACATCTTGATCCTGGTGGTCACCGGCGTCATCGGTGCGGTCTGCGGCAGCGCGCTCTACTACGTGCTCCGTAAAACCTCGCCGAAGTACACCTCTTCAGCACAGCTCCTGGTCGATGCCCGCCAAGCCACCAACCCCTGGGACGTGGCCACCGGCTCGGGCCTCGGCTCCAGCTCCGACGCCACCAGCTTCATGAACAACGAGTCGAACTTCATCCGGTCCGACGAAATCATCCGCGACGCCCTGGTCCGCGACGACGTGCAGCAGACCAGTTGGTATCGCAGCTTCAAAGGCGACAATCGGCGTGCCCGCGAGGAAATGCAAGAGAACATGCTCCGGGTCAACCCCATCCCCCGGACCACGCTTATCAATCTTTCGATGACCGCCCCGAACCCCGATGATTCCCGGGTGCTGCTACGCGAAGTGGTCGAAACGTATCTCAACCGCAAAAAACTCCTCAACGACCAAGCGGGCAGCAGCCTCCGGCGGCTCTTTCTCAGCGAAGAAAACCGCTCCGACGATGATGTCCGCAGTATCCGTAACTCCATGCGACGCTTTATCGCCGACAACGATATCAAGACGCTCGGCGTTGCCGCTTCCGAAGAACAAATTACTTTCAACACCCTCACCCGCCAGCAGCTTGAGCTCAAATCCTTCCTCGCTGCGGCCCAGGGCAGCTACCAATCCCTGCTGCAAACCGCCAATAACCCCGAGATGACCGACGAGGAAAACGCCTACCTCAAGTCGCTCCCACAGATCGCTACCCGGCAGGAAGAACTCCGCACCCTGGAAGAAAACCGCCGACAGCTTCTCGACTCGGGCAAGCAGGAAAACCACCCGCAGATCAAATTGCTCGACGGCCGCCGAGACGCCGTCGAATTCAAGCTGCAGCGTGAACTCGAAAAAGAGCTCGGAGAACTCCGCGCCCTACAGATCCAGTCGGCCGCCAAAAACGTGGAGGGCCTTATCGCCCAGTTGGCCGCGCTCGAACCCGACTTGGCCGCCACTTCTACCCGGCTACAGGAACTCACCCAACGCCTCAACGAATACTCGGCGCTCGAAATCGACCTCGAGATCGCCATGGCCAAGAAGCAGCGTGCCGACGCCGCCCTCGACGAACTGCGACAGATCAGTAAGCGTGAAGACTACGTGCGTGTCCGTATCCAGACCGGCGCGAGCGAAGCACAGCTTACGTTCCCCAAGCTCATCGTCGTGCCCGGTGTCACGTTCCTCATGATCGGTGCCATCGGCGGGCTCCTGGTCCTCCGCGAGATGCTCGACCAACGGGTACGGAGCCCACAAGACCTGAAACTTCTGCCGCTCGAAACCAACCTGCTCGGCTTGGTGCCTCACGCTTCCGAAGACCCCTCGGGGGGGAGCACCCCCGAACGCACGGTCGAGCTTTCGCCCACCGGCCTCCTGACCGAGTCTTATCGTCAAGTCCGTACGGCCGTCCTCTCCAAGATGGACCGCCGCGGCTATAAAACGCTTGTCTGCGTCTCCGCTCAGCCCAAAGCGGGGACATCCACCGTGGTTCAGAACCTGGCGGCCAGCCTCGCCTATAACGGCCGCAGCGTGCTGATCGTCGATGCGAACTTCCGGCGACCCGCTCAGCACACGTTCCTGAACTGCGACAATCGTCGCGGGCTCGTCGATGTCTTGAAAGACGATGCCTCGCTCGATGACGTGATCGTCAATCACTCGGACATGTCTCTCGCCCTGCTGCCTACGGGACTCGCCTCGGACGCCCCGCCGGAAATGCTCGAAGGCTCCGCCTTCCGGGCGCTGCTGGGCGACCTTGAAACCCGCTACGACATTGTCCTGATCGACACCCCCCCGGCCCTCCTGACCTCCGACAGCCAGATGCTTTCGAAACACGTCGATGCCATCGCCGTGATCGTACAAGCCGGTGAAGACAAACGGGGGATGCTCGGCCGCATGCTCGGCCAACTCGACGGGCAACGCGCCGACGTCCTGGGTATCATCCTCAATGGCGTGAAGTCTTCGGCGGGCGGCTATTTCCGGAAATCTTACGAAGATTTCTACCGCTACCGCCAAACCGAAGCCGAGCCGAAACGCCCGGCCAGCAAGAAATCCGCGAAAGCAAAAAAGAAGGCGGCCTCCGACCGCCAGTTCGATCCCGCTCGTGATGGCGACTTAGACCTCGACAACCTGAAAACCTCGGACTCCGCCGCGGCCATCGCTCCCGCACCCGCCCACGAATCTCTCGACCTCGATGATGATCTGGATATCGATCTCAACTTGGACGATTTAGATGGTAAGTAAAGTCGGAGGCGACCGCCGCGTACCTTTACGGCGTCTATCGAGAGGGTTCCGCTTTGCCCGCTGGGCGCTTATGGTCTAGCAGCATTTACCGCCACACCGTCTCGGGCAGGTGCGACTTTAATCTCGATGATCTCACGACCAGGCTGCCTTTTCCGCCGTCTCGCCTCTTCCCTCAACCTTGAATATCACTACGCTCGTCATCGACATTCCGGGGCTAACGCGATTTCACCTAGCGGACCCTAGACCTTGGACACCCACTCGATCATCACCGGAGGCGCAGGCTTTATCGGCTCCCATCTCGCGGAACGCCTGACCGCTGCCGGCCACCGCCTGACGCTAGTCGATGATCTTTCCACGGGTCAGCGTTCCAATATCCAGCACCTCTTAGGCGATCGCTGCAAACTGGTGGAAGCCTGTGCGGCCGAAGCTCTGACGGCTCCCGGCTTTCTCGACTCGGCCGACCGGGTTTTCCACCTCGCCGCGGCCGTGGGTGTCAAGCTGGTGGTCGATGACCCGTCGGCGATGATCCGAAACAACATCGAACAGACCGACGCGGTGCTCCACGCCGCCGCCGAAGCCCGCGTGCCCGTGCTCCTCACCTCGTCCAGCGAGGTCTACGGCAAGTGTCCGGTTCTGCCCCTGCACGAGGACATGGAACTGGTGTACGGCCCCACCACCGCGTCGCGCTGGAGCTACGGTTTAACCAAAGCGCTCGACGAACATCTCGCGCTGGACCTTGCCCGACGTGCGAGCCTGGACACGGTCGTCGTCCGGCTTTTCAACACCATCGGACCCCGCCAGATCGGCCGATACGGCATGGTCGTCCCCCGTTTCGTCGCCCAAGCCGCCGCGGGGCAAGACCTCACACTTTACGGAGACGGTAAGCAGACCCGAGCGTTTTGTGACGTCCGGGACGTCGCCGCCGCGCTCCACCAACTTCTGGAAACTCCCGATGCCTATGGCCGCGTTTTCAACGTCGGCTCGACTTCCCCGATCACGATCGACACGCTCGCCGACCGGGTCCAGCAAGCCGCGGAATACGCGGGTTTTGCCCCGGTGGGCAAAACCTACCTGCCTTACGAAGCCGCGTACGGGCAGGGCTTCGAAGACCCTCCCCACCGCCTCCCCGATATCACCCGGCTCGAGGACACGATCGGCTTCACGCCCCAGATCGCTCTCGAACAAACACTCGCCGAGTTGTTCGCCGATGCCGCCCGCCGCAATAATTCCGCCACCTCGACCCTTAGTACCGAGGAAAGGCTTTGATCTTGTCGACCCCGTGGATCCAGACCGCCTTGGCTCAGACGCCGCTCGTTCCCGAGCGGGCTGAAACCAGCTTCGTCTCCCCTCTGGCGCCTTACGCGAGCGTGTTTGTGGTGGCGCTGCTCGTTTCGATCATCGCCACGCCCCTCATGCGGAAACTCGCCGCGACCCACGGCGTCGTCGATTGGCCGGACCTTAAACGAAAAAACCACGCCCGCCCCGTCGCCTACCTCGGCGGCGTGGCCATCCTTTTAGGTTGGATCGCGGGCATCATGGTCAGTTACACGGTCAATCCTCAATGGGTCAGCAGCGGCAGCCCCACGCTCCAACTCGAAAGCTTTCCGCTCTCGATCTTGATCGGGGCGGGGGTGATTACGTGTATCGGTTTATACGACGACGTCTACGGCACGACCGCTCGCGTCAAAATCGGCGGGCAGCTCTTCGCGACCGCCGCGTTGACTTGGGATCGTATTGGCATCAACCTCACCGAACAGCTCTTCGGCCTCGTCGGCCTGGCCCCCCCCGACTCCGTGATCTACATGAGCGCGACCCTGTTGGTGGCGCTTTTTGTTCTCGGGGGCTGCAATGCGGTGAACCTCATCGACGGGCTCGACGGGCTCGCTTCGGGCGTGGTCGTGATCGCGATGGTGGGCTTTCTTGCGATTGCGCTGCTGGTCAATTTCTATCCCAACGATCCTCAGGCCATCCTCGATAATCCCAAACGGATTATTCTGTGCCTTGCCGCCATCGGCGCTATCCTGGGTTTTCTGCCGTACAACTTCAATCCCGCCAGCATTTTTATGGGCGACGCGGGCTCGCTGCTTCTGGGCTTCCTCAGCGTCAGCGCGATCCTCCTGTTCGGCGACGCCGGAGGATATTCCCTCAAACTGGTTACCGCCGCGCTCATCGTCTTCGCCGTGCCCATCACCGACACTTCGCTGGCCATTGTCCGGCGTAAACTCCGCGGGCAACCTATCTTCTCTCCCGACAACCAGCACCTGCACCACCTGCTCCGGAAAACCGGGCTCACCGTGAAGCAGTCCGTCTCGGTCATGTATGCCGCCGCGATTGTTTTCGGCTTGATCGGGGTTGGCACCGTCGCCTTTCAACTCCAGTGGCGCTATTCGTTGGCCATCGTTTTCGTAATCTACGGCCTGATTATGGTTGCCGCTTTCAGATACGGTGCGTACTGCATCGCGCTGGAGCGACTCGCCAAGACCCCGATCTCCGATGCCTCCCCGCCTTTGCCCGTGCGCCCATCAACGCCGAAGGCCGCACCACCCGACGACCCCCCTCTCGCCTCCCCCGCTCGCCAGCAGCCTTAGCCCACCCGAAGCGCCTTGCAGACGACACGCCGACGGATACAATAGAAAATTGCAGCAGAGTTGCTGCACACTGTTAGGGTCTAAAACGTGACTGTCTCCGGCTAGGGAGACCCTTCACCACGTTTTGGACCCGTTTTGTATTCAGTGCTCTCGGATACGGCGTTGGCGGACTGTATTTAACCGTCGATCGCCTCCCCTTCGATGCCCTGTTGCCCTAACCGGGTTCCCTGCATCTGGGACGATTGCACCACGCCCCACGTGTCAGACAAGTCTGTCGCGGCTTCCGCCCCGGCGAACACGACACGGTTTAAATCCCCCCGGGACGGCTCGAAACCAGGGCTCCCCCTGAACCGCAAGCCCCCTCGCTCAGGAGTTCACCATGGCCTCGCTCGTTAACGACCTCATCGAAGCCGGCATCCACTTCGGACACCGCTCGACCCACTGGAACCCGAAGATGGCCCCCTATATCTTCGGCAAACGCAACCGTATCCACATCATCGACGTCAAGCAGACCATCAAGGGACTGCTCCTGGCCCGAAAATTCGTCACCAACACCGTCGCCCAAGGCAAGGACGTGCTCTTCGTCGGCACCAAACGCCAGGCCCGCAACATCATCGAAAAGCACGTCACCGAGTGCGGGATGCACTACTGCACCGAGCGCTGGCTCGGCGGGACGCTCACGAATTTTTCGACCATTCGGCAACGCCTCAAACGGCTCGAAGAACTCGAACGCATCGAAGAGTCCGGCGAAATGAAGAGCTACTCCAAGAAAATGGAGTCGCAGCTCAACCGTGAAAAATCCAAGATCCTGCGGAACCTCGAAGGCATCCGCAACATGAACAAGCTCCCGGGCCTTATGGTCGTGATCGACGTCAACGCCGAGACCAATGCGGTGAAAGAAGCCCGCAAGCTCGGCATCCCCACGGTGTGCCTTATCGACACCGATTCCGACCCCGACTTCGCGGACATCCCGATCCCCGGCAACGACGACGCCATGCGGGCGATCGAAGTGGTGATCGACCAGCTCTGCCGGGCCGTGAACGAAGGCAAGCAGAGCCGCACCGTCTCGGCTGAGGGAGCCGATACGCCGGGACCCGGAGGCCAGGGCGGACCCCAAAAACGCAAGCGCAGCAGCCGAGCCCAGTTCTCTGCCGACGCCGCGGCTCCCGCCGATGCTGCCCCGGCTCCGCCGGCCCCCGCGTCGGGCGAAACCCCCGCGCCTGCCGATCCCGCCACTCAGCCCGCTTCGACTAGTTAATACCCCCGTCCGCCTCAACCGCCAATGCCCTTGGGCAGCGGTTACCGGCTGACCCGGTTGGCGTCAGCCGGTGCTCGGCGACTCTTAGGAAAGCTCCGCTTTCTACCGCTGTCGTCCCGCAGAACTTTACTGTTATCCCGCCCGTTAACCTTTCCCGTGGAGAACCTCACCATGGCGATTACCGCCAAAGACGTCAACGCCCTGCGCCAGCAAACCGGTATGGGCATGATGGAATGCAAAAAAGCCCTTACCGACGCCGACGGCGACGTCGCGAAGGCCATCGAACTGCTCCGCGAACGTGCCGGCGGCAAGATGGACACCCGCGAAGCCGCCGCTGGAGAAGGCGCGATCGCCGTAGCCCAAGGCGCGACGCCCGACGGGCACACCGCCATCGCCATGGTCAAGGTCATGACCGAGACGGATTTCTCGGCACGCAACGAAGATTTCCTCACCAAACTCCAGCAGATCGCCGACCACGCCCTGGCCCTCGACGCCACCGGCGAGGTTAAGCCCAACGACGCGATCAAAGAAATCATCGAGGGCTTACGGCTCACCATCAAGGAAAACATCGCGTTCGGGCAAGGCCTCCGGGTCGTCGCCCCCCACGCCGCCAGCTACGTCCACACCAACCGCAAATCCGCGGCGGTCGTGACCGCCGACGGCGAACTCGACGATGAACTACTCCGTGGCCTGTGCATGCACGTGACCGCCGCGGTCCCTCCGGTGTGCCCCGCGCCCCTGGCTCTCGATGAAGCCGGCCTGGCTCCCGAGACGGTCGAAGCCGCGAAAAAAGTCTTCGTGGAAGAAGCCGCCGCGACGGGTAAGCCCCCCGAGATCGCCGAGAAAATCGCCGGGGGCAAAATGAACAAATGGATCAGTGACCACACCCTCCTGGGCCAAACCTACATCAAGGAAATGGACGCCAAGAAGCCGGTCAAACACTACCTGCCCGACGGTGCCACGCTCACCAGCTTCACCCGCTTTGCGGTCTGATCCTGCCTCACTGCTCATTACGCAAACCCCCTCGCCCCGCTTTTCTGCGGGGTGTTTTTTTTGCCCTGCCTGCCCATCGCGGTAAAGTAACACCCCCGCGGGGCGGCCGTGTCGGCAGCGTAAATTTGATTGGTCGGAAAATCCGGCGATACCGGCAGCGCCCCCACGTAACCCGGCTGGTCCGGAGACAGCGGCAGGGACCCGTCAAAGTCGTTCGCGTAGGCCTGGACTCCCACCCCTTGCTGCCGCTCTTTGACTATGCAGTGTGTCCGCCCGCGCCGCGGATCGGCCCGACGCCAACACCGGCAGCAGCAGCCCCACCAATAGCGTGATCACCCTGATCACCACCAACAATTCCACCAGCGTAAATCCCGCGCGGACCTCGGCTCGGCTTCGCGCTATGTCCCCAAAACCGGCTATGCTCGCTCTCCCCAACCCAACGCGATCGAAACTATTCGGGCCTCGAATCGGCTTGCTTTGAACACGCTCGCCCCGCTCCACCTCGCTCTACACCCGTGTTTGACGTCCAAATCGTTAATCATCTGAGCATACCTCACATACCCGTTCGTGATACACCGTTTCGAGGTTTAGGCCCGCGGACCGCGGCCACCAAATCACCGGCCGCATCGAACAAGGTGCGTAAGAATTGAAACGATCTTCTGGGACGCTGAAGGAGGCGCTGAATCACGGAAGGCCATAGAGAACAGATATGGTCGTGATTCGGAGACCGTTGGCAATAATAAGCCCTCCAAGGAACGGCCAATAGCCCGGGTGGGACTCGAACCCACACTGTCACGATTTTAAGTCGTGTGCCTCTGCCGATTGGGCTACCGGGCCTGCGTAGCGACGATATGTTTTATCACGAATCGCCCTCCGGCCTCGCCGCAGGTTCGGCCCACCTCCCGATCAGCTTTTGGCCAACGATTTAAGCTGCTGCGCTAACTGCTCGCACGACGCGATGTAACGCTCCCCGAACACCCGAATATGCATCATCATGGTGTTGAGCCAGTACACCCGGCAGCGCCGGCTGAACCCCGGCCGCAGCGGGTGCCGCCGCCGATACATTTCGAAAAACGAGTCGTCCGCGGTCTGAAACATCCGCAGGTACGCCAGCTCGTATTCCGGATCGCAGTACGATGCGAGCCCGTCGATAAACGCCAGGATGTCCGGCTCGTCCGGGTGGGCGTCGCTCACCATGATATTGTTCGCCCACAGATCGCCGTGGACCAGCGTCGGCGTCGACTGCTCGGGCAGCCAATCTTCCAGGTTCTGGATCAGGTCGTCGATAAACCACCGGCTCCCGGACGACAGGAACTCACGGACGTGGTGAAACTCTTTTTCGATGACCGGCCCGAAGTTGTCGAGCCACCGCGGCACCCCCCGGTCTTCGAGCGCCGACCCGTACGTCGATCGGTGGTGCGAGTGCAGGTCCACCAGAAACCGCGCCAACTGGTGCTGCAGCCGCGCGAACCCCCGCACGCTGACCTTCGCATCGGCCAGGGTGATCCCCGGGATCTTCTCCATCAGCAGCCCCGACCCGTCGAAGCCCGGCTCGTCGGAAAGCACCGCCAGCGGGCGCGGCACCGGCAACGTAGTGTGTTCCCGGTATGTCCTGAGCGACACCATCTCTCGCTCGAACGCCCGAACGTTGCGCGAGTTATTAAGTTTCGCCACCACCGACTTCGGCTCGCCGTCCGTCGTCCATTCCACCACACGGTTGATCGAGCCGCCGTAGAGCTTACGCGAGCCGGTCACCGTCAGCCCGGGGGCGATATATCGCCGGGCGATCTGGGTCGCCAACGCGAGGCTGATCGCGGCTCCCCGCTGGGGGTTGGCAGGCTGGGGCTCGTTGCGGATCAAGCGGAGGCTGTTCCCTTCCCGGTGAATCGATTGACGCGGTCAAACAAGAAGAACTAGGGGGCTCAATGAGACATACTGGTAGAGGCCCCACGGGCCACGTTGGGCCGAGCCTCCGGATGCGGCCGGCGCCTGTTTAGCGATATGAGGGTGTATTTTCACATTTACCCTCGACAAAAAAACCCGCCGAGGGATCGACGGGTCGGCGTACCACGCCAATGGAGCTGAGGAGGCTCGAACTCCTGACCTCTTGTATGCCATACAAGCGCTCTCCCAACTGAGCTACAGCCCCATATCGGGCCGCTAAGTATAGGGCGTGAGACCCGGCGATTCAAACGACCCCGCCCCCGTGCGGCCGAACGCCTTCTGTCGCGTTGGCCGGCGGATCCGGACCCGCGACGCTCTGCTGGATGGCCCCCGGACAACGCGGCGACACCGACGGGCCCGGCCCGGATGGGCGTATCGATCTCCACGCTTTGTGATATCTTATCAAGGCGTAGCCAACCTCACCCGGAGCGTCCCCTTGTCCGTCCAAGAAAAATTACAGGAGCTTTACCTCCTGGACCAGCAGATCCGTGGCCTCCGCAGCAGAGTCGACGCGGCCAGCCGCCGACAAAACGCTCAGCGCGGCAAGCTCGATCAGCTCCAGCGTCAGGAGGCCGAGCTCCACGAACAATTGCTCACCGCCAAAGCCTCCGCCGCGAACCTCACCACCGACGCCGCCGCCGTCGAAGAGCGCATCGAAAAAATCCGCCAGGTCATGACCAACGTCCGCAGCAACAAGGAATACTCCGCGCTGCTCGTGGAAGTCAATACCCTCAAGCTCCACAAAACCAAGATCGAAGACCAGGAACTCGAACACCTCTCCCGGGTCGAAGACCTCCAGGCCCGGACCGACGAAGTGGCCGGCAAGACCGCCGAACAGAGCAAGCTTGTCGAGTTGGCGCAAAAAGAAGTCGATTCCGCCTCCGCCGAGATCGCGGATCAGCTCGGCGACCTCGAAAAGCAACGGGACGAAGCCGCCGAGCCCCTCGAACCCGATGTCCTGACCCTCTACCGCCGGCTGTTCGACGACTACGACGGCGAAGCCCTGGGCGAAGTCGAAGAACAGGACCGCCGCCGCATGGAATACACCTGCGGCGCCTGCTTCATGAGCCTCCCCATCCAGGTCGTCAACGCCGCCCTGACCAGCAAAGACAAACCGGTGACTTGTGCCAACTGCGGCCGTATCCTCTACGTCTCGTCCCAGCTCAAAGAAGCCTTGGTCCCCAAATAATTTCGCCCTGCCCACGCCCGACGCCTCCGCCCGGTCGTCCCCCCGATCCATGACATCCCAGGACCACTATGCATTGCACCCTCCACATCGACGGCGGCGCCCGCGGTAACCCCGGACCGGCCGGCGTGGGCGTCGTCATCCAGGACACCGCGCAGGACACCTACCTCCACGAGGCCGGCTACTTCCTCGGCGAAGCCACGAACAACGTGGCCGAATACCACGGCCTGATTAAAGGCCTCGAGGTCGCCGCCGAATTAGGGGCCACCCGCGTGCTGGTCGTCTCCGACTCCGAACTGATGGTCAAACAGATCAACGGCCAGTACCGCGTCAAAGCCGAAAACCTCAAGCCGCTCTACCAGAACGCCGTCCAACTCCTGGGCCGGTTCGGCAAATGGGAAATGACTCACACCCGGCGGGAAAACAACAAGCTCGCCGACCAATTGGCCAACCGGGCCATGGATGCCGCCGACGACGTCAGCTTCTCGTCCAACCCCTAGCCGCCCGCCACCGCACGGCCCTCGCGCGACAATACCCAGACCGCCGCCGACCCCGCGATGACCGAGACCAGTGCTTCCGCCGCTCGGTCCAGGATCGCCGCCGCCGCCGCCGTCGGGCCGTCTACCCCCGTCAACGCCGCGCCCAGCGCCGCCACGGTCCATTCGCTCAGCCCCAGCCCGTTCGGCGTTAGACCCGTCAGCCTCACCAGCACCGAACCCGACGCCAGCAGCACGACCTCGCCCGGGCCCGCGGCCACCCCCAACAACCACAACGCCAGCCACAGCCGCCCCGCCGTCAGCCCCAGGTCCAACGCCCGCAGCGGCACCCACGTCCATCCCTGCACGACCTGTCGCCAGTACAGCCACCGCGCCAGCCACGGCGTGGCCACGCTCAAACCGACCAACCCACCCAACAGCCCCCCCCACCGCAGCGCCGTCGGCCCCCACGCCAGCCACGCCCCGGCCCCACCCAGCACCACCCCCGTCAGCACCACCACCACGCCCAGGATCTCCACCGACTGACGCACCGGCAGGCCGTGCCGGGCCTTCAAATACGCCGCCCGGCCCCACAGCCCCGCCCGCACCACCGGCACGTAATTCAGCAGCCCGCTCATCGCGATCAGCAGCCCCATCTTCCCCACGCCCACCGGCGGATCCGCCGCAAACGACCGAGTCACGCTCCAAAAAAGCAGCACCGTCGATCCCAGGTTGATCCCCACCAGCCCCATCAACGCCGCGAAACCCCACACGGATACGCCCCGCAGCACCTCCGCCTCCAGCCCCCGCATCGCCGTCACGACCGCCAACCCCAGCAGCAACACCCCCAGGCCATACGCCCACCGCCCCCCCAGCCCGAATCGGCGACGCCCCTGGCTATCCATACCTCGCATCCTAACCGACGAATCCATGCCGCCTGCAAAACCCTGAGCGGGTCCGCCATACTGCCGCTGTCCCCCTTGCCGCGTCGGCTCGGGAATACGCTCGCCCTCTCGTCGCAACCAGCCACCGCCCAGGAGGCCGTGCATCTAATCACCCAACCCGTTTCGGCCCCGGTTTGGCCGCCCGGCCCTTCCCCTCCGCCCTCCAACCGGTAACCTATACAGTGGACCCCGATCGATTCCCGCGCCCGGAGGACCCAGATGCTCGTCCGAAGCCTCAACGCCATCGCCTCCCAGCCCATGACCATGCCCGGAGTAAAAGACGTCGTGATGCGTCTGATGTTCGGACGCGAACACGCCCCCCCCCACTTTGCCATGCGCCGCTTCACCGTGGCCCCCGGCGGCGAAACCCCGAAGCACGCCCATAACGACGAGCACCAGGCCCTGATCGTCGCCGGCCAGGCCCGCGTCTACGACGACACCGCCGACACCCTCCGCACCGTCAACCCCGGCAACACCCTCTACATCCCCGCCAACCAGACCCATCAATTCCAAAATCAGCACCCGAATCAGCCCCTCGAATTCATCTGCATGGCCCCCACTTCCTACGATGGTGGGACCGACACACCTGCCCCGACTCCCGGCGCTTAACCCTGACCCGTTCCCCCGGTCCGCCCCCCGCCTCGCCCCGTCCGCCCGCGCTTCTTTCCCCATCCGCACCGCCTCTCCCTCGGGTAATCCCATGGCCAACGACGTCAAAAAATCAGTCCCTGCCTTCGCCACCCCCTCCGGCAACGTCGCCCTCGGCGTGCTGCTCTGGCTCTTGGCCTGCGTCCTCGCCGCCGCCGCGATCCTCACGCTCAACCGCATCGACTTCGCCCACCATCACACCCAGATCCTCGCGACCTACCTCGGGTTTGCCCCCTCGACCCTCGCGATCCTCTTGAGCGCCGTCATGCTCCTCAAGGGTACGATCCGCTGGGCGCTATTCGGGCCCCGCGCCCTCCCGTCGGTCACCCTCGACCGGGCCCGTGCCCACGCCGCCCTCGACTCGATTAACCAGCGCCTGCTGCTCAGTGAGACCGCCAAAAAAATCACCTACCGCGCCGAAGACCTCGCCGTGCTCCGCCGCACCCTCGAAGACGACATCCGTAAAGGCGAATACGACGCCGCGATGGTCCTGGTCACCGACCTCGCGACCGCCTACGGCCAACTCGAGGAATCCGAAAAATTCCGTGAGCAGATCGACGACGCCCGCCGCAAGGACCAGGAAGCCAAAGTCGCCGCCGGCATTACTCAGTTCGAAGCCAAACTCGCCGACCGCGACTTCTCCGCCGCCAGCCGGGAGGCCGGCCGTCTCCAGCGTCTCTACCCCAACGACCCCGCCGTCCAAGGCCTCGCCGACCGCGTCGATTCTGCGAAACAGCAGTATAAGCACGAGCTCGAACGCGCGTTCCTCCACGCGAACGAGCGCGAAGAAGTCGACCGGGCCTTGGACATCCTCAAGGTGCTCGACAAGATGCTTTCGCCCGAAGAGGCCGAGCCCTACCGCGAAGTCGCCCGCGGCGTCGTAGGGAAAAAACGCGACAACCTCGGCGTCCAGTTCAAGCTTGCCGTCCACGACAAGGAATGGACTCAGGCCGTCCTCGCCGGCGAACAGATCATCAAACAGTTCCCCAACACCCGCATGGCCGACGAAGTCCGCGAACGCATCGACCAACTCCGCGCCAACGCCGCGGGCCAACAAAACGTCGCCCCCGCTCCCGGAAGTCCCCCCGCCCCCGGAGCCACCCCCTCCCCGAACACCGGCATCTCGTTTACAACCTCCGACTGACTCCCCACAAAGCCCGCACCCCCGAAAACGACCGGTTTTAAATCGAGGGCTGCCCAAACCTTACTTATGCTCCACGTTGACCCTTGGCAAATCCCCGGCTCGGACGACCAACCCATCCTCGGCTACACCCATACGCCCACCGCCGAGCGTGCCACGCCGCCCCGCCCGTCCCGCGGCACCCTCATCCTCTGCCACGGCTTCAAAGGCTACATGGACTACGGCTTCCTCCCCCGGCTCGCGCAGCACATCAGCGGGCAGGGTTTTACAACCCTCCGTTTCAACTTCAGCCATTCCGGCGTCACCCGCGACTTCCAGACCTTTGCCCGACCCGACCTCTTCGAACGGGACACTTGGAACCGCCAGATCGAGGACCTACTCCGCGTCCTGGCCTACGCCCGGCAGCATCACCCCGGGCCCGCGGCCCTCTTCGGCCACAGCCGAGGCGGCCTGACCGCCCTCCTCGCCGCCGCCCGCGCTTCACCCGCGCCCGCCGCCGTGATCACCGCCGCCGCGCCCGCCGACGCCTCCCGCCTGACCCCCGAGCAGCGTCGGCAGCTCCTCGACGGGGGACGGCTCCCCTCACCCTCCGGACGCACCGGACAACGCCTCTACGTCGGCCGCGACTGGCAGGCCCAGATCGACCAAGACCCCGAGGCCCACGACCCCCTGCGTGCCGCCGAGAAACTTGCCTGCCCCCTGCTGCTGCTCCACGGCGACGACGACGAAACCGTCCCCGTCGCCGACCTGCACCGCTACCAAGCCGCCCAGCCCCGAGCCCAGACTCGAATCCTGCCCGGCAGCAACCACGTCTTCAACGCCCCCAACCCACTGACCCCCGACGCGCCGCTGCCGCCCGCAACCGAATCCTTGTTCAACCACCTCTCCGCTTTCCTAGACGAACACCTCCCCCCAGCAGACCCGTGAAATCCTGGTCCCGGACATCCTTTCCGTAGGACGCGCTTCAGCCTAAAAAAATCACCGCTGACCGCAGTGTCTTGGCCAAACTTTCGGCGTTCGTCGCTCAAATTTTTGCGTCGCGAGGCGTTCGACCTTCTAAAACTGCGGCTACGTCGCGTACCACCCAGCTCATGTTTTCGAGGGCGGTGTGGGTGCGAGACGCGAGATGCGGCAGGAGTTGAACGTTCGGCTGCCCGTGCAGCGGCGAATCTGTGGCCGGCGGCTCGGGGGCATGGACGTCGAGGATGGCCTGTGCCCCGGGATTTTGGGCCGCCCACCCCGCCAACGCGTCGTGATCGACCAGCATCCCCCGGGCCGCGTTGACAAAGAGCACCCCGGGTCGCATCGCCCCGAGCGCCGCGGCGTCAATGAGTTCCCAGTTGCTCGGCCGACCATCGACATGCACGCTGACCACGTCTGCGCCAGCGTAAAGCTCCGCAGCACTCACGTAATCGAACGGGTAATCCACCGCCTGCCGCAGGCCCGGCTCGGGCAGCAGGTCGCAGACCAGGAGATTCATCCCGATCGCGTGAGCGACCGCGCCCAGCCGCTTGCCGATGCGGCCAAACCCGAGGATCCCCAGCGTCAGTTCGTCGAGTTGCCGGCCGACCTCGGTGCTGCGCATCTCATGAAACGTCTCAGCCTCGGCGTGCCGCGGCAACGTGGTCCGCGGGCGGAAGTGGTCGAGCATCAGCCCGGTGACGTACTCCACCACCGCCTGCGTGTTCGCATCCGGGGTATAGACCACCCTCACCCCCGCGGCCCGGCAGGCGTCCAAGTCGAAATTATCGAGGCCCACCCCGGCCCTGCCCACGACCTTGAGCTGCGGGGCCTGAGCGAGCAGCGCCGCGTCAACTTGCGTGTAGGTCCGCACGACCAGGCCCTGCGCGGTCGGCAGCGCCGCGTTCAAGGCTTGGAGATCGTCGTGGGCGACCCAGGCCACATCGCAGCGCTCGGCGAGCCAAGCGGCACAGCGGTCGTCGAGTCGTTCGGTAATCAGGACTTTGGGTTTCATCGGGGCAGCGTATCACGCCGGCGCAGAAAAGCAGGCCCCTCGTGGTTTTACGTACGGGCGACCACGCACTGCCGGAGCACCGCGAGGCTCCGCCCGGCGTGCTCGCGGTCGGCCTGGGTGGAGATGAGTTGCGGAACGGACTCGGGCCGGTGCACCGTCTGGTCGTAAGCGATCACGATCGACTCGTCCCCGGGCTGGAGAAAAGTCGTTTCCCCCAGATCGGTGTACCGGGTCGCGCCGATAGACACGACCGCATGCCGGGGGTAGCCCGCGGCGTGAAGCCACTGCGAAAGGTTTTCCAACGGCCCGACGTCGCGCTGGCCGTTGAGTTGTTCGGCCAGCCAGTCAAGGAGCGGGGTATACATGGTCGCGTAGCCCCCGGGGCCGGCGACCGGCGAGTCTTCGCCGTAGCTCAGCAGCTGCGCGTCGCGTCGGAGGTAGCAGGCGAGGCGGAACCGGTCCAAAACCCCACCGGGCGCAAAACGATCGATCGCCATCCACTGGTCGTCGGCCAGGCCTTTGGTGCGCGGGCCCCAGTTTTTCTTTTCGCTGATCTTGGTCGCGTCGGGCCGCCGGGTCGAACAGTCGTTGTACGCGGTGAAATGGGTCGGGCGGACCGCGGCCACCCGGCATCGCCCCGGGCTCGCGGGGTGATCGACATAGTCCAACTCGCACCGCAGCGCGATCTCGGGCTCGATCTGCAGCTTGGCCGAATGGCCCGCGATCGTGCCGGGGTGTTCGATCGTGTCGCGGGACAGCGGGAAAATGTGGAGGAAGTGGTGGCCGGGCACCTCCGCTGCCGCTCGCGCTGCGGGGGGAATATAGAACGGGAAGATGCCTTTGGGGCGGCCGGTCGGCACGGCGAGGTCGGCGAAATCCGACGCTTCTCCCGCCTGCTCGAGGTGACCGGTGAAGTTGCCCGCTACGCCTAAGCCCAGCACGGTACGGAGATCGATCGTCATCAAAAAACTCGGAAAAGCGGCCGGGGTGTCTCAAACACGTAAGGCGAAAGCGTACCGCTTTTTGGCGTGGCTAACGCTTTGTCTTAACGCCAAGGGTTGAAACGGGAAGCAGGTTTCGGGTTACACGTCAGCTCCGTGGCCGCCTCGCGTGCCCGCAGTTTCGGGGGCCGGACGACCTGTCGCCGTTGGCGTGACGGAACACCCCGCTTCTCGCCAACGGCCGGGCCGCGCGCGGCACGACGGCCTGCTAGACTTGCCCGCTATGCCTGCCGCCTCTCGCGAAAAAAAAGCCGCTGACCTGCCAAGCCAGACCGTCGCGCTGGGCGACTGTGTCGCACGAATGCGGGCTTGGCCGAAGCAGAGCGTGGACCTGATCTTTGCGGACCCGCCCTACAACATCGGGTTTCAGTACGACGGCCACTACGTCGATCAGCGCCCCGAAGACGAGTACCTGGGCTGGACCTACGACTGGATCGACGCTGCGGCGGACCTGCTCAAACCCACCGGCAGCTTCTATATCCTCATCGGCGACGAGTACGCCGCGGAAACGCGGATCCACCTGAAAAAGCTTCAGCGACAAGGGAAACTGCTCTTCCGCAACTGGATCGTCTGGCACTACACCTTCGGCCAGCGCTGCAAGATCAAGTTCAACCGCAGCCACGCCCACTTGTTCTACTGTGTCGGCCGTGCCGCGGTGAATCAGCGCACCGGCAAGCCCAAAAGCAACCTCGTCAAAAGCCCCCCGTTTACGTTCCATTACGATCAGGTCGCCGTGCCCTCAGCCCGGATGACGACGTACAACGACAGCCGGCAGAATCCCCACGGCAAGCTGCCCGACGATACCTGGGTGCTCAAATTTCCGGCCTTGGAAAACTGGCACGTCCGCCCACAAGACGCCGCCCAGGAAGGCTCGTTCGATGCCGGGTGGGATACCTGGTTTAAGTCCCGGCTCGCCGGCACCTTCAAGGAGCGCGAGCAATGGCACCCCTGCCAACTGCCCGAAGCCCTGCTCGAACGCATCGTCCGCTGCTCGTCGAATCCGGGCGACCTGGTGTTTGATCCGTTTGCCGGCAGCGGCACCACGCTCGCCGTGGCACACCGCCTGGGTCGTCGCTGGCTGGGCTGTGAGCTCTCGCCCGAGTACCGCAAGAAGGCTCTCCAACGCATCGCGGCCGACCCTGCGGAGCGTGACATCCGGTCGGCGACCACCCGGAAAGGCCGGGACCCGGCGCGCCGGTCGGCGAACGCTAAATCCAAACGATGAGACCTCGCTAAGCCGCGGGCGCTGGCGCCGGTCGCTCGGCCGCACGCTTCAGCTTGCCGTCAATCAGAAAAGGCCCGGCCGGCAAGACCGACGCGACCACCGCCAGCAGCGCCAGCCGCCCCGGCAACCCCCGTGCCCACGCCCACGCCGCGGCCAGCCACAACGCAATGAACAGCAGCCCGTGCGCCCAGCCGACGTACTGCACCGCCCATTCCTGCCCCGCCGCATACTTCATCGGCATCGCCACGCCCAGCAGCAGCAGGAACGATACCCCCTCCAACCATCCCACAACGCGCAGCAGCTTGATCGCACTTTCCATCGCCGAAACGCTCCTCGATTAGGGCTTCTCCAAGCTCACTCGACCCAGTTTGCCGCTGCGCAGCTCCCGCAACAATAGCGCCCCGGCCCGGGTCAGATCCACCCCGCCGCCGCCGACCAGACACCCCCGACGCCGACCCACCGCTTCGAGCAGCCGCTCCACCGCGTCCGCCGCGTCGGGGAGGGGCAGTTCCTCCAGCCCGTACCGCTCGACCAGGCGGCCGGGATACTCCTTGAGCAACCAATCCGCGGCGTGCGGGGCGACCGCGTCGTCGTCCGTGGCGGTGTCCTTAATCGCCCCGCTTACCGCAAGGAGGAACCCGGTTTTGGGGTCTTCGAACTTCGGCCACAGGATCCCCGGCGTATCGGTGAGTATTAGGCCGCCGGCCAGCTTGACCTGCTGCGGGCCTTTGGTTAGGGCTGGCTCGTCGCCGGTCCGCGCGACCGCTCGGCCCCGCAGCGCATTGACCAGCGTCGATTTGCCGACGTTCGGGATCCCCACCACCGCCACCCGCACCGGCTTATTTTTCGCCAACCGGCTCGGAGCCAATCGGCGGATCAATTTCGGGATATTTTTCACCGCTCGTTTCTCGCCCAGGTCGACCGCCAGCGTCTGGACCCCCCGCTCATGGTGAAACCGATCCCGCCACGCCGCGGTCACTTCCGGATCGGCCAGGTCGGCCTTGGTCAGCAGGGTCACACAAGGCACGTCCCCCGGGGCCCCGTCAGGCCCCTTGCCCGGCACGCCGCGACGCAGTTCATCAAGCAACGGATTACGCGACGATTCCGGCAGCCGGGCGTCCAACAACTCCACGACCACGTCGGTCTGCGGCATCAGCGCGGCCAACTGCTGGCGCGTCGTATTCATATGACCGGGGAACCACTGGATCGGCATCGCGATACGGTAGAGCATCCCGATGCGACACGCTCATTCGATACCCCGCCCGAGTCCGAAACCTTGCCGAGCCGGCGCGGGCCGGGATGTGGCCGCGCCGGCTTGATTCGTCGGTTTTTCCGCGCTACAAAGTATGAGAACCGATCGCGCAATATCCCCTGATACTCACTTATATCGGAGACTCTCGTATGCCCCGTATTCAACCCGTCGATGTCTCGGATCCCCCCGCCGATGCCGCCCCGCTGTTCGAAGGGTTACAGGAGAAACTCGGCCGCGTGCCGAACATCTACGCGACCCTCGGCCACGCACCCGCCGTCCTGAAGGGGGTGCTCCAAGCATCGGGCACGCTGGGCGAAACTTCGCTGCCGGGCGATGTGCGGGAACAGATTGCTCTGGCGGTAGGCGGTGCCAACCGCTGCGGATACTGCGCTGCGGCCCATACCGCGATCGGTAAGATGAACGGGCTCAGCGATCAGGACACCCAGAACGCCCTCGCCGGCGAGGCCGCGGCCCCCAAGGTGCAGGCCGCGTTGGATTTCGCCCGGGCCATCCTCGACCGCGAGGGCTTTGTCACCGACGAGCAGTTGGCGGACGTTAAGGCCGCGGGCTACGGCGACCAGCAAGTCATCGAACTCATCGCGGTCACGCTCTTCAATGTCTTTACCAACTACCTCAACCACATCACCGACCCCGAGATCGATTTCCCCCAGGTTGAACTGCCCGCGGCAACTCAGGCCTAAATCTCCGACGCCACAGGGCGTATAGTTTACGCGCGGTGCACAGCGATACCCGGACGGCCTCGGCTCACGGACCCGGCGGGGCGAAGTAGTCGTTCAGAAATAACTGCCGATCGCCATCGTGTTTGGCGTATTGCACAAGGGCGAGGAGCTTGCGCTGGTCACGCTCGAGCTTGGCTCGCCGCGCCTCGGGTTCGCGCAGGGCGGCGGGTAAGTCGCCGATCAATTCCAGCCGGGGGTGGTCGGGGTCGCGCCACGAAGATTCCGAGCTCAGTACCCCGTGGCGTTCGAGCATCGCCAGGGCGGTATCCAGCCGCCGATCGTGTCGGCCTTGCCGAGCGTGCAGCGTGGTGCGCATCCAGTCCAAGCCCTCTGCGTGGATCCGCTCAGACTCGCCTTCGATGAGCGCAAACACCCGCTGATAGAACGTCGCGTCGGGGTTTGCCCATTCGATAAACCGCATCTGCGTGGCCAAGTCGTTTTGATCGTAGAGCAGCGTGCAGCGGGCCGGGTCCCCGTCGCGTCCCGCGCGGCCGATCTCCTGGTAGTACGACTCCAATGACCCGGGCAACTCGGCGTGGAGGACCCACCGGATGTCGGGCTTATCGACCCCCATCCCGAAGGCCTGGGTGGCGAGCACGACCGCGGCCCGGTCGGACATAAAATCGTCCTGCACGCCCCGGCGCTGGCCGGCGTCCAGGCCGCCGTGGTAGTTGAGATGGGGGAGATCGGCCGCACGCAAACGTTCGCTGAACGCCTGCAGGGTCTTGATCAGCGTGAAGTAAACGATGCCCGAGCCCGAAGCGGTGGCGTCACGGCCCGGGCCATGGGGCGACGGGTAGAGCGAGGCGATAGCCTGGCTGATCAAAGTAAATTTCCGGTCATCGTCCCAGGCGTCTTCCACGGCGAGTTCGAGGTTCGGACGAGCGATGCCCTGATGCAGGGTTTTGAGTTGGTCGGCGGCGTCACCGGGGACGAGGCCCAACTGACAGGCGATATCCCGCTGTACCTCCGGGGTCGCGGTGGCGGTGAGGGCGACGGTAGTGGGCCGGCCGAGCGTCTCGCGGATCTCGCCGACACGCGAATAGTCGGGCCGAAAGTCGTGGCCCCACTCGCTCACGCAGTGGGCTTCGTCCACCGCCAGCAACGACACCCGCACGTCTTGCAAAGCCCGGCGGAAAGCGGCGCTGCGGAATCGCTCGGGCGTGACGTAAAGCAGGCGATAGTCGCCCCGGGCGACCTCACGCAGCCGGTGCTCGCGCTCGGCCCGACCGAGGCTGGAGTTGATATACGTCGCCGCGACGCCCCGCTGCACCAACGAAGCCACCTGGTCCTGCATCAGCGCGATCAGCGGCGAAAGCACCAGCGTCAGGCCCGGCAAAACCAAGGCGGGCACCTGATAGCAGAGCGACTTGCCCGATCCGGTCGGCGCGAGGACCAGGGTGTGTCCACCGCAGGCCGGCCCGTCGGTCAGCCGCGCCACCGCTTCGCCTTGCAGGCCGCGGAAAGCGCGGTGACCGAACACGGTTGTTAGTACCTCCAGGGCGCTGCGCTCACACTCCATGCGCGGCATCTTATCCAAACGTAACGATAAGTCCGGAACAAAAAAATCGAGGGAGCGGAAATAAACCGCGACGCTCCCGGGTTGGATCGGGAACCAAGGCCCGGCACGGGCCGACGCTCCACCGGTGGTGGAGTGCACCTGACCCCAAACTGAGGAGACTACCCATGATTCGCCGCTTTTTTACAACCGCCGCTGTATTCGCTCTGGCTTTGGCCGTTACCCCGTCACTGACCACCGCGGGCGAGGCGGACCAAGCGTCGGCCCCGCTGCACACCACCGCCCTGGGTTTGTCGGGCTACTCCCCGGTGTCGTATTTCAGCGAAGACGGACCCCACGTCGGCTCGCCGGAGTTCGCGGCCGAGCACGCCGGGGTGACGTACTTCTTTGCCGACTCGGCCGAGAAGAAAGAATTCCTGGCGGACCCCGAGAAATTCACGCCGGCTTACGGCGGCTGGTGTGCTTACGGCATGGCGGTCGATAACTATTTCCCCGTCAACCCCACGCTGTACAAGATCGTCGACGGTCGGCTGATGTTGTTCCTCCACAACGATCAGGCCAACGCACTGGAACTCTGGAACGCCGCAGACGAATCCGAACTGGTAGCCAAGGCAGACAATTTCTGGGCCGCGGAAAACAGCGAGTAAACCACACTAAACAAAAGACCAAACTTACCCCTTTGCGTTGACTCGGCCGCGTTCGCTCGCGGCCGAGTTTTCGGTATGGATATCCAGACTTCACGGGCAACGCGTTTTCATAGGGTCATCAGGACCAAAACATGGGTTACCGTTTCGATTTCGCTGAACCTATTCCGAAAAAAAGACAGGATGTATCCGGAGCCTCAATCCCCATTCCGCCCCCGCTCAGTCTAGCCGGGGGACGAGTCACGGATCACGCGCCCAGACCGCGGGACGGGGAAGGCGGTGGATTCTTGTCGTTAATGCCCTTGGCCCGCGTCGATTTAAGGCGTCGGTCAGGGCGAGCCGACACTTTTTCCACCCGCGATCGGCGTAAACCGTGGAGGACGCGCCGGCTGCGGGCCGCGAGGAATGTTCGGTAGAATGGGTGATGAGATGTTGCTGTCCGCATCGCCACGGAACCACTGAAACATGGCCGAATCGCCCGCTTCCCGTTCGTTTGTCCACCTGCATCTGCACAGCCAGTATTCGCTGCTCGACGGGGCGAACCGCCTGGACCGTTTGATCAAGCAGGTGAAAACACTCGGGATGGATTCGGTTGCGGTGACGGATCACGGCAACCTGCACGGGGCGGTGGAATTCTACAACTTGGCCAAAGCGAACGGGGTGAAGCCGATCCTCGGGATCGAAGCCTACGTCGCCCCCGATGTGAACGGTCGGCCGTCGGATCGGACCAACCGCGAATTCACCGGGGTGTCCGACGGCGGGTTCCACCTGGTGCTGCTCGCGGAGACGCAGGCGGGGTGGCAGAACCTGTTAAAACTCAGCAGCGACGCGTACCTCAACGGCTTTTACTTCAAGCCGAGGATGGACAAATCCACCCTCGAACAATGGTCGGACGGGCTGATCGCGATCAACGGGCACCTCGGGTCTTCGCTGGCCTACCACATCAAGCAGTTCCACCAGACCAAAGATCCGTCGCACTGGGACCGCGCGGTCGAAGAGGCGAAGTGGCACCGCGAGGTCTTCGGGCCCAACGGAAACGGCGAGCCGCGGTTTTATGTCGAGATGCAGCACCACGCGGAGCAACTGCAGCGCGACCTGAACCCGCACATGGCGCGGCTGGCCGAGGAACTGAACCTGCCGCTGGTCTGCGACAACGACGCCCACTTTATGACCGGCGACGACTGGGACGCGCACGATTCGCTGTGCTGCATCTCAATGGGCAAGATCAAATCCGACCCCAGCCGGCTGCATTACCCCAGGGACCTCTACGTGAAGTCCCCCGACGAGATGTGGGGGCACTTCGGGGACAGCCACCCGGAAGCGATCGAGAATACGGTCAAGATCGCGGAGCGGTGCAACGTGGAGATCGATTTTTCCGCGAACCACGCCCCGGTGGTGCGGATCGAGACGGACCTGCCGTCACTGCCCACCGAGTCGGCGGGGGCGCTCAAGGTGATCGAACGGTTCTCGAAGCATTGTGAATATCCCGCGGGGAGTACGGCGTGGTACAAGGCCTTCTGCGCAACCATCCGGGTGCAGCCGTTCGACAGCGACCACGACACGGATTCGCCCGATGACCTCAAGGAGCAGTGCGACGGCGCGCTGCGGCTACTGACCGAAGCGGGGGCGATCTGGCGTTACGGTTTGGGCGGTTCAGAAGAGGACACCGAGGGCTCGGGTGGGGTGACTCCAGAACACCGGTTGCGGATCGAGCGCGAGCTAAAAGTCCTCAAGGACAAGCTGATTTCCGCGTATTTCATGATCGTCTGGGATTTCACGAACGAGGCCCGGGCCCGGGACATCCCGGTGCTTGCCCGGGGGTCGGGGGTGGGCACGATGACCGGGTACTGCCTGGGCCTGTCGAACGCCTGCCCGGTGGAATACGGCCTGCTCTTCGAGCGGTTTACCGACCCGGACCGGACCGAATACCCCGATATCGATATCGATATGTGTCAGGACGGCCGGGGCGACCTGATCCAGTTCGTCCGAGAGAAGTACGGCCACGTCGCCCAGATTATTACGTTCGGCACGCTTAAGGCGCGGGCGGCGGTACGCGACGTCGGGCGGGTCATGGACCTTCCGCTGGGCGACGTCGACAAAGTCTGCAAGCTCATCGGCGACGGGCTCAAAACCACACTCGATTCGGCCTGGGAGGAACAAAGCGATTTGCGCACGCTCTGCGACGGGCAGCCGCAGATCAAACAGGTCTACGAAACCGCCAAACGGCTAGAGGGGCTGGCGCGTCACGCCGGGGTCCACGCGGCCGGGGTGATCGTGGCGACGCAGCCGCTGGACAATATCGTTCCGCTCTACCGCGCTCCGGGGAGCGGAGGGAAGAACGGCGAAGACGTGATCGTGACCCAGTGGGACGGCCCGACGTGTGAAAAGGTCGGGCTGCTGAAGATGGACTTCCTCGGGCTGCGGACGCTATCGATTATCGAGCGGGGCAAGCTGCTGGTCCGGCAGTCGCTGGACGAAGAAACCGTCCGCGCCGCGGTGGGTTCACCCGAGCGAAACCCCGGTGAAGCAGACTCGGCCAGCGGGGCCAAGTCATCCGCGACGAAACCGGTACACGATCCTTTGGATCTCGAACGACTGACCTACGACGATCCGCGGGTGCTCGAGCTGTTTGCGCGGGGGGAGACCGCGGGGGTGTTTCAGTTTGAGTCCGGGGGTATGCGGGGGCTGTTGATGGCGATGAAGCCGGACCGGCTGACAGACCTGATCGCCGCCAACGCGCTCTACCGCCCCGGCCCGATGGAGCTGATCCCGAACTACAACAACCGGAAAAACGGGACCGAGGCGACACCCAAGGTCCACGAGATCGTTGATAAGCTGACCGCCGAAACCTACGGCATCATGGTGTACCAGGAGCAGGTCATGCTCGTGCTCAACGAGCTGGGCGGGATCCCGCTGCGGCAGGCGTATTCGATCATCAAGGCGATCAGCAAGAAAAAAGAAAAAACGATCAACGCGGCCCGCACCGACTTTATCGAAGGCGCGGGCAAAAAAGGGGTTAGCGGCAAACAAGCCAACGAGCTCTTCAACCTGATCCTAAAATTCGCGGGCTACGGGTTCAACAAATCGCACTCGACCGGCTACGCCATCGTCGCGTACCAAACGGCGTACCTGAAAACCTACTTCCCGATCCAATATATGGCGGCGGTGCTGACCTACGAATCGGTGAATACCGACAAGGTGGTCGAATACATCGACGAGTGTAAAAAAGTCTTACTGCCCAACGGCAGCCGGGGCGTCGAGGTCAAGCCCCCGGATATCAACCTGTCGGACGTGGCGTTTACGGTGGTTTACGCCCCGGGCGAGAAGCGCGACCCGGATCACGGGCACATCCGGTTCGGGCTGTCGGCGGTCAAGGGGCTGGGGGTCAAAGCGATCCAGGCGATGATCGACGAGCGGAGGGAGAACGGGCCGTTCCTGTCGATGCACGATTTCTGCGAGAGGGTGTCCAACCGGGTGATCAACCGGGCGTCGGTCGAAGCGCTGATCAAGTGCGGGGCGTTCGATCGCCTGCACGGCATCGAACAACGCGCGGCGATGGTGGCGTCGATCGAAGACGCGATGCGCAGCGGCGCTCAGGAGGCTGAGCTTCGGTCCAGCGGGAGCTTTTTGTTCGGGGCGGTGGACGCGGAGCGGAAAGAGCAGGAGAAACAGAAGCCGGCCCGGGCGCTGGCCGAGGCCCAACCCTGGGCGAAGAAGCAGTGCCTGGATTACGAGAAAGAAGTGATGGGGCTTTACGTCTCGAGCCATCCGCTTCAAGAATACGCCGCGGACCTCGACCGGTTCAGCGTCGCGTCGATCCCCGATCTCTTCGGCCTACCCGCCCAGCAGGAAGTCGTCGTCGGCGGCATGCTCTCCCGCGTCCGCCACACACTGGTCAAAAACGGCCGCAGCGCCGGCATGAAGATGGCGATGCTGACTTTGGAGGACGCCAAGAGCAACAAGGTCGATGCGGTATGTTTTGCGGACACGTTCGCGACCTGCGCGAACGCGCTCGAGCCGGACGCGGTGGTGTTTCTAGAAGGGAAAATTGACCGCCGGCGGGAAGAGCCCAACATCATCGTGGACAAGGTCATCCCCGTCGACCAGGCCCGCCACCGCCTCACCCGCACCGTCAAAGTGGTCGTAACAGACCCCGGAAGTAAACCCACGAGTTCCCTCAACGGCGAATCCCGCGACCAACTCAACAACCTCCGCGAAGTCCTCCGCCAGGCCCAGCAACGCGCCAATGGTCATGCCGCCGACGTGATCTTGGAGTTGCACCAACGCGACACCGTCGTCGAACTCCGCCTCAACGGCGTCCGCGTCGCCCCCGACGACATGCTCTTGGCCGGCGTCGACACCGTCATGCGTCAACTCCCCGGCCGCTCCGCCCGCTGCGAACTCCTCGGCCCCCCCAAGGTCAGCCGCCGCCGCGCCATCGAACAGCACGGCGAAGTCCAATCCGAAGGCGACCTCGTCTTCGCCATGCACGACGACGGCGGAATGTCCATCGACCGGCTGGACAACTAACCCACGGCGATTAACCCCGGCAGGCCGGTATCAAGTAGAGCCGGATTCATCCGGCCGCCTCGCCTTAACAATCACCGAGGCCAGATGAATCCGGCCCCACCTGCTTTCTCTCCGAAGGAGCTGGCTGGGCTGACACAATCAATCGACTGGCTTCTCAATTAAGTTGAGAACACGGAGTAAGTCTTCGCGAGTTACGATGAGCTCACAAAGTTTGTGTTTTTTCATCGAAATTTTCAGTCATAATTGACAGAATAATGGCTTCACCTTCAGGAAGCCTTGCTGAACCAGACTGGGAAAACTCGATCCATCGATCAGTGGCGAAACAGGGAACCCCGAAATCGCCACACTTTGACTGCCAACGTTTCTGCCAAGAAGTTGTCATTAGGTTTGTGATCAAAAAAGGTTTCGTCAGTAGGGGAGGCGAACTCACCTGCCTACCGTTCTAAAGCGACCCCTGGAAGGCGATTGCGCTTGCCCTACTGCTGGTTTCATAGATTCATTTTTATCTTACTTAAATCTAAATGCGTTCAACGTTTGGCCCGGATCGACATTGCAGGCACGGCACCAGCGGACGAACTCGATCGGGTCAATGCGTCGTTCGCCATGTTCGATCTTGAAAGCCATGCTGTGGGCTTTGGGTTTGCCGAGGTGTTTAGCCATGTCACGCTGGGTGAGCCCCGCGGCGAGACGCATCTCTAAGAGTTTTTCGCACATCCGCAGGTAGTCCGGATCGTGCTGCGGCTTGGTTTTTGAATTCCCTCTTGCACCCATTTGAAGTGCAAGCTATGCTGTGTCTTGGCTGGACCCAGATGAAGTCCAGAAACAATGCGCCATGACCCCGGAAGGAGACGGGTGGCGTGGAGGCTTTGGGGGTCCGGCCTGGCCGGCCAACGGCGTCCCGCGTCACCCGATCTCTTTTTATTAGTGAATCAGTCTTTCACGGCGGGTGGCAAAAGACTCCGGCAGCACTGACAAGCATGGCTTGTTCGTGGCACAGAAGCTGGTTCAGCAAGTAAGGCGAGGGGTTCTTCGAACTCACCGCCGTCGGAGTGGATGAGGCGGGGTTCTGACTTGCTTCGTACTCTTCGCGTCTTCGTGGCGAATCACTCGGCCGGGCGTTCTTCGATGACGCGTTTGCGGTCGTTGTCGTAGACGTAGACCTTGCCGGTGTCGGGCTCGAGTTTTTCGCATTTCTTGTGGCTGCCGTCGCAGAACGGAAGGTCGCGGGACAGGCCGCAGGCGCAGACCCAGACGGAGTTTTCTTGGGGCGGTATTTCGATCGGGCCGGTGGCGTCGATTTGGATAAGACGGGGCATGGGGTTTCTTTCGGGGTAGGGGGAGGCATTAATCACGAAGGCGCAAAGGTTCAAAGACGCGAAGGACGAACATGAGCGTAAGAAGCATGCGGGGTTTTGTATAGCGTTTTGAATTCGAAGTTGTTCTTCGCGCCTTCGCGTCTTTGGCTCTTCGTGACTGTTTTCGAGTATTTACCGGTTCAGTAGAATCACGGAGCTTTCAGGACCCCCGCTTCGCCCTCGGACTTGGCGATCGTGACCGCCCCGACGGAGTCGCTGAAGATATTGACCGCGGTACGGCACATGTCCAGGGGGCGGTCGAACACGAAGATCAGACCCATGCCGGCGACAAGCGAGGCACCGGCGGGGAGTGAGCCGGGCGGGAGCTGTTTTTCGACCGCGGTAAGGATGACGACGATCGCGACCAGGGAGGCGGAGGGTACGCCGGCGACACCAATGCTGGTGAGCAAGGCGGTGACGACGATCAGGAATTGCTGGGCCAGAGAGAGGTCTACGCCGAAGGCCTGGCAGATGAAGATGGCGGCGACACATTCGTAGAGGGCGGTGCCGTCCATGTTGACGGTAGCGCCGAGCGGGAGGACAAACGAAGTGGTTTTTTTAGAAACCCCGGCCCGGGTCTCGACGCAGTCCATGGTCAGCGGGAGGGTGGCGGAGGAGCTGGCGGTGCTGAAGGCGGTGACGAGGGCGGGGGCCATCGCGCGGTAGTGGCGGAGGGGATTCACGCGGGCGATGAGCATAAGGATCAGGGGCATGACGATGAGCAGGTGCGCGAGCAGCGCGGTGAGGGCGGTCAGGGCGAAAGTGGCGATGCCCACGGCGAACTCGTCGAAACGGCCATCGGGTCGCAACTTGGCGTACTGCTCGGCGACCGTGGCCGCGAGGAGGCCGGCGACGCCGATTGGAGCCAGTTTCAACACGACATCGGTGATCTTGAGCGTGATGTCGTAGACACCTTGAGTGAATTGAAGCAGGACCGGCTGGCTGTCGGTACGCAGACGGGCGAGGAAATAGCCGATGAACAAGGCCACGACGATCAGGCCCAGGAGCGACCCGTCGGCGGCGGCTTTGACCACGTTGGGGGGGATCATGGTGCGGAACACGTCGAGGAAATCGGCCGCGTCTTTGCCGCCGGTCTTGTCTTCTACAGCCTGCTGGTCGCTTTGAAACGCCGAGAGGTCCTGACCGACGAGGATGCCGCTGCCGTCGGAACCGGTGCCGGGATTGACGGAGTTGATCAGGACGAGGCCGATGAGGATCGCGATGAGTGAGGTCGAGCCGTAGTAGAGCAGGGTCTTACCCCCGAGCCTCCCGAAGCTGTGGTTCTGGCCGAGGCCCGCGACCGCGAGGATGATGGAACTGGTGACGAGCGGGACGATGATGAGTTTGAGTCCCTGCAGGAAAAGATCGCCCACGAGGTCAAAGGCGAGGTAGAGGTAAGAAGCCGTGGCGGTTTGTGCAGCCACCAAGCCCCGACGATCGGCCGGGGTATCGGCGGAGAGTTGGGCGATGGCCCAGGCCCCGATCGCGTAGCCCGCCGCCGCCCCGAGAACCAGGCCAAGCAGAATTTGGAGATGCAGCGGCCATTGCCAGGGGGCGAGGGATAAACGGCGGTCAGCGCGGGGAGAGGATTCGTGCATAGCAGGCGTTTTTTGTTTATATCAGAGTGCGTGGCGAGCGTCTTCCCTAAATCGTGCGCGTCACGCGGGACACAGGGCGTATGGTGGGTTATATTGAGTTCCACTTGTTTCCGGGTAGCCGGGGATCTGTGGAGGTAGGACGGGGGATTCGAGGCCTAAATATTTTGAGGAAGGCAACGATTTTGGTGGTGCGGTTTCGATTGCTTATTTGTTCTGGTCGGTGGAGGGATTTTTCCGTTGAGGCGTAGCCGAAAGCCCATCATTATCGCGTCACGCACCAGCCGGTTGGCCCGGGTGCAGGCGGAGTTGGTGGCTAAAGCGCTGCGTAAACTTCATCCGGTCGAGGTGGGGTTTTATTGGGTCCAGAGCGAGGGGGACCAGATCACACGGGGTTCTCTGGCCGACGCGGGAGGAAAGGGGCTGTTCACCCGCGCGGTGGACCGGGCGGTGTTGGAAGGGAAAGCGGACTTGGCGGTCCACAGCCTAAAAGACCTCCCGGTCGATCCCGCCGAGTCGGTGGGCGGGATGACGCTCGCGGCTACTCCCAAACGCGCGGCGGCCGCAGACTGTTTGGTCAGCGCTCGCCGGTACGGCTCGATCGCCGACCTGCCGCCGCAAGCCGTCTTGGGCACCAGCAGCGCGCGTCGAGCGGCGCAGGCGCGAAGCCTGCGGCCGGATTTGGACGTGCGGCTGTTGCGAGGCAATGTCGATACCCGGCTGCACCAAGTGCTTGCCCAAGAAGGGCCGCACTACGACGCGGCGGTGTTGGCGGTGGCAGGGCTCAAACGGCTGGGCCTGGCTGAACACGCGGATCGGCCGCTGTCTTACGAAGAGATGCTTCCCCCGGCTTGTCAGGGGGCGCTCGGGTTGACTTGCCGATCGACGGACCACGTGACGCTGACGCGCTGCCTCCCGCTGAACGCGGCATCGACTTCCACCGCGGTCACGCACGAGCGTGAGGTGGTTCGGCGGCTGGGGGCCGACTGCTATTCACCGATCGCCGTGCTCGCCGAGCCGATCGACCCGGCCGAAACCCAGGCCCGCCGCAACGCCGATTCCCACTGGTTCAGGCTCCGGGTCAGGCTGTGCTCGGCCGACGGCCAGACAGTGCTGCACGCCGACGAGCGGTGCAAGACGGGCGAACTCCGGCGGACGGTCAAAAAAGTGACCCAGCGGCTGTTGGACGAAGGCGCGAAAACGTTGCTGCAGGATGCGGCACGGAGCCGGATCGCCGAGCCCGATCCGGAGAAGCCTTCGGTCCCCCCCCCTACCCCTCGCGGCCGCGTGCTGGCTGAATAGACTTCATCCCCTCGTGGCTGCTGTGCTGCGGGTGGGAGGATCCGTTATACTTCTCGGTCCGCGTGGAACTGCCGCCGAGGCGGGAATGATCCAGGCGGCGAACCGTATTTGTCTTTGGAGACTGGCTGTGGCCGAACGAAAACCCACCTTCGGTGGCAACTGGAAAATGAATCTGCACACCGCCGAGGCCAAGGGCCTGGCGGTTGATTTGGCCGCCAAAATAGGAACCGGGCTCGGCCAAACCGAGGTGACGGTGTTTCCCGCCTTCCCTTACCTGGCCATGGTATCGGGCGTGCTCTGCGATGCGGGGAGCCCGATCAAACTGGGGGCACAGGACTGTTATGCCGCGGCCAACGGGGCGTATACCGGTGAGGTCTCGCTGTCGATGCTCAAAGACGTCGGGGTCGCCGTGGTCCTGGTCGGCCACTCCGAGCGGCGCCACGTGGTCGGCGAAAACGATGTCCTGGTGAACGAAAAAATTCTCGCGGCCCTGGAGGCAGGGTTCGAGGTGGTGCTGGCGATCGGGGAGACGCTCGAACAGCGGGAGGCCGGGAAAACCGATGCGATCAATCTCGGCCAACTCGGTTACGGCCTGGCCGGGGTGACGGACGAGCAGATGAGCCGGGTGACCATCGCCTACGAGCCGGTGTGGGCTATCGGTACCGGTAAAACGGCGACGCCCGCCGACGCGCAGCAAGCCCACCAGGCGGTACGGCAGGCGATCGGATTTATGTTCGATCAGAACGTCGCCGACGCCGTCCGCATCCAATACGGCGGCTCGATGAAGCCGGGGAACGCCGGCGAGCTGCTGGCCCAGCCGGACATCGACGGGGGGCTGATCGGCGGCGCGGCCCTCAAAGTCGATGACTTCACCGCCATTATTCAATCCGCCGACTGATCGACCCACCGCCCGCTACCACCCCGCGCTCCTGGACCAACTCATGCCGCTTCCCGATTCACCGATGCTCGCTGCGATTACGTGGGATGTTGTCGTCTTAGCGATCGCGTTTCTTTTCGTTTGCCTGCTGATGATGCTCATCATCCTGATCCAGAAGCCCAAAGGCGGCGGACTCAGCGGGGCGTTCGGTGGAGCGGGCGGGGGCGAATCGTCTTTTGTCGGGGCTAAAGTGGGCGACGTCCTAACCATCGTCACGGTGGTCTGCTTCATCCTGTTTCTCGGTTTGGCGATGGCGCTGACATGGCGGATCAACCCTACGGAAAACCAGGCGAAAGCGGCGACCGCGGCCGCGGCGGCAGCCGCCGGGGAGGCCGCCGCGGCCGGGGCAGATGCGGCGACCACCGATGCCCCCGATGGCCAAGAAAGCGTAGAAGACGCCCCCACCAGCGCCCCCGCCGCCGAACCGGACGACTCCGCCGGCGACGCCGAGGTGGGTTCGGATCCCGCGGAAGCGTCCGAGGGTGCGGCGGAATCGCCCCCGGCGGATACCGCGGCTGATTGATTGAAGATTCTTTCCTCTCTGCTCGGAGTCCGCCCTTGATCCGTTCCATGACCGGCTTCGGCAGCGCTTCGGCAGAAGACGGTGGCGTGCTGTTTAGCCTCGAGCTGCGCAGCCTTAATAACCGTTATTTCAAGGCTGCCGTCCGTTTGCCGGATGAAATCGCCGGCCTCGAAGCGGTGCTGGAGTCCAAGCTCCGCCAGTCCGTGAGCCGAGGCAGCTTTTCGCTGACCGTGAAGTCCAAGGTTTCCACCGCGGCGTCCACCTCGTCGATTAACGACCACGCCCTGCTGACTTACCTCGACCACCTCGAAACGGTGCGGGCCAAGGTGCAAGACGAATCGGTTCAGATCGACTTGACGCAGTTGTTGGCGTTGCCCGGCGTGCTGGTGCCGATGACCGATGATCAGGCCCTGTTAACGCGGGCCAAGGCCGTCGTACCCGCCCTGCTCGACGATGCGCTGGCTCGCCTCCTCGAGATGCGGGATGTCGAAGGTAAAGCGTTGGCCCAAGACCTTACCGAGCAGTTGAAACATATCCGGGAGCAGATCACGCGGGTCGCCGAGCGGGCCCCGGCGGTGGTGGACGAATACCACCAGCGTTTGTCCGCCCGCGTCGGGGAACTGATGGCCAAAGCCAAGCTAAAGGTTGACGAAAACGACCTGATCCGCGAAGTCGCGGTCTTTGCGGACCGGGCGGACATCAGCGAAGAGCTCTCACGCATGACGGGCCATCTCGACCAGTTCCTTGAGGTCCTTCAAAGCGGCGTACAAAACAACGGTCCGCGCAGCGGCCAGGGCGATGAACCCGCGGGCCGAACGCTCGATTTTATCGCGCAGGAGATGCTGCGTGAAGCCAACACGATCGGGAGCAAAAGCAACGACGCTTCGATCAGCCGGTGCGTCGTTGAAATCAAAAGCCGTATCGACCGGATCAAGGAACAGGTCCAGAACGTCGAATGACCCGCCGGGTCGCTTCGCGGCAGACGCCCCCCAGCCCAACAAGCTGCGTATATGATGCGGTTTTGAGTCTACCGCCACCCCGCCCGCGAACTTTGCGTCATGACGACCCCTCCCCGACCGGCCACCACGACCGACCCGGACGCGGCCTCGGGGGGAAGCCGTCTGGGACAATCGGCGGCCGGTTCATCGCCCCCCCCGACCACCGGGAGCGGGGCGGCGGGGCGGCAAACGTTTTCTGCGGAAGAACTCGCCGTCGTACTTTCGCATTACGACTTGGGGATCCTTGAAGAAGTCTTGGAATTCCCCCGGGGATCACGCAAAGCCCCCAAGCTGCTGGTCCGGACCGCGGACCGGGCGTATCTCTTGAAGCGGCGGGCGCGGGGGCGTGATGATCCTTACCGGGTCGCGTTTTGCCACGGCGTGCAGATGCACCTGTCCAACCGGCAGTTCCCGCTCCCGCACCTGATCGGGACCCGCCGCGGCCAGAACTCCATGCTCACCTGGAACAGCGCCACCTACGAGCTTTTCGAATTTATCCCGGGCACGAATTACGACCACTCGCTGGAAGCGACCGACGAATCGGGGCGGACCCTCGCGCTCTTTCATAAGCTGCTGTTGGACCATAAGCCCAAGTACGAGCCGGCACGGGGGTCGTACCACGCGTCGCGTTCGGTCGCCGCTTCGTGCAACGCCATCCCGACCACCCTCCGCCAGACGGAGCCGGAACTCGACGCCCAGGAGATGGGCCGGGTGACCCAGTTCCTTCACGAGTCGTATCAGGAGGCGGCACGGCGGACGAATTCCGCCGGGCTCGAAAATTGGCCGCAGGGCATCGCGCACGCCGACTGGCACCCGGGGAATATGCTTTACCGCGGCCCCCGTGTGGTGGCGGTCATCGACTACGACGCGGCTCGGATGCAGCAACGGATTATCGATGTGGCCAACGGGGCGTTGCAGTTTTCGATCGTGGGCGGCGGTGACGACCCTTCCGAATGGCCGGATTACGTCGATGAGTCGCGCCTCAAACGGTTCATCCGGGGCTACGATTCGGTGCCCGACGCGGTGCTCAGCCGGGCCGAATTACGGGTGCTTCCTTTCCTGATGATCGAAGCCTTGATCGCGGAAAGCGTCATCCCCATCGGGGCCACGGGGATGTTCGGCAGAATGCTCGGCGGGACGTTTCTGCCGATGGTCGAACGGAAGGTACGCTGGCTCCAGAAACACGCCGAGAAACTAGTCGCCACCCTCGAAGGGTAGAAGCCAAACGGGAGACGTTGATGAACCGAAACCACCCGTATTTTCTGCGAGGCGTCGCGTCACTGCTTGTGGTCTGGTCGGTCGGGGCGACGGCGGCCTTGGATCCCGAAGCCGTGGTGGCCGAACTCGAACACCCCGACTACGAGGTGCGGCAGTTGGCGACCGATCGCCTGCTCGTGGATGAAACCCTGACCCCCGCCGACTTCGCCGCCCTGGCCGAGGCGGCGGGCTCCCCGGAGTCGCGTCACCGATTATTGGGTGTCGCGCGACACCATACGCTCCGCCGCCTGCGTCGCCAGGTGTTCCCCGCCGACGGGCCGGCGTCCTTGGGGGTCAGTCAGCCTACGGTACAAAACGTGAACCGTGACCCGAACGCCGCGACCCAGGTCGTGATCCTGAGGGTCCTGCCCGGGTTCCCTGCTCACGGCCGCCTGCGCCCATACGACCGGGTCGTGGCGCTCGATGGCCAGGCGTTTCACGAATCGCCCGGGATGCTTTTTTCCGACCACATCCGCCGCTACCGTGCCGGCCAGGAAGTCAGGCTTACCGTGAAACGCGGGGGCGAAACCCTGGACGTCGTGACCCCGCTGGCGAACTCGACCGCCCTTGTCGCCATGTACGTTCAGCCACGCCTGGATCTCGCCCCCGCGTTCCAACGCGCTTGGGACCGGGCACGGGAGACGGATTACGCCGCCCTGCTCCCCGCCTCCCTCGCGCGTCAAAACGATTCGGATCCTCCCGCCCGCGATCCGCTCGCCGAGCCCTGAAAACGTGTACGAGAAGACTTCATCCCGGCTGCAGCTGATGCAACATCCGGTTGGTCATGGCGATCTGAATCCTCGCGATGCTGCGGGACATCAGGCTTTCGTAGTCTTTGCTCAACGGCCGGTACTGGCCCCGCCAACCGAACCTGCGTCCGACAATCCCGCGTTTGGGCAAGACTACAAAGCCCCGCTGATCGTCAATGCGTTTAGCGTGAACGCTGTCGAAGCCATGACGATCTCGACCTCCCGGCCCAGACGCTTGGCGATCTTCGCGAACCCCTCGCCCGAGTATCCGCCGTCGGCCCAGATTTTCTTGATCCGGTGGTACACCCTCTTTAATGTCGATCAACACGTCCTCGCCCCTATCACGTTCGGGCGTGATCGGCCACGGTCACCACGACGCCCAGGATCAGCCCCAACGTGTCGACAATCAGAAAACGCTTGCGGCCAAGGGTGTTTTTGGCCGCGTAGTTAAGCCTGACGCCCCCTTTACGGAGCGCGGAGGTCTTGACCGATGGCGCGTCGAGTGCGGCCGACGACGTCGTAGGCTTCTTGCCGGCCTTGCGTCGAACACGCCGCCGCCGGTTCCCCTGCTGACGCTCAGCCATGCTGTCATTCTCGCCGCAAGGCTCGGGAGCGGCCGCAAGCTTTCTATACCATTCTTACAACGTCTTTTCGCTCACGCCCACCGCAAGGGCCGCGGTAGCAAAGCCGTAGCCCTCTTGGGTGATCAGACGTCGAACATCCTGCTCGAATGAGGAGAAATACCGACGCCTCAACGAAGCGGGCTGACGGAGATTTGGGATCGAAGATGAGCTTGATTCAGGCATGGGAGCCTCCGGGGAAGATTAGGATCATCCCAGCTCCCGCCGATGGCCACTAAACGTGGTCCAATGCACATCGTGTCGACGATGAGGCTTTCGGCTTTAGCAGCCCGGACGAGACGCACGCCCGGCAACGCATTCAGAAGCTGGGACTTGCCTTTCGCGGTTGAGAGAATCCGCGACTTGCCGCTATAGAATTTCTGCGGATTGCAGTATCCTTTTCAGATCGCTTCTTTTCTTTTCACGGATAATAAGATGAACACAGCAGTTTCGCGCCCGGTATTTTTTCTAGCCTTGTTGTGTCTGTGGGCGATCCCCGCGGCCGCGATCGAAGTCCGCGTCGAAACCGGCGATCCGTTGCACTGGGTTTTACCCGGACAACTTGACCGTGTCGAGCTACGTGTGAAGCATGAAGGCGAGCCCTTGGTCGTCTCGATCGATGTCGCCGTTGAAGATCACCGGGTCGAACCATCGGTTTACGACATAAAGCAGACGCTGGAACTGCCGGGCGATCGAGCGGTGTCGATCGCGATATCCGCCGAAGTGATCGGCCCTCGGGTCGGCGTTAAGTACGTGTTTTACCGGGTGACGGCCTCGGGCGAGGAGACGCAGTCCGATGCCGACCAGATCGTTTCGGGGCTGACACAGTTCGCGGTGGTGGACCCGGTGGGTGTGACGCCGGGCGTGCAGAAGGGCGAATTCATCTTCGCGAACCACGGGCCGCGGGGGGACCCCAAGGTCGATCCGGATCATCAGGAGCGGGTGATCCGTGCACTATCGATCGCCGGGGCGGAAGTCATGCGGCTCGGCATGTCTTGGCTGAATCTTGAGCCCCGGCCCGGCGCGTTCGACTGGTCGTCCATGGACCACGTGTACGATCTCATGGATCAATACGGTATCGCTCCGCAGTTGCTGATGGCCTACGGTGGTCGGGACTGGACCAAAGACGAAGCGACCCTCGCGGAGATGCGGGCGGACGGCATCACGTTCGAGCATTGGCCGGCACCGACCTATTCACCGCGCCCGGATCTATGGGGGCAATGGTGTGCCGAGGTCGCCCGGCGGTACGGCGACCGCACCGAGCTTTACGAGATCTGGAACGAGCCCGACATCGAGCATTTCTTTCGAGGGACGCCCGAGCAGTACGTCGATCTTCTAAAGTCCGGCAGCGAAGCGATCCGTGCCGTGGACGACGACGCGGTGGTCATGACCGGCGGCTTCGTCGGGCCCGACCACCCGGTGGCCGACCCGCGGTTTCTCACGGCGACCATGGAGCAGGCCCGCTCGTCGTTCGACTGGTTCGCGTATCACCGACACGGCACGTTCTCGATGCTTCGGCTCGACATCGAGCACCTGTTGACGCCCCTGATCGACGCGTCGCTGGACGAGATGCCGCCGCTGTATTTCTCAGAGACCTCGATGGGGCGGGAGCCCGACCGCGAGTATGAGATGGCGATTGAACTGCCCAAGCGGGTGGCGTACCTCTGGTCGATCGGTGCGAAGGGTTGGACGGGTTTTACGACCCACCAGAAGTACTCTTCCACCAGCGGCTTTTTGTACGCGATGTTCAACCCGGACTTCACGCCGCGTCCGGTCTGGGTCGGGTACAACGAGATGGCACGGCAGATGCGGGGTCGACGCTTCGTGCGGACGCTTGATCTGGGTGAAGGCCGGTTCGGGTATGCGTTCCGGGGCAAGGGCGACTTCCGTGGCACGGACGACCGGAGCTGGTTGTGGGTCGCTTGGACGGAAGACACGGCCACGGCCGAGCAGGCGGTGCCGATCCGGGTCGGAGCGGATGCCCGAGTCGAGCGGGTTGATCTGATGGGCAACCGCACGCCGATCGAAACACGGGAGGGGATCGCAGTGATGCCCGTCTCACGGGAGCCGGCGTACTTCGTGGCCGAGGGTGTCGAGGGCGAGCCGGCGTTGTTGCCCGTTTTCCTGGAAGCCGAGGGGCTCGGGCTGACGCTAGTGGCCGGGGGTCCATCGGCCGGCCTGCCCCTGAAGATCCGCAACCCGCTGACGGAACCGTTAACCGTGTCGCTGACCGCGACCCAGGGCAGCGCCGAAAACGAGACCGGAAGCCCGACGGAACCGAGGGAGCGGGGGTTGCCGTTGGTCGAGCCGTCTTCGGTGACCGTGCCGGCCGGTGGCGAACGAACAGTGATACTCCGCGCTGCGTTGCCAGCGGGGGTCGTCACGGCCGAGCCGATCCGGGTGTCCGCCGTGAGCGGGGTGCTGGATGGCACGGTGGTGGTGCCGATCGCGGCGGCTCGGCTCAGCCCCGGCGGCTCGTTCGAGGAGATGGCCCGGCGCTCGCCTGATTACGTGCTGAACCGATCGGATCAAGTCGTGAACAACCAAGACATCGACCCGGGCTCGGCTCACCTGACCTGGCAAGGGCCCGAAGACGTGAGCGTCAAAGCCTGGGTGGGCCTCGAAGACGAGTCGCTGCTGCTACGGTTCGACGTGCGGGACGACGTGCACCGCCAGCCGTACGTCGGCCGGGCGCTCTGGCAAGGCGACGCGGTGCAGGTGGGACTTGGGTTGCCCGGCCGGGCGGGCCATCTGGAGTTCGGCGTCTCCCTCACGGACACCGGCGAACCCGACAAGCACGTCTGGGTCGTTCCGCCGGGCGGGTCCGCGGGCGAGATCTTGGAACAGATCTCGTTCGAAGCCGAGCCGGACGGATCGGATACGACGACCTACCGCGTGCGGGTGCCGCTCTCGGCGTTCGGCGCGTCCCGCGATGCTCTGGGCCGGGGCGTCCTGCTGAGTTTCGTCGCTCAGGACCTCGACGAAGCGACGCCGGACACGATCCGAGAGGGCTTCATCGAATTGAGCGAAGGGATCACCGGCGTCAAGAATCCGCGTCTGTTTCCGTTAATCCTGTTCGCCGAACAATGAACCCGCGGTCCGACCCGCCCGGACCGTCGAGACGACGGCCGCGGAACGGAGGCGTGGTCGGCTTCGCGGCGGGGCACCCGATGATGAGTTGGTAATCGGGAAAAAAAGCAGCCCGTCTAAGCCTGTCGCGTCGAACGGTAGCGTGCGGGGGAGGTTCCCACGATCTGCGTGAACTGCCGGGTGAAGTAGTGCACGTCCTGGTAGTGCAGCCGCTCGGCCACGACTTTGATCGGGGTATCGGATTCGCCGAGCAGCCGACGGGCTTCGCCGATTTTGGACTCCAGACGCATGCGGTGCAGCGTCATGCCGGTGAGGTCGCGGAACCGACGGCGTAGCGTCGGGAGCGACATCGCGAGTTCCGCGGCGAGGATTTCGTAATCCGGATCGGCGGTTTCAAGGTCTTGCAGCCGGGCGTTGACCGCGGCCAACCACGGTGGCGGGGCTTGATTCTGCGGGTCGTCGAGATCGGCCACGTCGAGCAGGATTTGCTCGAGGAGGTTGGCGGTGCGGCGGGGCGGGGCGTGACGGACGCCGCGGGTGGCGGCCAGCAGCCGGTCCCATACGTCGGCTAATGCGCGGGCCATCGCCGGGTCTACGACGTGCACCGGCTGCTTGGGGAGCAACCCTTCGGATTCCCAGGCGGCGGTCCCGACACCCGAGAACGCGATATACCGATGGTCCCACGGCCGGCCGCGCGGCCATTCGTGGAACCGGATCCACGGCCCCGGCCAAGCCAGCCAAATCCACGCCCCTTCCAGGGTTTGCTCCCGGCCGTCGATATCGATGTGGACCGAACCACCGGCCATGAATTGCAGCGCGTAGTAGTCGAATCGCTTATCGACCCCGGCGACACACCGCGGGCGGTGGTTGCCGTGCAGGAAGTGGAGGCTATGCGAAGATCTGATCATATTGTACAAAAAACTGACGGGATGTTCCAAAGACAGAAGCCGGTGCCCGCTCCACAATTACACTTTTCACTTACAGGATCAAGCCTATGCCCGCCACGATCGAATCGAGCCACAACATTATCAATCCGCTCAAGCTAACCGATTCCGAAATCAAATTCTACCAAGACGAGGGGTATCTGTACCTTGGCGGACTGGTCCGGGACGAGGCTTTGGCCCAGCTTCGGCAAGACGTCATGGAAGTGATGGAGAAGCATCTGGGGCTGAGCGCGTCGGACCTGGGGCAGGCGACCTCGTCGGCCGACAAGCTTCGGCAGTCCAGCCAGTACCTCAAAGATTCGGCGTTAAACGAACTGATCAACGGCGAAGCCATCAAATCTGTCGCCGCCCAATTAATCGGCGGCGACGCCCACGTCTACCTGCCCTTTACCGCCGTGAAGTCCGGTGGCGGGGGCGGTCAGTTTCACTTCCATCAGGACAACAACTACACCCGGGTTGAGCCGGCGATGGGAGCGATCAATATCTGGGTGGCCTTAGTCGACATGTCGCCCGAGAACGGCTGCCTGCAGATCGTTCCTCGCAGCCATCGCGACGGGCTGCTGGAGTCCCGGAAAAGCGACGACGGCGATTTCCACCGTCAGCTTGAAGTCGATCCGATGACTTGTTTACCGATTCGGATGCGAGCCGGGGACGCCGTTGCGTTCACACGTATCACCGTACACGGGTCGGGGCCCAACAATACGGACCAGCCGCGTGTCGCTTACGCATTGCAGTATCACCGCAGCGATGTGCGTCGGCATAACAACGAGGACGGCACGACACCGCTGCTGACCGAAGACCCACATTTCGCGGTAGCGCCTCTCAGTGCGTTTGAGCCCGCCGAAGCCTAAACCGTTATGACGAACCCATTACCACTCGAAAAGAATCAACATGAACCCTTGCGCCATCTATTCGCCCCGGATCGACCACGCCACTGGGACCAAGACTGGCTCCAGACCCCCGACGACATCCGGTTCGGCTACACCCACGCCATCGACACCGACGACCGAGGCAACGTGTACCTCCTGCACACGGTGCACGAAACGAGCCGGTGTCGGGACGCCGTCTGCGTGTACGACGCGTCCGGCAAATTCCTGCGGTCGTGGGGCGAAACATTCGCCGGCTCCGGCCACGGGCTGCACCTCCACCCGCGGGGCCGACCCGACTGCGTCTTCATCACCGACCTGAAGCGCGGCTTGTACAAGACCACGCTGGACGGCGAGGTTCTTTGGCACGTGCCCAAACCGGCGTTTTACGACGACCGGCCGCACCTGAGCTACGAGCCGACCAACGTCGCGGTCACGCCCGACGGGCAGGTGTTCCTGACCGACGGGTACGGGTCGTACCTCGTCCACCATTTCGATCCGGACGGCCGGCTGGTCAACGTGTTCGGCGGGCCGGGCCTGGGCGACCATCACCTCGCGCACCCGCACGGGATCCTGTACACCGAACGCCGGGGCGAGCCCGAACTGCTGGTGGCCGAAAACGTTGCGACCCGACTCAACTACCTCTCACTCTCCGGCGAACACCGCGGGTTCATCGACGTGCCCACGCGTCGGCCCCGGCACTTCGCCGAAGTCGGCCCCTGGCTGGTCGTGCCCGATTTCTACGGCCGCGTCACCTTGATCGACGGTCAGGATCGGCGAGTCGCGCACCTGGGGGACACTTGGCAAAGCCACGAGCACGCGCGAACGCTGGAAGCCGATCCGCCGGACCAAGGCTTCATCCACCCCCACGACGCGGCGGTCACCTCCGATGGAGCGCTGCTGGTCTGCGAGTTCGTGCCGACCGGCCGAGTGAACCGGATCACGCCCGCGGCTAGCGAAGATCGGTGAGTTCGACTCTGTCGGACGCCCGACCCATGCGCGTTTCAGCCTCGATCCGACACGGACCCGTCAACCTTGACGCTTCCGACCGAATCGCGCAGCATCTCCCAACATCAGCCCCGCTTCCGACGACGCGACCCGTGACCCCACGGGGCCAAGCGGTTCGGCACGATCCCGCCTGCCCCCACCCCTCCGCCGCCCCCATGATCGACTTCACGAAACTCATCGAGATGACGGGCCCCGAGGCCTGGATGAGCAATGTCCTATCGCACCGTAAAAAACGCCGCAAAGGACAGCCGGTCGTTCCGTACGCACTCATGAACTCGTTATTCGATCTGGCCTGCCGCGGCGACCGCCAGGACTTCGCCGCCGGGGCCAAGCTAATCTTTCACTCCGAAATGCCCGTCCCCGAGCGTGACGACGCCCGTCGCTTGTCGCTTCGTGATCCCGCGGGCCTGCCCCGTGAGCACCCGCTAAAGATCCGATCGGTCAGGCGGTCCTGGGCGACCGAAAATCTGATGACCCTCGGCCCGCAAGCACCCATGCAAAAGCGCTGACGTCGCACACGCCTATTCGCCCAATCCTATCTACAAAAAGAAAGAAACATGCCGCGCCACCCCCACCTCCTCAAAATCTGCGCCGACCAACTCTCCCCCCACGTCCTGGGCTTCGCCGGCGATCCCCACGTCCGCACGCCGAACCTCGACCGCCTCGCCGCCGCGGGCACGCGGTTCGACAACCACTACGCCGCCTGCCCGATCTGCATGCCCGGCCGCATGAGCATGATCACCGGCCGGATGCCCTCCCGTCTCAATACCCCGTACTTTGAGAGCGTCCTCGACCCCAACACGCCGACTTACATGCGGCACTTCACCGACCGCGGCTACCAGACCACCTGCGTCGGCAAGATGCACTTCCACGGCCAGGACCAGATGTACGGCTGGATGTTCCGCCCCTACGGCGACCTCCAGATGCTCAACCACGGCTATTCCGCAAACTACGACATGACCAAAGACGTCACCGGCGGCCACCCGCACCGCCCCATTCAACGCGGCGCCGCCGGCGGCTACAACGCCTGGATGCTCGAACACGCCGGCCCCGGCGACACCGGCAACATCCGCTGGGACGACTCGGTCACCCGCGAAGCTGTCGAAAACCTCACCGACTACTTCACCCCCTCGTTCATCGACGAGGTCTACCAGGGCGACCGCCCCCTGCTCTTCGAGGTCAGCTTCAAGACCCCGCACTGCCCGTTTGTCTGCCCGCCCGACCTGTTCGAGTACTACATGGATATCCTGCCCGGGCCGACCTTCCCCGAGCCCGCCGTCCCGCCGGACCAACTGCCCGCCTTCCTGCGGAACAAGATCACCAACGATGTCCCTCCGAACATCACCCCCGAACACATCCGCCGCGCCCGCGCCGCCTACTGGGGCCTTGTCGAGTGGATGGACGCCCGCGTCGGCGACGTCCTGAACGGCCTCGACCAACTCGGCGTCCGTGACGAATTCCTCGTCCAGTTCACCGCCGACCACGGCGAGATGATCGGCGAACACGGCATGTGGCAGAAACACGTCTTCTACGAGCAGAGCGTGCGGGTGCCTATGCTCCTCGCGGGGCCCGGCGTCCCCGCCGACCGTATCGTCACCGAAAACACCTCGCACCTGGACCTCTACCCCACGCTCTGCGACCTGGCCGAACTCGACGTGCCCACGCTCGGCGACGAGCCGTGGGCCGGCCGATCGATCCGGCCCCTCCTCGAAGCCGACGGCGACGGCTCCCGCGTGGCCCTCTCCGAATTCCGCGCCCCGGAGGGCAACGACCGCGCCGAAGGCCTCCCCGGCGGCGTCTGGATCGTCATGGCCAAACGCGGCGACCTCAAAGTCATCGACTACGGCAACGGCGACCGCCAAGTCTTCGACCTACAAACCGATCCCCACGAGCGCCACACCTTGCCGCTCGGACAAATCGACACCGCCGATCTCGATCAGGTTATCGCTGACTACCGCGTCTCCGTCTCTCCCTAGCCCCAGGGCGTAACCGGCAAACCAACCGCAACAAATAGCGTCCGCCTTAATCGCTCGATACTCCTCAAGTTCCCCAATAAACCCCGACGCCGCCTTAGCCTTCCGGGATCGGCCCGGAGAGCCTGCTTCGGTAAGGGATAGATTATCCGCGCGCTGAGGTACCGGACAACACACCGATGTCATCGTGCCGCCCAGGATTAAAAGCCCGCTCACGACCCGACAAAAATCCAAATAACGCCCGACGGAGAACGTTTCTCGGTCGCGCGAAGGCGAATTTAGACGCCCATCAACTCAAAACCGAAATTGCGACAAGTTGAAGCGGCAATTAAACGATCATAGACATTTTTGAGGTCTTGAAGCCACAAATCGATCCGAAATGGCGTTGACTTGTGTCTGGTTGGAGATATTATTCTTTTGCATCAAAATTTTTCAGTATGCAATAAATCTAATTTTTAGTTTTGATTTCGTCTACTGGCAAAATTATTTCCCTTCTCAAGCATTGTGTCTTATTTCTAACCTGGAGGATTACATGAAATTCAGTCAAAAAATACTGTTGGCATCGTTGGGATCCGCATCGCTCGCTTTCGGAAACATCGCTTCCGGCGAAGTTTTACTGACGAATCTGGACTTCGGACCCGCCGCCAATACCGCCGCGGTGGGGATCGCAGCTTTTACCGGTAGCTCCGCCACCGCCACCGATGTCTGGAATAACCGTGACAGTTTCGATGGTGGCGGCGCTAATGCACCTTCAACGCAAGCATTGCTCGGACCAGACGGAACCGCCTCGGGCGTCTCGTACTTCAGTGCTTCGGGCCAATTGGGTGGTGGCGCTGGGGTTGGTCTTGGCGGAGCAGGCTTTGACGGCGCGTTCAGCAATGGCAGCGGGCCGTTTACGAATCCCGCCCTCGACTACGTTTTCGCCAACAACGTTGCAGCGACCGGGACGACCATCGACGGCAATGCGGCCGATGTCGCGTTTGATTTTACATTGTTTGATGCTTCAGGGACCACGCTGGACGACGAGAAGCTTTACGACATCTACATCTTTGGCGGCGGTGATGCCGCCGGCCAAGGCGGCAGCTTTATGCTCGAGCAGGCCGGCGGTACCTTCTTGGTCGAGTCTTACACCGGCTCCCCCGTCAACACCAATCCGACGACTTTTACGGAGGGCGGCGCGAACAGCAACCTGGTTGTCTTTGAAGATGTTTCGCCCACTTTCTTCTCCGCCACGGGGCTCGAATTCAACTTTAGCGGTTTCGCTCCTCTGGGTTCGGGCGATGTGTTGACGATCAACGGTATCCAGCTTGTTGAAGTTCCCGAGCCGTCCTCGATCGCTTTGATCGGCCTCGGCGGCCTCGCCTGCCTCCGGCGGCGTCGCGGCGCTTGAACGTCTGATCTCCGCGTCGATGTCGAGCCACCCAGCCGATTACGAAACTCCCCTTTGGTCCGCTCCATATGGGTGCGGCCCGAAGGGGGTTTTAATTCACGCCTCTAATGTTCGGCCGAGTCACTTCACGCCACGGCCCACCGTATTATTGTTTTGATTGATGCTTCATTTTCTAGGGAAACACATGAAATCGAGTCAAAGGTTTTGGTTGGCTTTTCTGGGTTCGACCTCGCTCGCCCTGGGCACCGCCGCATCCGGCGAACAACTGATCGCGAACCTGGACTTCGGGCCAAGCGACCAAGTGGCGGTTGGACTCGCCGCTTTCGCCAGCGGCACCGCAACGGACGTCTGGAACAACCGGACGACACTGACCGGTCTCGGTAGCAATCCCGCAGCGCCCAATACCCAGGCTCTTGTGGGACCCGACGGTAGTGCGTCGGGGATCAGTTACTTCGCCGGCAGCGGCCCGGATGCGGTGAACTCACCTAAAAACGGCGGCGGCAACACCGGGGCTTTCAACGTAACCAACACGGGTCCATTCACCAATCCTTCCATGGACTACGCCTATTCGTCAAACAACCCGGCGAACACCGGAAAGACGATCAATGGCGTGACGGTGGATATCGCCTACCGATTTACCCTGTTCGATGCAGCCGGAACAAAACTGGACAACAAAAAACTCTACGACATCTACATCTTCGGGGGTGGCGACAAACCCGGCCAAGGTGCCAGTTTCGTGCTCCGGCAAGATGGTACCGACGGCCCCGTTTTTCTGACAAAATCGTATGCCGGTACTCCGGTGAACGGTAATCCAACCACGTATGAAGAAGGTGGCAACCTGGTTATTTTTGAGAACGTTTCACCCACGACGATTGGTGCCAAAGGTCGTGAATTTGAACTCAGTGGCTTCTCCCCGCTCGGCGCGAATGGCACGATTACCGTTGGCGGTATTCAAATCGTTGAGGTTCCCGAGCCGTCCTAGATGACTTTTGCAGAGGCTCGGCGGCCTCGCCGATACGGTGCGTGTGCGTGTCGCGTCAACAGCCCGCCGCCTTATGCATTCCGGAGATCAACCTGCGCACAACGAAACAAATTTTATAACTTCAGCTATCCTTTGCTTGCCTCCTTGCGGTCGGGCGAAGGATGGTTTTTTGTTGTGATCGTCACGCGGTTAACGTTGTATTCATCCACGCGGATCCGCCCTGCCCCAAAGCTCACGGCTTCGAGGCCTGTCCGTCCTCGACTAGGGTCTGCCGCCGGTACGTGCCGGGCGTCACGCCGTGTGCTGCGCGGAATACTCGTGTCAGGTGCATATCGTCGCTGAACCCGCACCGCTCCGCCACGTTGACCATCGACAGGTCGGTCGTGAGCAGCAGCTCTTCCGCCCGCTGCACCCGCAGCCGTTGCAGCTCCTGAAGCGGGCTGTGCCCCAGCGCCTGGACGAAGTGGCGGTGCAGCGTGCTACGTGCCACCCGGATCGCTTTGGCGACGTGTTCCACTCCGGCGCAGGACTCGAGGTTCGCCCGGATGTACCGGATGGCCTCATCGACGATCAGGTCGTCCACCGCGGTCACGTCCGTGCTCTTGCGTACATGCACTCCCTCGGACCGAACACTGAGCCGTTTGGACCGAGCGAAGGTCCCGGTTAAAAGCTCGGCCATCATGCGTCCCCCCTCATAGCCCACCGACTTCATCGGATTGACCACACTCGATAGCGGCGGGTCCGTCAGTTCGCACTCAAAATCCACGTCGTCCACGCCCAGAACCGCCAGCGACTTGGGCACATCGCGCCCGATCTCCCGGCAAATGCTCAAGACTTCCAGTGCCAAATAATCGTTCACCGCAAACAACGCCGTCCTGTCCGGCAACCCGGCCAGCCATTCGGCAAGCGTCGGCCGGCGCTTGATCGGCATGACGTCTTCGTTCCGTATACTTAGATCAAATTGCCCGCAAGCAAAATTGTGCTGCTTGAGTGCCTCGACGTAAGCATCCTGGCGAAGCGCGGACCACGCCTTATCTGCACAGCCCAAAAACGCGAACGAACGAAAACGACGATCGAACAGATGGTCCGCTGCGATCGTCCCGATCTGCTTCTGATCCGTATAAATCATGCCGGCTTCGTCGGGCAATTGGCGGTATCCGAGATGAACCACCGGCACCTCAAACACCGCAGAATCCATCGCCACACAACTAATCACCCCGTCGGGCCGCCAAGAGAGAACCTGTGTGGTTGGGGCACTCGGCTGAAACAATGCGATCCGCCATTGCAACCGGTGGCGACGCATATATTTCTTCACCCCACTCAGCTGCTCACGGTCGAGCGCCGATATCGGTTTATGCCCCACAATCACCGCCACCCGAGCAGAGGATCCGAAAGATTTCGAAATGGTCGATCGGTCGTTCATGCCGCTCACATTCAAATCAGGCCTCAGGAACCCGCACTAGGCGTGGTCTGAAAACGAGCCGCAACCATCAGGGAGCGGATTTTTTGCCGGACACGGGTCCTACGAAACGACGAGATTTTGGCTTCTGCTCCCTGACGGTCGAGGCTCGTCCAGAGTTCTCAGACCACGCCTAGACCTCACTCCTATGGTACAAAATTAAGCTTGAACATCAACATAATGTAGTACCACTTTAGGCCAACTGCGTCCATAATAATAAACGTATTCATTCTACTTCCGAGATGCTTCACTAATCGATCTGTGGTTTCATATGAAATATCTTTTGTGAAGTATGTCTTATACCTCAGTGCAGTGATAAGTGGCCTTCGGCCTAAAAACATCGATTCGATCGCATAATCTCTGTCCCGTACACGAGGTGACCTGTCGGCCAAAACATCGAAATTCCCTTGAATTTCGCTCTTCCCTGCCCCCTTTTCGTTTCTTCGGCGAGCATTGACCGCTTACCGTTTCTTATTTAAGCCCGTCTTGATATTTCTCTTCTTGGACTTAATGCCATGAAATGCTCTGCACGCAATTTACACCGTTTGGCTGGTTTTACCCTGATTGAGCTACTCGTCGTGATCTCGATCATCGCCCTGCTGATCGGTTTATTGCTGCCCGCGTTGTCTGCGGCACGCGACGCCGCTCAATTCGTCCAATGTCAGTCATCCTTGCGGCAGATCGGCATCGGTATGAGTGCGTACAGCCTTGATTACGACGGCTATCTTGTGCACGGCACGCTGGATCGCCCCGGCCCGGTACCCAGCCCGAGTAGCGCCCAGGGGTGGATCGCCAACCTCGCCTTGGGCGGCTACATCCCGACCGATGCGGAATCCAATAAAACCCGCGACGACGGCATTTTCTGGTGTCCGCAAGACGAAGAATCTCAAACCTTCGCCGGCCAGCTCTACCCCGAGCGCTCGAGCTACAAAATTATTATCGGCACCGGATGGGAGACGGACGACACGGACGTGCTCGGCGCACCGAAAGTTCCCAAGCGTATCGATTTCGTGAACGCCAGTCCTGTTCATTTTCAAGATCAGCCCTCGCAGGCGATTATCCTGCCCGCTGGAGAAAGCAGGCCCCTGCTGACCGAATCGCATACGGCTGGCGACGGGCGCATGTTCGTGTACCCGCACTACGGCAATTTTCGAACCGATAATCTCAACACTGAAATGGATAACACGCCTCATCCCCAATCGAGCCGTTCCAATTTAATGAGTGATTTTTCCGTGCAGGCCGGTCAGTTCGTATGGGATAATGCCGTGCCGCGGACTGAAGCTTGGTCTTTCCCTGGACGCGAATAGCAAAATCTTCCGCGCACCGCCGTTGACCACGCAATCTAATCGTTGCGGTAAATAAGTTATCTCCGCCGCTAAGTGGAGATGCATTATACCGGTATCTATCAATTTATATCTACTGCCGAACTAAACAATACGTAACTTCTCCACCCCCGCCTTCTGAATTTTAAGATTGCCCATGCCTTACCGTCATATCACATTAAAAATTACTGTTTTCTTCCTTGTGGTGGTATCGATGCCATCGGAATCTTTGGCGGCTGAGCTACCGGCGGTTCGCATCGTGATGGACGAGCCGTTGAACTTCGTGAGCCCGGACGAGCTCGGCGGGGTTCGGCTCGAGGTCGTATCGAGTAGTGATGACGGGCGGATACGTCTGGAAGCAGGATTATCCGATGGCTACGCCGAGGAGCCAGCCAGTTTCTCGATCCGGCGGGCGATACAACTGCGTGCGGGTCGTCCGATCGAAGTGCCGATTCCTGAACGCTTGATTGGCGACCGCCTGGGCGTTCGTTACGTTCACTACCGGCTTTACGGAGGCGATTCGAATACACCGCTCGTGCGGGGGGTGACGCAGTTCGCGGTGTTCGAGCCGGTCGGGGCGACGCCCGGCGTGAACCCCGGTGAGTTCATCATCGCCAACCACGGCCCCAGCGGTCGACCCAATGCAGACCCGGCGTTGCAGGCCAAGTTGATGCGAGCCGCCGCGATCACCGGTGCGGAAACTCTTCGATTCAGCACCCCTTGGCGAGATATTGAACGCGTCCAAGGCCAACCCGATTGGCAAGGCGTCGATCGCGTGTACGACCTCGCGGATCGGTACGGCATGGAGCTGCAGTTGCTCATCGCTTACGGCGGAGCCAGGTGGACGAAGAGCGAAGAAACGCTCCAGCGGATCAATGAGGCGGGCATCGTGGGTAATCAATGGCCCGCTCCGACGTACCCGCCCCGCGCCGATCTTTGGGAGAAATGGACCCGGGATATCGTGGAGCGTTATGGCGACCGGACGCGGCTGTACGAGATCTGGAACGAGCCGGACCTGCCATTTTTCAAAGGCACCGCCGATGAATATGTCGAATTGCTGAGAGCTTCGAGCCGGGCGATCCGCTCCGGCGATCCGGACGGGATCGTACTCACCGGGGGGTTTGCGGATCTCGAGCACCCCAAAGTCAACCTGGAAGTGATTCGTAAAACGCTGACGGACGGTTACGACGACTTTGATTGGTTCAATTATCACCGCCACCAGACCGCTGAGGGCCTCCGCACCGGGGTCGAAAACAAGCTTTTGCCGCTGATGCGGGAGCTCGATGCGGACGACAAGCCGCTCTATTTTTCGGAAACCTCGATGGGCCGTCCGGACGACCGCGAATTCGAGATGGCGGTCGAATATCCGAAACGTGTCGCGTATCTGTGGTCGATCGGCGCGAAAGCGTGGACGGCCTTTACGCTCTGGCAACCCAGCGTGGTCAGAGGTCACCAGATGCTCAACCCCGATTTCACGCCCCGGCCAGCGTACGTAGGCTTCAACGAAGTCGTGCGTCAGTTGCGCGGTCGGCGGTATGTCCAGGAGCTGGATTTGGGCGAAGGGCGGTACGGCTATGCCTTCCGCGGCAAGGGCCACTTCAGTGGGGTCGGTGACAATAGCTGGGTTTTCGTCGCATGGACAGAGGATTCGACCCTCAGTGAGAGTGCCGTCCCGATCCGGCTCGGACCCGACGCGACCGCGGCCCGGATCGATCTCATGGGTAACCGTCAAGAGGTGCCGCTCAGCGACGGCGTCGCGTCGATGAAGATCGGATACCACCCGACGTATTTCGTCGCCGAGAGCGTGACGAGCGAACCCGGACTGCTTCCCCCCCTGCTCGAGTACGTCGGCACGCCGCTGATGCTGCTGCCGGGGCGGGACCTGGCTTTATCGCTGAAGGTCCGGAACCCTTTCGGGGAACGTGTCGCGGTCGAACTCACGCCGGTGGACCAAGCGGGTTTGACGGGGAGCCTGGACAGGCCTTCGCTCCGTTTGCCCGTGGGCGGCGAGGAGGACGTCACGCTGAATGCACAACTCGCGGAAGGCAGCGAAGTGCCGAAGTACATTTCGGTGCAGGCGGACACGGAGCTCATGTCGAGCCGTGTGGATGTCCCGCTGGTTTTGCCTACGCCGAGCCCCGGCGGGTCGTTCGATTCGATGGCGTACCGAGTGGCCGAGTTTTCGCTGGATCGCAGCGAGCAGGTGGTCAACAACAACGACATCTTTCCCGGCACCCAGCACCTGACCTGGGAGGGACCCACGGACCTCAGCTCCGCCGCCTGGGTCGGTGAGGAGGACAGTTCGTTGCTGCTGCGTTTCGATGTGAGCGACGACGTGCATCGTCAGCCGTTCAGCGGAGGACAGATCTGGCAAGGCGATGCCGTTCAAGCGGCCGTGGCGGTGCCCGGGGTTTCGGAGTACCTGGAGTTCGGGGTCGCGCGGCGCGACGACGGCACGCCGGTGGCTCACGTTTGGCAGTCGCCCGCGGGTGTCGGGGCCGAGCAGGCGAGAGACATGATCCAGGTCGAAACCGAAGACATCTTTGGTGGCGTCCGGTACCTCGTGCGGGTTCCGTTCGAGGCGGCTGGGCTGACGGGCGAGGACCTGATACGCGGCTTGCGTTTCACCTACCTCGTGCAGGACCTCGACGACCCCGCGGACGACGCGGTCCGCGAGGGCTGGATTGAACTGACCCCCGGCATCGCCCAAGGCAAGGACGTCAGCACGTTCGCCTGGCTTGTCGTCCGCTCGGAGGACTAACGAAGTGTCATCTGCCCCCGCGCAAACAACAACCTGTCGGGGAGCACGCCGGAGCGTGTCGCACCGAATGATCGGGCCGGCCCAACGCGGGCCTGATCACCGTCCCGGCATGCAGCGCGAGCGGTTACAAACCTCGCACAAGCTTTCCGCGTCGATTCACTTTTTCGCATCGACGATCATCCCGCCACCGACTCGTTCGCCGTAGTCCCTCCTCCATCCGCTTCCTTCAAGTATTTCACAACCGATCCCAAAGCAGCCCTCCCGATGCCCACCAGTACGCCCAAGCTCGATCGCCAAGCCCTCCGCACGAACGACGACCGCTTCTCGCTGGAAATCAACGAACACGGCCGTTTCACGCTGACCTGGGAAGGCTTTGCGGTTTTGCGTGACGCGGAGATTCTCACGTTGGTCCTCGACGGACGGGAGCTGGCCGTCGCTTACGACGCCGCTGAGCACGATGGGCACACGCTCCGCGTCACGGGTCGGTGCGGAGACCTGCGGGTTGAGCATGTCTGGGCGGTCGATCATCGGTCGGGTCAGGTCTGTCTGCAGCAGGACGTGTCGCTGACCAATACCGGTGCAGCGGAATGCCTCGTAACGGAGGTGGTGTACACCCTGCCGGCCCTGATGGCGGAGGGGAGCGGCCCCGACCAGCGGCTCCAGATACCGGGCCAGATCACCCCGCCGGATTGGCCGTACGCGGAAGCCGCGAAGCACGCGCTCGACCGCTCGGCCGACCAACCGCTGCCGAGCTTTCCGCGGGGTTGGCTCGACCACTGCCCCGACCAAGGCGTGGGGTTGGTGACCATCGAAAATCCGCGGGGGTGTGTCGGGGCGTGGCTCTGGGACGAGTTGCGGGCGCCGGCGTTTCCGACGCTCGACGGCCACGACGGCGGGGTGGACGTCGCGCATCGCCACCAAGTGACGGATCGGATCGCACCGGGCCAGACGCTTAAGAGCAGCGGCCACGCCTTGCTGATGACCACAGGCGATCTGGACGAGCACCTCGCTGCGTTCCGCGGTCGGGCCTACGCCGACTGGGAGCCCGCGACGCGTGCGCCGTGGTCCGAAGACCTCCGGGTATTGCAGATTAGCGCACGACCGATCCGGAGTTGGACGCAGCGTCTGGACACGATCGCGGCCATGGGTTTCAACGCTGTGTACTGCGTGCCGGTCTGGGAGAACCACGACGACCACTGGTACGCGATCGCGGATCAGTACAAGATCGACCCGAAAGTTGGCAGCGAAGAGGAACTCAAGGCGTTCGTGAACGAAGCACACGAGCGTGGCCTCAAGGTGCTATTCGATTTCATCCCGCAGGGCACCGGAGATCGCAGCAAGCTTTTAGAGACGCATCCCGAGTGGCTGGTACGCGATCGCGAAGGTCGGCCGTTCGGCAGCCACGGGTGGGGGCCGAAACCGGGTAAGCCCCCGATCGGGCACACGTATTCGCTGGACTGGGGCCGGAACGATGTGCAGGCGTTCATGCTCGATTGGGCGATGTGGAACGTGGAGACGTTCGACATCGACGGGTTCCGCACCGACGCACTGCATTGGAAAGAGCCGAATCTTCAACCCGAAGAGGGTACCCCGGCGTGGCGGACGTTCTACGGCGGAATCCGCTTAGGCGAACGATTGGCCGAGCGGCTGGACGGTGACAAGCTGCTGCTGGGCGAGTTGCCGGGGCCGGTGTTCGGCCGCAGCCACGCGATGACTTACGAGAACGCGTGGGTGCTGGGCAAGCTGAATCTGACCTGGCTGGTGGAGGAATCCGCTGTGATCTCCGCGAAGCAGTGGCGGCGTTGGCAGGACCTGTCCGGCAAGTCGCTTCCGTCGGGGCTCGAGCGGGCGTACTTCGCCGCGACGCATGACCTGTTGAAAGTCGCGGCGATGACCCACAAGACGCCGATCGGCGATGCGCTGGCATTCGCACACGCCTGCAGCGGCGGGGGGTACTTCGTGTGTTGGGCCGAGTTGGACTGGGCCGCGATCGATCGCGGCGAGAACGGCCGCCGAGACGTGTTCGAGCAGGTTCTGCGCCAGCGGGCGCGGCTCGCGGGGCGGACCTGCCGGTGGGATGCCGTGACGTCCGGCAACGACGAGCACCTATTCGTTACCCACTGGACCGCCCCGGATCAGCCGGACCTTTTCGCGTTCGCCAATTTCTCGTCGCGGCCGCTGAAGGCTCAGATTGCGGGGCTGGGCGACGTGGAACTCGGCCCAGGTGAAAGCGAGATCCGAACGGTCGGCATTTGATTTCAACAACCACGAATAGCAATACGTGATCAAACCACAAAGTGTGAAAGCTCCGCGATTGCCTCAATGTCCAAACACATTCTATAAATCGAAAACCGTTGAAATCGATATAGCTCATTTCTGAGATTCGACACGTCGGCGTGCCAATCCCGGAAATTCATAGTCAAAGTCAATACCGATATCACCATTAACATCCGACTTGCCCCTTGATATGCCCTTACCGAAATTGCCTATCGCTGATGCCTGTACGGATCAAACAGACACTGGATCACCGTTCGATTCGGACTGGCTTAGCGCGACGCGATCGCGGATCGAGGGGCTTGTGTCGGCGATGAGCTTGGAAGAAAAAGCCGGGCTGATGCTTGACGAATCTTCCGCGGTACCGCGTCTAGGAATCCCCGCCTACCAGTGGTGGAATGAATGCTTGCACGGCGTCGCGCGGGCGGGCACCGCGACCGTGTTCCCGCAGGCGATCGGCCTGGCCGCGACGTTTAATCCGCCTCTGGTTGAAGACATTGCGAACACCATCGCGGTGGAAGCCCGGGCGAAGCACCACGAGTCGCTGCGCCGCGGTGAGCGGGGGATGTACGAGGGTTTAACTTTCTGGGCACCGAACATCAACATCTACCGTGACGCGCGGTGGGGAAGGGGACACGAAACGTACGGGGAATGTCCGTGGCTGACCGCGGAGTTCGGGATCGCGTTCGTACGCGGGCTTCAAGGCGACCACCCGCACTTTCTCAAAGCGGCGGCGTGCGCGAAACACTTCGCGGTCCACTCTGGCCCCGAAGGCTCGCGGCACAGCTTTGATTCGGTGGTCGGGACACGAGACCTGCACGAGACTTATCTGCCGGCGTTCCGCCGCTTGGTCGAAGAAGCCAGGGTTGAGGCCGTGATGGGGGCGTATAACCGCGTGAACGGTGAGCCGGCGTGTGCGCATAAGGAGTTGATGCGGCTGTTGCGGGAGGAGTGGGGCTTCGAGGGACATTTCGTTTCAGACTGCGGCGGCGTGCGCGACTTTCACGAAAACCACAAGGTAACCGAGACACCCGCCGAGTCGGCCGCGCTGGCGGTGCAGATGGGCTGCGACCTCAACTGCGGATGTACGTATCCGCACATTCTCGAAGCGGTCCGAAGCGGTATCTTGGACCAGCAGGACGTCGATCGCAGCGTCCGTCGGCTACTGATGACCCGGCACAAGCTCGGAATGTTTGATCCGCCCGAAGCCGTGCCGCTGGCCGACACGCCCCACACCGCGAACAACCAGCCCGCACAACACGCTCTGAGCCGACGCGCCGCCACGGAATCCATCACGCTGCTGAAGAACGACGGCGTCCTCCCGCTGACCCCGTCGAAGATCAGCCGGCTGGCCGTGATGGGCCCGAACGCCAACGCCACCAAAGAACTGCTGGCCAATTACCGCGGCACGCCGTCGCGAATCATCAGCCCGCTCGATGGCTTGCGGGCCGTTTTCGAGCCGGGCACGACGGTGGAATACAGCCCGGCGTGCGAATACGCGTCGCCCACCGCCCGCAGCGTGGTGGGCGTCCACCACGCCGAGACGACGGCCATCGCCGAGCGGGCCGATATTGTGGTGATGGTACTCGGGTTGAACGGCGAGTTCGAAGGCGAGCAAGGCGACGCCAATAATGCCGACGCGTCGGGCGACCGTAGCGACATCCGGCTCCCATCCACACAACTCGACGTCTTAGAGCGAGTACTCGACACCGGCACCCCCACCGTGGTCGTCTTGATCCACGGAGGGCCGGTCACCCTCGGCGGACTCGAGTCCCGCTGCGCCGCGATCGTCGACGCGTTTTACCCCGGCCCGTACGGGGGGTTGGCGATCGCCGACGTCATGATCGGTCGCCACAACCCCGCCGGCCGATTGCCCATAACCTATCCCGAGTCGGTGGAACATCTGCCGGATTTCGAAAACTACTCGATGGCGGGCCGGACCTATCGATTCGCCGACCCGGATCATCCCCCACTCTATACATTCGGTCATGGATTGAGTTACTCAAAATTCGACCATGAAATCGAGTCAACCACAACAACCAACGACAGCCTCATCGTCTCGAGCCGCGTGACCAACGAGGGACCGATGGACGGCGACGAGGTCGTTCAACTCTACATACGTCATCCCGACGGCACACTACCGCATCACGAGCTACGCGGCGTACGACGGATCCACCTGCGCGACCAGGAAAGCCAGACCGTACGCTTCGAAGTACCGCAAGAACAACTCGCCCGCTTCGATGACGCGGGAAATCTGCACTCTTTTGAGGGCTTATGTTTAGTGTGGGTCGGCGGGCGACAGCCATCTCCGGTACGCGAAGCGCCGGACGAAAATAAGTGGTTCCGGGCGGGTCGCCCCTGAATTAAAACGTGAACGACGAGCTGCTCACCCGCATACTCGGCTTCGTAACAAGGTAGATGCCTGACAAATCAATCCGGCTCGTATCACGATTTTAATACCATCGCAGATTTATCTCTGCCATCCATCTATAAGCTAAGCGTTTAATCGATTCATGTTTTATTTTTGGGAAACAAATCAGTAAAGCAATTCGATTACGGTAAAACGCAGTTGATTTTTATTTTCAATGTTCTGGCGAACGTTAAATCATTAAGCCCACAGTTAAGCTACCTCGTCGTTTCTGATCGTTTCTTTCATATTTTTTTGGAGTCATTTCTATGCTATGTCGAAGCTACCTAATACGCGTTCTCTTGGCTTGCTTAATTATTTCTGCCCCGTCTATTTCATTAGGCAAAGTTGTAACGGCCAAGACGGCAAAATCTTTTTATGAGTCGATCGGGGTTAACACACAATTTTGGAAAACGAGTGGGCCATACGCTGACCGGTATTCAGCCGTCCGAAATAAAGTTGATCAATTAGACGTATCGTTTGTCCGTGACGGCCTGGAAAAGGCGCGTGATCGAGACAGGATCCGAAGTATACATTCAGACCTGGGCGTCAAGTTTCTGGTCATAAGCATGCAACGAAATGGCGACGGCACCCTGAGTTCAAATAAAATACCCCAGCAGATTGGCTGGATGGAGAGCGTTTCTAACGCCATCCTTGCGGTAGAAGGGCCGAACGAATGGGGCAAAATTCACCCCGCGGCGGATAATGATTGGGTGGCCAGTCTTAAATGGTATCAACGCAATCTTTGGTTGGAATGGGACGCTAGCTCCAAACTCAGAAACAAGCCAGTACTCAGCCCTTCCTTAATTTTTGGCACCGGCGCTACCGACGCGGTAGGCCGTATCGATTGGCACTGCGATCGCGGAAGTTTTCACGTCTACCCGCTGCATCCCGAAAGCCCGGATGTTCAAACGCAAATCGATGATTTGAATAAACAGACACCCTATAAAAAAGACTGGATTACGGAGTTCGGCTGGAGAACTCAACCCGGCCCCTATCCGATGAAAAACGATGTCCAGGCGTCATACGTCCTGCGTGGATACGCTGAGTTTTTCCGCAGAGGCTTTGAGCGATCATCCGCATGGACGTTAATTGATAACCCTATCCAAATGGGATGGGGGTTGTTGCGAGACGATCTCTCGGAGAAGGATTCGTTTAAGTCGCTGAAGCGGATGATCAGTATCGTCAAGGATACAACGAATCACAGTCCCGGCAGCTTAAATTATTCGATTGACAAAAAAGGTAATACTGTACACGAACTGCTTTTGCAGAAAAGCGATGGCACTTTCCTGCTCTTGTTATGGCGACCCATTGAGCTCTGGAACTACCACAACGGCACCGATGACCAAGGTAAGCGGAAGTCTTTTCAATGGGTTTATCCTAAAGTTAGCATCAATTCGCCCTATTCGAGCATGCGGCTGCGTATTCCCCAAAGAAACACCAATACTGTTTTGGCTAACCATACCCACATTGGAATGGGCGATAGACTCCTGATTATCGAAATTAAGCCGTAATCAACCACCAAAACGAGTGTGGCTAATGTGGCCCCCGCGGAAATATCTAAGTCATCTGGCTGAGTATTGCAAGCCGAGCATGATTTTGTCGCTCCGCGGGGGCACTCTCGTAATCATTTGTCAGCCGCCAGTTCATGCCCAGCCGCAGTCAGACCTCTGTTTTATCATCCATCGTTCGGTAATAGCTGGAAATCGTATCTATTGGTCTATTTTGGTTTCTAAGAGCCTATGTGGTTCTATCGAACCCCTCTGCCTCTGTCGGGGGAGTATGTCGACCCCTCACCGCGGACATGGAGGTCCCTCAGGCCCCAGTCGCCCATCGTCTGGTGTACAAGGCGTTGGCCGTCCCCAAAAGGCTTCCGACGAGCAGATCAAGGAACTGCACGCGAAGATCGGCCAATTGACGATCGAGACGGACTTTTTAAAAAAGGGTTGAAACCTTGAGCCACGGCCGACGCTCTTCGAACGACAATCAGAACCGGTTAAATCGGGGGAAATATCGATCGAACTTAGGGACTAAGCGTACCCCTTTTGCAAACAAGGAGTGTTTTTTCCAGAGTAAGTTGGTGATCTACAAAAGCCCCAAACTAAAAACATTCCATTGCCACTTGACCCTCTTCCGTTTATGCAGTATTTTCTTTAATTACAGAAATTACTGTTACGAATAACTATTATGAAGCTTACCCCTGTTCAACAAAAATTTGTCTTGCACTGGGGCGAGATGGGGACTCGTTGGGGCGTAAATCGGACCGTAGCCCAGGTCCACGCGCTGCTGTTCCTTGCCGACCGGCCGCTGCATGCCGAAGACCTGGTAGACACACTGGGCGTGGCCCGCTCGAATATCTCTACCTCGCTTAAAGAACTACACAGCTGGGGCATCGTCCACACCGTGCCCGTGCTCGGCGAACGCCGCGACCACTTCACCTCGACCGCGGACGTCTGGGAGATGTTTCAGGTCATCCTTGACGAGCGCAAAAAGCGTGAGATCGACCCGACCCTTATGTTGCTTAAGGAATGCGTGGACGAGGCGAACGCCACGAAGGGTCAGACGCAGGGCGACACCGAACACACCCGCCGCCGCCTCACCGAGCTGTACGACATGCTCAATACCCTCGGCAGTTGGTACACCCAGATCCGTACCCTGCCCACCGGCAACATGATCAAATTCGTGAAGATGGGTTCAAAGGTTTGGAAAGTCCTCGGACTCGCCAGCTAATCCCCGCTTTGCCCCAATACGTACTTGAACAGAGAAAAAACTTCCATCCGCAGACCTGGCTTGCCCGTAAATGAAGGAAGCAACGGCGATGAGCAATACACCGGTCAATCCGTTCGGCGAGAGTGTATCTAGCCTCAAAACAAGCTCAGAAAATAGGAGCTTCCGATGAGCCTAACTTCAACTCTATGTGACCGGGCCGCCGACTGTGTCGAGCTGTTCTACCGGACCCCCGCCTCGTCTGTTGCACACCTGTTGCCGGAGGGCTTGGAGTTGGTCTTGCGTGGGCGATGGGCGTTTTGGAGCATCACCGTCTGCCCGATAGAAAAACTCCCCCCTGACTCCTTGCCACCCGCACTTGATGTTTTGGAAAAACCGTCCGAATCGGCGGTCTACCAAGTCGCGTATCGGCTGCTGGTCCAGGCGATGACTCATCGAGCTGATGTACGGCGGGGACTATATCTCGTTCGCGGAGACGTGGATGACGGCGGGCTCACCATGGCTCGGGAAAGGGTATCGGGTCCTCGCCGGGAACATCCGGCGGAGATCCGACTCGCCGTACAACATGGCGAGGTTGCGTTAGACGTCAAGAGTCATGACGGGGTTAGCGATGTGCGTGCTCGAATGCTTATGTCCTCGTCACGGCTGGCCGACGGCTCATGCTTTCCAACACTGATGGATGCGCGAGAATTTCTGGACCATAAGCCGTATTTATTCACCGTGGCCGGCAACGCCAACCATCGAAGCTTGCAGATCGCCGAACGAGAACCGAGCGGGCTGTCGCGGCAGCAAGCATCGATTGCTGTAGACTCCGCGGCGTTCAATCTGTTCGCCCAGCTCGAGCAGACGGAAGTTGAGCTTGAGCGGGCGACCTGGAGTCAATCCATGACATGCCGGTGGCGGGTAAGCCAAACCGAAAAACTACTGGAACAAGCGTCCACCCCCAGTCCCGCAGTAGCGTTGCCGGGCGTGGCGTAGTGGGGCTCGAAACATTAACTGTGGCCACTGCCCTTGAGGGTTCATCGGACCAATATCGAGAGCGGCCTGCCCTGCACCGAGTATCGCGTCTACTATGGTCGGATGACGACGCCCCATTTCGAACTTGTCGATCCCAAGCACCCCCGACTACATCCCGAGCTAAGTGCGGAACACCTCCAAATTATTGCGGATTACGGGGAGTGTTGTAGCTACCAAGAAGGCGACACGATTTTCACGCACGGACAGCGTGACGCCCCCTTTGTAGTACTCAAAACGGGAAGCGTTGCCGTGTACGAAAGGATGTCGCCCGGGAAACGTCGGCTGATCGCGAACGTTCTCGAACGCCGGTTCATCGGCGATCTGTCAATGTTCACCGGAGAACCCACGGTGGCCGAGGCGGAAGCAGATGAGCCGTGCGAAGCATTGATCCTCGAACGCGAGCAACTCCGGCGGCTGATCACGGAGCATACTTACGTCGGTGAGATCATCCTCCGATGCCTGATGGATCGACGCGACTGGCTCAAAGGCAATGCCTTGGGTGCGATCCGACTGGTCGGTTCATGCTATTCCGAAAAGTGCTACGCCCTACGCGATTTCTTCACGCGCAACGCGGTCATACACCATTTTTATGACGTAGAGGAAGACGAGGAGAGCCGGCTCCTGCTTGATGAATTCGGGATCACGCCGGACCAAACGCCCGTGATTTTTCACGCCCAAGGGGTCAACCGAAACCCCGAAATCAATGACGTGGCGCGAACGCTCGGCTTGAACCGCGAACTCGATGATTCGCAGGTTTACGATGTCGTCGTGATCGGCGGGGGCCCGGGCGGGCTCGGGGCGGCGGTATACGCCGCGTCCGAGGGACTCGATACTCTGGTTATCGAATCACGCTACCCCGGGGGCCAGGCGGGAGCTTCCGCCAGGATCGAAAATTACCTGGGCTTTCCGACCGGGCTCTCCGGCGCAGAACTCACCGAAAAAGCGGTCATTCAAGCGAAAAAATTCGGGGCGACCCTGGTCAACCCGCGGAAAGCGGTCTCCATCAGCGCCGAATCTGCGGTCAAAACAATCACCCTCGACGACGGCGACAAAGTCCGCGGGCGTGTGGTGGTGTTGGCCTGCGGGGCAGACTACCGCCGCCTCGATGGCTGCACGCAATCGTTCGAGGGGCGCGGCGTCTACTACGGCACCACCTACACCGAGACGGACCGGTTTCGTGACCGCGATGTCGCCGTGGTGGGCGGGGGGAACTCGGCGGGACAGGCCTCGGTCTACCTCGCACGGTTTGCTCGCCGCGTGTTTCAGATTATCCGTAAACCCGATCTCTCGAAAGGGATGTCACGATACCTCGCCGACCGGATCAACAAAACCAAGAATATAGAGTTGATTACGGAGTCAGAGGTTTTCGGCTGCAGCGGCGACGCGGGGCTCGAAAGCATTGACCTGCGTGGTATCCGCGGAGATGAGGAGAAGCAGAAGACACTGGAGATCGCGGCGATGTTCGTCATGATCGGTGTCGATCCGCGGACAGACTGGCTCGATGATTGCATCGGGCTCGATGAAAAGGGGTTCGTCCTGACCGGAATGGACGCGGTACCCCACCCGGATTTTCAAAAGCACTGGACCGACGGGGACAGAGCGCCTTACCACCTCGAAACCACACGCCCCGGCGTTTTAGCGGTCGGCGATCTGCGGTCGGGCTCCACCAACCGTGTGGCCGCCGCCATCGGTGAAGGCGGGATGGCTGTGACGTTCTGCCACCGGCTGCTCGCTAAAATGCCCGCGATCTAAACGATCTGGATCGTCCGTTTGTTCTTTGTAACTCCGAGAAACCGCCGTGCCGCATAAACCGATCAACCAGCAACAAGCACTGATTTTCGTAGGCGACGACTACGAAGATATGGAGCTTCAGTATCCGAAGTATCGGCTGCAAGAAGCAGGCGTTTCGGTCACCGTCGCGGGACTGGAAGCCGATACCGTCTACCACGGCAAACACGGATACCCTCAATCGAGCGTTGCCAAGATCGCCGACCTAACTTCAGCAGAGTTCGACGTCTTGGTCATCCCCGGCGGATGGATGCCCGACAAGCTCAGACGGTACGAGGCAGTCAAAATGATCACCAAGGCGATGGCCGAAGCGGCTAAGCCGATCGCGAGCATATGCCACGGCCCGTGGATCGATATCTCGGCCGACATCGTTCGCGGCGTCGCCTATACCAGTACCCCCGGGCTCACCGATGATCTGGTTAACGCCGGGGCGATCTGGTCCGATCAAGAGATCTGCGTCGATGAAAAACATCGCCGGGTATCGAGCCGACGCCCCGACGATCTGCCCGCATTCATGCAGGCCTTGCTCGAAATGATGGTCTCTTGATGGGCCTCAAACGACGGCCCGCCGCGACATGCCGCCGGGAGGTCGAGATCAAATCTGAGCCAACCGATCCCCGATGTCGCTAACGAGTTCTGAAATCTGCCTGACGATCCGGTCGGGCTTTATTTCCGAGTCCACCGGCAGGCCTTCGCCTGCCCAATCGTTCCATATGCCTTTCAGCCCCAAAGCCTGCGGGGCAGCCACCTCCCAACCGAGATGATCACCGACGCACCAAGAGGCCTCCGCAGCGGCGCCGCAGGCCGCCAACGCGCGGTGAAAGACCCTTGGATCCGGCTTGCCGTAACCGAGTTCACCTTCAATAAGAACCGCTTGGAAATAGCGGGACAAGCCGAAACTCTCGACTTTGTCGCGTTGGCCCCGAGCGTCACCGTTCGTAATCAAGGCCATAGGCACACCGGTGCGCTGCAAAAATTCCAGGGTTTTGATCGCCCCCGGGAACGGCCGCATCGAACTCACCCGGTGCCGACTGTAATAATCCGCAAACCGCTCCGCGAGGCTGTAATCCTCGATGCCCAGTTGAAGGAACCCGTGATGCGTCACTTCCACCCGCGAACGCTGGACATCCAGACGGCCCTGGCGATTGCGCTCGGGGTCTGACCAATACCAGACACGCGACGCATCCAGAACGGGGTTGAATTCCTCTGCGGGCCGGCCGATTTCTGACTCGAACGCCTGAGCCGCCATCCGCCACACGCGGGTTGCACTCAAGGTGGTATCAAGGATCGTATCGTCGAGATCGATCAGGATCGCGGCCGGTAACTTCTGCATCGCTTAAGTCTACGCTTCTCGAGGCATTAAACCGGAGCTGCGAAACGAGCCGGCCGCTTTTACTCGTACGCGCTCAAGCGGCTCGCTTCGGCGATTCGGGCAATTCGTTGGTGCCGTCCACCGGTTTAGGAAAGCGGAAACTCGAGGGCTGCGGCTCATGTTTATACGCGTCCGAATCCCGCTGTGTCCCGGATGGGGCGATCGCCCGCCGACGGTGCACGCACCAAAGCACGCCAACCTCGCCCGCGAAAAACAACGCCATGCCACCCAGCACGACCCCCAGTATCCATGCCTCGTCGGTAATCGCTTTCTGGGTTTCTGACTTCGTCACCGGCAAAGGCAGCGGATTAGATTCTGAAATAACTGCCGAAGCTGCCGTCGTACCGTGGTCTGGCCATACGGGCCGCAGTTCTGACGGCAGCGATATTCCGAGCGCAAACATACCCAACCGATCAACCCCCGGCCCCTGCACCGCCGACGATTTTTGGGAGATCTGTAGCGATTTCGCAGACCATAGCGGCTGAGAAATCGATAACCCGCTCCACGGCTCGTCGTGTCTTTCAAACGATTCGTCTTGCGACCCTACCCAAGGCCCACGCGATTGCCCAAGGTCAAAAAGTACAAAATCCGCCTCGGCGGGGGCGGCCGCTTCGCTGATCGCCTCATCACCATCCGCGATCGTACGGGGCGCCACCGGCTCACGGGCCGAGGCGGTGTTCAGGCCCGAACCCCAGCCCGATTCACCGCCCCCACCTACGGCGCACCCCACGCTACTGCATGCCCAAACCACCAGAGCCATCGCCAGCAACATCAAACACTTCGCTTGCCGTTCCGTGGTCATCGCGTTTACCTCGAAAGTTCTTGATCGCCCACAGCCACGCCGTCGGCGATCAGGCTATCGACCCAGCCCAGCCGACTCGCTCAGCGGAATCACGGTCAAGGCTTATCGGAACCGCTGCGGTCCAAACCACACCCGCCCGCCTACCCCCCCTCCCACAACGACCTCCACAGAAAGCTCAAGCAATGCGACCCTGACGATCTACGATTCGGTAGCCAGCCGTCGCGCGTGACATAAAGCGATCGCAATGGCGTCCGCGACGTCGGGAGGGCTGGGTGGCTCGGCCAATCCGCATTGGGCCTGTACCGATAACTGCATCTGACGCTTCGTCGCATGGCCGTTGCCGGTGAGCGATTTTTTGATCTCGGTGGCGGCGAGATGCTCGATCGGCAGCCCCGCCGCCGCACCGCACAGCAAGATGACACCGCGGGCATGGCCCATCAAGATCGCGGTCCGCGGATGCGCGTAATGGGCGTAGAGCTTTTCAACCGAAAGCCGGTCGGGCTCGACGACTTCGATCAATTCCGCCAAGTTGTTTCTTAGCTGCAGCAAGCGTGCCTCCATGGACCGCTTGACGTTCAGCCGAATAACCCCCCCTTCAACGAGTCGAGGCTCCGAAGCACCCCGTGTAAGATCGACCACGCCGTACCCCGTGAGCCTCAGCCCAGGATCGATTCCCAGCACACGGATGAATCCTTGGGCCATGCGTGATAATGTAGTCGCTCGCTGCTGAACACACCAAGCCAGGGAGGGCTTGAACGTTGGCTAAACGCCGTCAAAAACCATCCGATGACTCACTGCTGTTTGGAGAGGACCGCCGCAATGGCGGGCCGGGCGAGGAAGCGTCTGCCGCAAACCGGTTCGACCGCGTGTCGCTGCACGAAGCGGCGCAATCGCGATACCTGAACTACTCCTTGTCTGTTATCACCAGCCGGGCGTTACCCGATGTCCGTGATGGACTGAAACCGGTTCACCGACGAATCCTCTACACCATGTGGCAGGAACGTCTCTACCCCGAAGCAAAACCACGCAAATGCGCGGGCGTGGTTGGCTCTGCTTTACGTGATTATCACCCCCACGGCGACGGCGCACTCTACGACGCGTTGGTGCGCCTGGCTCAGCCATGGGTCATGCGGCACCGCTTAGTGGACGGACACGGAAATTTCGGTTCGATCGATGGCGATAATGCCGCCGCGTACCGCTACACCGAATGCCGTCTGGCCCCTTTGGCCACAGCCCTTCTTGACGATATCAACCAAAATGTTGTCCCCTTTAGGGCGAATTACGACAACAGCAAAACCGAACCGGTCGTTCTGCCTGCACGCTACCCCAACCTCTTGATTAACGGCAGTTCGGGCATCGCGGTCGGGATGGCCACCAATATCCCGCCGCACAACCTGGGCGAAGTCGTCAGGGCTTGCCTCAAGTTGCTAGCCGACCCCGAAATTAAGGATTATCAGCTCGTCGCGAAGGACGCGATCCAAGGGCCAGACTTCCCTACCGGCGGACAAATCATCAATTCCAAAGATGATCTCCGCGAAATCTACAAAACCGGCGGCGGGAGTATCAAACTTCGTGGGACGACCCGCTCTGCTTCTTCGGACAACCCACGCACCGATAAAAAACTTCAGATCACCAGCATCCCTTACGGCGTGGTCAAAGCAAATCTTATCGAACAGATCGCTCAGATAGTGATCGATCAAAAAATGCCGATGCTCTTGGATGTCAAGGACTTGTCCACAGAAGACCTTCAGATCGACTTAAAGCTCAAAAAAGACGCGGACGAAGCCAAGGTGCTGGCTTATCTGTACAAACACACGCAATTGCAAACGAACTTCAACGTCAACCTGACCTGCCTCACCCCCACCGAGAATCCAGAAGTCGGAGCGCCCGCGAAGCTGGGGCTGAAAGAAATCCTTTGGCATTTCCTACATTTCCGTCTCGAGGTCGTTACCCGGCGTTTAAAAAACGAACTCGCCGGCCTTGAAAAACGCATACATATTCTCAATGGCTTTGCGCTGATTTTCGACGCACTCGATGAAATCATCAAAATCATCCGGGCATCAGAAGGTAAAGCCGATGCCGCCCAAAAAATAATGCGCCGGTTCAAGCAGCTAGATGAATTACAGACCGACGCCATCTTGGAACTCAAGCTCTATCGCTTGGCAAAGCTCGAAATCAATCTGGTTTCGGATGAGCTGCGGGAGAAAAAAAAGCGCGCGAAAGAGATCCACAGGCTATTAGCCGATGACGGCACCGACACCAAGACCGCGGGACGTTGGCAAATTGTAAAGGCCGAATTACACAACATCCTCGAACAATTCAGCAAAACGTCATCGGCTAACGGCAACCGACTAACCTCAATTAAAACCACCGGCGACGAAACCGAATACTCCGCCGAAGATTTCATAATTGATGAAAATACGCATGTACTGTTGACCGCAGACGGATGGATAAAACGCCAAAAAGAAATCAAAGAGCCCAGCAAATCACGCATCCGCGAAGGGGACCGCGTTCTGGATTGTGTCGCCGGCTCGACCCGGGCAACCCTGGGTTTTTTTTCTAGCCTGGGCACCTGCTATACCGCAAGGTTTATTGATATACCTGCATCAACGGGCTACGGAGAACCGATTCAAAAGCTCTTCAAACTGAAGGACGGCGAGAAAATCATCGGAGTAATGTCATTCGACCCGCGTTATTTGGATGGCGACATCGCCGAAGATCCCAAGAAAAAAAATGAATGCCCGCTGCTCCACGGATTATCTGTGAGTTCCGATGGCTATGCATTGCGTTTTGGCCTTGAACCGCTCACTGAAATCTCCACCCGCGCGGGCCGTCGCTTCGCCCGCCCTACCAAAGGCAAGGCAATCGTGGGATTTGCACCGGTCCACGGCAGCGAAACCATTTTGGCGGTCAGTAGATCCTGCCGCGCGATGGTGTGCCGTGCGGATGAAGTCAATTATCTTTCCGGTCCTGGTAAAGGCGTAATGCTAATAAAGCTTGACCCAGCTGACGCGTTGATCGGCTTCAAGGCAAGCCGTGGCGACCGAGATCTGCTTAACGTCGAGACCAACCGGGGCGCGAAAAAAACGATTAGCACGATCAAGTACCGAACCACTTCGCGTGGGGGACGGGGAACCGAAATCCAGAAAAACGGCAAGATTGTCCGAATCATTCCCGAAGACATCCCGGCACCCGCAATCTTCGACTAACCGAAATCGAATTATGACTTACTCAGCTGACCAAATTGATGTGCTGCAAGGATTAGAAGCGGTACGCAAAAGACCCGGGATGTATATCGGCGGTGTCGGGACCGCCGGGCTGCACCATATGGCTTGGGAAATCCTTGACAATTCTGTGGATGAGGCGATGAATGGCCATGCCACAGAAATCACCTTAACACTCCACCAAGATGGCAGCACCATTAGCGTATCCGACAACGGCCGTGGTATACCTGTCGATAAAAACAAAAAAACAGGAAAAACCGGCCTGGAACTTGTATTAACGGAACTCCACGCAGGCGGAAAGTTTCAAAACGACGGCGACGGAAATTATAAAACCTCTGGCGGATTGCATGGCGTTGGGGCTTCGGTTGTCAATGCGCTGTCTAAAAAGCTCACCGCTGTCGTCAGACGCGACGGAGGCGAGTATCGCATGGATTTTTCCCGAGGCAAGCCAACCACGAAATTACTTCGAAAAAAAGGCGCTTCACGCGGCTCGGGTACCACCGTCACCTTCACCGCAGACTCAACTATCTTTCCAAAGACATTATTTGATGCCGATACGCTGCGCAATCGACTAGAGATTGTTAGCTTCCTACATCGAGGTGTAAAAGTAAGATTTAGTGATCAAGCCAACAAAACACAAGCTAACTTTCAACATAACGACGGCGTCAGCGATTATCTAAAACAAATTCTTGCTGAGCGTCACGCCAAGCCTATTCATGAATCATCTTTTCAACTGTCGAAAAACAACGACAATAGAATCGAGCTAGCTTTGCAATGGACAGAATCGACGGATGAGCACGTCCGATCGTATGTCAATGGAATCACCACTGCAGCAGGCGGATCGCACGAGAATGGGTTCCGCGCCGGACTTACTAAAGCCCTACGCAACTATATTGAGACACATAACCTAACTCCGCGCGGGGTCAAATTGACTCACGAGGACATCCGTGAAGGATTGGTCGGTGTTCTCTCAATTTTTATTGCCGATCCGCAGTTTCAGGGTCAAACCAAAGAAAGATTAAACAACCCCGAAGTACAATCATATATAGACGGCATATTGCGACCAGCTTTAGAGCAGTGGCTGAATATAAACGTCTCGGTCGCCGAACAGATTGTCGCACGTATCATCGCATCGAGCCGCGCCCGAGCTGCAAGCCGCGCTGCTTCGGCCTCGGTATCACGCAAAAGCGCGACCAACCGTTTGACCCTACCAGGCAAGCTAAGCGATTGTTCTTCCGCCGGACGAGGCGATTCGGAATTGTTTATCGTCGAAGGCGATTCTGCTGGGGGCAGCGCGAAACAAGGCCGTGATCGTAAGCACCAAGCTATATTACCGCTCCGCGGAAAAGTACTGAACACTGAAACAGCTAGTCTGAGAAAAATAGTAGAAAACAAAGAGCTGTCCGACTTAATTACCGCGATGGGCTGCGGCATCGCAAATACCTTTGATCTGGCTAAATTGAGATACCAGCGCATCATACTTTTGGCTGATGCCGATTCTGATGGGCACCATATAACAACACTACTGCTCACTTTTTTCTATCGGCATCTAAAGCAGCTTATCGACAACGGCCGCGTTTATATTGCTGTCCCGCCCCTCTATCGCATCGACGTTGGAAAGAGTACGTTTTGGGCATCAGATGAAGTAGAACGCAGCAAAATCTTGGAAACTGCAAGCGGACAAAGTAAACCAGAGATTAGCCGATTCAAGGGCTTAGGCGAGATGATGCCGAAAATACTCTGGCAGACCACACTAAACCCTCGTACTCGACGATTACTGCGGGTAGAGATTGCAGACCAACTTGAAGCAGATCGCGTCATGAGCGAACTCATGGGGAAAGACCCCGCCGCTCGGTTCCGTTTTATTATGGAACGGGCAGAAGACGCCCGCGAAATAGATGTTTAACCCGCAGCAACGGTACTCACAGAGAAAATCGGAAGCAACAGAGCGATCGCGACGAACCCTACGATGCCCCCCATCAGTGTGACCATCGCAGGCTCAATTAAATTGGTCGTGGTTTTGACCTGCTCATCGAATTCTTCCTCGGTAAAGGCGGCGATTTTTTCCATGGTCTGCCCCAGGCGACCCGATTTTTCTCCTGCAAAAATCATCTGGGCGACCGACCGCGGGATCAGCGGGGATTCGAAAAGCGCATCGGATAACTGAGCGCCTCGCCGCAGCCGGGCATCCACGTCATCCCATAACTCTTCGTAGAACGCATTACGTGTAACATCCCGAACGATTGAGATCATATCGAGAACAGGCACACCCGCCGATATCATTGTGCCCATGGTCCGAGCAGATCGGGTCACATAGAGCTTACTGAACAAAGCACCGAACAACGGAAGCGTTAGCTTTGCACGATCTAACAATCGGCGGCCGAACCGGGTCTGAATGATAAACCCAGTACTTACTGCAAAGCAGACAAGGCCAATAATCCAAAATGGCCAATACGAAATCAACGCATTGCTCATAAACATCAGTAGTTGAGTAGGTACGGGAAGAGCAGCACCCTTACTTGCAAAAATCTCCGCAAATCGAGGCAAGATCCAAACGAGTAACCCAACCGTAACCAATACGACCATTACCAACATAACCGCCGGATAGGTTAGCGCACCTTTTATCTTTCTATAGGTTTGATACTCTTTGCCAAGGTAGCCACTAACCCGATCCAACATAGCTCCCATCGTTCCAGAAATTTCAGAAGCTCTTACCAAACTAATCATAATCGGTGGAAATATTTTAGAGTGACGACCAAGTGCATGCGAAAGCTCGCAACCGGCTTCAACCTGATCGGCGACATCTTCCAGTATCAGTTTAAATTCCGGAGCTTCACATTGCTCAGCAATGCAGTTCAAAGCTTCACTAATCGGAACTCCAGTATCTACCATAACGGCTAATTGATGAGCGAACGCGATGACAAGTGGTTTGGGCACACGCTTTCGATTCATCATCCTATTTAGGGATTTACCTTTCCGTGATCCTGACCGCGCGGCTTCAATCTTGATGATAAACATACCATCAGCGCGAAGTTTACCGCCTGCATCAGCAGCCGATGCCGCTGTGATCAATCCGGTGTTCAAATCGCCGTGTATGGTTCGCACTTTATATGAATAATCAGGCATGACGTAAACTATAAAATTCAGGAAATAGTTACCTTGAGTAATTCATTTAGTGTGGTTAATCCCGCACGCACTTTCTCAAGTCCATCACGACGTAAATTAACATAAGAATCAATCGATTCAACGTAACGACGTATTTCCTGCAACCTAGCACCCTTGCTTATTAAATCAAGGCACTCGTCATTTGGGATCATCAGTTCGTAGATACCTACTCGGCCAGAATATCCTGTATCACGACATTTTGAACATCCAACACCATGATAATGATCTTCAATCCTCGGCGATCTATCCGATGTGAGTCGGTCGAGGATATGTTCCACCGATGGATCGGGTTGAACCCGTTCTTTGCAAGAATTACAAATCTTTCTTACCAAGCGTTGAGCGAGAACACCGCGAATCGATGCCGCTATGAGATATGGTTCAACCCCGATATTATTTAAGCGTGTAATTGCAGACGGTGCATCATTAGTATGTAAAGTCGAAAGCACCAAGTGCCCCGTAAGCGCAGCTTGAGTAGCTATCCGCGCAGTCTCTTGATCCCGAATCTCACCAAGCATAATAACATCAGGGTCTTGGCGAAGCAGAGAACGAAGTGCAGTCGAAAAAGTGAACCCTGCTTTTTCGTTGACCTGAAATTGATTGACACCAGCCAGGCCATATTCAACCGGATCTTCAACCGTGCTTATATTAATTGCTTCATCATTAATTTCATTGAGACTTGCATAAAGCGAAGTTGATTTGCCAGACCCGGTCGGTCCCGTTACTAGAAAGACACCATTAGGTTGGCGGATAGCATCGCGAAATGTTTTAAGCATATCATAACTAAACCCTAGTTTTTCCAGACTTGTCATTGTATTATGCGTATCAATAATACGAATGACTACTTTTTCGCCAAATTTACCCGGGCAGGTCGAAACTCGTAAATCAATTTGCCGCTTATCGATCACAATAGTGATACCACCGTCTTGGGGAATTCGCCTTTCAGAGATATCTAACCCCGCCATAATTTTGATACGGCTGACCACCGCGGCCAACATTTGATGCGGGGGTGAAATCTTCTCGTATAGCCGACCATCAACTCGATAGCGAACACGTAAAGCTGAATCATCCGGTTCGATGTGGATATCACTGGCCGCATCCTGAACGGCGGCATAAATAATATAATTAACGAGTTTTATTACGGGAGATTCAGAAGCCGATCCCTCAAGATCCGACAGGTCCGTTATCTGTTTCTCGACTACAGATAAGTCTGTATCTGCCACGTCGCTGATGACGTCATCAATAACAAAGACGTTACCGTCCGGCAGCATCGATCGCAAGGTTGATTGAATATCACTCGGTGTGGTAGCGACAACTTGGACCTGATGCCCAGTCATTCTTTCCACTTCGTCCACAATAAATACGTTAGAAGGCTCGCTAAGCGCAAGCGTAAGCCTCCCACGCACAAGAAACAAGGGAATTACACATTGTTTTTCGAGAAAACTTTTTTCTAAAAGGCTTACGACAGATGGGTCAACCAATTCCGAAGTTAACCGAACAAATGGCACGCCATAGCTAAGCGCTAGCGCTTCCATGACTTGCTCTTCAGAAACAAAATCAAGTTCAATGAGCACTTCACCCAGTAGTTTACGGTGGCCATTAGTTTTTTGATATGCCAAGGCCTGTTCAATTTGCTCAGCGGAAACAATTCCGTTTTCAAGCAACAGATCACCTACTCGTGGTGGCGACGAAGTAGTCGAAATAGATTCTTGAGGTAATATTAATGTCATAGCTATCCTAAACTTTCGAGAGCTGCATCAAGATCATCATGACATTCAAATCTGCTAGCAAGCCGGGTCATTTTGAGGATAGAATCGAAGTAGTCTGGGCATCTAATCAACCGTATCTGCCCCAGCCGATCCACCGATTGCTCTTGAAGCCAAAGCAGTGCTTCAAGACCTTGGGAATCAATTGATTCGAGATCTTTTATATCAATTACAAAGTCACGCTGCTTTGTATCTAAGCACTCTAAAACTGCGCGGCGCAATTGCCCTGATGTATCCGTTGTAAACTGACCTTGCAGTGTAAATACTGTAGCCGCACGATGTTCAACACTCGACAATTTCATGTTTTAGTATCCCGATTCTTTTCCAACAAAATCCGCAACAGGATGCGCAATAGAAATACGATGCTGTTCTATCATTTCGAAGTAAGAGGTGAAATCCATTGCGAGAAATAAATCTGATAATTCAGGATCAAATTGCCGTCCTTTATATTTTCGAATTTCATCTAATACCTCTTCATGGCCTAACGCAGAACGATAAGTTCTATTGGAGCTCATCGCGTCGAATGCATCGGCAAGCCCTATGACTCGGCCGAATAAAGGAATATTTAGGCCAGCTAGTTTTTCGGGATAACCGGAGCCATCCCAGCATTCATGGTGGTAAAGAACACCCGGGATAAGGTCGTCCATTTGCCGGATATCGGCTAGGATATTTGCTCCGACTCTGGGATGCGCCCTGATCTGCTCAAACTCTTCTTCAGACAAACGCCCAGGCTTACTCAGCACACTTTCAGGCACACCAATCTTTCCAATATCATGGATCAAGCCTGCCAAGTAAATACGCTTAGTTATCGATGACTCGATACCCGCTTTTGTAGACAGCATTTTGGAAAGATAAGCAACACGCTCAGAATGCCCAAACGTGTAAGAATCTTTTGCATCAATAGCGCTTGTCAGTGCATGCAGCGTACCAACAAATAGCGATCGAGAGTCTTCAAGGAGTGAAAGATTCTCTAGGAAAATTGTCAATGAATCGCCTAATGAAGTGCACAACTTTGTTGTAACAGAATCAATATGCGAGCCATCTAGCCGGTCACCCCCATAGAGGACACCCATAACTTGCCCATTACGGATTAGAGGCACTGCGAGTAAATTACGGCTGAGAAACGATGCTTCGTTATTCAAACAAGCAGTGTCGTCACAGATTATTGGCCCAAGCTTATCCTCGCATTCATTCAATAACGCTTTACCAAGTCTTTTCGTAGATTGATCATCGTGAATTGGACCAGAGACATAAAATGCACCCGCAAGACACCCCAATTTCGACATCGAAGGAGTGATCAAAAGAGAAATCCATCTCAACTGCGTCACCGCTTGCAAATTACAACAGGCCTGCTGTAAAAATATATCCGGCCGCTGATCTAGTGTCATATTGCCAGACAAGTTATACAGAAGACTTAATTCTTCATAATTATGACTGAGTTCAACGCTTAAACCACGCAGTTCATTTCGTTGTTTATTTAGTCTGTTAATGTCTTCACGCATCCACCGCAGCATCTTTGCGAAATAAACTACTTCTGTACTCTTGTATAGATGGTCACGTTTAATCCGTTGAATTGCCAAGTCGACATCGATCTCAAGCTGGCTGCATATTCTGTACAAAGCTTCGTTCTCGTAGAACTCAGCCGCAATTATCAGGGTCAAAAGGCTAGCCTGGCAATCATATTCTTTGCCACTGCTTTGCTCATAAGTTAATGCCATGAGATAAACATTAGGCAAGACTAAAACCATCGTATTATTCTTATTATCTAATAATTTTCGTTTGACAGATAATGCTTGAAGAAATTCTGATGATTTCAATATCTTCCGCTCGAACCAACTGCTTTCGCTTACTATCTTCGGCTTACCAATGTCGGATATGGCGACCAACGGCAGACCGATTTCAGCGAGCCTGCTTTTTAAATGTTTTATACCGCGTTGTAAGTCTGTTGTGCTCAATCTAGGTCCACTTGTAAATCAGGATTTTGACTATGCTGGCTAATTAATCCGTATTTGCTTATCAACAATCGTTTCTATTATTTTTTCGGCTATTTATACGAGTAAATTGAATGTAGTGATTAGGTGGAAGGTAGCGTGCGTCAAGGTTCGCTTTTTCGTTCAGGCGGTCGCTCGGGGAAGGGTTGGCGGGAGACTGCCGGAGGGCGGGCCCGCCGCGCGATGGCTTACGCGGCCTCACACTCATGGGTCGGTTCGGTCGGCACGTCCGGGGACTCGAAGCCGACCAGATGTTCCATGTTCAGATAACGGCGTGTTCCCCGGCTTTTCCCCGCCACGTGAGACGAAGCACCCCGACGCAGACTCACGCCCGCCAGGTCCATTTCCACGCGCGATTCCTCGACCGACGTTGCCTTCCGCCGGTCACGCTCGATAATCTGCGTCTCGAACGGCAGCGACCGCAGCTTCGAAACATCAACTCCTAGGTTGGAGACCGCCTTTTCAAATTAGCGAAAGAATACAGACGTTATCCGGTGGAATTGAATCTCTCGATTGTTGTCCCGAAGCATTCATGAAAAAGCGTGTCCGCCGGACACGCTTTAAATATTAAAAGAACAGTAGCTGAACGATTTCAGCTACGGAGTTTCAATGTGTGCCAGTAGTTTTTGCACACGAAGATCCTCTGGATTCCGACGTAAGGCTTCGGTGTATGCTTCTATCGCTGCAGCCCGACGATCCGTTTTTTCCAGGGAAATACCACGTAGAATAAACGGGATTGCATCATTTTCCGGTGCGTGGGTCGCAGCGCGATCAAACAAATTTATTGCGTCTTCTATGTCACCACGTTTCTGAGCAATAAGGCCGGCTAAGAGATACGACTCGTGTCGGTTTGGGGCTAGATTCATGGCTCGGTTTGCTGCAATAAGTGCACCGCCTAGATCATCTAGTTTCCAACACAGTTCTCCAAGATGTAGCCAATCATTCGTGTGTGATGGATCTTGACGAGTTAATTTAATATATATATCGCGAGCCGCGTCAAGCCGACCGTGTGCAGACTCCACTTGAGCTAAAGATCGATGTAGGTCACTGCGGTGCTTATACTCCGGCTGCGCGATAAGTCGATGCAGGCCTTTGGCGGCATCAGCATGGTGTCCCGCGGCGAATTGTGCTAACGCTAATTCTTCTACCAGTCGAAGATTTTCAGGGTCGAGCATTACCGCTTGACGAAAATTTACAACCGCGAGATTTTCTTCGCCTTGCATGCCATATAGGTGTCCGAGCATCGCACGGAGCCCCGGGTTGAGCCCGAAGTAATTCTTCTTCTCTTCGAGTAATTCGATGGCATCTTGGATTCTGTCTAAAGCTACTAATGTTTCAGCTACTGCAAGCATACGGGCCGGTTTTTCTGGCTCGAATTCATACGCAGACTGATAAGCATCGAGAGCGGCGTTGTGCTGTTGCCAACGCTGTAAAACCACCCCTTGATAGTAGTATGCTTCGGCCAAGATTGGCCTCGGGGCGGGCTCCAGTTCGGCTAGTAGCTTAGAAGATAGCTCGAAAAGTCGGAATGCCCGCTCTAATTCGCCACGCTCTAAAGCGATTCGCCCAGCCATCAGGTGTAATTGAGGATTCGCAGAATCGATGGTCGCTGCTTCGTTGACGGTTTTGTCTGCCTGGTCCAGCGCCCCCGCATCGAACTGTCCCTGGGCCATGTCCAGCATGGCGGACGATCTAAGCCGATTCCAGCGGTCTTCGCCTTCGCCGACCCACTGCGAATGATTATCCGTCATGCATCCGAGCAGCGATGACGCACATAACGCCATCGCTGCCATGCCCAAGACCTTAGATTGGGTTTGATGTTTCTTCATAATCAACGACTATTCTCAGGCTGCTTAATATTTCGAGAGCTAAGTAATTCGCGGCTAGACAAGTTGGAATCACTCCGCAGGTCCGAATTCGACTTCAACCCCAGCGACAGACTCTTCATCTGATCCGTAAAGCGCGGCATCGGATTGTGCCGTCGCTTCCGCACTATCGATCGATGGCTGCTCGCTGTCATTAGCGTCGAGTTCTTCAATAAGATCGACCACAATGACGGTAGAGCTATTGTTCGCAGCGGTGGCAGCGTTATCGGTCGAATCTAAACCGGCAACCGGCTCGGTAAAGGTTGGTTCGGTCGTATTTTCAGGCTGAGTTACACCACTCAACGAGCGTTCGATAAGCACCGCTTCGTCTTCTACGGCCGGAGGGGTTTCCGGTGCCGGCGTCTCAGGATACTCGGGCGATTCGGGAAGCGATTTGATGGTATTATCAATCAGGACATTGCCCATGGTACCGAAGAAAGTTTGGTCGGCGTAAGCGATTGGCTCGCCAGCGATGGTTTCTTTAAGTGAAATAGCATCTTCTGAAGTTGGGCTGAGGTACAGAGCGAGGTTGACGCTCCACAGGGCCTTACGTTTGTTGCCTGCTTCGTGATGACGGCGAGCGTCCAAAAGGTGGGCACTCACTAACTTGTCGTTCGACCAAGGAAGTAAGCCGTTACGCATGGCGATCCGTGCGTCTTCGATCCGTTCTTCACCTTTGTTGCCTAGGGCCGCGAGATCGACGTGATCCATAATGGTGGTCTTCACCATGAAGATGACCTCGGTGCGAGAGAAGTCGTCGTCTTGGCCTTTGAAAGCACCGCCGATCAAAGGCAAATCGCCGAGAACCGGGACTTGCGTACGTCCCACACTCGTATCTTCAACGAAGAGACCACCCAGAACGACTGTCTGGCCTGACTCGACCATGATATTGGTAACCAACTCTTGCGTGGTTTCGTCGGGGATGATGAATCCGCCTTCGAGCCGGGTAGTACCGTCCGATACCGCGGGGCGGAGTTCGAGGCGGATGGTACCCTGGTCATTAATAAACGGACGGACCGTCAACTGAGTACCGACATCAAGGAACTCGATAGTTTGGGTTTCAGAAGTGTCGGTGACGGTGGTAGAGAGAAAACCGAGCCGTTGACCGACAAGAATATCTGCTTTTTGGCGGTTGAGGACTAGAATGTTGGGCTTTGCGACAACGGTAGCATCCGTCACGGAGTCGAGGGCACGGAGGAATACCGAAGCATCTGAGCCGGTGATCCCGATCTTGAAGCTGGCCGGGCCCGTCGCTGTATTACCTGCGGTGCTCGCTAAAGCCGTACCGCCGCCCCCCGATGCGTTGGAGCCGCTGATCAGGTCGTCGACTGCGCCGAGAGGGTTCACGAAGTCGAGCAGGCCATCGAAATCCGCAAAGACCGCAAAATCAACACCAAATGCATTTTGCTCCGTTAGCGTTGCCTGAAGGACCGTGGCTTCGACAAGCACTTGCTTAGGCCGAATATCAAGCTCGGCCAAAACCGACATTATCTCTTCAACGTTTTCTTCGTAATCACGGATAAGCAGGGTATCGGCGTGCGCAAAAGTGTTTTCCCCAGCATCTGATTCGCTGGGCAAAATACCAGCATCTACTTCACCGGTCGCGGTAATCGATCCGTTTCCGGACAACAGCGGGGTCAGAAACTCGGCCGCGTCGGTAGCACTGATATAGTTCAGACGAACGGTTTTATTGACCGTTTTACGCAATGCGTCGCGACGCTCTGCAAGCTCTTGTGCGGTATAAACATAGATGAAATTACCGTTCTCCTCATAGCCATATCCATTGGGAGTAAGGATGGCTTCGAGGGCTTCGTTGAACGACACGCCGTAGAGATCCGCAGAAACTTTCCCGGAAACGTTGCGGCTAGCAACGATATTCCGCTGACTTTGAATCGACAGCAGCTGTAAAACTTTGGCAATCTCAAGGTCTTTGACGGTGATATCGATCTGGCCCAGCGAATCGACCGCCACGTCTTGGCCTTCTAAATTATCCGCGTTTTCATCGAAAAGCCCGATCGGCTGATCGCCATCGGCAGCCTGTGCGTAAGAGGCTCCCGTCAAGCTGAATACGGTACCGAGGCTACCGGCCAGCATGAGATTCTTAAGTTTGTTTGAGTCCCAAGCGGTCATAGCGATACTCCTTACGTTGCCTCAATGATGCGTTACGGTTTAATTTGGGGTGTTATGGATGAAAATTTGCACTTAGAATCTGAGACGAACTTTAATGCCATCCTTAACGAGGATGGCTGAGCGTTCGTCGCACCTCAGTAGTTCAAAGCCTTCCACACGCCCCCCCACTTTGATCAGTCTCCCGTTGATGAAAGCCGCGGGGACCTTCCCGAGCGTGACACTTTGAAGCGTTAGCTTCCCGGCCGCTTCTACGACCGCCATCTGCTTGGCTTCATCGGTAGTTTCGTCCGCCAACTTTGCCTCGTTTGACAAACTTGTTTCCGATAACGTCCGCTTGTAGCGACTAACGTCCAAGTGGAACAAGTCGCGGCGCAGCGGCTCAGGCGTCGTCAGGATCGTCACGGGGTGGTCGACGGTCACCGGTCCTAGTGAAGAATCCGTGGCCACCGCTTGCCCCTCGTCACCGGCTGCTGCGGTTTGGGGTACCTGCTTGAGCAAGAGCCGGCCCCAAAGCAACATGCCTACTGCAAACAAGCTGACGATCGTGGCGCCACGTTGCTTGTCGTGTTTCAGCTTATTCAAATATCTACGGAAAATATCGCTCACTCTTCATTCTCCGATGAAGCCGTGTAGAAACTGCTTAAACGGTAAGTGACTGCCATCTGAGGCGCGGCATCAGCTTGTCCGTCCTCCGGCCTACTCATCCGAAAGCTAAGCGCATCAACTCGGACTAGACGCGGGAGCGATTCGATCCGTTCGAGCACAGCCCGCGCGGTGTTAAATGTCTCTCGAAAATCGATTTCGATAGGAAATTCACTGTACTTTTGATAATGGCGAGGCGCTGAGGTCTGAAAATCCTGGCCGAGCACCCCCTCCGCTTCAACCGCCCCGGTAACGCTTCGAAGTACCGCCGCGAGATCCGCTGAATCCGGGATCGATTGCTTGGTAGATTCCAATTCCTGTTTCAGTTGCCTGATTTCTGTCTGCTGCCGGTCCAGGGCGGTGGGAGCCAAAAAATCAGGGCCCATCGCCAACTCAGCGGCCGCAATCCGTTCTTGATATTGCTTGAGTTTCTTGTTCTCAGGCAGCCAGACCCCGACCACAAAACTTACGATCAACAGACCGATGACGGCCGCCACCACTACATAGTCACGTTTAATCGACATGGGCTACCTCCTGGTCTGGTGCTACCCAGTGAAATTCTCGATTAACGTCGATTTCCGCAGCTAGATTGAATCGCCTGGCAACGACACCCCGTGTTTCTATCTCACGGCTAGACTGCATCCCTACTTTCGAAAACAGAGGGTGCTGGTCAATCGCAGAGATCAACTCAGCAATGACCATATCGTCGGGCGCGAGTGCTTCGAACTCGATCACGATGTAGTTTCGACTAGGTACTTCTACGGTTTCACGTTTTTGGCGTTTTTGATTTTTCGTGTCTTCGATCTTATCTGGCGTTGGCCGCACCGAGCGCATCGTGAGCGTGGTCACCGTAATCTCTTCGGGGATAGCCGCGCCCAAGACAGACAATACTTGTGAGTAAGTTATGCTCGGGGTGAGGGTTTTCTTGATCTCGAAATGTTCTAATAACCTCAATCGTTGCTGCCTGATATCTTCATAAATGTTTAGCGTGGCCTGCTCCGCGGTAAGTGTGCTTTCCAGCCGCTCTGCGGTCTGCTTTTGGGAATGGCTGTGGGTCTTCACCATCAGGGTGAGCAAAAGCAAACCGCCTAAAACGGATCCCACGACGATAAACTCACGCAAAATCCGGAGGCTCTTTCGACGCTGCTCGCGGTAACTCTGGGGCAGAAAATCAACGTAGTTCAAGCTGCAACCCCTTCAACCGTTTTGATTTCGTGGTTCGTATGGATTTTATACGGCCTCAGGGATAGCCCGGCCGCCACTCCCCACGACGATGCGGGAGCGACGCCTGGCTGGGTGTCGACTTCGGAAAAGTCAATTCCCTCCAGAGGGTTTTTGGGCTCAAGTGTGATACCGCACGATTCGCTGAGCATCCGGCAAAGCCAATCCGAGCTGCCTTCACCGAGCATTGTTCCGCGATTCGGCCTCGGCCCGCGGAACGTGACTCCGTAGTAGCGTAGACAAAGGCTGATTTCTCGCCCGAGTTCCCCCAAGGTCGGAGCAAGAGCCCCGCGAACCTTCACCAAGGTTTCCGCGTCGGTTTCACCGATGCCGATTTCTGCGTGGAGATCACGGGCTTGATCTATAGGAAGGTTTAACTTTCCGGAAATCACCGAATCAAGGTGTCGTACACCGATCTCGATGACTTTATAAAACCGTATGCGGCCGCTATCGACCACCAAAATCTTGGTATCGCTTGACCCCAGATGCACTGCGACCCGGAAGGAATCTGCACCGGCGGTACTTGCTTGTAAGGCCAAAAGCCGCGTGAGAGCGGTTGGCGTCGAATCGATCGCCTGGAGCTTCAGGCCTGCCTGGCCCAGCGATTTCACGTGTGCAGTAATGTATGATTTTCGGGCGGCCAGCATGATCAGCTCTTGACGCTGTTCGTCGCCTTGCTGAACGGTCCCGGCTTCGAGAAACTGGACGGCACATTGCCCGTCTCCCATTCGAAAACGTTCGGTCGCTTCCCATTCGACGGCGCTGTGTAGCTCATCTGCGGGCATGAGCGGCAGCCGCAGATTTTTACACTGGACCGCAGACGAGGGCAGCGTACTGACCGCCAGATTTCCGCTGAATCCGCCGCGATCGAGCGAAGATTTGATCGCGTCCGTAACCGCTTGATGATAGTGCGTTGTATCGGCGGCGGGCCCGGAAGATAACTCTGCGGACGCCGCGGCGATCACTCGTAGCGACGCACCTCGGCGGCCAATTTGTAGAAGCCGCACGCTGTGCTCGCCGACATCTATTCCGATGGGTAATTGATTGGGTTTGAATCTACCCCAAAACATGGTGGCCTCTCGTATTCCCCGCCCGAAGCGTTTCCCTGGTGACTGAATATTTTGGCTGGGTCAAAGCCGCTACTAAAAGAATTTATCGACGGATTCATCAGCTCAATTTGGTGACCGTGATGCGTCCGGTAAATTCTTCAATGTTGATGCGGTAAGAGCGCCGATCGAATTCGATGGTGATGCTGCCACGCACCGACGGGGTACCCAGGTCGTCAAATTCGATCTGATTGTTGTTTTCGCCGCCGAGTTCAACCGCGGTAATCGTGATATTCCGGAAACGGCTATCCTCGTCGAAGTCGACGATGTAGTTATTGCTTTCACCATCGATCCAGCCCAGCGACAGCGCCTGGCCGAATTCGTCGTTGACCTGATAGCGGTTTTCGTCGACCGCAAACACGACCGACCGCGGGGCCTGATGGGCGATCGCCTCGTTCTGGGCATACATCAAGTCGGCAACGATGACGCGGGCGGCGGCTTGGACACCCATCGAGCCGGCGCTAAGCATGCTCGGGATCACCGCGGCACTGACCACCCCCAGAATCGCGACGACCAGAAGTACTTCGATGAGCGTGTAGCCGCGTCGGCGATTAGATGCGTGGCAGTTCGAGATGCGCAAATGGTCGTTCATGATGGCATGCGGCAGGTGGGGGCGGCACGATGACAAACAACATGCGCTAACTTGGCTTGGTTCGACGATCGTGCCGAGAGGCGAGGTCATGCCTGGCCGTATGGCTTATGAGATCGTCATTAGGCTCAGTCGCTCTGCGCGGGAAGGCTGTCGACCTTGACGCGGATACTGCCGTTGGTCAGCGCGGTATTAAGCTGCGTCATGGTGCGGCTGATATTGCGGAGCTCTTCGAGCTGGGCCTGCTCGCGGGCGGCGGTGGAGCCGACGCCCTTGGGCCGATCTTTGGCGTGGGCGACGTTCACGGTCGAGACGGCGGCCCCGGCGGAGGTGCCGGCGAGCTGGAGGTAGACGTTGAGCGTGAGCAGGATGGCGAGCACGGTCAGGACGCTGTTGAGGTAACGCAGTGATTTCATGGTGGAACTCCGGGAGGATTAACGCCTCACTTGTTGCATCGGCTGATCGGGGCGGGGACTGTGGCGTAAACGCGGGTCCGGTAAGAAAAAAGGCGGAGGCTGGGGGCCTCCGCCTTTGAATAGGTTTTACGTACGCTTAGCTCGCGGGCTTGAAGTTGAAGTCGTTGGTGCCTTCGAGGCCGAGTTCCTTCTTCGCGTCAGCAGCGTTGTGGATCAGGTTGGCCTTGATTTCACCGGTGTCACGGCTGTAGGACCAGCCCTGCGTGGTGGAGTGGCCGGGGGCCGCGACCGAACCGGTGCCGTCGCCGGCTTGGTTGACCGCGGTATTCGCGTTACCGGTTGTGGTATAGAACGGGTTCGCCGGGGCCTTCTGGAGGTAGGGGCCGTAGTCGCCCGCACCGCCGCTATCAACGACACCCAGGATGCTCGTGGTCTTGGTGATCTGATCCCAGTTGGAGCTGAGGTCGGGGTAGTCGCCGTTGTGCTCGATCTGGTAGAGCTGCAACTGGCTGCGGATGGACTGGAGCTGGGTGGAGAGGCTCGAAGCTTTAGCGGCTTCGGAGGCGCTGGTGAACTGCGGGATGACGATCGCGGCGAGGATACCGAGGATCACCACAACGATGAGGATTTCGACCAGGGTGAAGCCCTGAGCCTTCGAGGGACGAGCGAACATAACAATAACTCCTTAGCGGGAAGGTCCGAACATACGGGTGCCGGGCCACACGGCCCGTACACGCTCCGAGCGGCTTGGCACACGCCAAAGACCGCCCCGGCCACGTGTTGCTTGCCTACGCCCTGTGGGGGCACCCCCGACGATGAGGGCATGGGCGAGTCACACGTGGCCATCGTTGTCATCGACGCGGGGATACGGCGACTTGATCGCCGGTTGAAAAAAACCCGGTTCGACATTCGATACGCAAGCGACCGATACGCCGGGGATGGAGGCGAACGGGAAAGGCTGTTTTTCCGTGGCAGCGGCCCGGACGAGGCGGTCCGATCGTCAAGGCCGGCGTGGTTTAACACTCCGGGCTTTTCCCCGGTAGAATCCTCTACTCGCCATGACTTCCGACTCCCCCTGGCTCCCTTCCGCTTCGCTGTCCACCCAAAACCTCAACGTGGAGGCGTTGGACCCGCTGATCGCTCCGGCCGAGTTGGAATCTCGCCTGCCGGCCTCGGAAAAGGTTCTCGATACGGTCCGGGTAGGTCGGCAGACCATCGAAGCGATTCTGCGAGGCGAAGACCCGCGGCTGCTGGTCGTCATCGGGCCCTGCTCGATCCACGATCCCGAAGCGGCGCTGGAGTACGCCCACCGGCTGGCGGAGGCGGCCCCGCGGTTTGAAGATCAGCTTGTTTTGGTGATGCGGGTCTATTTCGAGAAACCGCGGACCACCGTGGGGTGGAAGGGGCTGATTAACGACCCGCACCTCGACGGCAGTTTCGACGTTTCACGGGGCTTGGAGATCGCCCGCCGGCTGCTGCTGGAGATCGGCGGCCTGGGCTTGGCGACGGGCACGGAATTCCTCGACCCCCTGACGCCGCAGTACCTGGACGATCTGGTGAGTTGGGCGGCGATCGGGGCACGGACCACCGAGAGCCAAACCCACCGCCAGATGGCCAGCGGGCTATCGATGCCGGTGGGTTTCAAAAACGCGACCAACGGATCGTTGCAGGTGGCGCTGGACGCGATGAAATCCGCGATCTCGCCGCACCACTTCATCGGGGTGAACGAGCAGGGGCGGGCGTGTGTGGTGCACACGCGGGGGAACAAATACGGCCACGTCATCCTCCGCGGCGGCGCAGAGGGGAGCAACTACCACCCGCAAGATATCCGTGACGCCGCCGACGGGCTGAGCCGGGTGGGCATGAACCCCCGGCTGATGGTCGACTGCTCCCACGCGAACTCGGGGAAAAAATTCGCGCAGCAGGAAGCCGTATGGGACAGCCTGGTCGCCCAGCGCTGCGAAGCAGGGGAATCGGGCCGGGCGCTGCTGGGGGTGATGATCGAATCGAATCTGCACGAAGGCCGACAATCGATCCCGGAGGATTTATCCGAGTTGGACTACGGCGTATCGGTGACGGATGAGTGCGTCGGCTGGGAAAAAACCGTGGAAATGCTCGCCCGGGGCCACGCGGCGCTGCGCTCGGCAGGGCCCGGGGCCGCGGCGAGCCAGACATGATCACCGGCATCGTGTGCGGACTGCTGGCGGCGTTAGGGCATTCTCTGGCTTACTTATCGACACGGTGGTACACCGTTGATCGCGGCAGGCCGTTGGGGGGATTGCTGGTTAAAGCCCACGTGATGATCGGGGGGGTGGCGGCGGGCATGCTCCCGGTGGTGTGGCCCGACGGGTTGGGTTTGGAGGCATCCTGGCTGATCCTGACGGGCCAGATCGTCTTCTTTTTCATCATTGCGCAGGTCTGCCTGATGTCGGCGGTACGGCGGGCGGATGCGTCGCGGGTCGCACCCATATTGGGGCTGAAGATCGCGGTGCTGGCGGTGCTCTCGGTGCTGGTCGGCGGGTCGCTCGGCGGGGCGCAGTGGGCGGCGGTGGGCTTGGCGGTGGCGGCGGCATGGATGCTCAATGCCGTGGGGGGACGGCTGCCCTGGCGGGTCACCGCGTTGGTGGTCGGCGCCTGCCTGGCTTACGCCATCGATGACATGATCATCGTCGCGATGGTCCGCGAGGTCGAGCGGCTCAGCGGGCTCAGCGGGGGGTGGACGGGTCCGCTGTTTACCGTGTCGGCGGTTTACACGGCGTTGGGGTTGTGCGGGTTGTGCCTGCTTCCGTGGCACGGCAGCCGTAGCCCCAAAGCGTGGCGAGACGCGGGCCCTTATGCGGTGACCTGGCTCGGCGCGATGATCGCTCTATATATGTCGTTTGCCACCGTGGGCACGGTGCTGGGGGCCATCCTCCAGTCGTCGCGGGGGATCATCTCGATCCTGCTCGGGATCGCCCTGGCGTCGATGGGCTGGCATCACTTGGAGCAGAAACACGGGTGGGGCGTGCAGTTCCGTCGGCTGATCGCCGCGGCGCTGATGTGCCTGGCGGTGTGGCTCTACGTCAAGGGCTAGTCCGGAGGCGGTCCGATCCGCGGAGCACGGCGGCCGATGTGGCGGGATAAGACGCATCATCCGGCCCGGTTATGTCCATCAGCCCCTCTGCGGGTGATTTGCATCCGAGAGGCCGGAGCGCCGCCGACGTAAGCCGGGAGGTTTGGGCTGGGCCTGCCGTCTGTCGGGGTTAAGCCGACGGCCTAAGCGGTCGATAAAGGCATCATGAAGATCTGGCGTCCGAGCCTAGCCACAACCCCGGAAGGGCACACCGACAACCGTCGGCGCCACGGTCGGCTGAAGACTGAGGGCACGCAGTCCTCGCTCGGCGAAGTTGTGGACATGTCCGCGTCGGGGATGCGAGTCGTGCGCAAAGGCGCGATGCCGATCCATCAAGACGAAAAATTCCGTGTCGATATCCAAATCGACAAAGAGATTATGGCGGTCGATGTTCACGTTCGACGGATCCGGAAGCTGGGCCGCCGCAAGTTTGAATACGGCCTGGAGTTCATCAATCTCAACGATTCAGACCGCTCCCGTCTCGCAAGGCTCGCGCGGATCGCCGCGACCTGCGCGCGGGCTATGTGGTAGTCACTTAAGAGTAGTCCCTCCGGCATCGACTCACCGACAACCGACCTTGGTTAAGTTGTCGGGACCCATAAAGCCACACTTCTCTTACCGACCTGACGGGGTCCAAGGCGGTTGGGCCCAAGATTATCGCGGCGACGCGGTAGCCACGGGAACGACAAATGCGCCGGGCACGCCGAGTTCGGCGCGATAGGACGCGGCCGACTGATAGGTGGTAAATCGGCCGAGGTGGACCAGGGTTTGGCCCGGCCGGGCGGGATTCGGGATCAAGCGGGGCTCACCAACGCCTACCGACCGGGCTTGCTCGGCAACCTGATCGGCGGCGGCCTGAGCGTTCACAAAATCGTTGAACGACCCGATCTGAAGGGTATAGCCGGTGACCGCGAGTTGGTTTTCGATCTGCTGGCGCAATTGCGGGTCCGCCGAGGCGGTACGGGCCAGGGTCAGGTGATCCCGAGCCGTCGCCCACCGTCCCAGTTTCTGCTGGGCCACCGCGGCATAGAAGTAGGCTTTCGCCCGGTCTTCACCCGTCAGGCGAGGCGCGGCGTCGAGCAACGCATCGGTTGCCAGTGCGTATTTTTCCTGTTCCGAATAGATAAGCCCCAGGGTCACGGAGGCGTCCGCCGCCAAATCCTGATCGAAACCCTGCGCCGCCTGGCGGAGAAAACGGACCGCCCGATCGGTCCGCCCCAGTTCACGGGCTGAGAGCCCGGCGACGTACGCCGCGGACGCGCGATCCTCCGAAGGCTCGCCCCGGGCGATCGTCGCCGCGTAAGCGTAAGCGGCTTGAAAGTCAGCACGCTCGTAGGCGGCGTTAGCGTCCGTGAGGGTCGGCGGCGGTGCAGAAGACCGGCAGCCGGGGCCGAAACACAGCATCAAACCGACCCCGAGCGGGGCTATCCAGTACGTCAAACGGTTGAGGTTCATCGTTCGGGGCTTTCCTGATCGGGGTTTCAGACCGCACCAGGCGGCCAACCGCTATAGTCTATCGTCATGGGCCTTCTTCGCAGAATTATGTGGCGCGCCATCACCCACCCCGCTCGGGTCGCGATTATCGACGACCAGCGGACCTACAACTTTCTTAAAGTGACGGTCGGCGCCCTGCACGTGGCCAAGGCAATCGAGAACGCGACCGACCGGGAAAAGGTCGGCATCATGCTCCCGACCAGCGGGGCGTTCCCGATCGCTCTGCTCGGGGCTTGGCTCGCAAAAAAAGTCCCGGTCCCTTTGAACTATCTGCTCTCGCAAGACGAGTTGGCCCACGTCGTGAAAGACAGCGGGATCGACACCATCGTCACGGCCGGGAAGATGCTCGAAGCCCTGACCGCCCTTGGCGTCGATGCCCACACCCTGCCCGGGCCGCCGAACCTTTTGAAACTCGAAGAACTCAATTTCAAAGGCATCCCCCCGCTACGCCTCCCGCCCAAGATGTACGAAGACCAGCTCGCGGTGCTGCTCTACACGTCCGGCACGTCGGGCAAGCCCAAGGGGGTGATGCTCAGCGAAAACAATATCCACACAAATATCGACGACTGTCTCAAACACGCCAACCTCACCAAATGCGACAGCTTCCTCGGGGTGCTCCCCCAATTCCACACCTTCGGACTCACCGTGCTTACCCTCCTGCCGCTCTACGGCGGGGGCAGGGTCATCTATACCGCCCGTTTCAATCCGCGGAAAATTACCGACCTGATCCGTGAGCACAAGCCCAAGCTCTTTATCGGCGTGCCCTCCATGCTCGGGGCCCTGCTCAACGTCAAAAACGTGACCGCCGAAGACTGGAAGAGCCTGCGTTACGTCATCTCCGGCGGCGAGCGTCTGCCTAACAACATCCACGACGGGTTCCTCGACAAACTCGGGGTTGAAATCCTGGAAGGCTACGGCCTGACGGAAACCGCGCCCGTGACCAACTGGTCCACCGCGGATCACAACAAGCTCCACTCCGTGGGCAAATCGCTCCCACGGGTCCGCAACGTCATCATCGACGACGATAACAAGATTCTCGGGCCCAACCAGGACGGCGAAATTCTCATCGCCGGGCCCAACGTCATGCTCGGCTATTACAACCTCCCCGAACTCACCGATGAGGTGATGATCGAACTCGACCTCCCGGCCGACCCCGACCGCGGCCTGCCCGGAGGGCCGACCCGCTGCTTCCGCACCGGCGATATCGGGCTGATCGACGAGGACGGCTTTCTGTTTATCACCGGCCGCAAAAAAGAGATGCTCATCATCGCCGGCGAAAACGTCTTCCCCCGCGAGATCGAAGAGGTGCTCAACCGCCACCCCGCGGTCCACGCCTCGGCGGTCGTCGGCCGGCAGGACGAGTCCCGCGGCGAGGTGCCGATCGCGTTTGTCGAGATGGAGCCCGACACGGAATTCGACGCCGCCGCTCTCCGTCATTATTGCCGCGAAGGCATGGCCGCGTTTAAGGTCCCCAAAGAGGTTCGCCAACTCGACGCCCTGCCCCGCAACCCCACCGGGAAAATTCTCCGGCGTGAGTTGAATCCTGATTAATCCCGGGTTCTTCCGCTCGATCGCGACGTCTTTCCGAACCCCGCGGACCGCCTCGCCGCGTAACCGGAACGATCACTCACCAAGCTTCCGCTGAATCCGGGTAATCCCGCGTACGAGGTCCGCCGCCGTTTTGAACGCCCCGGCGTCGGGGTTTTTGGGCCGGAGCACCGCCGCGGTGAGCGCTTCCAGCGACTTGGCCACCTCACCCATCGGGTGGTAATCGATCAACCGCTCGAGTTCCGGGTTCGTGTGCGGCCGATTGATCTGAACGGCCAGATAAAAAGTATCCACCCCTCGATCCGCCCGGCCCTTCACCGCGCGGATGGCATCGTTGGTGATCTGTCCTTTTTCCATCATCTGGTTCAGCACGCGGTGGACCTGGCTGGTGCGGGTCATCTGCGTGAAAAGTTGCCGCAGCACCGGATTCTTCGAGAGGTCTTCGGCGACCCCCGCCGCCGAGCCGAAGTCGATGAACCCCACGCCGTCCGGGGTGACCACCATATTGTCCGGCCGCAAATCCAAGTGCATGATTCCCGCTTCGTCATGCAATACCGACAACAACTCCGCGGACTGCCGAGCAAACTCGAGGTGGCTGATGGCCCCCCCGCCGTTGCGCAGCCACTGCATCTCTAGCCGCGTGACCATCCCCGCTGCATTCTTTTTCAGCCGCAGCGGCCGCGGCACCCGGCTGCGATATGTCGAAGGCAGCGCGGTCTGTAGCCCGGAGAGCACCCGTGCTTCGCGGGTCAGAAACACCGGAAAGACCTCGTCCACCAAGACCCGTGCCCGCGCATCCAGATCCGCCGGCTCCGCTTCGGGGTGCTTGCGCTTGAGCCGTTCGACTAGGTCCGCCGCCGTAGGAATCTGCTTCCGCACGATATAGCGTGCAGGATCCTGCGCGTCGGCCTGAAGCGTCACGTCATACGTGAAACGGTCCGAAACCTCGCCGGGCACGACCAGGTGCGTCTTGCGGGCGATAAAGCTGTACGCCCGCGGCGTGACCCCCGGGATCCGTAGGCCCCGCGGCCCGCCCCAGACTTCCTCAAAACCCTGCTCGATCACGAAACCCTGTTTCCCGTCGTAGGACTGCATGACCCGGGCGACCCGCTCCGCGTCGAGGTCCACACACGCAAATAACCCGCCCCAACGCAGCCGATTAAAAACCTCGCTCGGCGGCTTCGGATCGCCCGGCCCGGCCACACGGATATCCACCATCCCCGCGTCTTCCGCTTCGCTGGTCCGCGCGACCTGACGCCCTTTGGACTCGGCCCCCAACCGCTGAGCCGATAAAAGCTTGACCCAGCGATCGGCGTCGGCCGATGTCGTGGTTGTCCCGGCCCGTCGACTCGGGTTTCGCAGGGTCTTGATCATCACAGAAAGCCTCGGGGAAGCAGTGGCACGGGATCTAGGCGCCATCACTGCCGACGCCTCACCGACGCATCGAACCTCTGCTCGCCCCGATCCTGCCCCACCCCCGTGTTTTCCCGCGGATTCCCTACCCACCGTCCGCCCACGCCGAACCGTCGGCGTAGAAGAACACCTCGCCCAAAAAATCACCGCCGCTCCCCCGAAAAGATTTGACAACCCAGCCGCAAACAAACCGACGTCCCAGGCAAACCACCCGATCCCAGCCAGCCACTCATCGGAATCAACGATCAGGGCTATCCGATTGGATACAAAAACACGGCTTCGATTTTTCTCATCCCGGCTCAGACCCGCCAAAAACACTTAGGCAAACAGCGGACACGCCGCAGATCAGCCGCAACGCGAGCAGCTGGCTTGTGACCCATGCGGATAGGTAAAGCCATCAACTCATCACGAGGTGGTACGGGTCGGCGGCGGGGCACGAGGCTAAACGTCGCGCACACACCGAAAGCCGTTGTTGGTCGTCGCGCTGTCGGGGGTGTTGCCCGTCCGCGCGCCCAAACGATATCGGTTGCAGTAGCTGGCGTGGCAGAGATAGCTGCCGCCTTTTTGCACCTTGTGGGTTAGGCGGAAGCCCGGGCCGTCCGACGCCTCGCCGCCGTCCTCCGGTGGCAGGGGGCCGATCGGGTTGTCACGGGTTTTCTCAGATGCGTTGGCGTGCCAGGCTGGGCTGAACCAGTCGTTGGTCCACTCCCAAACGTTGCCCGACGTGTTGAAAAGGCCGTACCCGTTGGGGGAAAAGGCACCTACCGGGCAGGTACCCACGTAGCCATCGGCGGCGGTGTTTTCGGCCGGGAACTTACCCTGCCAAACGTTACAGAGGTGCTTCCCGCGCGGCTCAAGCTGGTCTCCCCAGGGATAAAGGCTCTGGACCCGGCCGCCGCGGCTGGCGTACTCCCACTCGGCCTCGGTCGGCAGGCGCTTGCCCGCCCATTCAGCGTAAGCCACCGCGTCGTTCCAACTCACGTGCACCGCCGGATGATCCATCAAGGTTTTGATCGATGACCTTTCGCCGAACGGGTGGTCCCACCGCGCGCCGGGTACCGCGAGCCACCACGGTGTCTGCGGGACCTGCGCATCCTTGCGTAGTTTGTCCGCAAATTTCTTGGAAACGTGCAGATGAAAGACGAACGACCAGCCGAAATGCTCTGCTTCCGTACGGTAGCCGGTGTCACGGACAAAGGCCGCGAACTGGGCATTGGTCACCGCGGTCGCATCGATCCAGAAAGGACGCAGCGTCACTTCGCGGACCGGGCCCTCGCCGTCTTCCGGAAAACCTTGGGGGTAATCGGTGCCCATCAGGAACGATCCGCCCGGCAGGCGGACCATCCCGGGATTGGCCTCGGGGTCGGACCCGGGAGCGGGGGCTTGACGGGCGGGCTCGCGTACCGGGGCGATCGGGCCGTCGTAACTCGGGCCGCGAGCCGCGCCGCCCGGCGGGGCCACCCCGTCGGCGCGAGGGGTACAGCACGTTTTTTTCGCGGGCGGCGACGCGTCTGCGGGCGTAACCTTCGGACTCGTGACTCGCGGATGCCCCATCAAACTATCGTACCAATACAGATCAGCACCGTGCAGGCAAGACCGTCGATCCGGCCGATATCATGATCTATCGAGTTTCCCGTACGGAGAAAACCATGATCCCTGCGACTCGCCTACGGATCGGCTGCCTCGGCTTGCTCACGGCTTTGCTGGTGGGGGTCGGCTCGTTTGCCGCCGCGGCACCCGCCCCGGAGGCCGTGCGATGGCTCGAGCAATCAAGCCTCGAAGCCCGACGCATCACCGGCGTCGGCGATGGGCTGACCCTTGCCCTGCAAACCAAGGGCGAACTCCTCGCTGCTGTCGCGGCGTGGCAGGAAACGCTCGGTCAAACCGACGCTGCCCAGCAAAACCACGCGCTGGTAAAGCTCTGTCTCCGCGCGCTCGAGCACGACCGGGAAGCCGGGTGGGTCCGGGCCGGCCAAGCCTGGGCCGCCGCCCGCACCGGCGCTCCCAACGCCGCCCGCGACCGCCTCGACGACATCGCCGACCCGGATGAAAAAGCGTGGGCCGCGTACCGCCTCCGCGACGTCTGGGGCGTTCTCACCCCCGTCAGCACCGACCCGACCACACTCCCCGCCGACGCGGTCAGCCCCGGCTTCCGCATCCAACTCTCCCGGCAAGCCCGCCACACCGAGGTCTGGGCTCGCGCCCAAAGCCTCTCCGTGCCCGACGCATCCGCCTACTTTGAGAGCCTAAACCCTTCCGCCGAACGGGCCTGGGCCGCTCTCGCGATCGCCGAAGGACTGATCACTCCCCGCACCCCGACCGCCATCCCGGCCACGCCCGCTGTCGATCCTGAAACCCCGCCCACCACATCACCCCCCGAGTCCGGCCGGCTCACTCCCGCCGTCGAGGTTACTACGCCCGACGCCCCCCCGCACGATCGGCCTGCTTCCCCCGACATCCCACCACTCCGCGCTGATCCACTTCCAGAACCCTCAGCTTCCCAGCCGGCCGATCCAACCGCCGATCCACCGCCCGATCCCCCGGCCGCTCCCGGGTCGCCGTCCGCTAGCCCCACCACGCCTCTCCCGGCGCCCGCCGTCATACCCAACTCCGCTCCGCTTTCCGCCGACATGTTGGAATCCGCCAACCCGCTCGAGGCTCGGCCCCGTCTCAGCCCTACCCCTACCCCCGAGGCCGATGTCCCGCCGGCCACCCCAACCGCTCCGGATCCAACCCCCGGCCCCGCCGATCAAGAATCCACACTGCCCGAGCCCACCTCGGACCTGCCGACCACGCCCGACCCGTCTGCGCTCATCTTGCCCGGATCGCCTCCGCCCCCTACGAACGACCCGGCACCGATCGATCCTACCGCGACTACTCCGACGCTCCCGATCCTCCCCGACCTCAACCGTTTGGCTCAGCCGGACCGGGTGCTTACCCCGGACCCCGCCCCCGAAATCTACGAGGTGCAGTTCATCACCACCCAAGGCGCGTTCACGGTTCGGGTCCACCGCGGGTGGGCGCCCGCGGCGGCCGACCGCTTCCACGACCTCTGCCGCGCGGGCTACTACCACAACCAGCGCTTCTTCCGTGTGGTCCCCGGCTTTGTCGCGCAGTGGGGGATCCACGGCTTCCCCGCCGTCGCCGCGCCGTGGCGTGCCGCGACCTTCCCCGACGAACCCCGCACGCAGGCGAACCGGCGGGGAACCATCGCCTTCGCCGCGGCCGCCGTTTCCGACAGCCGCACCACCCAGGTCTTTATCAATCTCGCCGATCACCCCTTCCTCGACGAATTGGGGTTCGCGCCCTTCGGCGAAGTCATCGACGGGCTTGCCACCGTCGAATCGCTGTTCAGCGACCACGGCGAAGCCCCCAGCGCCCGCCAACGCGACATCCAGTTACAAGGAAACGCGTTTCTCGACAAGCAATACCCCGGGCTCGACTCGATCGTCACCGTTACCATTCAATCCTCGCCCGCGACGCCGTAATCCAGCAGCACATCCCCGCCGATCCGGCTGACGCCGCGGAGGGTCAACCCCAGCGCGTCGTGCATCGTTGGGCAATCCAAACCCTTTACCGCAGGCAACGCCGCCGCGTCCCCCACCACTTTCGGAGCGACAAACACCCATAGCTGATCCACCAGCCCCTCGCGGAGCATCGCCCCCACCAGGGTCGCCCCCCCCTCCACCAACACGTTCGTCGCCCCCGCTTCCGCCAGTTCCCGCAGCCCCGCCTCCACCCCCCGCGACCACACCGTGACCTCGGGGCCGCCGTCGTGCAGCATCTTTGCCGAAGCGGGCATCCGCTCTGACCGGTCCACCACCACCCGCCGCGCTACCCGACGTATCCCCGCCGGGTCCGCCGGCCGGGCCGTGAGCCACGGGTCGTCCGCGATCACCGTGCCCACTCCGACCACCACCGCGTCCACCCGGCCACGCAGCTCGTGTACCCGCTCCCGCGACGCGGCGCTGCTGATCCACTGGCTGTGGCCCGCCGCCGTGGCGGTCCTCCCGTCGAGCGTCTGTGCCCACTTGGCCACCACCCACGGCAGCCCCTTGGTGACGCGTTTCAGGTAAGCCTCGTTGAGCCGGCGTGCCGCGTCTTGTCCCACGCCGAGTTGCACCGCCACCCCCGCCGCCCTAAGCCGCGCGATCCCCCGGCCCGCGACCTCCGGATACGGGTCCTCCATCGCCACCACCACCCGGCCCACCCCCGCCTCTACCAACGCCTCCGCACAAGGCCCCGTCTTGCCCCGGTGCGCACAAGGCTCCAGCGTCACGTACATCGTTAAACCCCGCGGATCGATCCCCCGTGCCGCCGCATCCGACAGCGCATTGATCTCCGCGTGCGCCTCGCCGTAGCGTTCGTGATACCCCTCGCCCGCCACCGAGCCGTCCGCCGACAGCAAAACCGCCCCCACCATCGGGTTCGGCTCCACCGACCCCCGGCCCCGCTCCGCCAGCGCCAGCGCCCGACCCATCGCTTCTTCCGGCTCCATCCGCATTCCTCACTTTCTATTCATCTCAGCCCCCCATATTATCTAACTAGGTCTACATCACCGCTCCGGCCCGGAAAGCAACCCATGAAAAAATTCCTACTTATCTTTCTCGCCTTGATTGCCGTCCTGGTCTTGGTCGTTGGCGTGGGGGTCTACTTCTACGGCAACACGGTTATTAAACGGGTCGTCGAACAGCAAGGCACCAAAGCCACCGGGGTGCAAACCACGCTCGGAAGCGTCGCGCTCAACCCCTTCGGCGGCGCACTCTCGCTCAACGGCTTCCAGCTGGCCAACCCCGAAGGGTTTACCGATTCCAAGCTCTTCGAACTCCAGGAAGCCGACGTCGAAGTCAAAGTCGGCTCACTCCTGGGCGGCAGTGAAATCGTCGTGCCCGAGGTCAACGTCGACGGTGCGGTCATCCTGATCGAACTCAGCGGCCTCAAGCTCAATACGCTCGAACTACTCAAAAATATCCAGAAACAAGGCGAAAGCGACGACGCCGGCACCGATGGAGCCCCCGCCGACCCCGAGCCCTCGACCGACGACGAGCCCTCCGTCAGCGAGCCCGGCGGGAGCAAAGGCTTCCTGATCAACACCCTCAATATCACCAATACCAAAGTCATCGGCCGGATCAGTATCCCGGGCGTGGGCGAGCAAGACCTGAACCTCGAACTGGCCGACATCCAAAAAACCGATGTCCGGGGCGTCGAACTCAGCGACGTCATCGCGTTCACCCTCGAGACCGTGCTGCTCAATGCCAGCCAGACCGTCTCGCAGGCCTTCCCCAACTTCGAAGCGCTCTCCGGACAGCTCGGAGACGTGGCCGGTCAGGTACTCGACGACCTGGGCGGCCGCGTCGATGGTGTCGTCCCCGGCCTCGGCGAAGCCGCCAAACAGCTCGGCGGCAACGAAGTCCAGAACGCTCTGGGTGGTCTCTTCGGAAGGGACGATGAAAAGCCGGAAGCCCAAACCCCGCCGGAATCCGCGGAATAACCCCCGGACTATTCTCCGGTAGGTTTCACTCGATTACGATCGAAGACGGATCGAAGGTCGCGGCCGGCGGACGCGGGTCCATCTTTTCCAGCGTATCCACCAGCACCTGCGCGATCAGCAGGTTGCGGAACCACCGACGTTCGCCCGGCACGATATACCAGGGCGATTCGGGGGTCGAACACTTGGTCACCGCGTCGCTGAACGCTTCCATGTAGTCATCCCAGTGCGCCCGTTCGGTCAGGTCTTCGGGGTTGAATTTCCAGTGTTTGTCGGGGCGGTCCAGCCGCCGTTGGAGCCGTTCTTTCTGGTAATCCTTCGAGATGTGGATCATGAACTTGACGACCGCCGTGCCCTCGTCGATCAGCATCTGCTCGAAGCAGTTGATGTGGTTGTAACGCCGCCGCCACGTCTTCTCGGGCACCCAGTCTTTGACCCGGACGATCAGCACCTCTTCGTAATGCGACCGGTTGAACACCGAGATGTTCCCGTCGGCCGGGGTGTGGGGGTGCACCCGCCAAAGGTAGTCATGGGCCAGCTCTTCTTTGCTGGGCGCTTTGAAGGACGTCACCTGGCAGCCGTCCGGATTCACCGGGCCAAAGACGTGGCGGACCGTCGAGTCCTTGCCCGCCGCGTCCATCGCCTGGAGCACGACCAACAACGAACGCTTGCCCTCGGCATATAGCCGCTCCTGGAGGTGGCTGAGCTTGGACGACAACGCGTCGAACGCGGACTGGCCGAAGTGTTTGTCGATCGGCCCCCCGTAACGCGTGGCGTGGTCACGGACGTCGGTCTTCTTCCCGGGTTTCACCCGGTAGTCCGAGGGGTCCAACAGGGTTTTGAGGGAAGCGAAATCGAAATCGGCAAAAAGGGGGGGCGGGGTCAAGGGGCGTTGTTCCTTTCGGCTTGGGCCTGCACAGCATACTCCAGCGCCAGCAACGCTTCGCTCAGCAGGTACAGCCGGTCCTCCCCGGTGTAGGCGGGGAACCCGCGGCTAAGGCGTATGACCTTGGCCGTCGCCTCGCGTTCGGTCCGCTCGTCGCCTAGCTTGACCGCCAGCCGCAGCAGCGGCCCCCACGTCTCCACCCCGGCCCAGGTATCGCCCACGGGCCCTTCGCGGCGGGCACGCCGGCCGGTCCGAGCGTCGTAGAACAATCGGAGTTGGGGCATCCGCGACCGCGAGAACCTCAGCGCCGCTTGCGATACCTCCGGGTTCGTCTGCGTGCACCGTTCCGCGACGGTGAGCACGTTCGAAAGCTGCTCGACCCCGTTGATCGAATACAACCCCCCGGCGGCGAAGGCCGGCATGATCGTGGCGACCTCGGGGCGGATCATCTGGTGGAGCAGGCCCGCCGGCGTCCGCGCCCGCTCGATCAGGGCCGCCGATGCTTCCGCCACCTCCGCCCAATCGGGCCGATCGTACGCTTGCGCCAACCGATCCATCAGGTCGGGGTCGTAGTCCACCAAAAACGAATTGGTGACGAAGTGATAGACCTCGGGGTGCAAGTTGAAGTAGTTGCGGATCATCCAGACGCCGTTGTCCACCGCGGCGTGACGCAGGTATGCATCCATAATCAGCGCGACCGTGTCCCGGTCGTCGGTCCCGAACGCGATCTGCCCCGCCCACAACGCCTCGGCCGCGCGCAGCGCCTCGGTCGTCCCCGACGCGTCATGGTGCGGCGGCTCGGGCAGGTACCGCCACGCCACCATGCCGTGTGCCGGATCCCCCGGCACCCGCCGCACTAGCAGCTTCTCCAGAATAATCTCGCGCAGCGGGTCGAACAGCTCGCGGTCCCCCGCCAGGGCCGCATAGGTTGCGAGCTGGGCCACGTCCACGGCGTAGATCGCGCCGTTGTCCCGCTCGATCTGTCCGTCCTGTACCGCCTGCCACGCCGCGGCACGCAGCACTTCGCGGGCCGCTTCCGCGTCCGCCGGATCCGCCCCCCGCCACAGCCGCGGCACCGTAAAGCCCACCGCCGGGATCAGCAGCAGCACCATCCATACCCGGAGCGGGGTCCAAAAACGTACGCCGGTCGGCGGACGACGATCGGGCGCTTCATGCGTCTTCATCATCGAAGATTCTACCGCCGGGTATCGTGGACGCATGCCCAACCCCGATCCGCCCCGCGTCCGCCATGTCCTCGGCTGTATGACCGGCACGAGTCTCGACGGGCTGGACGCCGTGCTCACCCGGATCATCGGCACCGGCCTCGAGATGACCGCCGATTACATCGGCAGTGCCACCGCCGCCCTGCCCGACCGCCTGCGTTCTGCCCTGCTCGCGTTGGCCCAAGGGCAGCCGATGCCGCCCCTCGAGATCATGCGTACGGCCCGACACCTCGGCGTACTCCACGCCGAGGCGTGCCGCGACCTCATTCAGTCCTACGCCCCCGAGCGTCCGCTCGACTTCGTGGTCGCCCACGGCCAAACCGTCTGGCACGCCCCCGCCGACCGCTTGTCTTGGCAGCTTTTTGATCCCTGGCCGATCGTCCGGGCCTTGGGGCTGCCGGTCTGCTACGACCTCCGCCAGGCCGACCTCATCGCCGACGGTGAAGGCGCGCCCCTCACCCCACTGGCCGACTGGGTCCTCTACCGCGAGCACGCCGACGCGGTGATCAATCTCGGCGGCATCTCGAACCACACCCTGCTCCATCCCGACCCCACGCAGATCAGAGGCGGCGACGGCGGCCCGTGCAATCTGCTGCTCGACGGGCTCTGCCAAGACTATTTCGGCGAGCCGTACGACCGTGACGGGAGGCACGCTCTGCGGGGCAAACCCGCCGCCAAAGTCGCTGCGTTTCTCCACGATGCGATTGATGAGATAAGGCGCTCGGGGTCGTTGGGCCGTGAACAGTTCAGCGCCGCCTGGCTGCGGCGCATCGCGGATCAGTGCCGGGTATGGGCGGGCCCCGAAGACGTGCTCGCCACCGCTGCTGCAGTGGTCGCCCGTTACGCCGCAGGTCCGCCATCTTCCTCAGAGCCTCGCCGCTGGGTGGTGGCCGGCGGCGGAGCACATCATCCGCTGGTACTGGAAAACCTGCGCATCTTGACCAAAACCGAGCTGAAACGATCCGACGACTTGGGGATCCCCTGTGAAGCCCGCGAAGCGATGGGGTTCGCGGTGCTGGGCGCCCTTTCTGCCGATGGCGTCGCCGTCAGCCTGCCCCAAGTGACCGGCAGCCACCAACCCGGCGTGGCGGGCAGTTGGGCGTACCCACCGCCGAGCGGGGCCACCGCCTTGCGTCCCCGGGTGTAGTCGACCCGCCGCGATCGCCGAGGCGTGACGTATCCGTGTTCTCGGCTCCGATCCGTCCGCGTTAAACTTAAAACGTCATGCCCGACCTCGACCGCAGCCAACTCGAAACCGAGAAGCGACTCGCCTCGGCGGCCGCCATCGACGCCCTGTCCGTGGCCCAAACCCTCCAGCTCATCAATACACAAGACATCGAGGTCCCCCGGGCGGTCCGCACGGCCCTGCCCGCCCTGACCGGACTCATCGAACAGATTGTGGCGGGCATGCGTGAAGGTGGACGGCTCATCTACGTCGGTGCCGGCACCTCGGGCCGACTCGGGGTGCTCGACGCCAGCGAGTGCCCGCCCACGTTTTTCACCGAGCCACGCGAAGTCGTCGGCATCATCGCCGGGGGTGACAAAGCCCTGCGTCGCTCCGCCGAGGGCAAGGAAGACGACCCCACCGGTAGCCATCTGACCCTGTCCAACCTGAAACTCACCGCTCTGGACACCCTGGTCGGCATCGCCGCCGGGGGCACCACGCCCTTCGTCTGGGGGGGCATCAACTACGCACGGGAACGCGGCACGCCCACCGGGATCATCACCTGCGTCCGCCTCCGCAACCTCCGCCGACCCAAGACCCGCGCCCCGCTGGTCCCGGGCAACGCGCCGGTGGACCTGCCGCCGCCGCCCGCCGATTCTTACCGTGTGGATCATGCGGTCGAGCTTATCGTCGGCCCCGAGGTGCTCACCGGCTCGACCCGCCTCAAAGCCGGCACCGCCACCAAGCTCGCCCTGAATATGATCTCCACCGCCACTATGGTTCAACTCGGCAAGACCTGGGGGAACCTGATGGTCGACCTCCGGGCGACCAACCACAAGCTCCGTGACCGGGCGCTGCGCATCCTTACCCAGCAACTCGACCTGGACCGCGACCCCGCGGCCGAGCTCCTCGATGCCGCCGACGGCCGCGTCAAGCTCGCCCTGGTCATGCACCGCAAAAACCTCGACCCCGCCGCCGCCCAAGCCCTCATCCATCGGCACGACGGCCGGCTCCGGCCCATCCTCGGCCCGCCGCGGTAACCCCCGCTTCGCGCCGCATCAGGCCTTCCAGAATACCGCTCTTTAAAAAGCCGAAGCCGCCGACGTCAGAGAGTGAGCTTCCGCATCTCTTCCACGCAGCGCGTCAGCGCGGGCACGGGGTTTTCGACGTCGGCTTCGTATTCGATGACGGCCATCCCATCGAACCCGCCCGCTTCCAACGCCGCCACGAAAGCCGGCAGGTCCAGGTTCCCCGTCCCGACCACCACGTCGTGCCACTGGCCGTCGGGATCGAAGACAAAGTCCTTGTAGTGGACCCCAAAGACCGAGCCCGCGTAGTGCTCGGCCCACGCCACGGGGTCGCCTTTGGTCGGCCCGGTCTGCATGCACCACGCCGTGTCGAGGCACAACCCGATGTGCCCTTCGCCCAGCTTGATCAGGTGGTCGATTACGTCCGTCGATCCGCCGAACAGGTAGCCGCCGTGGCAGTGGACCCCCACCCGGATGCCGAACTCGTCGGCCAGCGCCGCGGTCTTGGGGACCGCGGTGTGGAAAGAATCGACTTTGAAGTGTGCCGAGATATGCTTGGCCCCCGCGGCCGCCGCGCACTCGAACCAGGACCGCTCCACCGGCGCCCCGGTGAACGTCTGCACCCCCAGCGACAGGATCTCCACGTCGGCGTCGTGGTAGACCTTGACCACCTCCTTGAACGCCTCCACATCCTCAAACGAGGCGTGGAACTCGCAGAGCTCGATCGAATCGACGCCGATGCCTTTGGCTTTCTCGGCCACGGTTGCGTGGTCTTTATAATGCCGGAAACACCAACTCTGAACACCAAAATCGAGGGCGGGGCGGGGCATGCCTTGTACTCCATGAGGGACGATCGGGTCGGGGGCAGCTTAATCTAACTCGGCTACGTTAACACCGTCCAAATCCTTATGCGCAAAGAAAAACCTCGGCTTGAGCCGAGGCGTTCACTGATTTTTATTTCAAATCGGGCGGTGGTACATCCGCCGTCACGGCTCAATAAACGATCGCCACCGCGTCTTCCACCGCTTCGATCACCGAGCGCACGTGGAAGGGTTTTTTCAGGTAGCCATCGAAACCCGAGTTCATCAGGTGCTGCGCCTGCCCGTCGGTCAGCTTGCCGGACATGGCGATGACTTTCGTGGCCTGAAGATCGTCGCTGGATCGCACGAGCTTGAGGACGTCCTCACCCTTCACGTCGCCCAGGTGCATATCGAGCAGCAGCACGTGGGGACGGAACTTCTCGCACTCGACCCCGGCGGCGAACCCCGTGTCCGCTGTCTTCACTTCGTAGTTTGCCTGCTCGGTCAACACCTTGGTCAGTACGCCCACGATCTCGCTGGCTTGGTCCACCACCAGCACGCGGGTCTTGCCGGACTGGAGCCCATCGAGCGGGATGTTGTGGGCTTTCATAAACCGCATGAGCGCCGGCATGGGGATCCGCCGATCCTTCGAGCCCGGGATCCGGTAGCCGCGCAGCTGCCCCGAATCGAACCACTTGCTCACTGTCCGCGGCGCGACATTACAGATCTTGGCGACTTCGCCGGTGGTCAGGATATCTTTCTGCTTGCCCATACGGCTTACCTTTGCCTTTCTCCGTGAATCTCCGGGAAACGGCCCACATGGGCTCCGCTTCCTCTTTCCTAACCATCGGACAGCCGCCCAACTGGGTTAACCGTCAC
>JBCDDZ010000005.1:0-112163 GCA_039180025.1 Planctomycetota bacterium
CTGAAAGACCACGCCAGCCGGAACGTGCGGCCGTGCGTGGTCGTGGTTTTGAGAACCCACCCCGGCGTGCCGGTCGGGGGGAGCGAGCGGAACTTGCCCAGCACCTCGACGGTGCCGGTGCGGAACGCCCGCTGGCACGCGGGGTGGGTGACACGGGCCTCGACCTGACGGATGAGTTCCGCCCGCGACTCGGGGAAGCGCGGGGTCATGACGGGCTGGCGGCCAGCTGCTTGCCGACTTCGAGCCCGGCGTTGTACGAGTCTTCTTTCTGCTTCCGCAGATCGTCCTTCGACACGTCGCCGGGACGCTTCAAGACGAGGCCGCCGAGCCCGGTCAGCAGCGGCACGAACGGGGCCAGCACGGGCACCCCGGCGATCGCCGGGCCGACCGAATCCAGCACCCCGAGCGTGAACTGGTTGACGACGCCGCGGACCTGGTTCTGCTTCTCGATGTTGCCCTTCCATTGGGCCGCACCGCGTTGGAAGTCTTCGACATAGTTCTGGTATTCGGTCTCGGCTTCGTTGAGCGACAGCTTCGTCGGCAAGCCGGTGGTCTCCACCACGTCCTGCGGAGTTTTGACGGAGATCACGTCGCCGAAGTCGAGGCCCGAGCAGGCGGCGATGACGCTGGCGAGTAGGGCGAGCGCCGTAACGTAGATGATGTGTTTCGATTTCAAGATGAATCCCTCGGAGAGAAGTGAGATGAAGTGAGCCAGAGATGAGAGGTCGGTCACGAAGTTGTGGTGTTTATTGCTGGGATTTCCGGGGGCGGGGGCCTCCTTCCTGGTATTGGCCGCGGTGGAAGCGCTCGCCGGGGCCGCAGGGCATCATCTCGTGGTACGGGTGGCCGTCGATCACCACGCCGCACGAGAGCATGGGCTTCTTCTTGCTGTGGCGGTTGTAGGCGAAGGCGTACTTGCGGGCGTCCACGCCGCAGCCGGTGTCCATGCCGAAGCGTCGGGCGGTCGGGCCGACGGTCCACTGCACCCCGCCCTTGGTGTGGAAGTGCCCGATCACCGACGACATGAGTTGTTCCTGCATGACCTTGAAGGCCGGGGAGCCGCTGGCCCCGCCGCCGTTGCCGGTGCCGTGGAAGTAGTACACGTCGTCGTCGATGAAGTCGTAGCCCCACTCCCATCCCGGCGTGTCCCAGATTTCGTTGTAGTTCCGCAGGAACTTGCTGGGGATGTTCACCGACTCGGCGAGGCGGACGATCCGCTCGTCGTGGTTGCCGATGCACACGCGGGCCTTCGGGAACTCGCCGTACCACTTGTGGATGCCGTCGTGGGCCTGCTCGTACTCGTCGCATGGCCCCGGCGCTTCGGGGTGGGCCGAATGGAAGCTGATCCCGTGCATGTCCACCACGTCACCGATGAAGATGGTCTGATCCGTCTGCCACTCATCGCGGATGTACTTGATGAAGTCGAAGTACCCCGGATGGGTCACGGGTTCGTGGATATCACCGATCACAAGCGTTCGCGCCATCGTTCTCCCCCGGAAGGTTCCCCGGAATATCCCCCGGAAGATTCCCAGGGTGTTGTTCGAGTTCTAATTCAAGCATCGCCAACGCCCGCCACGCCACCTTCGCCGAGTGCGGCAGCCCGTCGTCGTCGAAGCTGCCACGGTCGATCAGGTGCCGGAGGATGCAGTCGGCGTGGTCCGGCGATTTGTCGCGTGCCCAGTGCATCGGCTCGCCGGGGTTGTGTTGCTGGTTGCCGACGAAGCTGACGTGGGCCACCGCGGCCAATGCCTTCGGGAAGTAGTCGAGCAGCCCGCGGGCGAGTGGACGTTCTTTGCGGGCTTTTTTGTCGGTGGGGAGTTTGTTCAAGCGGCCTCCTTCTCGATCACTTCGAGCCGACCGGGTTGCACTTCAACACCGCGGCAGGATAAGAACGTCGGGTCGTATTCGTGGACCGGCAGGCCGAGTTCGTGGGCGACGGCGACTTCGAGGGCAGCGCCCCGGCTGGCTTCCCAGCCGTCCAGCACCAATAATTCGTCGGCGTGCAGGACGTGTTGGAGGTCGAGCCGCATGTACTCGGCCCGCGGCAGCGATTCGAGGCCCCCGAAGTTCTCGGCCGGGTTCAGCACCACGTCGCCGCGTCGCCGCAGGTCCGCGGCGGCGGCGTGGAACGCCGGGAAGTTGTGGCCGGGCAGACCGGTCATGGGGCCGGAGAGGTAGACGCGAGACATATAGTTCTCCCAGAAAAAAATGATTTTCAGAGCGGACGCAGACCGATCCCCTGGATCGCTTCACCGAGGACGGTGATGTTGGGGTTGGTGTTACGGATTTCCGTGGCGAACTGTGAGCGTTGCCGCGGTTCGTCGATGCCGTTGTGCTGAGCCCACGCGACGTACTCGCTGTACAGGCGGGTACGGGTGGTCTTCAAGCCCGGCTCGACGGCGCACCGCTCGATGACAAAGGCCGCCACCGAGGACGCCTGCCGCTGGAACGTGTCTTTCATCCGCTCGGCGTTCTTGGTCTCGGTGAAGTGACCCTGCTTGCGCAGGCGGACCAGGCCGTGCAACGCCCAGATGATGATGCCCTCGATCTCGCCGAACAGCTTCTCGCGGAGGTTGCGGTCCTCGCGGCCGCGGAACGATTCGGTGAACGGCAGGATCAGCAGGCGGTCACGCAGCGCCGAGGCTTCGTCGGGGAAGGCGGGGATGTGGTTCGACGCGATCGTGAACCGGGATAGCAGCTTCCGCGAGATCGCGGGCAGGTGCTTGCGGTTGATGTCGATTGTGTCTTCGCCGGTGACGGACTTGAGGATCTCCAGGACGTGCTGACCGGCCACGCCCTTGGGCACGTCGTGGGCGTCGGGCATCGTGGCGACGAGGGTGTCCACGAGCTTGGCGGTGCCGTAGTCCTTCGCCAGGGCGTGGTAGTTGGTCGCGGCGCGTTGCTTCTCGCCGACCATGTGTTCGAGCAGCGAGATGTAGATGCCCTTACCGGCCCGCGGCGGGCCGATGACGTACATGAACTTCTGCATCGACGTGTCCGAGGACAGCAGGTACCCCGCCCACTCCTGGGACAACGCGAACTTCGCCGGGTCGTCTTTGAGGGACGAGTCGGTGTACGCCCACAGCGTGTCCAACTGGTCGTAGGCGTCGGGGTTGAAGTTGTGGGGGATGGCGACCGTGGTGAAGTAGTCCGGCGACGGCGGCCGCAGCTGGTAGTCCCCGTCGATGAACGACCGGACATCGAGGATGCCGTTGCGGAACACGATCATGTCGCGGGTCGCCGGGTGTGGCCCCGGACTCAGCCAGCACGGCGGGTCGCTGCCCGCCGAACAGTTGCCCCGCGTCATGTTCAGGATGTTGTTCAGCTTGTAGGTGTCGAGTTCGTAGGGCTCTACGCTGTCGCCCTTCGGGGTGGAGACGACGTGACGCTTGCCGTCGAGGAAGCGTTGCAGGCTGGCCCAGACGTACTCGTCCTTGTGGACTTCGGTGTAGCAGCCCCGATCAAAGTCGAAGTCGTAGAACGCCCCGTCGCGGCGGAGCAATAGGGTGTTGCTGCCGTCCGAATGGCACTCCGACAGCCAGTGTTTGCACAGCTGGTTGAACTCGGTGGTCGGCAAGATGTCGCCGGTCGCCGGATCGCTCGCCTGGTCGAGGATGTCGGCCGCCGACGGGCCGTGGTCCCGGACCCACTGGCGCAGGTCTTTGCAGGTCGGCGGCGGCATACAGGTCTTGACCGAAGCCGCCGCGTCCGCCAGCATCTTCGCCGCGGTGTCCATGCCGTCCCGGCCGGGCCAGTCGCCGTTGGCTTTTTTGTCGTTCTCCCCGACCACCACCACGTCGCGTCCCCGCAGCAACTCCGCGGCTGCGGTGAGCCCGCCCTTGTCGTTGGGTCGGCCGACCGCGAGCAGGCCGAGGTCGAGGGCCGCGGCCACGTCGCTGGCCCCCTCCAGCACCAGCACCAGCAGTTCGTGTTCCGCCAGCGGCGGCACCTTGCGGATCGCCGACGGCTTGAGGACGTGGACGTAGCTCTGCCCGTCCGCCGTCCGCCTGAGCGAGCCCTCGGACACGCGGCCGCAGATGGCCGCGGACGGGTCTTCGGGGTCACCGGCGACCATGCACCAGTCGTCTTTGCCGCACTTGGGGCACGCGGTCCCGAGTTCGCTCACGCGGCGGAAGTCCGGCAGCGTGCCGCCCGACGCCGGGTCGAACCCCTCGGGCACCGGGTAGATCAGCCCCATACCCGACCCCGGCCACATGGCCTTGCCCGCCTTCCCGTCGAGCGCCTTGCGCAAGAACACGCCGATGACCTCGCCCCGCTCGTTGCGGCCGGGGAAGGTCCACCACGGCCCGGCGTGGAAGGTTTCGCGGGTGCCCTTCTTCGTAAATTCGACGAACGGAGCGAAGCCCGCTTCGAGGCGGACGAGCGACGACGTGCCGACGCTGAGGTCTACGGCCAGTTCGTCGAGCAGGACCGGGTACGTCACGAGGTTCCGGTGCAGAACGGCGTTAAGCTCCGGCCACGATGGGAGGGTGGGCTTGGGCATGGATTAGATGCACAGGGCGAGGTACACCCAGAAGGTGAGCCAGCAGATACGAGATGTCACGTTGGTACCCGGAAAGAGAAGTGAAGCGAACCGAAATGAAGGCAAGGCCGGGGACTCGAACCCCGCGGCACCCCGAACGGTGGCCCTGCGGAGCGGCTTAGGCCGCGGCGGCGTTTCCGGGGGCGGTTTGGTTCACGATATCTCTGAGCACGTCGTCCCGGACCTGGGTCCATTGCTCGGGCGTCAGTTCTTTGGACGGGTCGCCGCCCGAGACGAACGACACGGCCTCGGTCCAGAGTTCGGCCAGGGCGTCGTCGGCCAAGGCGTCGGGTTTGCTCGCGTAGACGCTGGCCCACGCTTCGTCGCTGTTAGCGACGGGAGCGGGCGCGTCGTCCGCCGGGGATGAAGCAGGCGAGGCGGGCGTCGAGTTCTTCGTCGTCGAGGGGGTCGGCGTGGCGGGCTTCGCCGGGGCCTGCGGCTTTCCCTCGCCCCCGCCCCCGCCCCCGCCCCCGGAAGGTGCCCCGGATTCCGCCTTGGGCTTGGCGGCACCCTTCGGCTTGCTCGCGGCGGGCGGCTTGGCCGGAGCGGTGGCGGGTTTCGCCACCGGGCCGGGCGCTTGGCCCTTGAACTTGACGGTCAACGCCTTGAGCCCGTTGCTGTCGAGCGACTTCAACTCCCGCGTCGGCGGCGCGTCGGGGTCTTCGATCCAGTCGATCTTGAACGGGGACTTCGCCTGCGGGTAGGTGTCCTCGACCACGCGGATCAGGACGCGCTTGTCTTCGAGATCGGCGTTCGCCAACGCCTCGAAGTCGTACCCGTTCCAATCGAGCAAGGCCATGATCGCGGCACACGTCGCGGTCGCCCCGCTCTTGCCGTACAGGGTGAAGTAGCCGGTGCCGCCCATCTCGTACTGACCCCACGGGATGTAACCGGGTTCGCCGTCTTCGGTGAGTTCACCGGTGGGGTCGTAATACTCGTCAACTCTGATGGCGGCGATGAAACGGGGCCAACCGTTCTTGCTTTCGTCCACCGCGGACTTTTCGATGACGCCGCGGAACGTGCCGATTCGGTCAAAAGGTTGCATAAGGTCTCCGATCTCCAAGAGGAAGGGGGTGTGGGTAAGGAATTAACTGGCTTCGTTGAACTCAATCACGCTGCCTGGGGCCGGAATCGTGGGGTTGATTTCATGGGGTTCAGCAACGACGGCCACGATGTCTTGCTCGTTGACCATTTCGAGGTTTTCTTCGCCGAAGGTGATGGGCAGCGAGGTCTTGATCGTGACCGCCGACCCGGCCGGGCCGGGGCGCTGCATGTGGGTTTTGGCCCAAACGACCATCCCCGGCTTGAGGTCTTCGGTGCCGTTGTAGCTGCCGTCCGGGGCGAGGTGGCCGCGGCCGACCGACACGATTTCGACCAGTTCGTAGTCCTTGTTGCTGGTCTTGGGCACCACGATCATGCCGACCCTGGTCTCGGACGGGCGGTGGACGCGGACGATGATGAGGGAGTTACGCGGGGTCATTCGGGTGTGGAAGCTCCGGGGGCGGGAAATAGGAATTGCCAGAGTGAGTCGTCGGTCTTGGACTCGAACGAGATGAGGTCTTCGTCGAGGGTCCGCGACTTGGCGAAGTACGACCGGGCGTTGGCCGCACGGATCACGCGGGTCTTGTCTTCGCCGACCGCCTTGCCGACCTTCTGGTTGGCGTCGGTGGTGTGGACGTAGGTGTCCTCGAAGCCGATGCGGAACACGTGGTCGGCCCACGCGATCAGTTCGAGCACGAGCGAGGCCTGGTTGTTGTGCGTGAGGTGGGGACCGGCCTTGCGATAGTCGGCCCCCTCGGTGTTGTCCATCTTGTGCCCCGTCTCCTGGGCGAGCAGCACGACGTTGACCCCGGCCCGCACGAGGCGGTCGAGGTCCGCGAGCAGCAAGCGGAACGCGTCGAGCAGGTGCTTGTACCCGTCGTTCCAGCCGTAGGCTTTGAGGTTCGACACGTAGCCCCCGTCGGTCTTGGGCACCGTGGCGAGGACGTGTTGCTCGATCAGCTGTTCGAGCATCGTCGCCGTGTCGATCACGAGCGTTTCGTAGCCGGGGCCGGTGAAGATTTCCGGCTGGCCACAGACGGCGCGAACGTCCTCGAAGTCTTCGACGTTCGGGATGCGGTTGAGGTCTTGGCCGGTCTTGGGGTGCTTGATCCGCCGACCGCCGTCGTCGAACCCCATGAACGCGGGCTTCGGGGCCATCGCGGCGAGCGTGGTCTTGCCCATCCCGGACGGGCTGTAGATGACGATCTTTTCGCCTTCACCGTCACCGGTCCAAGGCTCGATCGTGTAGGCCTTGGCGGGCTTGACCTTCTCTTTGCGGCCGGGCGACACCGCACGTCGAGCGGGTGTGGCCGGGGGCGGCGGGGGCGGTGGTTTCGTAGCGGGCATGTTGAATCTCCAAAAGTGTGTTTGGCTGTCAGGGTTAATAGAAGTGGGGGCGGCGATAGATTTCGTCGCGGTAGTCGTCGAGCAGCCGATAGCCGTTCTCGTGTGCCCAATCGTCTAGCTCGTCGTCGATCAAGTAACCACGCTCGGTGGCCCAATCGTCGAGAACGTCTTGGTCGAACAGGTCTTCGGGCAGGTACGTCGCCGCGATCTCGGCTTTCACCGAAGACCGGTCGATGATCCAGAACAGCAGTCGCCAGAGGTATTTCACGCCGCCACCTCCGCCCCGTTGACCGTGACGGAGAAGATGCGCTTGAATCCCTGCGGCGTCTGGCCGTTAGTCGTGGGCTGGTCGTAGTAGCAGATCGCCGTGTATTGGCACTTGAACGGCGTCTCGCAACTGTTCATGTTGCGGACCCACAGGTCGTTCTCGTCCATATAGACGATGGTCTGATACGCCTTCCAGAGCGTGACCTGATAGTCGCGCAGCTGACCCGCGGTGCGGGCGATCTCCCGGCGGGCAAAATACTTCCGGGGGTCGGCACAGATGGCTTCGAGCAGGCGTGCCCCGTACATGGTGGGCGTCTCTTTGATGGCCTCGCCCCCCTTGCCCGCCTTGACCTCGTAGGCGTAGCCGTCGATCGTTCCGGCCTCGGGGTCGAGGTCGCACACCCGGCCGCAGTATTCGCCGGACCCCCGGAACCTTTTGGTTTCCGCCTGGGTGAGGTATTTGGGGCGGATCGTCGGCTTCCGCATCACGTCGTAGACCACGGTGTCGATGAGCGGATCGCTCGGGCGGATGCCGTAGGGCAGGAGCAAGCCCTGCCGCTGCATCTGCTGGGCGGAGACGAGGTAGGTGCTGATCTGCTGGTCCCACTTGAGCCGCTTCCAGTAGTCGGCGGCGGGGTCGATGTCGCGGCTGGTGGTCTTGTATTCCCGCACCGCGACCCGGCCGTCGGCCAAGCGGACGAGGTTGTCGATCACCCCGTTGCGGACATCGCCGTTCATCACGGGCTGGCCGGTCGCGGGGTCGTGCAGCGGCAACTCATACGGAAGCTCGGCCGCGATGTGCTCAATCTGGTCGTCGTCGCGGTAGTGCCAGTCGTAGGCCACCGCCGCGACCGCCAGCGACTCGCGTTCGACGGCCCACGCCTCGGGGCTGATGTGGTTCGGCACCACGCCGTAGCGCTCGTCGAGGTAGGCCATCGCGGCGTCGAGCCGGTCGTGTTGGTCGTCGGCGTCGGAGATGGCTTCCCGGATGCCGTGCCACGACGAACCCACGCGGAGGACGGCGGCGTCTTCGGCCGGGCGGATACCCTCGACATACGCGAGGCGGTACCGCTCGGGGCATTCGAGGAAAGCGGTCAACGCGGACGTTGAGAGCTTACGGACACGTTTCATGTGGACGGACTCCAGCTAAGAGAACCTTGGCTGGCACCTCAAGGGTGCCACGGCTTACTTGGATTGCAAATGCTTTTCGAGAAAATCCCGGAGTTCGGCCCCGTTCTTCACCACGACATACGGGATGTAGTGTTCGCGGCAGAACTCACGAAACGACACCTGATGAGGGGAGAGCCGACCTCGACCGTCTCGGCGTTTGGCTTCGATCTCGACGTGGCGGCCGTTGCTTAGCACCGCCCAATAGTCGGCCCTCCCCTTGACGCCTACGGCGACGTTCCGACCGCCCCGGTCGAACACCCCAACCGTGCGTCGCTCGAACATGCGGATACCGGGATGACGGGCGAGGACGCCGTGCAACTCGGCCATGACCGACGCCTCGGAGTCGCCGCTGGGCTTGGCCTTCGGCTTCGGCGAGCCGGTGGACTTGCGGTGTTTCCTGGTCGGCTTCGCGCCGAACAAGCGTTCAATTTCTGCATTGCGTTCGTCCTCGGTCAAGATGTCTCCCCGGAAAGTAAGCGCTTACTTGCAGTAGCGATCTGTGATCTGTGCTTCGGCGGCGAGTGGAAGACCCTTCGCCCAAGCCGGTGTCACCGACATCATTTGCTCGATCTCGATCTTCGCTTTGTCTGCGTCGCCCTCGGGTACGACCGCCACGATCTCGTCGTGACAGTGGAGCGGCACGCGATAACCCATCGCCTCGGCTTCGAGAATGACGGGAGCGAGCAGGTCGCGGCAAAACGCCTGCACGATGTTCTCGGTCAAGAAACCGCCCCACATATCGATGCGGTGGTTGCGTGGCGGCGGATGCCTGCACCAGAACCGCGGGTAGTAGTCGGTCTCATCGACACGCGGATGGTGGTAGCGCAGGCGTCGGCCCGAGTGAAAACGGATATAGAGAACGTCCTTGGCCGGGTCCATCGTGATCTCTAAACCGCGGAGGTCGGACGGGTACGTGTACCGAGCGGTGTAGATCACCTTTTCTTCGATGTCCTTCCAGAACTGCGGGATGGCGGGGACCGCGTTGCGGTAGCTGTCCACAAGGTCAGCCGCTTCGGTATAGCTGAGGACCAGCCCCATGCCTTCCGCGTAATCCTTCATGCGGTTGCCGCCCATGCCGTAACCGCAGCCGAGGACGGTGACCTTGCCCATCTGCCGAAGCCGTTTCATGCGGGCAAAGACCGGAGGCGGGTCCGTGTCGCGGGGTTTCCAAGTGGGTTTGCCCGACAGCTTGCCCGCCATCTCGACGTAGATGTCGCCGTTGCGTCGGAACACGTCGAGCGTGTCTTCCTCACCGGCGAGCCACGCCAAGCCGCGAGCTTCGATGGCCGAGAAGTCCGACACGATAAGGACGTGCCCCTCGGGCGGCAGGATCAAGCCGCGGATTTCGGAGATCAGCGGGTGGGCGCGTGCCCCGAAGTTCTGGGCGTTCCACCCGCCGTCGCCGGACCAGCGGCCGGTGTGAGCGCCGCAGTATTTGAGTTGCACGGGCAGCTGGCCGCCGCAGGCGTCGGCCTGGGCGGTCATGGTGTCGAGCCGCTTCACGTGCGTCGGCCACGACTTGATCCCGATCCGCGCTTCCATGAGGTCGCGGACGCGGGGGTTGGGGTGTTTGAGCAGGCGTTCACGCCCCTCGTCGTCCGCGGCGATGGCGAGGATCGGGCCGCGCTTGCCGTGTTTCATAGGCGGCTTCTCGTCCCCGAGTTCGTGACGCAGGATCGCCTCGAACGACAGGTTGCCGCTAACCAGGGTCCGGGTTGTCGGTGGGGCTTTAGCCATGAGCGACGACGGGGCTGTTCAGCACGATGTCGATGGATTCGAGCTTGAGTTGCAGCCGCACGTTCTCGGCGTGCAGCTGCTTGTTGCCCTCGGCGGCGCACGCGAGGTCTGCCGTAAGCCCGGCGATGCGTTCACCCTGCACGCGGATGGTCTCGTCGCGCACGTCGGCCGCGGCCTTCTTCTCGTCGATGCAGGCCCGCAGGCCGCGGCGGACGGTGTGGAGGTCCACGATGTTGCGTTGGAGGTCTTCGTAGGTCAGCCCGGCGGTGAAGGCGTACCGCACGACAGACCACAAGGCGTTAAGGATGCGGGGGAGCTTTGAGAAACGGGGCATGATGGTTCTCCGGGTTAAGCGGGCTGGCTGTGTTGAACGGCGGCGTGGGTCTCGTGGACCCACGACACCTGGTCGAGTACCGCGTCCTGTTCGGCGAGCATCCGCCCGCGGAGGTCCGCCGCCCCGCCCCGGTCCCAGCGGAGGACCGGGGTGGTGGCGAGCGTCGTGGTGTGGTGGATCAGGCGCAACTCGATGGCCGGGTTGTCGATCTCGGGCAACAGCAAGTGGAAGACTTGGTGGGTGAGGTCGGCGTCACCGCAGGCGTACCCCCGCATGGCGGCGAGCTTGTCGGGGTCGGCCCACAACTCGTCGAAGCGGAGGCCCTTGAACTGCTTCGTGTCGCCCTTGGCTGGTAGCCCCAGCTTCTTCGCCACGTCCGCCAGCCCCACCTTGTGCTTGGGCAAGACGTAGCGGGCGAGACTCAGGGTGTCGATCATATAATTCGGACGCACGCCGTAACGCATGGCCATGAGCATGGCGTCGAAGCCGAGGTTGTGGCCGACGAGCGTGACGTTGCCGGGCACCATCGGGCCGGTGGGCGTGAACGTGGTGGGCGCGTCGCCGAGTTTCCACGCGGTCCCCAACAACTCGAATCTTTCGTCCGCGATGTACTGCGGGGCCGTCATCTTCTTGAGGCTGTAGTCCGCATCGAAGAACGTCTCGTAGTCGAGGACCATGACCTTCGGCGGGAAGCCTGCGGCAATCAGAATGCGGGCGATGTGGGGGTCCATGCGGTTCAGGCCTTCCGGGGGCCGGGGGTTAGGCGGCGACGGCTTCGGTGGCGAGCTTGGCGTCGAAGCGACGGACGCGGGAGTAGATGCTGTAGAAGGTGGATGCGCCCTTGGCCTGATCGACGAGCCGATCGGTCTGCTGCTTCGATTGCTCGTTCATGTCGGGGGGGTGGAAGCGGCGGTACTGCCGCAGCAGGATCGCGCGGGCGAAGGCCGTCTGGCCGAGGGCCGGAAATTTGCGGCGGAGGGCGTGGGTGGCGTCGAGTTCACGGGTAATGGCGTTGGCGGGGTGAGACATGACAGACTCCGGGGGGACGGGCGCAGGGATTGCGCTAGAGGAAATGAAAAAGCCGACCGGTCGGTGGGTGGTGCAGGCCCGCAGGACATCGCACGCTTGAACACGACCGACCGGATCGGCCGGAGGTTCAGGCGGGGTGGGCGTGGGCTTCGTGAGAAATGCGGTGGTCTTCGAGGATGAGACCTTCGAGCCGTTCGAGTTCGGCGTCTTCGATCGTGCCGAGGATCGTGTCGTCGGTGGCCGCGTCCACCACGTCGAGCACGACGGGGCTGTCGTGGCCGCCGGGGATCGGCTCGCCGCTGGTGTCCACGTCGCCGGGGGCGATCTGCGGGCTGCCTTTTACGACGGTGTACAGGACGAGGGCGTCGCGGTGGATGTCGCCGCGGCGGTCCAAGACATCGGCATGTAGTTGGGACATGACGGGTGATCCTCTGTGCTATAGAGAAATGAATGTGTGACGGGAGAAGTAAACCACAAAAACAGCGAAAAGCAAGTTTTTCTGGACTTGAACCTTAGAGCGTGTACTTTTTGTAAGGGCGTTGATTTACACCGCCGCCCGCACGCGCTTGAGTCAAGCGGCGAACGCGCCGATAGAACAGGGTTGTAAGTATTTTCCCCGCCTGCCCCCGTTCACGACCCCGCCCACGCTGCCTAGGCTCTTTCAGAAACAGGCACCCGTCAGCAGATTATCGATGCATCCCCGACCCGCTAAGCCCCACCTCAGTCACGGGCGTCCTCTGTGTTAGAGGCTGAATGTGTGACAACATCTCTCTGGCTGAGGTGGGACTTAGCGGGCCGGATTGGGCCGGAACAGAGACAAGACAGGACACCGAGACGGAACCGAAAACGGAAGTGTTATCGGCACTTTCTTAGTGCGGGTGTGGGGAATTTACCCACCCCCGAAAAATTCAGTGGAATTACCGAGGGTGACGCAATCCAGACAGACCTTGCTCGCGTTTCCCCCCGCTGCCCCGGCGTTGCCGCACCGCCAGCTTCGGTTCGTTGATCGCTCGCAGCAGCTTGGCCAGCCGCGCCGGGCCGGTCTCGGGGTCGCGGTAGTCGAGCAGCGGGTCGATGCCGCGCTGGCTGAACCACCGCCCCGAGGCGTCGGGGTCGTTGGCCCAGGACATGAGGCTCGCGTAGAGGTCCGGGTAAGGCGACCAGTGTTCCGACCTGCCGGTTATTCGGTAGCCGCTCTGCACGAACCAGTCGTTGACGATCTCCGCGTCACGTTTGACCGACCGACTCACACGCCACCTTCCGGGGGCGGCGGGTCCGCCAAAATCCGATTTTTCATTGATTTTCTTGGATATTTTCGGTTTCGGCGCATCGAAGATGATCGTCCCGTCGCTGATCCCGTGAGCCCGAAGCCCGAGGTAGCCCCGAACCCGTTGGCCGCGGTACGGGCCGCTCGCCAGCCGGTGACGGGCGGGTCGTGGGGGTTCGAGGCCCGCGGCTCGCCAGTTCATGGGGTGCGTGAGCGCCGCGTTGAGCAGCCATTCAAAGTCGCGGGGTTCGAGGCTCGCCGAGGCGTCGGCGTCCAGCAGCTGGCTCATGGTCCGGGGGTGGCCGTGCCGGTTGCGGGTGCCGGGGATCGGGATGCGGCACCACCACTCCCAATGCTCGAAAAGCGCAAGCGTGGGCGTGAAAGTTAGCGCCTGCCGGGGGTCGCCTGCGGGCAGCACTTCGAGGCCGACGCCCCAATGGACCCACGGCCCGAGCATGAACCCGGACGCGGGGCTGTAGCCGCCGAGGTCGGTCGCCGCCCGAGGGGACGCCGGTCGGTCGATGCCGTCGGGCGTCGGGCAGAGGACGGTCGGGTCCGGGGCCGAGGGGCCGCACAACGGGTTGAGCGCGTACGAAGGCCACGGGGTCGCCGGGTCGTCGGCGGTGAACGCGGCGAGGGCCGAGGCGTCGCCGTCGGCCACCAGTTCGAGGTAGTGCCGGAAGCGTCGCTGGCCCGAGGGCGTGGCCGGGTTGAGACGATCGAGGATGGATGGGTAGAGCGATTCCGGGGGAGGGGATACTTCCGGGGTCGGGGGTGGGGGCATGGAATGTCTCCGTGAAGGTTCCCCAGGACGGGGCGAGAGAGGACTGCGTTCTGTACACGGGCCGCTATCGAACGGGCCAGGATGAAGCGGGCCGGGTACAGATCACTGACATAGTTTGTGGAGATTCTTGCTAAGTTGTTTTGGGGGCGGGCAATAGGCTGTTTCGCCTTGTCTTGATTATGTTTTTGGCCCGCTATGTGTTTTTGTTTGAGTAGGAAGAAGTAAAAAGAAAGTAGAACGTAGGTATGTAGGGCAACGGATACGACAACATGAGTACATAGTCAAGAAAAACTATGCGGGCCAGGACATTGCGGGCCAGCCGCATTTGGCTGACACTCATCCAGGCAAAGTCGTTCCCGGCATAGGCTTGTGAATCCGCCATAATCCGACTTTCCGGGGGATGTACATTTCGTAGATAGCGGGCCAGGACATTCGGCAGACGGCCGAAAACCCGACACCAACCGTCAGGCCGGTGCCGGGCAACGGGAGGTCAGCGTAGGGTGTAGGCTTCGGCGGTCTCGCGGTCGCCGTCGCGGAGGGCTTCGAGGACCGGGATGATCCAGCTATCGACGTAGAGCGCCACGGCCTCGCCGATGATGTCGGAATCGTTGGGCATGTAACGTCGACGCTGGTTGAGTTCGGCCAACTGTTCGGCGGTGAAGCCCACGGAGGACTTCTCGAACTTCGCCCGGTCGATGAGGTACTGGGCGGCCCGTTGCTGCCATCGGGGTACGTTGCTCATAGTTCGTTGTCCTCGATCCGGTCGATCAGGTTGCGGATGGCCGCGGCTTCACGCTTAGCCTGGGCGATGTAGTCGTCACGATTGGGGTTATCTTCCGGGGTGGCGTCGGCGTCGTCGAGCAGCATCTGCGCCGCCGTATCCATCGCCTCGATCCAATTCCGGGGGTTGGGGTAGTCGCTCATAGGTGGTTCTTCACGGCGGCCCAGTCGTAGCCGCACATGCGGCAGCGGAGTCGGGCGTCGGATTGTTCGTATTCGTCCAGCCAGTGTTCGGCCTGCCGCTCGGCGGTGGCCTCGCGCTTGGCCGGGGTGGGGTGGAGGTAGATCGATTCGTCGCCGTGCATCACTTCCCAGCGGTAGCCGTCGGGGTCGAGGTGGGTGCGGTACTCCAACTCGCTACGCGGCGGCAGGGGGTTCAGCGGGTTGCGCTGGCGGGGTGGGGGCATGTTCATACCGCGGCCTCCCACGCCACCAGCAGCGGCCCGCCGCAGACCGGACACTTCGGGTCGGGGGCGGTGGGGTCGATGTCGTCGGCGTCCCACGCCAGGGCACAGTCGTCGCACCACGCGACATCGGCGAGCGGTTCGTCGAAGTCGTCCAGGCCTTCGCTCCAGTCGCCGAACCCGTAGTCGTCCGGGTCGTAGAGCGTGTGGTCGGGGACATACGGGATCGGCGGGTAGTCGCCCGCCGCGATGAGGTTGCGGGCGTTGTCCACCGTCCGCGTCCAGGCCGCCGCGTCGATGGTTTCGTCGGGCGTGTGTTCGTCGTCGAACCCGATGCTGATATTGACGCCCGCGATGCCCAGGGCGGGACACAACACGGCCACGTCGCTGTAGCTGCCGTCCGCCTCGGCGTAGCCGCCGTAAGCCGGTTCGAGGATATTCAGCAGTTCGTCGGGTTCGCCGTCGTAGAACACCAAATCGGACGACCCCCGCCGGTCGAATTGCACCGCGAAGCAGTGATGCTTGAGCAGGTCGGCGTAGTGCTCGGCGACGTACCGCGACCCGATACAGCCGCGTTCCTCGGCCGGGACGATGAGTAGGGACGCCCCCGTGTTACGGAGCGCCCACAACGCCGCACACCCGGCCCGGTCGTCCGCGCCTAACCCGATGTCAGGGTGGGCCGAATGCCCGATGTGGCCGTGCCAGACCACGCGGCCGGGGCGGTCGAACACGGTATCGGTGTGGGCCACCAGTAGGATGGGATGATCGCCACTACCGGCCCCCGGAAGCCCCGGAACATAAACGGCGTCCAGCTGTTTCGGGACCGGTAGGCGAACGGCGTGGGGCAGGGACGCGAAGCGTTCGATTAAAGCGGGTTCGCTGGATCGGATCGCTTCGGTGAGTTGGCGTTTGCTTGCTTCGAGCATGGGGATAGCTCCCGTTGGGTTCGGGGTGGTGGGGGCGGGGGTTGATTCAATCGACGAGGAAATGCGTTCCCTCGCGGCTGGTATACAGCTGGTCGCATTGATCCCAGACGTGCATATCCGAGTCTTCGACGTAGACGATTTCGTCGTTGGGGTAATACTCGTGGTTGATGTCGCAGTAGCTGTAGTTGCGGTCGAGGCAGTATTCACACACGACATCCCCGTTCGCCACGGTGGTGGCTTGATCGGATGAGGTGCGTTCACCGCAGCAATCACAAACCACCCCGTCTTCGGCGACCGGCTCGAACCAACCCCATACGCGGTGGGGGTAGGCGCTGGCCGTGTAGAGCCGCGTGCTGCCGTGGTTGATGTACACCGTGTCGATGTCGGACAGGCTGTAGGCCTGCGGGCCGGTGTTGGCGACCCCGATACGACGCAACAGCTGGCCGACGCCGTTGTAGATCAACTCGGCCGCCTTGCCGTCGCCGTTCGCGTAGACGTTGCTGAGTACCGCCGCGTCGCGTGTAGCGTTCACAACGCCCCACGCCCGGCCGACGTAATCGCCGGATAGCTTGTCTTCGAGCAACGCGACGAAACTACCCGGCGAATTGAGCAAGGTAAGCGGGGCTAAGCCAAACTCCCGGCCACGGCCGAAGCACGACGTGACGCCGCCGGTGTTGTCGCAGTTGCCGTAATGCCCCAGCCGTTCGATGTGCTTCGGGTTGAACGAAAGAATCAAACGGTGATTGACAATCTCTTTGCGGATGCTGTCCGCCGCCCACGCGTTGGCTTGGATCAAAACCGATATCAGGTTGCGGGCGCGGATATTAAGCAGCGCGGACGTGTCGCCCGCGTTGAGTTTGTCTTCGGCACGGCTTAACACCTTGCCCGTCTTGGCCCGGCCGATCATGCCCGATTGCAACGCCGTGCGGATACCGGTTTCGGTGAGGATCGCGGCGGGCAGGATGTCCCGGATACCGGCGTCCGACCCGTCCGTGATGCCGTTGAGGTGTTCGTTGAGCGTGGCGAGGTGTTGGGCGATGGTGTACCGCGCGCAGAGCGTATCGAGTTGATCCGCTTCGGATTCGATGTCTTCGGTGTCGATGGAGACGGTATATGGCCCGTCGAGCAGCGGGCGGATATCCGCTAATGATTCGGTATGGGCGTCGATGAGTATTTCAGCGTCCGAACGGCGTTCGATGTCGCAAGGTTTTTCATCCGTTCGATTGAGGATGTTGGCAATCACGCTATCGGCGTCGAATTGCTCATGGATCGGCAACAGGTTTTCTACCGGGGCTGACATGGCTTTCTCCCGTTTGGAGTTTGTCGCGTTGCCCGAGTTGGCTACTTACCAACCCCAACACAACGCACGGGTTTCTGCCCCGCGTTTTTTACAACTCGCGGGGCGAAAGCCGCCCGTGGCCAGCCAGACGCACGGGCGGCACGATAAAATTCGTGGCCCGGCGTCAGCCGAGTAGGTTGATGGCGAGAGCGAGCGCACCGCCCGCGGCGGTCCCGATGAAGAAGTAGACGTTTGGCATGGGTTGCGTCCCGTGTGTTAGGCGAGCGGATCGACTCGCGGTGAATGTGTGACACCGCAACCATGCAACACGTTTCGCGGGATGCAAGTCTATTTCGTTGTTTTTATGGTGTTTTCGCGCACGACGCGCACGGACAGATGGACGCGCACGGGCACGCGCACGCGCGCGAAAGAGGACGCGCACGGCGGGACGCGCGGCGCGCGGGGACGGCCCCAGGGGGGCGGGTGGCACCTTCGGGTTGAGCGGGACTCCGGGCGGGGGAGGTTTACTTACTGAATCCCGGCACGTAGAAATTCGAGTTTTTTACTAATCAATATCCTGGATTTCAGGAAATTGATTTGGATATGTATTTTTCACCCAACTATCAATCGAGTACCGCAACTTAGCGTATGCCGGATGCGGATCATTCATCTTGAATCCCGAATACGTTGGCGCATAATTCTTCAACAACTTGTAGTCTTCAATATACGGTATGAACGCATCGCCGAACGTGGTTTGTGCGTTCATTGCCAGGAGAACGATTTCAGAATTCGAGAGATGCGCACGGAGTACCTTGACCAAGCTGTATTTAGCGTCGAAATCGAGAGCCGTGTCGTCAGCACAATCGACAAACTTAACTATCTGAAAAAACAGCCGAAAGTAATTGCCAAGCGTGTCAAGATATTGCTGCTTTTACGCTGCGGCATAGATCTTCCCCCATTGAATATTCGGGTCATTCAAATCAATTTTCTTCTCTGCGACTAAGCCATTGCATTCTTCAATTATGTTGTTGACGATGTGAGTGAATGGTTTGTCGTTAGTCCGCCTGCCCTGATATGTCACCGTGGTCCGCGCAACTAGCTCCTGCCAGCTATTGAGCATTTGAAAAAACTGATTCGTGATTGCTTGTTGGCCGAGATGCTGATTTTGACGAATCATTTCGTCCTTCTGGCCCTCTAGTTGTTCAGTGTTATCACGCAGTTCTTTCTTTTGAAGACGCAATGTTTTCTGGCCAAGCAGCAACGTGAATATCACGCCGACCAACGCACCGCCGCTGAACAGTGCTGTGAGTATGTTGAAGCTATCCCCGAGTAATGCGGTGTTGCCGAAGATACTCCCCCCGTGTGGCCCCAAAAACTGGCCGAGCATTACATATCCCAGCACCAGAAAGCAGAAAAAGACGATCAAGAACAACCCACTAACCAACCCAATAATCACTCGGGCCGGAATTTTATGAGGATCGTGCTGGTCAAACGCCTCGATCGCCTCCCGGATGTCGTCTTCGTCGCGCATAACTTCATCGTACCGACGTGATAATTCTGCTGCCAGCGGCCATATTCCCTGGCTTTTTTACATTCCGGGTGGCCTACTTCCCATGAACTCGACCGGGGAATCCTATCTGTGGCCGCGCATCTCAACCAAAAACTCGTCACCGCTCACCTCAACAAGCTCGCCCGGCAGCACACCGAGATCGACGGCGTGATCCTGACCCGTGCCGAGGCCGCGGCGGTGATGCTGTTCAAGCACGCGGTGGGGTTCCACGAAGCCGCCCCCAACGACACGAACGACGAGCCGCGGATGCTGTACTACCCGCCCAAGCAGTGGGCGATGTCGATGCTGCTCGACCGCCTCGAAGGCAAGGTCGCCAACGCCGACGAGAGCGCCAAGCAGAACGTCGGCAAGCGGTCAGATGAAGTCGCGGAGATGGCCCAGGAACGGGCCAGGGAAACCGGTGACGCGATCCTCGCCAAGATCACCGGGGCAGAACAAAGGCACGCTGGGCGGCCTGCGGGTGACGCTGAACCCCAGCCGTGATTCCTGGGGGCGACGAAACAGCCCTCAACTTTCCGGGTAGCGATTCGATCCGTCACCCGGAATTTCACTTCTAGCCTGGAGACCACATGCCAGAACAAGTAGACCTCAAGCCGTTCGTCGCCGACGCGATCAGCTCTCGCCTCAAGTCTGGCGGCCAAGGCCACCACGTCACCGTCCTCGACAACGGACGCAAGCGGATCATCGCCCCCGAGGGTGCCCTTGAACACGCGGGCGTCCGCTCGCGGCTCATCCGTCCTTGCATTCCGCCTACGGAGACCCCATGCCCGATACCGCCAAAACCACCAACGCGGAGTAAGGCACAGGCCACGGCGCGGAATGAGAGTTAGTTCGCGACCTTCATTATGTAGAGCAATGCGACGTTGCGTGGACGGGTTTCGGTTTCTTCTCCAGCAGGTTGGGTAAGAGCATCGGGTCTTCCCCGGTTCTGTCCGTGCGACTGACCGTGGTTGTGTGCCCACGGTCCTTGGACTGGCCCATCGCCATTCCCGTAAGCGTATCTATGCACATGAGCCTCGAAACTGTCTGTTTGAAAGCTGCCCAATACCCGATCGATATCCACGCTTCGTCCGTTATCTAAGCCTCGGATAAATTCCCCTCGCAAGTCGGGAAGTACAAACCGCTCGTCAGGAAGAGTTGCTGAGAATCTTTCAAAATGCTCGAACAAATCGCTGTAATCGTGTTTGCTCAGAGTTTGGCCAGCACATGGCAAGAAGCCCGGCGGCAGATCAGCTTCTGTTCCCCAGTAGGCGAGCACAGTTCCAATAGGCACGTCTCTAGACGGGTGCGTGTGTCCTACTGTCAAGGCCGAACTTAGTTGCTTCTGAACTTCAGTTTGAATCAACGGCGGAGCGCTAATCGAAAGCTCTTGTTTAACACCTGCTTTGATACGAGCCTCTACAAACACAATAGCGGTAACACCTGCCGCAAACGCACCCACGATTCCAGAAAGAAAAACAACAACAAAAGTCTTCTTGACATCATCACCCGGCATTTAATAGCTCCATTTTGGGGAATTTTTACCAGAGCAGCATAGCTCACACTACTTTATGGCTAACTCGTTCGTTGACAAGCCGAACCTTACCGAGCCGTTCCCGGATACGCCACCGATCTGGATATGTCCGGTGACCGGCTGGAAGGTGCCCAAAGCCCCCGCGAAGAACCTCCAATGGCGGGCGGCCTTACTCGCTCAGGCCGACGCCGACCCCGGCTTGCAACACGCGTTGTATCAGGCGTCGAGCGAGTCGTTGCTGTTCTGGCTCAACGCCTTCGGCTTCACCTTCCGCGTCCAGGAGACCGACGAGGCGGGCAAGGCCCGACCGGCCCGTCACAAGTACATCCCGTGGGTGACGTGGGCGATCCAGGACGAACACCTGCTGGCCCTCGAAGACGCGATGGAGACGGGCTATCACCTCTTGACCGACAAGTCGCGCGACATGGGCTCGTCGTGGAACCACATCGGCGCGATCCACCACCAGTTCTTGTTCCAGGACGATTCGCTGTTCCTCGAACTGTCCCGCGTCGAGTCCGACGTGGACCAGCCCGGCAACCAGCGTTCACTCATGGCCAAGCACGACATCATCCACAAGATGCTGCCCGAGTGGATGCAGCCCAAGATCAAGCGGACGCGGCTGCACATCGTCAACGAGAGCAACGGGTCGCGCATCGACGGCGAGTCGTCCAACAAAGCCGCGGGCTCGGGCGACCGACGTAAGGCCGCCTTGCTCGACGAGATGGCGAAGATGGAACACGGCGACCGGATCAAGGCCGCGATGCAGGACGTGACGCCGTGCATCCTCTCGAACTCGACGCCGTGGGGTCCGGGCACCGCGTACTCGAAGTGGCGGGCGTCGGGCCAGGTCAAGGTGTTCGTGCTGCCGTGGTGGGAACACCCCGAGAAGGGACGCGGCCGGTACACCCAGCAGGTCAAGAAGACCAAGAAGTGGAAGATCCGCTCGCCGTGGTACGACAACGAGGCGAAGAAGCGGTCGCCGCAAGAGATGGCCCAGGAAATCGACCTCGACCACATCGGCTCGGGCGACGTGTTCTTCGAGCCTACCGTGATCGAGGAACACAAGCAGCAGTTCGCCCGCAAGCCCCGCAACACGTTCAGCATCGACTTCGACCGCACCGTGCAGTCGAAGGACATCCCGAAGATCCTGCAACGCGCCCAGGCCGAGAAGGTCCGCGCCCGTGCGGGCAACGAACTCAAGGTGTGGGGCCGCCTGATCGGCAGCCGCCTCGATCAGACCCTCAACTACGTCGTCGCCTGCGACATCTCGAAGGGCACCGGGGCGAGCAACAGCGTGGCTTCGGTCGTCTGCGTCGAGACCCGCGAGAAGGTAGCCGAGTGGAGCGACGCCAACACCCCGCCGTATGAGTTCGGGCGGACCGTCTGCGCCCTCTGCCTCTGGGTCGGCGGTGCCCGCCGCAACGGTCGCCCCCTGCTGATCTGGGAGGCTAATGGTGCGCCCGGCTGGGACTTCGGTCGCCAGGTCGTCAAGGTCCACCAGTACCCGTTCTACTGGCGCGACCAGATCGTCGGGCAGACCGACGAAAAGGAAAACAAGCGCTACGGCTGGCACAGCAGCAACCAGAAGAAGGCCGAGGTGTTAGGCATCTACCGCCGGGCACTGGCCCACGGCGGGATCATCAACCACAGCACCGAAGCGCTCAACGAAGCGTTGACCTACGTCCACTTCACCGGCGGCAACATCGGCCCGTCGGCCCTGGTCGCGGAGAGCGAGTCGGCCCGCGCCACGCACGGCGACCGCGTGATCGCCGACATGCTGGCCGTCCTCGCCCTCGGGAAAGCCGCGGGCGGCCGTGCCGCTGTCGGTAATCCGCCCAAACGCCTCGCCCCCGCCAACTCCATCGGTGCCCGGATGCGGGCGCGCTTGCGGCAGCGACAGCGGCAGGCGGGTCGGACCTTCGACTTCACCACGGACACGCACGATGCCTAAGACCGTCGAGCCCGAAGACTTCATCCGGCGGGTCCACGCCGGTCACGAACGCCTCCGGCGTTTCCGCCGCGCCCGCGTGATGTACCTGCGTCAGTACGTCGGCTCGTACTACGACCGCGACCGGGGCGAGATCGGCAACGAACCGCTCAACCTGATCTTCAACGCGATCCGCGTGCTGCTGCCGAACCTGGTCCTGTCGTTCCCGACGCACAAGGTCACGTCGAAGTTCATGCGGCACCAGTTCTACGCCGACCTGCTCGGCCTCGCGCTCGACCAGAACAGCAAAGACCTCAAGATCAAGGACACCTATCGGCGGGTGATCGTCGATTCGCTGTTTGCGATGGGCATCCTCAAGACCGGGTTGTCGGACTCGAACCAGGCGATCTATTTCGACGAAGACGACCCGATCGACCCCGGCGAGGTGTACACCGAGGCCGTGGACTTCGACAACTTCGTGTTCGATCCGGGGGCCAACCGGATCAAGGACGGGTTGTTCGTCGGCGACCGCATCGTCGTGCCCCGCCAGCCCCTGCTCGACTCGGGCTTCTACGACAACGACGCGCTCGTGAAGCTGCCCTCCGCGGCCGAGTCCCGCGTGGACAAGCGGGCCGACGACCTGTCGAACCGCAAGGCCGACTACTCGGTGTTGCACGACTTCCAGGACGAGATCGCGCTGGTCGAGTGTTGGGTTCCCGAGGCCAACGCCATCGTCACCGTGCCGGACGTTGCGGGGTACACGGACCAGTACCTCCGTGTCGAGGACTACCACGGCCCCAAGGAAGGCCCGTACACGTTCCTTAATCTCTCCCCGCCGGTGCCCGCCAACCCGCTGCACGTCGTGCCGGTCGGCATCTGGTACGACCTGCACGTCCTGGCCAACCGGATGGCGAAGAAGATCATCGAACAGGCCGAGCGTCAGAAGGACGTGGGCGTGTATCGGCCGTCGAACGCGGACGACGCCGAGTCGGTGAAGGAAGCCGCGGACGGCGAGATGGTCGCGGTGGACAACCCCGAGTCCGTCAACACGCTTTCGTTCGGGGGACAGAACCCGTCGAACATGCAGCAGATCGCCAACCTGCAAATCTGGTTCAACGAGATGGCGGCGAATCCGCAGGCCACCGGCGGCCGTGCCCTCGACGCCGACTCGGCGACCGAGGCCCAAATCCTCCAACAGAACGCGGGGGTGGGTCTCGAAGACATGAAAGACCTCGTGTACACGATGGCCCAGGAAGAAGGCGAGAAGCGGGCGTGGTACTTCCACACCGACCCCTTTCTGAACGTGCCGCTGACTAAGCGCATCCGGGTCGGTCAGCGGCAGCCCGATGGATCAATCAGACCCGGCCGCCGCGAAACGGTTCAGTTAACCTTGACCCCCGAGATGAGGGAGGGCGACTTCCTCGACTACAACTTCGCCATCGAGCCCGAGTCGCTGGGTAGGGTCGATTCCACCACACGGCAGCGGCGTCTGATCGAGTTCTTCGTCAACGTCGTTCCCTCCGTCGCCACGGCCGCCCAAATCCTGGCCCAGCTGGGACAACCGATGAGCGTGCAGCGGGTGCTGACGCTAGCGGCCAAGAACCTCAACATCGACTGGATCGACGAGGTGTTTGACGACCCGGAGGTGGTCGCGGTCACGCAAGCGTTGATCGATTCGGTGCCCGACGCGGCCGGGTCTCAGGCGATCCCGGCGGCACAACAGACGAACCCCAAGGCCCGCTTACAAGAGTTACTTCAACAAGGCGGGCAACTCGCCACCACCAAGCAGGTACGGCCAGCCTCCGTCCGATCGGACGCCCAGCGCGGTGCCGCGGGGGCTCAGGCCGACCTATTGATTAGGTAACGTAAGAATGGCTTTTTGACCTTGATGGGTGAGTTCGTAGCTGTCAGAAATTCCTTGCCCGTGAAATACACGGGAGATAAATCCTCGCTTCTTTAAATCTTCAATAGCATTTGTGAACTCGATTTTTGAACGTCTTTCCAACGGCCCGTAGACGCTTGAGCTAATAATCAGTGAATCCTTTTGCTTGAACATTATCAGCAGTTCAGTTTCGACACTTGACAGGTTCTTGTTGCTAACCATCGCGGTATTTGCCGCCAGTTGTTTGTATTTCTTCACCTGCTCTCGAAGGGACGAATTGTCTTTTTCTAGCCGCTCGATTTTCTCTTGCAGTAAGTCTCGATTCTCACTGATTGCTGCATTATTCGATTTTAATTGCTCAAGATTCTGGTTCAGCAAATCATAAGCCGACTTCAATATGTCGAAGTGTGCCGCATCAAGCACCTTGCCTTTAAGCCCCGAAAGCATACCGGTTACATCCATCTGCTCGTTCCTTTGCGTGTGTAAATATATTTTAACGAAACTACGGGATCACATGTATGCCTCTCTACTCTTACGAATGCGAGTCCTGCGGCCACGCCGACGACGAGTTCCAGCGGATGGTCGACGCGCCATTGACGCGGTGCCCGGTCTGTGGTGCCGACACCTACTCGAAGCAGGTCTCGCTCCCGAACACGGACATGACCGAGTTTCACACCCCGATCGAGATGCTCTCGGTCGCGGGGCACCCCGACGACACCGCTGAGCTTCAACGCAAGCTCGGTTCGGATATCGAAGTGCGCGACGGCGTGCCGATCGCCCGCACGCGCAAGCAGAAGCTCCACGTCCTGAAAACACTCGGCTACACGGAGGGAAACTGACCGAGAAAACTTGGCTTTTTTACGTTTCTTGAGGTTTAATTCAGTAACCATTTCTTACGGCCTACCCCGCCCGTTCTGGACGGCAGCCCGACTCCTGGAGAAAAATCATGTCGATGACCCCCGGCGCTTCTGCGCCCGACGACGGCTCGTCTGCCGGTGAAGAACCGCAAACCACCGAAGCCGACGAGGAAGTCGAAGCAAACTTTGAATCGACGGTCGGTGCCGCGCTGGCCGTCGCCAACGCGAAAGACAACGGCCTCGAACCCGACGAAGACGGCGACCACAAACACGACGACGAGACCGATCCGGTCGATGAGGCGGACGACGCCGGTGAGGACACCGGCGATCTCGATGACGGCCACGAGTCGGCCGACGAACCCGAGTCCGACGCGGGCGATGACGAGGCCGTCGCGGACGAACCCGCGTCACCCCTTCCGGCCGCCCACGTCCGCTCGCTCAAGGCTTACGATTGGACCGACGCCGAGATCGAGGCGGGTCTGAAAGCCGACCCCACGGGGTTCCCGGCGATGGCCGCCAAGGTCCACCAGACGCGGAACTCCGAGCTTGCCCGCTGGGCCGAGATTGGACGCTCACGTCAACCCCCGCCCCCGCCCCCGGAAGTGCCCCCGGATGTTTCGGCTCACGGGCAACGGTCGTCGCAGGCCGACCTGTCGGTGGCCGACGGGTTTCCGGGGGCCAATCTTCCGGGGGCCGGGCTTCCGGGGGTCAAGCCGCTGGACCTCGACGCCTTGCAGGAGAAGTACGGCGACGACGAGCAGATCACCGAGGTGGTTCAGACCGTGAATACCGCGGTCGAGCGGCTGAATAAGATCATCCCGCAAGTCGAAACCTCGCTGAACCGCGTCCAGCAAACCGAGCAGGACGCGCTCGAAAAGACGGTCAACGCGTTCTTCTCGACCGGCGAACTCAAGCAGTACGCCGAAGTCTACGGGCCGGACTTCGGATCGCTCACGGACGAGCAACACGCGGCCCGCATCCGCGTCCTGCAAACCGCGGACGCCCTGAGCATCGGTGCCCAGGCCCAGGGCCACAACCTCGGCGTCACCGACGCCCTGCAAATGGCCCACGACATGGTGGCCGGTGACTACAAGGTCAAGGTGGCCCGCGGCTCACTCAAGGCCAAGGCGAAGCAGCGGCAACGCGGCATCACCTTCAAGCCGAGCAGCAAGACCAAACGCGCCAGCGCCCCCACGGGGGAACAAGCGTTGGAGGCCAAGGTCGGGGCCAAGCTCCGTGCTTTGCAGGGCAACCTCTAAGCCCTGACCGTTTCGTGACTCGTTTTTTATCTCTCACCTCCTTTCCGGGGACACATCATGGGACTGACCATCGCGGATCACACCGATCTGCTCCGCACCACGCTGCAAGAACTGCCCGATGGGGAATTCGAGGTGGCGTATGACTCGCAGCGCTTCGAGTTCGCCAACATCTACACCACCAACCCCAAGCGCATCGACGGCGGTACGTCGATCAAACGCAACATCATGCTGGACGAGCGCGGCAACGCCCGCTACCGGCAGATGTTCGACCTCGACACGCCGACCGTGAAGCCGCTCCACAAGGAGATCGACGTGCCCTGGGCGCTCGTGGGCACGGACTACTCGTGGGACGTGTTCGAGTTGAAGACCCAGATGTCGAGCACCAAGGCGTACATCGACCTGGTGCGCTCGCGTCGGGTCGAGGCCAAGTGGGGCCTGTCGGAACTGCTGGAAGACCGCGGCTGGCTCACGCCGCAGAACCAGGCCGACCGCACCAACCCCTACGGCATCCCGTACTACCTCAACTTCCGTGACTCCGGCAGCACGGGCGCGGGCTTCGACGGCCAGACCATCCGCTTCGGCGACGGCTCGACCTCGAACATCTGCGCCGGGATCGACGCCTCGGCCGAGAAGAAGTGGCGGAACTACGCCGCGACCTACACCGCGATCGACGCGGCCTTCCTCACCACGCTCCGCACCGCCTTCGTCTTCACGAAGTTCACGGCACCGGCGTTGCTCAAGGACCGGCCCGCCAGCACCGACCGCGGCCCGATGGCCAAGTTCTACTGCGGCCTGAGCGAGTACGTCGAACTGCAAGCCCTCATGGACTCGCGGGACGACAACAACATCCCCAACGAGGTGTTCGGCCACATCCTGGCCCACATCGACGGAGTGTTCTCGATCAACGGCTACCCCGTGGTCGGCATCCCGCAACTCGAAGGGGTCGAGTTCGACCCGTTCTACTTCGTGGACTGGTCGAAGCTGCAACCCGTCGTCCACGCCGGTTACTGGATGGAAGAAAGCGATCCCGCTCCGTCGTCCAACCAGCACACCGTCATCAGCGTGTACGTCGATGCCGCCCACAACAACCTGTGCCTCAACCGCCGAGCCGCAGGCTTCGTCGTCCACAAACAAGTCGCCTAACCCCCGCCCCCGGAAGCCCCCCGGAAGTTTTCTGAGGCGTCTCCGCAGGTTTGTTCTTCATCTTTATCAATCCACAGGAGTATCCTCCATGCCGAGCAAAGTGTTCTACGGCGAACCGGGCCGCGTGACCCAGCCCTCGCCTTCCGTCTGGGGCGACTGCCCCCAAGAACTGTTGGCTCAGTTCGGTGCCGGTCTGTTCGTCCACAAGGACTTCGACGGGTCGGACGCGACCCTGCCAGGTCTGGCCAACGACGGCGACGCGCCCACCTTCGGCTACTCGAGCGTCGGGGATACCGTCCTCGATATCGTCACCGGCAGCGTGGACAACAACGCCGCCGCGATCTTCACCCGGCCCTTGGACTTGGTGCAAAAGAACAGCGGTGTGAAGGTCTGGGCCGAAGCCTCGATCGCGCTGGCGGCGGTTGCCGATCAGGGCGTGTACTTCGGCCTCGCCGAACTCGCCGCGCTCGACCTCGACGTGGTGGCCGACGACGCCGGTGACGTGGCCGCCGAGTCGGTGATCGGCTTCCTGCAAGCCGCCGACGACACCGACGCCTTCGACGCCATCACCCGCGTGGACGCCGGAGCGACGACCGAGGTGCTGGCCGACGTGACCAACGCCAGCGCCATCCCCGCACCCGAACGGGCGTCCGTGGCCGCGGACACCTTCGTCAAGCTCGGCGTCCGGTTCGACGGCCGCGAGAATCTGGAGTTCTACGCCAACGGCGTCAAGGTGGCCTCGCTGACGCCGGACGACACGATCGATCAGGCCAAGTCCTACGGGGCCATCCTCGGTGTCAAGACCGGGGCCGCCGCGTCCCGCACCGTGCGGGTCGAGTTCTTCCGGGCCGCGTCCTACGACACCAACGCCTAGACACACACTTGAGAGAGAGGCGGGCGGTTTTTCCGGGGTAGCCATTCCGCCTCTTCTCTTTAGGGGCTAAAAATGCCCGAACCCACCTCCGCGCTGACCTTCGGTGACCTCGTACTTGAAGCGGCCCACGCCGCCGGGGTGGCATATTACGGCGCGGACGGCAGCGAGGCCCCGCAAGTCCCGACGGACGCCCACGATCTGGCCGAAATGCAGCGGCTCGTGAACCACGCGATCCATGCCTTCATCGCGGACGCGCCGCCCACCGGCTGGCGCTGGCTGACGGTCACGCGGGCGATCGACCTCGTGGCCGGGACAGGCGACTACCCACTGCCCGACGATTTTTCCGGGGTGGTCGCCGGGCCGATCCACTTCGCCGCCGACAGCGACAACTTCTCGGCCATCCGCTGGACCAGCGAAGCGACGATCCGCCGCTACCGGCAGGACGGCACCGCAAGCTCCACCACGCCGCACTCGGCCGCGATCCGCCGGATCGAAAGTACCCCCCGGAAGTGGGAGTTATTGGTGTACCCATCGCCGGGCGAGGCCGAGACGGTCGAGTTCCCCTACGAGATCTACTTCGACCGGCTGACGACGCTCACCGATTACCTGCCTGTCCCCTTCCGGCACGACGAGACGCTGCGGGCCGCGGTCAAGGCCCAGGTCGAAGCCGACATCGACGACCTCTCCGGCGGCCCCCGGAAGCAGCGTTACCAGGAACTGCTGCAACAGAGCTACCTCATCGACGCCAAGTCGGCCCCGCGTCGGCTGGGCTACAACGCGAACCCGGTCCATCCTCGCACGCTGGCCGACCTGCGGGACTGGCGCAGCCACACCGATCGACCCAACGTGGACATCTCGGCCTTCTGACCATGCCCCGGCCCTTACCCCCTATCGGATTGAACTTCCCCGCGAAGGGCTTGACCGAGAACACCCCGTTCTCCCGCGTGCCGCCTGGTTATTCGCCGGGCGCGCTCAACGTGCGGCCGTTCGATGCGGCCGACGAGCGTTTGCGTGGCGGCCAACGCCCCGGCACCGGGCTTTATCTCAATGACGCGGTACAGGCGGACACCCCGATCCAACGGCTGATCCAGGGCGACGTTCCGAGTGTCCCGGTCTTCGTCGCCGGTGACTTCAACGAGAACTTCGCGGTTGGCGGAAGCGGGAACCTGACCACCGTGTTCCCGAGTTGGTCGGAGTTCGATCTGGACTACAGCAACGCTTCGCTCAGTGCGGGTTTTCTGAATTTTACGAACGACACCGGATCGGGCCTCGATCTTTGGGATGACAACGTTGGCAACTTCGGGACCATCCTTGCCCTCCGGCCCACTACCGGAACCGATCCGGCCGCGGCTTGGACCATGACGATGCCGATCACCTTCGACCCGTCCGAGCCGATCGACGGGAACTCAAGTGGCGACGCGGCGTTCCAGTTGTTCATCGGCGGCCAAGCCCGAAACAACGCGGGGAGTCTCGAAGGTATCGGTGTCTTCCTGACGCACGACGTGGATGGGCCGATCCAGCCCGGCCTTGTGTTCTTGACCCCGTGTGCCGCGGGTGCGGCCAACGTGCAGTCTCTCCCGCTGCAAGCGGTGAGCGGGTCAGATTCGACGGTGGCAGCTCGTGATGCCGTGTCGTGGACCTTTACATTGTCGTTCGACGGCACCAACGAGTACACCGCGACGCTCTCTGGAGGCGGGCTGGCTTCGACGATCTCGTTGACCTTCAACCGCTCCGATTTCAGCGGCGTGGGCTCCACGGATTACACGAACTCTGCCAACGACGGGCTGTTCATCGGTGCCCGCGACATCTTCGATCTGGCCGATGGCACCCTGCTGCATGTCGGCTCGATGACCTACGGCCCCGGCGATCCCGGCGGCTTCACCACCCGCAGCACCTACTTGGTCGCGGTCGCGGGGGGTGATGTCTACCGCTCTGACACACCGCCCTCGGCCATGACAGCGAGTACGGGTGGGGCGAACGCTTTGGACACCAGCACCTTCCTTATTACCGCGGTTGCCGCCGCCCCCTCGCCGAGTGATAGCGCCCCGACCAACACGCAGCGTCATATCTACTTCGCGGACGGAACGAACTACCAACGCCTGAATCTTTCCACCAACACCGTCTCGACGTGGGCGGCCGTGACGGGGACGCTGCCGACCGATGGGGCGGGGAACGTGGCCCGAATCGGAGCGCTGTACCGCAACCGGCTCGTGCTGGCGGGACTGCCCGAAGACCCCCAGAACTGGTCCATGTCCCGTTCCGGTGACGCCCTGGATTACGACTTCTCGCCCGCCGTCACCAGCGCCCTCCAGGCGGTGGCCGGGAACAACACCGATGCCGGGCTCGTGGCGGATCGCATCACCGCCTTGATCCCCTACAGCGACGACACCCTCATCTTCGGCGGCGACCGCACGATCTGGCGGATGACCGGCGACCCGGCCGAAGGCGGACGGCTCGACGCGATCAGCTACGACATCGGCATCGTGGGACCGGACGCCTTTGCCCGCGACCCGTTCGGCAACATCTACTTCATGGGCACGAACGGGCTGAACCGGATGTCGCCCGGCAGCGGAGCGCCCGAACTGGTGTCTAGCGGGAAACTCGACAAGACCTTCTCGAACATCAACCTTGTGCTGACGCGGGTGTTGCTGGCGTGGAACCGAGATCGGCAGGGCTTGCACATCTTCTTCTCGCTGTACACCGAGCCGGCCGCGGCACCGATCCATTATTGGTACGACCAGCGCACCGATTCGCTCTGGCCGGAGCAGTACCCGATCAGCAATGGACCCACCGCGGTGGCCGTCTTCGACGGCGACGCCCCGGCGGATCGTGCCCTCGTGTTAGGCGGGCTGGACGGTTATCTGCGTAACCAATCGAACGCACGAACGGTGGACGCAGACGGCACCGCCGATACTGCAATCGAAAGCTATGTAGATATTGGCCCGTTTGCTCCATCGGGAACCGGCAAGCGCTCACTGTTGTCCGCGATGCAGTTCACCCTTGGCGACGAGTCCGGGGACGGGACGGTCGAGGTATACGCCGAACCCACGGCCGAGCAAACGGTCGAGGCAACCGTCCCGCGGGTGACTCGAACGATCTCGGGGGGTATCGGGCGGTGGATCAGGCACCGCGTCGGCGACGCCTACTTCCGGTTCCGGTTGCGGAACACCGGCACGACCTCGTGGTCCTACGAGGCCGAGCTGGCCGAATTCCGGGGGGCGGGGCGTCAACGTGCGGGAGGTCGGTGATGACGCTCCGAGACGTGGGCCGTTTGCCGAGCAAGTTCGACCCGCGGCTGCGTCGTCTCTGGGCCGTGCTGACCGAAGTGGTCCCGTGGGTGGGCGACCCGTCCAGCGCCGTCGTGCTCGAAGGCGGCCAGATCAGGCTCAACCTCGGGGTCGGCGAGCCGTTCGGTCAGAGCGACGCCGGTCTGACGCTGACCCTGGACGGGGACTCGCTAGAAGTTTCCGGGGGCGGGCTACGGATCAACAACAGTCACTTCGTTTTCAACGAGACCCCCACCGGAACCATCGACGGCGTCAACGACAGCTTCGGCCTCGCCCACCCACCCGAGCCGGGCAGTCTCCGCGTGCTGCGGAACGGCTTAGAAGTGCGGAGCGGGTTGACGAACGACTACACCACGACGGGCACCGACCTGATCTTCAACGCCGGGGCGATCCCGGTCACCGACGACACCCTGGTCGTTCACTACATCCAGGCCAACACCTAACCGGGGAACCCGATGGCACTCACCCAGATCACGACGCAACTCATCCGCAACCTCGCGGTGACCACCAGCAAGATCGCGGACGGTGCGGTCACGCTGGCCAAGCTCGGGGCGCTGACCACAAAAGGCGACGTGCTGTCGCACGACGGCACGGACCACCAGCGGCTCGGCGTCGGCACCGATGGCCAGGTGCTGACCGCGAACTCGGCCACGGCAACCGGCCTCGAATGGGCCGCGGCCCCCGGAAGTGGTGGTGTGGCGCTGGCGAATCTCGTCTACGGCGAGACGCCCAGCGGCTTGGTGAACGGGGTGAACGACACCTTCACGCTGGCCAACACCCCGGAAACGGGCACGGTGCGCATCTACCTGAACGGCGTGCGGATGAACGAAGACGTGGCTAATGACTACACCCTTTCCGGGGGCGGGGGGACGATCACGTTTGAATCCGGCCAAGTCCCGCAGACGGGTGACGTAATCCTCGTGGACTACATCAGTCAGTAATCATGGCCAACACCCAAATCAACGCGAATCAGTTCGGGATCGTGACCACCAAAGGCGACATCGTTGCCCATGACGGTACGGACCCGGTACGTCTGACGGTCGGTACGAACGACCAAGTTCTCATCGCCGACTCGACACAGGCGAGCGGTTTGCGTTGGGCCGATGCCGCCGGTGGGTCCGGGGGAAAGTCGTACATCGTTGAATCACCTTTGTACCCGCCAGATTCGCCGGATACGGATGACGACGAGTTTGACCAAGCGAACGGCACAGACCCCACCTTAAACGGCTGGTCGTGGGGCAACCAAGACGGTGTAACCGCGGAGGTCCGGGGAGGCCGTCTTCTTATGGACGCAACGAATTCAACCTCCCGAGAAATCCATGCGTTGGTTAAAGCTATTCCGTCTACCGGCGACTACAGCCTTTCTACCCGCCTCGGACACAACGGAATCGCCAACTTCCACAACGCCGGGCTGATCTTCATTTGGGGTACGCTTGCTAGTCCGACGTGGCACGAGATTATTCGATACCTCAACGACGGCCGCATCTTCTGGTCATTTGGGTCGGGTTACACCAACGCAGGTAACCGCGGTTCTCGGTCATTCGGAGTACACCGTACGCCGTATCTGCGTGCCGAGTTTGCCGCTACCGGGTCGCTGACGAGGATGGTTTGGGCAACCTCTCCCAATGTTGACGGAGAGTGGCGAGAGCTTCGTACGCCTCTCGACGCTCAATCCGGCGTGCGTCCTGACTATGCAGGGCTTTTCATCAACGACGAGTCCTCTGCTACTAATCTTCATCGAGCACACTTCGACTTCGCTCGTGTGAACTGGACGCCCGACTTTGATCCTGCCACCGACAACTAAAAGGAAACGCTATGCCCTTTATCCGAGCTTCCGGCAGTGGATCGAATAGAACGGTCACCCGATCCCGCAGTGCGTTTACCAGTCCGCGGTCTTCCCGCGTGGTGAGTTCCCGATCGCGTAGCACGGGAACTAGCTCGCGTGCATTGGCCGATCTGACGAAGCAACTCGAAGCCCAGCGAGCCGCACAGAACGCGGAGGCCGACGCCAGGTTCAACCGGATCAACCAGATTGCCTCCGATACGGTCGGCTCAGCCAACACACTCTTCCAGCGAGCCCAGCAGCAAGCCGCTGGAATCGGGCAGACCTCGGCCCAGGACATCGAAGCGGCCCGGCAACGGCAGATCGCCAGCGCGGGGCAAGGTCTTATCAGTGCGGGTCTGGGCAACACGACGATCGGGGCGTCGGTGAACCGCGGGATCAACGCCGACGCCCAGCGGAACCAGATCGCCAACAACGAGTCGGTGGCCGGTCTCCAGGCGGGGCTGCTGACGCAACAAGCGCAGGCTCAGCCGGGGCTGGGCGGTTTGCAGATCGACTCGCTGCTGAGCCGCCAAACCACGGACCCGAACCAGGGGCTGTTCCAGCAGCTGCTGGCCCAACTCGCCTCCCGCGGAGTCTAAACGATGCCCGCACCCCGTCCCATCGAGTTCCAATCCGGCAGCCTCACGGGCCTCGCGTCGCTGGCTTCGGCGCTCGGGGCGGCTCAGACCGATCGGCTTACCCGAGACCGGTTGCTACAGCAGCAGGCGCTCAACGACCAACGCGCGGCCGAGCAGTTCGCGCTTTCGACCCAGACCTTTGCTGATCCGCAATCAACTCGGTTCGGCCGGTTGCAGCGTGCGGGCGAGGCGCTGGTCGATCGTGCCCGCACCCCCACGGGGAGGCGCGATGTACGCGGCCCCTTCGGGTCTTCGCTCGAAGTCGGCCCCGGTGCCACCGGTCAGACCCCGGCGGAGTTCTTCCAATCCGGGCCGTCCGTTGCATCAGAAGGCAGCGGCGGCATTCGCACTGACGACGGGCGCGAGGTGGTCTTCGATCCCGGAAGCGGCGACTTCTTCGTGCAGGAGAACGCGGGCAGCATCATCCAGCCCGATGGCTCGGCCGATCTCAACGCCCTGGCGGGCCGCGAATTGATCGACCCGGTGACCGGCCAACTCGACCTGTCCGCCTTCCAGCCCCCCGGAAGTATCGAGCAGGTTCCTCCGCGCGGAGTGTTCGCCGAACCGATCGAGTCTCCCGACGCCGTGGCCATCGAGTCGCTGGTGCAGGTCCTGCCGCCGGGTGCGGAGGGGTTCGGTAACACGCTCCGCACCCTGCCCCTCGAAGAAGCCGCCGAACTCACCCAACGCATACGCGAGAAGCACGCGATCAACCAACGAGCCTCGGCCCGGTTGCAGGACAGCGAGCGACGTGAACGTCTGCGGGAGTTGCGACGCCGACGCGAAAAGCTCGAAGAACGTCTCGACGAGTTGTCGAATCCCTTCGGCGGCAACGCCGCGGCCCTTCCGGGGGCACTTCCGGGGGTTGAAGCGGAGTTGGCGGAAATCAACGCCGAGATCAGTGGCACCCGCAGCCCGGACCTGACTGATCCGGCGTTACGCGAGCCAACTGACAGTGATATCGACGACGCCTTGCAAGCCCTTGGGCCGCAGGCGACGCCGGAGCAGGTCGAGCAGTATCTCGTTTCTCGTGGTTTCCAACTGTAAACCCTGATGGCAAGCTCACTTCAAGAACGAATCGAAGCCCGTCGTGCCGAGGCCCTTGGCCCGCGGCCCGTAGTCGATCGCACGGACACACGGTCCCGCATCCGCGAGCGGGTCCGCAGCCGCATCGGGGAACGAACCGCCGAGTTCAAGACGCGACAACTCATCGATTCGGGAGCAATCCAGACCGAAGAAGGCTTTGGTGAAGCGGTTCGCTCGCAGCTAGAAGCTCGCCGAGCCCGTCTCGGCCGAAAGCTGTCGCCGCAGGAAATGCAGGCGACACTTCACGCCGTGCAACAGCTTGCGGGCCGCGAAGTGACCGGCACGTTTGGCTTCGACGAACAAGGGCGTGCGGTGGCGGGGAACCCATTCGTCGAGGCCGTTAACGCCCAGAACCAAGCCAATCCGTTCCGGGACTTCTCGCAGGGTGCCCTTCGGAATTTGAACCGGGTCGGGTCCGATCTCGTCGGCATCGTGAACCCCGAGTACGCCCAGGAACTGGAAGCGAACGCGGCGGCGATGTTCGGCACCGAAGGCGGGGTCGCCGGGGGTGCGGGCGAGATCGGCGGCGAAGTTTTGAAACTGTTTGCGCTGGGCGGGGCAGGCAAGCTCGCCGGGCTCGGCCGGGCCGGACAGGTCGGCTTGTTCGGTGGCGCGTTCGGTGCCCAAGGCTTCGGCGGGTCGCGGGTCGAGTCGGCCGACGCTCGGGATCGTGGCTTGGAAGTTTCGGTGGCCGATGAATTCCTCGCGGCCGGGCTGACCGGCACCGCGGAAGGTGCGTCGGGCGCGTTGACCGCGTTCCTCGGCGGGCTAGGCGGCCAAGCCCTCAAGCGTCTTGCCCCGCAGCTGGTGGTTGCGTTCCGCTCCGGCGGCCAGCAAGGCGTCGCCCAGGTCATCCGAACGCTGGGCTTGCCCGTGGCCGCTTCCGGGGGCGAGGCCGCAGAGGAAGCGGTGACGCAACTCGTGACCAACGCGATCAGCCAAACCTTCATCGACCCCGACAAGGACTTGACCGAGGGTCTGGCCCAGTCGGCCGCTCAAGGGGCGATCGTGTCGCCCATCGCCCAGGTTCTGCTCGGCGGTCTGGTCGAAGTCGGTCGTCAGCGGACCCGCGGCACCGACGTGCAAGACACGAGCAAGGTGGACCCCACGGCCGCCGACCCATCCGCTGCGGTTCGATCCGAGCCGCCCCCGGAAACTCAGCGACCCGAGGTTACCGATGGCTCGTCCGCGGCACCCCAAACCGAATCGCAACCCGACGCCGATCCGCAAGCGGGTAATCTGACTCGTCAGCTTCGGGAAGTCGTCCGCGAGGTCGAGGCCGAAGCCGACCGCCCGCAGCGCGAAAACCACGCCCGGCAGCTACAATACGTTCGACGCGAAGTCGAGGATCGTGCCCGTTCGCAAGCGTTCGGCCGCCAGGTCCAGGAACTCGTTGAGGAATCCCGTATCCGCCTCGACGCCGAGGAATCCAGCCAAGGCCGGATCGACGAGATCGCGGGCGAGTTGACTGCCTTGAGGGCGCAGCGGAAGAACGATGAGACTTTGACACCCGGACGCAAAGGGGCGATCAGCCGCCGGATTCGCTCCCTGGAAAACGAGCGTGCCCGCCTCCGTCGCCAGCAACGTACCCAACGCACGGCCCCGGCCCCCGCCCCCGCCCCCGGAAGCCGCCGCCCGCGACCGGACGATACCGCCGAAGTGTTGGAACTGCGGGGCCAACTCGACGAAGCTCAACGCCAAGCCAACACGGACGCCCGCACCGGGGCACCGAACTTCCGCCGCCTCCGCAACGAATCGGAGCGGGCGTTCGAGCGGGCCGACCGCGACCACAAACCGGTCGCCGTCCTCAAGATGGACTTGTCGAACTTCAAGGCGCTCAACGACACGAAGGGCGAGGCCGAGGGCGACCGGGCGTTGAAAGTCGTGCTGGACACCCTGGCGGCCAACACCCGGCGGGGAACGGGGCGCGGCCAGGATGTCGCGGTCGCGGCCCGGATCGGCGGCGACGAGAACGGCGTGCTGATCGAGGGGGCGAACCCCGAGCAGGCCGCGGCGGCCGCCCGCCGCCTCGAAGCCGCCGTCAACCGAGCGTTGGCCGACGCCGGACTCGGCCGGGTCGAGACATCGTCCGGGGGCGGGGGACGCACCGTCGAGGCGAGCTTCGGGGTGGCGGTACGCGAGCCCGGCAGCGGTGAGAGTTTTGCCGACGTGTTGCAACGTGCCGACAGCCAGCAGAAAGCGGTGGCGACCCAGCGCAAGCAGGAACGCGCCGCCCGAGGCGAGGCCACGGCCCGCTTCGACAAAGCCGATGAGGCCGCCGCCTTCGTCTCGCCGACCACCAGCCGGAACCCCGACCGCCGCAACCAGCCGCCGACCCCACGCGAGCAGAACCTCGTCCGCGAAACCAAACGGGTCATGGCCGATCCGGGTCGCCGCGATGGTTTCGGCGCGTCGTTTGCTCAAGCCATCCTGGGCGTCGGCACCAGGTCGCGGGTCTCGGCCGCGTCGATCCTCGGCGGTTCGCTGATCGACGTGTCGGCCCCGTTGCAAAAATTCGGCCGGGGCCGACAGTGGGTCGAGATTCTGGACCACGCCGAGCAGGCACGGGCCGATCTGGCGGGACCGCTACGTTTGCGTCTCGACAACGTGATCCGTAACGCCCCGCTGGACGCTCGACGCTGGCTGCATGAGGTGCGGCCGGACGGGTTCACCAACGCTCAGGCCGCGGTCGAAGCCCACCTGTTCACCGACAACCCATTAGCCAAAGCCCCCGAGGGTACGGCCGAGATCGTTTCCGTTCTGCGGGAAATTCAGGACGTAACCGGAGACGCCGCGGAAGCGGCCCACGTCAAGCTCCGCAACGCGGGCCGAGGCCGGGGCGCGAAAGCCGACGGCCAAGGTGCATTCAAGAAGGCCAAAGACGGCCGCTACTTCCGCCAATACACCCCGGAAGGAAGGCAGATGTTGGAGTTCCGTAGCGGCCCCGAATGGGACGCGCTGGTTGACTGGCTCCAAGCCCACCCCGAGTTGAACCCGGACCTCGATGTGTCTTCCGAAGCCGCTATTCGCCGACACCTCGAACGCGATGAACTCACCCGTCCCGGACGCCCCGGAAGTTCGGGCAAGGTCCGCCGGGACCGGGCCTTGACCCAGCGCAGGGCCTTCCGGGGGTTGCCCGCCTATCTCTCGGTCAACGGCAAGCGGGTCGCCCTCATCGAGACCAACGTGCCGAACCTCTACGAGCGGGCCATCGAGTCGCAGACGCGGGAGATCAGCCTGTACCGGGCGATGACTGATTTTGTGGACACGCACCGCCCGTTCCGCATCCCGACGGAGAAGGACGGGGACGGGGCGGTGAACGTAGATATCGATTCGCTGACCGATCGGCTGCGTAAGTACGTGGCCGAGGGTGCCGGGCAGGACGGACGCCGCCCCGACGAGGCCGCCAAAGCCTTCGACGAGACGCTGGACGCCTTCACTAATAACTTCGGCACCGACCTGACCGGAGAGGTGTTCTTCAACGACCCGACCGGCATCGGCAGCCGGGTCGGTAGCGCCGTGTTCCGCAACCTGCGGGCCTCGATGCTGTCGCTTTCGGGATTGTACGACGTGGCCCAGCCGTTGACCGCCGCGGATGTCACCGGGATCGGCAACGTCGCCAAGGCGTACCAGCAGGTCGTCCGGGACTTCGCCAACGGCCGCGGTCTCTTGGCCGAGTACCGCGCCCTCGACGCAGTGCCCCAGACCTTGATCTGGCTCAGCGGTGAACGGGGAAGTCTCGTCGAGGAATCCGCCAAGTTCTTCGAGCGGACGCTGCCCAACGCCCTCATCGCGCCCAGCGGAAAGGCCGAGGTGATGTCGCAAACGGTTACCGCCCACGCCTTCCGCCTTTATGCGGACAGGATCAACCCCGGCAAGTTGCCCGCCGCACATCGGAAGATGTTGCAGGGCGAGCTTCGGTTGACCGAGGGCGAGATCGCCACGATCGAAGCCGAGGGCGTCACCGATGCGATCCGCAACAAGATCATCCGAAACGGGGTGAAGCGGACCAACTTCCTCGCCGAAGACTCGCACCGCCGAGGCAGGGTGCAGAACATGCCGGTATTCCGCTTCTTCGTCCCGTTCCAGTCGGTGGCGGCGGGCCGCCTGCGGGCGTTCAACCGTTCGTGGGGACGGGTGCAGGAACTCACGCCGCGGGCCATTCAGGGCGACCGCGAAGCCCTGAAAGAGTTGGTGCCGATCGTCAGTAGCTTCCTCATGCTGATGGGTGTGGCGTTCGGCCAAGGGGCGTTTCAGAAATACTTGCGACGCGCCGTCACCGGCCAGCCGTTGGTCCGGCCGGACGATCCCGACTTCCTGTCCTCCGAGTGGCTTACCTCGACCGCACAGGACGCCGCCCTGTTCGGCCTGTGGGGCCACGTCTTCAACTCGTTCGACTACGCGCAGGGCCGCCCCGAGAAGCTACTGGCCAACGCCATGCCGCAGTTGTCCGTGCTGACCGAAACCCTGACCGCTCTCGCGGGCTGGGGCAAGTACAAGCACACCCCGATCGGGGAGCGGCTGGTGGGCACCGCCGAGGGCGTGAACCCCGTGGTGCGGGGCCTTCACCGCTGGATCGACTCGATCGCCTACCCCGAACGCAAGAACTTCAACCGGGCACGCTCGCTGGTCCGGGCGTGGGAAAAAGACAACGACATCGAGCGGCCCCGAGCCTTCGCCGAGTCCACCCCTTCGTCAGCATTACGACGCGACATCTTCGAGTTGATCCGCGACGACGCCGACCCCGAGGCCATCCAAGACGCGATCGACGCCTACTTCACATTCGAGGCCGAGCAGGGCACGGACCGGGACAAGGCGTACCGCTCGCTAAGGGCGTCGCTCACAAACATGAACAACCGGCCGGTCAACCTCAACAACGAGCAGACCGCACAGTTCCTTTCCAGGCTGTCCGATGAAGACCGCCGCTTCGTGGTCGAAACCCAACAACGCTACCACCGCACCGTCAATCAGTGGGTGCCTTCACGGAGATAACCATATGGATGAACAACGAGTAAGACAGATCGCCCGAGACGAAGTCAAAGACGAAGTAACGAGCTTCTTCAACCACTACATGCTGAACATCTTCCCGAAGCAAGTGGACCGCATCTTCGAGTCCCACAACAAGGACGAGACCGCCCACGGCGGACTGCTGCGTCGGTTCGACCGTACCCGCTGGGCGTTGGTCGGGCTCGCAGTAGGATTGAGCTTCGCGGGGGGAGCCGGGTTGACGAAGCTGCTGACGGTGCTGGTATAGAAAAACACGAGCGGCCCGAGATGGGCACGCCCGTGCTTCCGGGGCGATTCACTTGAATCTAGGCCAAATCATTGCTCAGCGAGCCATGTAAATTCTGCGTCTAATCGAATTTTATTATTGAGTTCACGCAAGAATTCTCGAGAAAATAGCTGACTGCTGTATGCAAAATCAAACCGAGTACGCAATTCGTCAGTCTGCTCACCGAAATTTTTTGACTGATTGCGATTAGTGCTTGGCAACTTAACAAACCACTTTAATTCAGTCTTTGCTTTACTTTCGGTTACGACAGATACGACATTTCGCTGCTCACGATGTGGTTCTGTTGGCACCAGATACGAAGCAGCAACATACTGCGCAACTATGTCGATCGCCTCCTGACTTAAATCCGGCCAAGGTCCGACCGAAACCGATGCTACCGAAGTGGGAAGATTTAAGTCATAAAAATTCAAATTCGCTTTTTTATCATCAGAAAAGATGTTAACCCGCCAAAAGTCTGCTGCCTGAAACGACAAACTATGCAATTGATGATTAGAGAGAACCTTAAAAAATTTGTCGTAAGCAGAATCGGAAGGGGTGATTTCTTGGCGTTCAGTCCACGCCACAACTAAACGTTCGTGTGTTAGAACTTGCGTAGCTACAAATCTTGATTCGCGTTCGATATCCTTTTCGTTGTAATCGGCAGCTTCTTCTATTTGAGATATAAAGGTTTCATCGCTGAGCGACTTGGATTTAACCCAAGCCCAATAGTCAGGCGAAATGCCCAATGGGTAAAGATGCTCTTCCGCATATACATCGCCTTTAGAGGGGTCGTTTTGCCATATATGAAGAGATTCAAGCAATGCCGTATTCAAACTACTGACCCATTTGAATGATTCTCTGGCGGCCTCGCTTCCCCCTAACTCTTTGATTCTGGCATCAAATATTTCAGAAGCGCGTCTATCAAGAACCCGATGAGGTATTTCAATTCCTAAATTTTCTACATATGCCTCGTAGTGAATTCCGTGCACATACGACCAAAACCTAGAAGCGTTAACCTCAACAGTCTCGTTCTCATCGAACCCGAAGTCATTTAAGGAAATACCCCGACCATCATAATGTGCTATTACCTGACCCGAAGTAGCAATAGGGTACAAAAAAATCAAAAAACTAATTATCGGCAGAAAACGTTTATATATCATGGCATATTTAGTTTAGTAGCATCCTGAGTGATCCCAGGCACGACACCCGACGAAGTACCTGCGGCAATATTCCATTCTACTTTCAATATAGTGTCGTTGTCGTACCAAATTGGGCCAGGTTTCGCATTAAATCCGAAAGTGTTTGGCGGCAAAATCTGGCTAGAAGGAACGGTTAGGCCAGCAGAAAGTGATGGATTGCTCGGTACAAACGAAGCAGTACCATTTACATTCGCAGTTGCTCCAACTTGAGTCAATGCCATATAGTTAAATGATGCTACAACATTACCTGGCGAAAATTTAATTTTTCCCGAAGACGAAACATCGTACTTTGCTTGGCCTGCGAACACTGAAATCGTAGTAGGAAATGCTCGTAACCCGATGCCCTCGCCGAGAAAATATGCTTGTATCTGCTCGTTTGCGGTAATAGCCTGAGGATTCATTTCGATCCAGCCTTCAGTTTCAGCCGATCCAGAACCTCCACTATTAAGATTGATTGTTGCTACAATCTTACTTTTATTCACTACTGCTCCAAGGCCAGATTGATTGAAAGGCAATTCTGTCTTTCGCTGATCTCCATTTGAAACAACCGCGTTATTGATTTTGACTGTCCAAGTCCAGTTCAAAGCACCTGGTAGAGCAGGGTCCGCAGAAATTTTTAATTCAGCATCTCCGTTTTGCGCTATACCTTTTACACTGTCGATTTTTAGTTCCGAGAATGTAAGCTGAATACTATCCTTTGGGTCGTTATGCCCATTGTTTTTTTGGGCATATACCGTGTAGTTTCCTTTTTTCGATCTCGATACAGATCTTCCACTGACACCATCATTATCATTATTGTAATCGCCCGGTGTGCCTTCATCTCCGCTAACCCACCACCGCCAACCACCTGATCCGGTTTCATCAGCACCAGTAGTATCCGTGTATTTAGCTTCCAAAGATAGACTGCTACCAACTAGCGTTCCTTTAACTTCGGGCGTATCGGGATTGTTGTCGTCTGCTAGTGTGACGTTTACACGTCCTCCAGCTAAAGCCATTGGTGCCACGATAATTGCCAGCGATACAATTACAAACAATATCACTAGACCGAACAGCAAGCTCTCTCGAAGTATCCCTCGAAATCCCAATCGCTGCGTCTCTGTTACCCACTGTTTCAACATACCAATCTCCGTTAGAGGTTATTCAGACTCGAAAACTGCTTCGGCCGCGCCCGATTGATTAAGTTTTGGTGCATTTCGATCAGGTGATCCCGGTAGCCGGGATCGTTAATTTCACGCCGGGCTGCGGCCTGCCCCTCGCGGGCGTACCGAACCGCTAAATCCCACAAATCAGGCCGGTTTTCTCGCTTGGCAAGGCGTTGAAGAAGGCGGACCCCTTCTTCTCGCGCACCGATGTCGTCGATCCCTTGGCACATTAACTCGGCTTGCGCCAACGCGGCGTCAAGGTCATCCTCGTTGTTGACTAGATGCCAGACCCAACGCTCACGCACAAAATGCCTGTCGAAGCTTGGCGGCATCTCTTCGAGTTTCTTAACCAGCAAGTGAGCGCCCGCGTCAATCCGGCCGAACAGGTCGTCAAACTCGAACAAGGCATCGTTGGCCATATACCGGTGAGCCCAGGCGTAATCGTGCCTCGTACCGGCCGTCGTCGGGTCATTACACATCGCCGCCCCCAGCGCGATCACCGGCCGAACCATTTCCCAGGCCTTCGGATGATTCAGCAGCTTGTCGTGGTCCTCGAAGCAGCGTTGCAGGTAGATCCCGCACTCGGCGGCGGCGAAGAAGTCGCCCCCGAAACGTTTGCCGGGCAGACGCAAGCAACCCGCTTTTTGCGTCTGGGCGTAGGCCGCCACGGCGCGGGCGGGGTCGTAGTACTTGTGGATGTGGAATGTGATGTAGTACAGCGTCCGGGCGTCGATCTCTAGGCCCGACCACCGGCGTTCCTCAATCAGATAAAGCAGCCGATCGGCCGTGGGTGTACTGTGGCAGCTGAACACGTTCACCGCGTGCTGCAACTCGGTCAGAATCTCGATCGTCGAGAGGTCATCCAGCCGATCCGCTAACGACTCCGCAGCCTCATCACTATTTCGAGAGCGGGGCCGTGAGCGAGTTTCTTCTTTCAGGCGGGTCATCGTCGCCTCGACTTTGGCCAACGCTTCGGGTTCGGTCCGCAGCGACGCCGAAAGCCCTTCGGTCACACGCAGTAGCCGGAGATACAGGGTATTTACCGTCCGCTTCTGCTTGTTGCTCAGGCTCATCGTGTCGAGCGTCTCAAGCCATTTCTCGGCCGCACGGACATCGCCCCGCACCACCGACAATCGTGCATTGTCCAACAGCGTATCGGCGTCACCCCCGTTCTTCCCTACCGGGGCATCCTCCCACACACCCATCTTTTCGTATTCCGACGGAAGACGCCGGGTGATCGGCAGGAAGTCGGCCCCCTGTCGCAGCATCTTCGTACGTAGCGACTTGGCCTCCATCCGGTCGTACACCGCCGCCAACAGTTCTAACGCCAACGGCAGATGTTCCGGGGGACACACCCGGACATAGGCTTCCGCCGCCGGGCGGGCCATGTCTACATCTCCCTCAGCCAAGACCTGAGCGTAAAGACGCAGCCAATTATTGCTCTTGTTGAAGAATCGTGACGGCTGCTGACCGGCCATCGCGCCCAAGATGTCGCCGGTGGTATGCCGCTCGGGCCACCAGTCGGGGTAGATGTTGCCCCGGTTGAACGACGGCATCTTGCCGGGGGTGTTCCACGTCGTCGTGGTGCGGTTCCGCACCATCTCGGGCCTGTGGTGGTTCCGCGGGTTGTCGGTGTAATAGGTTCCGAAGTCATAGGTGTCGCGTAAGGCCCGAGCGATCTGGTAAGGCTCATACGGGATCGGCCACGTGCCGGTGTACGACGCGGGGATGTCCGTCGTCGTCTCGGCTTGCGTAGGAACAAAAGGCACCTCGGGGCCGACTTCATCCGCCCAAGCCTCCTCGTCTTCTTCCGGGGGCGGGTTCTGGGCGATAAAGTTACGAATCTTGACGACCGTGCTGGGGTCGAGTTCACCCGCCTGCTCGAAGGCGTTCATAGCCATCGCGCGGGCGTCCGCTTCGCCGTCTCGTTTGAGCAGGTTCTGCCCCAGCCGCATCCAGTCGTAGGCACGGCGCTTCTCTTGGCCCTGAACCCTACGACGGCCGATCAATTCAGATTGAATCTCGAAGCAATCTTCGGCAACCAGTTCCGACCAAGGCACATCCCGCATTGAGCGGCCGCGACCCACCAACACGAATCCGCCGTGCGTCCAGTGGGTCAAGCGGCCGCGCAACTCACGGCCGTGGATCGAAGTCAGCCGCAACGTCAGCGCGGGCTTAACCTCTCGTTTGAGAAATTTCAGCCCCTCATCTTGCTGAGCAACAGCGGAACTGGGCAACGCCAAGAGTAGGCACAGAACAGCCGCGTTGAATCCCGAAACATACTTTCCCCAGACCAACATGATTCACTTTCCGGAAACGAGGCAAGCAGGAAGCCGTGTAACGAACCGACTTAGCGTGCACTGTAGCGTTATCGGACAACACTGCAAGTCGTGAACAGGCAAAAATAGATAGGTGTTATCCCTGGAATTTCCCGAAAAACACTTGGTCTCTCAAGGCTGATTAGAAATCTGTCTGCCTTTAATAGCTGCGTATGGATTTCCTGTAAATACACATCGAATCTACGAATTAAAGTAACCACAAGCTGCTGCCGCTTTTTGCGGGGGTCGGCGACCCCCACAGCGCTTGACTCATTGGTTTTGTAGGTTACACTTGATTCCGTAAATGATGAAAAATCCAAGTGTTTACGCGAACGGCAGATCGCCGGCTTCGCTTAAAAGGCCGATGCTCTACCGATTGAGCTACCCGGTCGGCGTATAGAGGTACAGATTATACCGTCCGACCCTTGCGGAGCGACGCAAGGTAGCCAACGGTTTCCGTGGGGTCAAGCGCCCGCCCGGTGAGAGTGTTACGATCGCGGCGGATGTCACCGGCGCGATCCACTAAACACGTCTTGTTTCGGCCGGCGGGAAGCCGTGAAGCCGCTCGGATCATGGTGGTCGCGGAGATCGGGGTGAACCACGACGGGGACCCGGGGCGGGCCCGGGAACTGATCGAGGCGGCGGCGGCGGCGGGGGCCGATGCAGTGAAGTTCCAGTTGTTTCGGCCCGAACGCTTGCTGTCGAGTCGGGCAGAGTTGGCGTCCTACCAAGACGGCCAGGCGGAGGATCCGGGGGCGTTGTTGGCGGGTTTGACGCTAAGCGGCGAACAGATGCGTGGGCTGGCGGCCGTCGCCCGCGCGGCGGGCCTCGGATTCTGGGTGACGCCTTTCAGCCTGGCGGACGTGGCGGAACTGGAAGCGATCGGGATCGATGGGGTGAAAATCGCGTCTCCCGACGCGGTCAATACGCCGCTGCTCTCGGCGGCGACGGCGCTGGAACGTCCGATGCTGATTTCCACGGGGACCTGTGATTTAGAGGAGCTCGGGCCCGCCGCGGAATATGCTCAGCGATCGGGCGGGGCCTTGATGCAATGTGTTTCCGCGTATCCGACACCGGAGAAAGATGCGGGGCTGGGCGGGATCGCCGCGCTGCGGGCGCGCTACGGGGGCGCGGTGGGGTACAGCGACCACACCGCGGCGGAGGATACCGGCGCGTTGGCGGTGGCGGCCGGCGCGTGCGTTTTGGAGAAACACCTGACCTACCGCCGAGATGCCGTGGGCCCGGACCACGCGGCGAGTATCGAGCCCTCCGGGTTTGCCCGGTACGTCGCCGCGGCCCGGCGGGCGGCGGTCATGCTGGGGCCGACGGAAAAAGTTTGCTCGGCTATCGAGCGTGACGTCCGGCGGGTTTCACGGCAGAGTGTTTGTCCGGTGGTCGCCTTGCCGGCGGGCCATGTCCTCTCAGCGGAAGACCTCGCGGTGAAGCGGCCGGGCACCGGGATCCCGGCCAATGCGTTGACGCAGCTCGCCGGGCGGCGCTTGGCCCGGGGAGTCGAAGGCGATCGACCGCTGGTCTGGGACGATCTCGAACCTGTTTGAGGGAACAGGTTTCGGCCGCGGTTGCGACGGGATCGCCCGCGAGCGGTTTTTTTGCAGAGGAAAGGACAGGGCGGCCGATGTTTTTGGATGGCGACTCTGGTGCCGGGTCGCGCCGTCTTGTGTCGCAGTGAGAGGATTCCGCCATGCTGTTCCAAGTCGTCTTGATTGCTGTAATGGGTTACCTCGCCGCGTGCTATGTCTACGGCCTGTACCTGCTCTGGAAGCTCTATACCGGCAGACGCTTACACGCCGACGCCGTGAGCCTGGGCGAAAATCCGCGGACGGCTCACGAAACTCCCGAGCCCGTTGCGGCCCGCTCCGAGTCCGACTCGGCCTACGGATCGACCGCAAAAGCGGCTTAAACGTTTTCAGATCCGCGTGACCCGGCGCAGGGTAAGACATACCATCTGCCGAGATGCCGCCTTCCCCCCCCACCGCTGCTCCGCCGATTTTTCCAGAATCCGACACCGCGCTTGCCCGCGACCTTCAGATCGAGGCGGTCATTGCCGGCGACGCTCGCCTGTCGCCCGCCGACACGCTGCGGCTGTATCACGAAGCAAGCCTCCACGCCTTGGGCCGGTGGGCCTCGGCGGTGTGTGATCGGCTTCACGGCAGTGGGCCGCAGGCGAAACGCACCTACATCATCGACCGGAATATCAACTACACCAACGTGTGTTCGGCGTCGTGCACCTTCTGCGCTTTTTTCCGCAAAGAGGGAGACGAAGACGCCTACGTCCTGACCAAGCAGCAGCTCCACGACAAAGTGCGGCAGCTCGTCGAGATCGGCGGGACCCAGGTATTACTCCAGGGCGGGATGCACCCGCGTCTCGGCGTGGACTTCTACGTGGAACTGCTCCGGGGCTTGAAAGACGCGTTTCCGGGGGTGCATATCCACGGCTTTAGCCCGCCGGAGTTTGTGGAGTTCGTGGCGGTATACGAGCTGGACGGTTTTCCGAAAACCGACCCGAAGAAGTCGCATGAGTTGCCCGCGTCGGTGTGGCGCGGCAAGCTCGAGGCGATTATGCGCCGGCTGATGGAGGCGGGCATGGATTCGCTGCCGGGCGGAGGCGGTGAGATTTTCGCGCCGCATGTCCGGCGGAAGATCGGCCTGGGCAAAGCGTCGGCCTCCCAATGGCTGGACGTGATGGAGACGGCGCACCGGCTGGGCATGTATACCAGCGGGACGATGATGTTCGGCCATATCGAAGGGGTGGCCGACCGAATCATGCATATGGACGCGATCCGCCGCCGCCAGGACCGCGCGATCGAAAACAACTACCCGGGCCGATACATCAGCTTCATCAGTTGGCCGTTCCAGCGCGAAAACACCCCGCTGGGCCACCTGCCGGATTTCGATCGGGCGCTCGAACCACAGGGCGAACGCTTCCCCGGGGATGTGCTGGCCGAGGCGGTGATGCGGGGCGAAGTCCATCCCGAGGATAAGAAAGCCTGCGGCGCGGTGGCTCCGCGGGCCGGCAAAGTGGTCCGCCTCGCGGGCGCGACCGACTACCTCCGTACCCAGGCCATTAGCCGGCTGTATCTGGATAATATCCACAGCATCGGCAGTTCTTGGGTGACGATGGGCCCACGCATCGGTGAACTCGGCCTCTACTACGGCGCGAACGATATGGGCAGCGTGATGATGGAAGAAAACGTCGTCAGCGCCGCGGGCACCACCTACTGCCTCAGCGAAGAAGTCCTCTGCCATCTCATCCGCGACGCGGGCTTCACCCCCGCACAACGCGACAACCGCTACCGGTTCCTCAAAGTTCACGACGGCCCCGACGCCCCGGATCGACGCGTCGACGATTGGTCCACCCAGCGCGCCAAGGCGCTGCATATCGAAAACCAGTCTGAGCCTACGGCCCCGGGGGACGAAGGGAGAAACGCGACGGTTTCGCTCACCGTGGAGGGAAAATAGGTAGGCGATTCGGTATCCGCTGCCTCGCTGGCTCTTTGCGCAGATGACAGACGATGTGTGGCGACGTGTTTTGCTCCGCAGGGCGCAGGGCTGCCCCGCTCGTTGGAACACCCGCAATCTTGACGACAGGCCTGGCACTAACCATGGACCAGCGCTGACCCTCGGGCCTTTGGATTTGCTATACGGGTCAGCACCGCTGATGTCGGCGGCCGGTCGACAAGCCCGGCCGGGGTCCAGCCAAAGACCTCTCGGCGTGGCGGTCATTTCGCGAGCTTGAGTTTCCGTTTGCGGCGCTGCTCTGCGACGTCGACTAGGACCCGCTGGGTGATCGCACAGTGTTTGATGACGTGGTTCAAGAGGGAAACGGTCTGGAGGGTTTCGTCCGCGGTCATCGGTTGGTGCGACCCGGATCGGATAGCGGACAGGGATTCGCCTGCGGCTTTGACGCACTCGATGGTGGCGTCGAGCGCGTCTTCGGAGTCGATCACACCGTCGTCGTTTACGTCGAGTTGAAGGTCCATGCGGGTGCAGTGCCAGTCGGTGCCGGTGGTGAACGCCTGGAGGATTTCTTCCTGGGCGTGGTCATCGGGGAGGTGCCGGACCAGCAGCCGGATCGAATCGAAATCGGGTTGGGATTGGCCGGCGATCCAGCGGTAGATGGTGGAAGTTGAGACGCCGGCGAGTTCGCCGAGCTCTTTAGCCGAAGTTCTTTTTTGGTCGATGACGCGTTGCAGGGTGGATCCGAGCATGGCCGGGAAATTCCTTTTGGAGGCGGGCTGGAGCCTACGGAAAAAGAAGCGTCAGACGCCGATACTCAAGAGGCGGTCTAAAAAAACGCTGGGGAGCCGTAGGGCCGGTCCGCCGGTGGTTCAAACTAGACGCCGACCCCCCGGTTGTCATTCACCGCTAATGAATAAATAATAGATTTTTGGTTCTTTTGTACAGCCGGCCCTGGCCACGTTCCAGAAAAGCCTGGGCCCCAGAATCCTGATTTGCCTCCTCGTTACGCAACGTACCCGAGAGATATTATGAAACTGCTCCGCGCTACCATCCTCACGGTATTTGTCTTGTCCGCCCTGTCGACTACCGGCTGCGTCAAACTGAAACAGGTCTGGACAATCAATCCCGACGGCTCGGGCAAGATGACCGCCACGGTGGGCATTAATCAGCGGATGCTCAGCCGATTCGGCGACAACGGAATGATTACTCACCTCGAGAACCCAGCCGAGATCATCGACCAGCAGGACCGGGGCTGGGTCGCTTTTACCCGCCCGGAAATTTCTACGCGGGAGGGCTTCAAATACGCGACGTTTACTTGCTATTTCGAAGACATTAATGAAATCACGTTTCGTGGCGACGGCGGCTACGGCGAGATGACCGCGAGCTCGTACCGTTTCGGCGAAGGGACGTTCAGCGTCCAAGACGGCACGCTGATCCAAGCCGCGCAGGCCGCGGCAAACGACCCGGTGTTCCGAGACAAGAGCGCGAACAACTTGGTGGTGGCGATGATCGAGGGGATGGAGATGGTCGAGCAATACCACTTACCCGGCACCGTCTCCGAAGCCGAGGGTTTTGACGTCGAGGGCAAGCAAGCGAGCGTCACCCTGCGGGCCGCCGACCTGACCGCCGATACGCCCCCGACGATCGCGGGGGCGGAAGACAGCCGGCTCGACATCACCTTTGAACCGACCGGCTGGGGGGGCGGCAAAGCGCAGTGGGAGGCGGAACTCGAGCAGGCGAAAACGCAGTGGGAAGCGATCAAAGCCGAGGCGCGGGCCAAGGCCGAGGCCGAGCGCTGAGCCCCCGTAGCCCGGCTCTGGATCATGGATACGGGCGGTAGGCCAAATACAACCGACCGCGGTCAATCGTTTTCCGGGCTGGGCCACGAGTCGAAGACAAATCGGCCGTCGCGTGAGATGACTTCGCCGTCGACGGTGATGGTCCCGCCGGTGCCCGGGCCGTGGGTCGGGCGGAGATCGCAGACCATGTCCCAGTGGAGCCCGGATTCGTTTCGGTTGCCGGTTTCGGGGTAGCCGGCTCCGACGGCGGCGTGGAACGTGCCGCCGATTTTCTCATCGAACAAGGTGTTCTTGGTGTACTCGGTGATGGCGTAGTTCGTGCCGATGGCGATCTCCCCCATGTTCCGAGCACCTTCGTCCTGGTCGAGCATCGCCAGGAGAAAGTCGAGCCCTTTGGAGGCTTGGGCGTCGACCACGCGGCCGTTTTCGAAGGTCAGCCGAATGTCGTGGGCCTCGCGGCCGTGGTGGACCGCGGGGAAAGAGTACTGCACCACCCCCTGGACCCCGCCGGGCGCGGGCGACGCAGACCCGGCCGCGAGGTTCGGTCCGGTGAAAACCTCGCCGTCGGGGAAGTTTTCGTGCCCGTCGCAGTTGATCCAGGTCATTCCTTCGATATCCACGTGCAGGTCCGTTCCCGCCGGCGTCTGGAAATGAAGGTGTTTCTTGCCGTTGAGATAATCCACGACCTGCTGCTGCCGCGCACTGATGGCCTTCCACACCGCCACGGGGTCGTCGGCGTCGAGATGGCCGGCGCTGAACACAAAATCCTCGTACTGCGCGATCGAGCGTTCGGCGTCTTGCGCGCTAGCGAGGGTGGGGTACTGCGTGCCGGACCATTTGAGTTCGCCCGCCGCGGCGCGTTCGAAGAATATCTTGGCCAGCGGCTTGCGCGCCGCCGAAGCGATCCCTTGTTTCCGAGGGTCGATCCGCGACAGCGACTTGGTGTTCGTGCTGGCCCACAGGCCGATCGATGCGTCGATCGTCTTGGTCTCTTCGAGGGCGAGCGGGTTCACGTACCCGAGCTGTGAGTCGTCGGCCCGATCGTAAAATACGTCGGTCAGCTCGCCCGGGTTCAGACGGACCATCGGGTGCCCCCCGGCCTCGAGGACCTGTTCGTAGACCGCTTGAATCAGCGGCATCCCGACCGGATCGCCGGTGATCCTTACGAGTTGACCGGGTTTGATCTCGGTAGAATATTCAACCAGGACACGGGCCAGGGCGGTGATTCGGGGGTCGCGCATAGTGAACATTCTACCTCGGATCGTCTGGCCTGAAGCCAGTCGGCCACGGCGGAAGGGTGGCGTGACATAGAATCGTTTCATGACTGACCCCTTGCCGCCCTCTAAACTCTCGTTGGCGATCGGTCGGCTTGCCCTAAGTGCGGGACGCTACCCCGGCCGCCGCTACGTCGGCGCGATGCACCGCCGGCTCTCTCGCGGGCGTGGCGGCCGACGCTTCAAAGTGGTCCGCCCCCACGGCATCACGCTCGACGCCTGGTTCTCCCCCGCGCTTCCCCAAACCCGCGAACTGAGTCCAGCGTCCGGGCGGACCGACGCCCGTTTGCCCGTCGTGATCGCCCACGGCCTAATGGAAACCAAGGAACGCCATTTCAAACAGGCATGGAAACTCAACGCCCGCGGGCACGACGTGGTGCTCTTCGACCACCGGGTCCACGGCCGATCCACCGGGCGGCGGCTGACCTTTGGCGTCGAAGAGAAGCACGACCTGACCGCGGTGATCGACGAGGCCCACCGCCGCGGCTGGATCGGCGATCGGGTGATCACGCTGGGCTTCAGCCTCGGCGGAGCCACCGTCTTGCAGCATGCCGCGATCGATCCGCGGGTCGCCGGGGTGGTGGCCCTCGCGCCGTTCGCGGATTTCCGCGGCGCGATCAACAGCTTCCGCCGCACGCTTACGCCCTGGCTCGACGAAAAATGGCTGATGGACGGTTTCGATGCCGCCTCGGCCGAGGCGGGGTTTACAGTTGACGAGGCTTCCGCGATCAAGGCATTTAAAGAGATCACGGTTCCCGTGTTGCTCGCCGAGGGAGGGCGGGACCCGTTCCTGCCGGGGGTCGATCACGTCCATAAACTCGCCGCTTCGAAATCCCGGGACGATCAAAGGGGGGGCCACGCGGGCGGTTCCCTAGAGCAGATCACGCTGGTCCGCATCGAGCAGGCCAACCACAACACGCTGGTCCACCGCCACTGGCCGAAGCTCGACCGCGCGATCGCCCGGTTTTGTCGTAAGGTCAGCGCCGCCTCGGCTTGTTCGCAGAAGTCTCCCACCTGACCGGGCTCCGTCAGCCAATGCCGGCGGGCCTCCCTAAAGGCCTTAACCCGCGCAAATCTGGCCGACGCTGGCGTCTCGCGTCGAATCGGATTACACTCATTTTTTCACGCTTTACGCTTGCAGCCTACGGAATTCACGATGACCCACGGAAACGATGCCGCGCCTCGAACCGCCCGACTCGACTTGGGGGATCGATCCATCGACCTGCCGGTCCTGGTCGGCACCGAAGACGAACACGCCGTCGATATCTCCAAACTCCGCAGCGAAACCGGTTACATCACCCTCGATGAAGGTTACCGCAACACCGGCTCGGTCCGCTCGGAAATCACCTACATCGACGGCGAAGCCGGGATCCTCCGCTACCGCGGCATCGCCATCGAAGACATCTGCAAAAACTGCTCGTTCATCGAAACCGCCCTGCTGCTGATCTACGGCGAACTGCCCACCGCCGAGCGTCTCGCCCGCTTCCGCGGCCTGCTCACCGAACACCAGATGGTGCACGAAGGGATCCGCCACGCCCTGCACGGGTTCCCGCCCAACGCCCACCCCATGGCGGTCCTCTCGGCCATGATCAACGCTATCTCCTGCTACCAACCCGAAGTCATGGCGATGGACGACGACTCGACCTTCGAAGCCTCGGCCGCCAAACTGATCTCCAAGGTCCGCACCCTCGCCGCCGCCGCATACAACACCTCAATCGGTATGCCCATCATGTACCCCCGTCAGGACCTCTCGTACTGCGAGAACTTCCTGCACATGATGTTCTCGGTCCCCCACCACCGCTACGACATGGACCCCGACGTGGTGCAGGCACTAAACCTGATCCTGATGCTACACGCCGACCACGAACAAAACTGCTCGACCAGCACGGTCCGCATGGTCGGCAGCTCCGGGGCGAACCTCTTCGCCTCCTGCTCCGCGGGCGTCTGCGCCCTCTGGGGCCCGCTCCACGGCGGAGCGAACGTGGCCGTCATCAATCAGCTCAACGAGATCCACAAGTCCGGCGTCGAAATCCAGCAGTACATCGACGACCTGAAAACCACCAAGGGCAAGCTCTACGGGTTCGGACACGGCGTCTATAAAAACTACGACCCCCGGGCCCGCGTCCTCAAAACCTCGGCCGACAAAGTCCTGGCCAAGCTCGGCGTCGACGACCCGCTGCTCGCGATCGCCCGGCAGCTTGAAGAAACCGCGCTCGCCGACGACTACTTCGTCAGCCGTAAGCTCTACCCCAACGTGGATTTCTACTCGGGCATCATCATGCGTGCGATGGGCATCCCCAGCGAGATGTTCACCGTCATGTTCGCCATCGGCCGCATGCCCGGCTGGATCGCCAACTGGAAAGAGGTCCGCGACACAAAGTCCCGCATCTACCGACCGCGTCAGGTCTACACCGGCCCCGCCCACCGCCAAGTCACCCCGGCCGATCAGCGCGTCTAACCCCGCCTCGCCTCAGGCCGTCCCCCTTCCCGCCGACCTGTTCAGCACCCGCCCCGCCGCTGATGGTTGACCTCCTCCCCTCCGTCACGCTGGCCGACCCCACCGCCCGGCTCAGCGACCATTTTGTCGGCCTCGACTGGGCCGTCATGCTCGGCTACCTCGTGCTCGTCTCCGCCCTGGGCGTCCGGCTCGCCGGCAGGCAGGCCAGCCCGAAGGATTTTTTCCGCGGCGGGGACAAACTCCCCTGGTACGCCGTCTCCGGATCGATGATCGCCACGATTATCTCCGCGGTTACCTTTGTCGCCGTGCCCGCCATCATCTACCGGGACTCGGGCAACTTTACCTACCTGCAATTCGGGCTGATCGCCGGCCTCCTCGCCCGGCTCTTCGTCGCTTTTTTCCTGGTCCCCACCTACTTCCGCGACCGGATCTACAGCCCCTACGACTACATCGGCAACCGGCTCGGCCCCGGCAGCAAAACCGTTACGACCGCCCTTTTCACCGTCCTGGGGGTCCTCAGCCAGTCCGCCCGCGTGTACCTCACCGCCAGCATCCTCGCGCTCGTCCTCGACGGACCGCTCGCCTGGTTGGAGGCCCATACCGGCGTCGTCCCGCTGGTGAGCGCGGTTGCCCTGGTCGGGGTCATCGCGGTCGTCTGGACCATGCTCGGAGGCATCGCCACGGTCATCTGGACCGACGCCATGCTTTTCGTGGTTTTCGTCGTCGGCGGCTTGGTCGCGCTGGGCGTCATCCTCCTGCAACTCCCCGGCGGATGGAGCGCCCTTTCTGAACAAGCCCACGCCGCCGGCAAGTTCGACCTCTGGTCCATCGACCTGGCGTTCGACGCGACTCAGCCCTACACCCTCTGGGCCGCGCTCTTCGCCGTGACCTTTGGCAACATCGGTTCGTACGGCACGGATCAGCTCTTGGCCCAGCGCATCTTCTGTTGTAAAAACACCGCCCACGCCCGCGCCGCGGTCCTGGGCAGTTGGCTGGGCGAAGCGGTGGTCGCGCTCATGCTCACCGTTGGCGTCGGGCTCTGGGCTTACTACCGCGCGTTCCCCGAGCGTTTAGCCGGGGCCGCCGGAGAGGTCGTCGCCGCCGACCCGGACATGATTTTCCCGGTATTCATCCTCACCCAGGTCCCCGCCGGCCTCACCGGCCTGATCATCGCGGGCATCTTCGCCGCCGCGATCTCCTCGCTCACCTCGATCCTTGCCGCGCTCTCGCAAACCACGCTTTCCGCGTTCGTTTTACCGCTCAAGATGCTCAGCCTCGACGCCGACCTGGACGCCTCGGCCGAGCGTCAACTCGTCCGCTGGTCCCGCACGCTGGTGCTGGGTTGGGGGATTAGTCTGTGCGTGTTCGCCTACGCCATCGACGCCTACGTCCAGCACATGGCCGGGCTGGGTCGCGACGTCCCGTTCCTCGATCTGGCCCTGGGGTTGTCCAACTACGTCATCGGGGCCCTGCTCGCGGCGTTCCTCCTCGCCTGGTTCCCTCTGGCGGTCAACGGCTACGGGCTTTGGTGGTCCGCCCCCCTATCGATCGCGGCGGTCTTCGCCGCCCGCTTCCACGAGCCCCGTGCACAGATTCTTTGCGTCGCGGTGGGCACGCTCTTGACGGTCCTCTGGATCACCGCCGCCCTGCGCGGCCCAGCGGAGCGCCGCGCGAGCCGTCTCTCCAAAACACCGTTGGTGGTTTTGGCCGCCCTGACCGTCTGGCTCATCAGCCGCTACCTCGTATTCCCCGGCCCGGATCAGGCCACGCTCTCGCTGGCCTGGCCCTGGTACGCACCGCTCGGCGGCGCGGTCGCTTTCGTCTTCGGCTGGGTCCTCGGCGACCCCCGCCCCGCCGAGCCCGCCGCCCCATCAACCGGTTCGCCCGTCTCCCAGACGGCCGGTCAATAAATGGTCGGATCCGCGGCGGATCTTTCGCCATCTCCCCGGTCCCGTCCGGCGCATCTTTTGGCTAATTCCGCATCCACAGGTAAGCCCGTCACCGCTTCCGTTTCATCGGGCGTCCACACGTACCGCTGCGCTAATCGGTCTACCCGGGCCGCCGCCTCGCCCACCTTCTCCGTGCTCAGCCGGCCCGCACGCACCGCGGCAACCACCGTATCGATCGCCTCCCGCACCCGGTCGGCCCGGTGGCAAATCAGCACCAGGTCCACGCCCGCCGCGATCGCGCGGACCGCGGCCTCACCGATGGGATAACGGTCGACGATCGCGTGCATTTCCAAGTCGTCGCTCACAATCACCCCGTCAAAGCCCAGGCCGTCGCGCAGCGTTCCCCGGAGTATTTTTTCACTCATCGTTGCCGGCACCCCCGGGTCGATCCGGCCGAGCACGAGATGGGCCGTCATCACCGCCGCAACCCCCTCCGACACCGCTTGCTTGAACGGGACCCACTCCACCGCTTTGAGTCGATTTTCGTCGTGTTCAACTCGTGGCAGCGTCCGGTGGCTGTCTTGATGGGTGTCGCCGTGACCCGGAAAATGTTTTCCACACGCCGCGACGCCTCGGCTCTGGAGCCCCCGGACGATCGCAGCCCCCAGTTCCGCCACCACGCCCCGCTCCGCACCCAGCGCCCGGTCCGCGATCACCGGATTTGCCGGGTTCGTGTCGACATCAAGCACCGGCGCAAAATTGAAATTGACCCCGACGCCGTGGAGTTGCCGACCCACCGCTGCCCCCATTTCAAACGCCAACCCGGGGTCTGCCGCCCGGCCGAATTCCCGCATCGCGGGCGGTACCCAGAAACCGTCCCGCAGCCGCGCCACCCGGCCGCCCTCCTGATCCACCGCCACCAGACAACCCGCTCCCCCCTCGGCGCGGACCTCTGCGGTCAGCCGCCTCACTCGGTCCGGCGGACCTGCGTTCCGTGCAAACAGCACCACGCCCCGCAGCCCGCCGTTGAGCAGTTCGGCCATTTCCAAAGTTAAGGTCGGCCCTTCAAAACCACCCAGAAACAGGCTCGCCACCCGCCGCCGGAAAGCGTCACACCCGTTGATCCGCACTTGGGATTTCGTCGTCTCCTGCACCCCGTCAGCATAAACCAATCGATCGCCGACCACCGGTCATCCGCACCACGACGCTTCGACCGCCTGCGCGATCTGTCGCCCCTCGGCAATCGCGTGGACCACGAGGGATGGCCCACGCCGCAGATCGCCCGCCACAAAAATCCCCGGCTCGGGCTCGCGCTGTGTGAGCTGCGACTCGGTCAGTTCCAGGGCGGAGAAGGTCGCCGGCGTATCGTGCCGCGTAAAACCGATGGCCAGGATCACGAGATCCGCGGGGAACCGGCGGGGACGCTCCGCGGCCGAACCCTCTATCTGACGCACCACCGCCGAGACCGCCTCGACCGCCCCCACTCGGGCCGATCCCCCGGCGTCGCTGGCCGGACGGAACGCGGTGGGCCGCCAACCGAAACCGCGTGGATCATCGCCGTGGCGGGCCGCGCCCTCGGCGTGGGCGTAGTCCAAGGTGTACACCCCCGTCGCCCCCGGCCAAGGATGGAGCCCGTCCCGGGCGTCGGGCGGGATCTCTCGCCGGGTCAGGTTTACCACGGACCGGGCTTCTTGCCGCAGGGCCGTCCCGATACAGTCGGCACCGGTGTCGCCGCCGCCGAGCACGACCACGTGCTTCCCCGCCGCATCCAGGTTGTCCGGCAGCATCGCCCGCCCCGCCTGGTGACGCGCCGCGGCTTCGAGGTACGGCATCGCCAGGGTCACCCCCGCCAGGTCCCGGCCCGGCAGGTCCAGGTCGCGGCCAGCCAGTGACCCTGTCGCCAGAATCAGCGCGTCATTTTCGGTTCGAAGCCCCCGCGGATCGATCGTGCCGCCAACATCCGCCCCGGTTTTGAATCGCACCCCCGCGGCTTCCATGAGCGCGATGCGGCGGGCGACCACCGCCTTGTCGAGCTTCATGTTGGGGATGCCGTAGGCAAGCAGCCCGCCGGGGGTGTCGGACCGCTCGTACACCGTAACCGCGTGGCCGGCCGCACGCAGTTGGTCTGCCGCGGCGAGCCCCGCCGGCCCCGAGCCGACCACCGCCACGCGCTTGCCCGTCGTCGAGGCCGGTCGCCGGGTTCGGACCCAGCCGGCATCAAAGGCTCGGTCGATGATGGCCCGTTCGACGGATTTGATCCCGACCGGCCGCTCGTTGATGCCCACGATGCACGCGTCTTGACAAGGTGCGGGGCAGACGCGGGCGGTGAACTCGGGGAAATTATTGGTCCGCGCTAAGGCTTCGTACGCGTCGCGCCACCGGCCGGTTTCGATCAGCCGGTTCCAGACGGGGATGTCGTTCGAGATCGGGCAGCCCGCGGCCATGCCGTTGTTCGCCAGGTAGCCTCCCTCGGGCATACAGAAAGCCGCCCCGCAGTTCATGCATCGGCCGGCTTCGCCGACGACCCGCGCGGGGTCCGGCTTCTCGTAGACCTCATAAAAATCGTTGACCCGCAGTGAAGGTGCCCGCATGGCCAGCGGGTCGGCCGCGGGGGGCGACTGGGTTTCGAAGGCGCGGTGTGGATTGGTGGCTGAGAGAGTCATAACGAATCGTCGAGCATCGAAACGGACAGAGCGGTAGGGCTCAATATACGTCGCGCTGGTAGCGGTGGTCCGTCTTGAGCTGATCCACGTAACCCGCCGCTTCGTCGTCCGACATCCCGCATTGCGTCGCCACGACCTGGTGCAGGGCCGCGTCCACGTCTTTGGCCATCCGGCTCGCGTCGCCGCAGACATAGACCGCAGCCCCGGCCTCGAGCCACTGCCAAAGCTCCGCCGCCCGCTCAAGCATCAGGTGCTGCACGTAGATCTTTTCCGCCTGGTCACGCGACCAGGCGGCGTCGAAACGCTCGAGGACCCCTGACGCTTGCCAGACTCCGATTTCTTCACGGTAGAGGAAGTCCGACGCTTCGTGCTGATCGCCAAAAAACAGCCAGTTGCGGCTGGGCGAAGCGTCGAAGCGGACCGCCCGCTCTTCCAGAAATGCGCGGAAGGGTGCGATGCCGGTGCCCGGGCCGATCATGATGAGCGGCACGTCGTCGGACGGGATATGGAAATGGGCCGAGCGCTGAACGTAGACCCCGACGCGGGCCCCGAAAGAGCAGCGGTCGGCGAGGAAGGTCGAGGCGACGCCTTTGCGCGGCTTGCCGTGTGTGGTGTAGCGGACCGCTCCGACGGTCAGATGGACCTCGCCGGGGTGGGCTTCCGGGCTCGATGCGATGGAGTAGAGCCGCGGCTGAAGCGGCCGCAGAGCGTCGACGAAGCTCTGCGGTGTGAGGTCGGGGGGCGACTCGGTTTCGAGCAGGTCGACGACATGGAGCCCCGCGGGGAGCTCGACGGGTGTGCTCAGGCCCAGCGCGGCATAGGTTTTTGCCGTGACGGTACAGAGGTCCAGACGGTCGAGCAGGGCCGCGCGGAGGGACGTCGGGCCGGTCTTAAGGAGGACGGTTTCGCGGCCGGTGAACCCCGCCGCGTCAAGGGTCTGCTGGACCAGATCGACGCAGTTCCCCGGCCAAAGGCCCAGCGCGTCGCCGACCTTGTACTCGAGTCCCGAACCAGCGAGGGACAGTTCGACGTGATTGACTTCTTTCGCCGAGGCGGGGGTGCTGAGGTTGTGGACGTCGAGTACGGTGGCGAAGAAGGGCTCGTTTTTGGTGTATTTTTCGACGGCCTCCGCGTCGCCTGCCTCCGCCGCGGGGGCCGCCCCGCCGGCGGCGGAAGCGAATTCTTCGCTGGCGAACACCGCAGACTTCCACTCGGCGTAGTCGTCTTCGTAGGCGACGTCGCAAGCCACGAAGTCGGCGACGCGGGTCGCCCCCAACTCGGCGAGCCGTGCGTCAAGGTCGCGCCCGGATTTGTTGAAGTGCGTGTAGCTGGAGTCGCCCAGGCCGCAAACACTAAAGGCCAAGCCTTCGAGCGACGGGGCGTCGTCGGCCAGGACCCGGTCAAAAAACTTGGCCGCGTTGTCGGGTGGGTCGCCCTCGCCGAAGGTGCTGCACACGACGACGGCCCGGCCGACCCCCGGAAGATCGGCGAGGTCGATGTCGTTAAGTTCCTTCACGTCGGGAGCGAACCCTGCGGCTTTGGCGTGCTTGCGGAGGTCTTTGGAGAGCGCTTCGCCGTTGCCGGACTGCGAGCCGTAGAGGATGGTCAGCGGCACGGCGGGGGCTGCGGCATCGGCTCCACCGGGACCGGCACCGCGGTCTTGGGCGGCGCGGGCCAGCACGGTGAGCCCGGCGAGCAGGCCGTTGAGCCATTGACGCTGATCGGGGGCGAACGGCGCGTCTTCCGGTACGACCGGGGTCAACGCCGAAGGGCTTCCGGGGGCCATCGCGGTCAGGAGTTCTGGGGGGGTGGCGGTGGACATGGTTTTGCTTCGGGGGGTTGAAAGCCAACGGGTGGCAGAGTGGAAAATGAACAACGGGCGTCGCGGCGGGGTCAGACCGCGGCGGGGGTGGGGAGCATCAAGGTTCGGAGTTCGTCCTCGCTGTGGCGGCGGGTAAATTGAACGAAGCGCTCGGGTTCGTCCGTCACAGGGTCGGACTCGCGCTGGTCGAGATAGGTCTGGATGACGTGTTCGAGGAAAGCGGGCAGTTCGTCGGCGGGGACGGGCCCAACGAGGTGGCGGGCGAGGCCCTGCTCAAGGTCGCTGCCGCCGCCGAGATAGACCTGGTAGGCCTCGCGGCCGTCGGCGGTGGATGCGCCCAAGAGGCCGATGTCGCCGATGTAATGCTGGGCACAGGAGTGCGGGCACCCGGTGAGGTGAAGGTTGATCGGGGTGTCGAGATCGAACTTGGTTTCGAGGTGTTCGACCACGACCGCGGCGTGTGACTTGGTATGGGCCGAGGCGTATTTGCAGCCGAATTTCCCGGTGCAGGCCACCGCCCCGGCGGCGAAGGACGAAGCCTCGGTGGTCAGCCCCAGGTCGTGGATGGCGCGGACCACCGCGTCGACGTCGGCCTCGGCGATCCAAGGGATCATGATGTTTTGCCAGACGGTGAGCCGCAGGTCGTTGCGGCCGAACTCCATCGCGAGCCGTCCGAGGCCGCGCATCTGCTCGGGCTTGAGTTTCCCCACCGGCAAATTAACACCGATGCTGCGGAGCCCTTCCTGAGATTGAGGCTGGACGCCGATATGTCCCTGGCGGTCGATCGGTTTGCGGGGGGTGCAGACGGATTCGGGGACGCGGTGGAACCGGGCCTCGGGGTTGATGGCGGTAAGTTTTTCCTGGGAGCGTTCGAGATACCAGTCGAAGCCGTGCTGGTCGAGGACGTATTTGAGGCGGGCTTTTTTACGGTTCGTGCGGTCGCCGTGCTCGACGAAGACTTGGAGCATGGCGATACAGGCATCGACGGTGTGTTCGGAGCGGAGGACGACGCCGGTGTCGCGGGCGAAATCGAGGTGTCCGGTAATTCCGCCCAGGAGCAGCCGGCAGTAGACCCCGGGGGACAGGCCGTCGGTTTCTTCGGTCACTTCGGTGGCGAGCAAGGCGATGTCGTTGGTGTCGCTGACACAAGACAGCCGGCCGCCGTTGTCGAAGCTGATGTTGAATTTGCGCGGGATGCCGTGGAGGTCGGGGGTGTTGAGGATGTGGTGGTGGAGCGTCACGGCGTGGCCGGAGAGGTCGATGAGTTCTTCGGGGTCGAAACCCGCGGAGGGCGAGCAGGTGATGTTTCGGACGCTGTCGGCGCCGGACCCCTTGCTGGTAAGGCCGATGTCCGCGAGACCTTCCAGGACCGCCACCATATTGGCCGGGGAGATCTCGCGGACCTGCAGGTTGCCGCGGGTGGTGAGGTGGGCGTAGCCACCGGCGAGGTGCTCGGCCAGATCGCCGAGTTGCATTAATTGATCCCCGCGCAGCTTGCACGCCGGGACGCGGAGACGGCACATGAATCCGGGCTGCGCCGGCGCGACATTGAACATCCCATGGTGCTTGAACATGAATGTATCGATGCCCTCGGGCATGCGCCCCGCCTCGGCGTGGGCGCGGAGCTGGGGCCAGAGTTCCCAGGGGTGCGTCTCGTGTTTCGCGACTTCCTCTTTGCAGAGGTCTTCGAACGGCGTGCCGTGGACGGTCACGGGCTGGGGGCCCGCGGCGTCGGCGGGGGGAACGAAGAGGGCCTGAAGATCGAGCTGGGCCAACAGATTCGCAAGGTAGGCCTGCTGGTCGGGGTTGAAGCCTTCGAATTGAGCACTGCTTTTGCCGCACATGGTTTAAGTCTCCAAACGGGCCGGCGGGGGATTAGTAGCGGAACGGCTCATGCTTTACCGGTGGTCGGCACGGCCGGGCGCGGGCGGACAAACAACAACAAATCAGACTCCCCGTGGGAAACAGGAACTGGACGCCGTTGTCCTAAATCAAAGGTTGTCGGAGTTTGACGCTCGGGCTGAGGAGGTCGACGAGCCTACCGAGGTGCAATGCATATTATGACTGCAAAAACGATGCCTATTTCTAGTGAGAAGCCATAATCTTCAGGTGAAACGCTTCCAGCACCGATTAAGCACGATATCGCTTTGCCGAAAACCATCATAGGCCCGGCTTGAGTGAGATGAAAAGAAATTCATCGCGCTTTAATTCATCGCCCCCGGGCACCCTGCGCGCGGACTGCGCGCTGGCCCACGGCTGAACCCCGGCACAAGCGTCCGAGCGGCGTCTGACCGGTTTGGCACAACCTTTGCATTATCTGCTGCGTGCCGCGAAATATTGTGGCCTGGTTCGAGAACGATGAGTGCTCCGGCCGACCTCGTCTCCGATCCGCGATTCCCGGTTCGCTCCGCGAAACCGACAGGTCCTAGGAAACAATTCGGCGTGATCGTGAGCGGACTTGAGTCCGCCACGCACTGGACAACGGCGTCCTGCTCCCCGCTCCATCTGCGGGACATGCTCACGCCGTTGTTTCCGTTTCGGCAAGACGCCGAAATGCCTGATCCCGCCCGGTTGTTCCTTGCCGACCCTCGGCCGCCCCGCTGTTCGGAGGCGTGCTCCAGATCGGCTAACCCCGTTAGAAGAGAGAAACCCCGCTATGTCCTATGCCCCTTCTTCCCTTTTCCAGCAGCACGCTTGGCGGCTCGCCCGGACGGGTGCCGCCACGCTCGGCCTCGCCGCCGCCGCGTTCCTGGCTCCCGCATCCGCCGGCCAGAGTACCGAACAACTCGACATCGAAAAAGATGAGTTGGAATTCGGCTTCATCAAACTCACCGACTGCGCCCCGATCGTCATCGCCAAGGAGAAAGGCTACTTCGACGACGAGGGCCTCTCCGTTAAAGTCACCGCGCAATCGAACTGGAAGACGCTGCTCGACGGTGTGATCTCCGGCGACCTCGACGGGGCCCACATGCTCAGCGGCCAGCCCATCGCCGCGACCATCGGCTTCGGTACCAAGGCCCACATCATCACCGCCTACACCATGGACCTCAACGGCAACGGCATCACCGTGTCCAACGCCATCTGGGAACAGATGCAGGCCAACGACCCGGCCCTCGACGTGCCTCAGCCCGAGCACCCCATCACCGCCGCAGCCCTCAAGCCCATCGCTCTGGACTACCTCCAGCAAGGCAAAAAAACTCACCATGGGTATGGTTTTCCCCGTGTCGACCCACAACTACGAACTCCGCTACTGGCTCGCCTCCTCCGGCATCCACCCGGGCATGTACACCACCGGCGACCCGCTGGGCCGGACCGACAGCCAAATCCAGCTCGACGTGACCCCTCCCCCCCAGATGCCCGCGACGCTCGAAGCCGGCAACAACCAGGGCTACTGCGTCGGCGAGCCTTGGAACCAGGCCGCCGTCGCCAAAGGCATCGGCGTTCCGGTCACCACCAACTACGACATCTGGAAGAACAATCCCGAGAAGGTTTTCGGCGTCACTAAAGAGTGGGCCGACGAAAACCCGCAGACCCATCTTGCGGTCGTCAAGGCCCTGCTGCGGGCCGGTAAATGGCTCGACGAAACCGACGCCGACGGCAACCTGATCAACCGTGAAGAGGCGGCCCGCATCCTCTCGGACAAAAAATACGTCGGAGCACCGTACGAAATCATCAAGAACAGCATGACCGGCACGTTCATCTTCCAAAAGTCCGACGTCCGCGAGATGCCCGACTTCAACGTCTTTTTCAAGTACGACTGCACCTACCCCTGGTACTCCGACGGGGTGTGGTTCCTCACGCAGATGCGTCGCTGGGGCCAGATCGCCGAGCCTAAGAGCGCCGAGTGGTACGCCGAAACGGTCAAAGAAATCTACCGCCCCGACATCTACATGGAAGCGGCCAACCTCCTGCTTGCCGAAGGCTTCCTGACCGAAGAAGAAATCCCGCAAACCGCAGACGGCTACCGCCCCGCGACCAGCGATTTCATCGACGGCAACACCTACGACGGCAAAGACCCGTTGGGCTACCTCGCCTCGTTCGAAATCGGGCATAAAGAATAGTCCCCCCGATCAGGGGCCGACCGACCCGCTCCTTACCCCGCCCCGCGTCCGGCTTATACGCCCGGCGTGGGCTTCCCTCCCCCCCTCGCTTCCTGCCGCCTTATCCCACGCGATCTCCGAGACCCCGTCATGAATCCACTACTCAGCAAAACCAAAGCGGCCCTCCTCAAAGCGGTCGACCTTAGCGCCCTGACCTTCCTCGAGCCGGTCGTCCGGCTGGCCTACGGCGAAGAGCCCGCGGTCCAACTCCGGCGCATCGGCCGCACCATCCTCGTGCCCGTGATCGCCGTGGGGATCTTCCTCGGCGCTTGGTCGCTGATCGCCGGCTTGATCCAAACCAAAGCCGGCACCCTCCCCGACCCCGCTGCGACCTGGACCCAGGGCCAGGCGATCTGGACCGGCCACGTCCGTGAGGGCGAGAAACAGACCGCTTACGACCTCACCGGCCCTCGGCGGGAGCGGCAGCTCGCACGTGTCGAAGCCCGCCTCGAAGAGCTCACCGAACTGGATACCCAGGCGCGTGAACAGGTGGCCGCCGCGGAAGCCCGCAAAGCCGAAGTCCTCGACGAAACACGCACCCCCCTGCTTGCCCAGATCGACCGAGCCAAAGCCGATATCAAAAAGACCAAAGCCGAGCGTAAAGAAGAGCTGAAAGCCGCCGCCGTGGCCCTCGAAGCCGGCGACCGTGCCGCGTACGACGCCTACCTTGTTTCTTTGGAGTCGGGCGGTGAAACGATCGAAAAGATGGAAGAAAAACTCGATGCCTTAGAGCTCAAGGTCGACGAAGCCGAATCCCGGGTCTACGCCCCCTTGATCGCTGCTCAAAAACAAGCGACCGCCATCGCCGAGGAAATCCAGCATCTCAACAGCATGAAAGACCTCCTGGGCGACCGTAACCGCGGCGAAAAACTCACCGCGCTGGATGAGAAGCTCGAAGCCCAGACCGCCGCTTTTTACGACGCCCAGGGCGAAGCCGTCTACTCCGCGGCGAACCGGATCGAGCGGACTCAGCGACAGATTACCCGCACCGAAGAAGCCAACTACCCCATGCCTTATACCTTGCCCTGGCAGGTGGTCCGCAGCATCATGTGCGTCTTTGTCGGCTTTATCCTGGGGACCGCTGTCGCGGTACCCATCGGCGTCCTGTGCGGGCTCAGCCCCACCATTATGGCCGCGATGACGCCTTTCATCGCGCTCTTCAAACCCGTCTCTCCCATCGTCTGGCTCCCGATCATGCTGATTATCGTTTCCGGACTGGTGGGCGACCCGGACAACAATGCGTTCATCCAACTGCTCTGGGAACTTCCGCTGATCGGCGGGTTCGAGATCAATCCCGCCTTCCTCGCGTCCGCCGCGGTGGTGGCCCTCTGTTCGCTCTGGGCCACCCTAGCCAACACCGCCCTGGGGGTCGCTTCCATCGACCAGGACCACATTAACGTTGCCCGCGTCCTGAAACTCGGCTTCTGGTCTCGCCTCTTCAAAATCGTTCTGCCCTCGGCCCTGCCCTTGATGTTTGCCGGGATGCGGATCAGCCTGGGGGTCGGCTGGATGGTGCTGATCGCCGCGGAACTTCTCGCGTCGTCCGAGGGCATCGGCAAATTCGTCATCGACATGTTCAATAACGGTTCGTCCGATTCTTTTGCCGCCCTCTTTGTCGTCGTCTTCGTGGTCGGCATCATCGGACTTTTCCTGGACCGCATCATGATTATCTTCCAGCGCCTCGTCAGCTTTGATGGCTCGGTCGCCTCGATCTAAAAACCTTTACGTCGACCCCGGACCGTGACGGGCTCCGTTACATCACTTACGCCGTGCGGCAACATTTCTACTCCCCCTTTTTCTTTATGAACCCACTGCCATGGCTTTCCTCGAACTAAAACACGTCAATAAAGGCTTCGGCCCCGCCAGCCACCGCACCGAAGTCCTCCACGACATCAACCTGCAGGTCGAGGAGAACGAATTTGTTGCGGTCATCGGGTTCTCCGGCTCGGGCAAGAGCACGCTCATGTCCATCCTCGCCGGCCTCGAATCCCCCGATTCCGGTCAAGTGCTCCTCGACGGCCGAGCCGTCACCGGGCCCGGCCCGAACTTGGGCATCATGTTCCAGAACTATTCGCTGCTCCCCTGGCTTTCGGTCGCCGGAAACCTGGAGATCGCCGTCAAGCAGGTGTTCCCCAAGATGAAAAAGGCCGAGCGTGCCGAATACATCCAGCACTACATCGACCTCGTCACGTTGACCGGCTCGGAATACAAAACCCCGCCCGAACTCTCCGGCGGGATGCGTCAACGCCTCTCCCTGGCCCGCACCCTCGCCATGAAGCCCGAAGTTTTGCTCTTGGACGAGCCGCTTTCCGCCCTGGACGCCATCACCCGCTCCGTGCTCCAGGACGAGATCATCCGTATCTGGGAAGAAGACCGCCGGACCGTCGTCATGATTACCAACGACGTCGACGAGGCCGCCCTCATGGCCGACCGTATTGTTCCGCTGACCCCCGGCCCCGCCGCGACCCTCGAACGCAACTTCCCGGTCACGCTGGAACGCCCGCGCGACCGGGCGGGGCTCAACTTCAACCCCGAATTCAAGTCCCTCCGCAACGCCGTCTCCAACTTCATGATGGACATGAACCAGGACGCCAAGAGCCTCCGGGTCGCGTCCAACCTGACGCTGCCGGACCTCGAGCCTAAAGACTTCCGTACCCACTACAACGCTCTGGGCTAAGCTCCCTTACCCTACCGGACGCCGATCATGACCGCCACCTCCCCCCTTCCGTCCCCCGACGTTTCCTCGGCCGACGCTCGCTACGTCGAGATCGTTAACCTCGTCAAGGCTTACCCCAACCCCCTGGGCGACGCCATCAAGGTGGTTGACGGGTACAACCTGACCATCAAAAAAGGCGACCTCATCAGCGTCATCGGGCACTCGGGCTGCGGCAAGTCCACTGTGCTGATGATGCTCGCCGGCCTCAACCCCATCACGGCCGGCGACGTCCTAGTCGACGGCAACACAATCGAAGGCCCCGGCCCCGACCGCGCCGTGGTCTTCCAGGCCCCCTGCCTCCTGCCCTGGATGACTTCGTTTCAAAACGTGATGCTCGGCGTCAAGCGCTGCTACCCCCACGGCTCCCGCGCCGAGCGCAAACAGATCGTCGAGTACTACCTCAACCTCGTCGGGCTCGCCGACGCCATGCACAAATACCCGCGTGAGATGTCGGGGGGGATGCAGCAGCGGGTCGGCATCGCCCGGGCCATTGCATTGCGCCCCAAGATGCTCCTGCTCGATGAGCCCTTCGGACGCCTCGACTCGCTCACCCGGATGGACCTCCAGGACACCATCCTCGGCATCCTCGACCGCGAAAAAATCACCACCATGCTTATCACCCATGACGTCGATGAAGCCGTTTACATGGCCGACCGCATCTGCATGATGACCAACGGCCCGCGTGCCCGGGTGGGTCAGGTCCTAGACATCCCGTTCGAACGCCCCCGCAACCGTCAGGACGTCTTCGCGTCCGACCTCTACTACGACCTCCGGGGAAGCCTCGTCGAGTTCCTGGCCAAGAACGAAAAAGACAAGCCCGGCGAAGAGCCGGCCGCCCAAGCCGACCGCCCCGACGTCTACGAAACCCCCCACGCCGAAACCATCTGGGCCCCCGCCCCCGAGCAGCCCACGATCCTTACTTACGCCCGCATACCCACGGTGAGTTGATCGTCCTTCACGAACCCGCGTCCCCCCGTGGTATGGCCCCACCACCCGATACACCCCTCATGCTCGAAACCTCTTCCTCAACCCGTACCGTTCTCGCCGCCGCCGAGCTCTGGCGGTGCAACGCCGACCCCTTGGCGATCGAACTCGATTCCGCCTTCTACGGCGGGCTCGATGCGCTGCGTAACGCCTCGGACCACGCCGACATCGCGGCGGGTAAGGGCCCGATCGGGCAGGCCGTCTCCACCGGCGAGCCCCGTGTACTCACCGGCTTCAGCGAGTTCGGATTCCTCTACCAGGAAGCCGCCCAGGCCGCCGGACTTGGCGGCGCGGCCATCCTGCCCAGCTTCGAACAGGGCCGGGTCACCTCTGTGCTCGTCCTCTATTTTCGCGGCGGCCCGAGCACCGTCGCCGCCGTCGAACTCTGGGCCGGGACCAAGGGCCGCTTCGAACTCAGCCTCGATCAATCGTATTACACCGGCCTCGAACGCTTCGCCCGCATCAGCCGCTACGTCAATTTCCCCAAAGGCTCCGGCCTCCCGGGCGTCTGCTGGGACACGGCCCTGCCCCGTATCGTCCCCCATGTTGCCGAGTCCAAGGCTTTTCTCCGTCCCGTCGGCGAACAGGACGGCGGCCTCACCGTGGGCCTGGGCATCCCCATCATGCACCGCACCGAACTCCGTGGGGTTTTCGTCGCCCTCTCCTCAGTTAATACCCCGTTCGCCACGGTCCACGAGGTCTGGGTCGAAGACCCCCAGCAGCCCACCCAACTCATCCGCGCCCAGGGCGTATACGGCGGCCACGTCGAACTCGCCCGGGCCACCGACGGAATGACCTTCGCCACCGCCGGCCAAGAAGGCTTGCCCGGCCAAGCCTGGGCCGCGGCTCAGCCCCTGCTCCTGGATGGTCCCGATGCGATCCTCGCCGCCGGCTCCAGCCGCGGCGACGCGTTCCGTGACGCCGGGCTCGCGTTCGCGTTGGCCATCCCCGTGGTCGTCGTCGACCGGGTCCGCGCCGTGGTGATGCTGATGGGCTAGCCACGCTACTTACCCGCTCATCCGTCCCGTCCACCACCTGCCTCCTACTCCGTCACCCCGATCACTTTGCTACCTACCCTCGACCAACCCGCCTCCGCCAGTCTCGTACCGGCGGCCGTCCCACCGGAACAACCGCAGCCCGCCTGCGCGACCAAGTCGCGCGCGGTCTGCCCCTACTGCGGCGTGGGTTGTGTCCTCGAGGCGAAGATCGAGCAAAACCGCCTGGTCCAGATCACCGCGCCGCGGGACGCCGAGCCCAACCGCGGCATGATGTGCCCCAAAGGTGCTTTGCTCACCCGCGTCTTCGACGACCCCGACCGCCTGACCCAACCGATGATGCGTGAACGGAAAGGCACGCCGCTCCACCCGGTTTCCTGGCAAAAAGCGACCCGCTTCGTCGCCGACCGGCTCACCGACGCGAAGACCCGCCGCGGCCCCCACAGCCTGGGGTGGTACGGCTCGGGTCAGCTCGACTCCGAAGCCAGCTACGTGTTCTCCAAGCTTTTTAAAGGCCACCTCGGTTCTAACCACACCGACACCAACAGCCGACTCTGCATGAGCAGCGCGGTCGCCGGCTACAACCTCGCCTTCGGCAGCGACGGCCCGCCCACCTGCTACGACGACCTCGACCACGCCGACACCTTCTTCATCCTCGGCGCGAACATGGCCGCCAACCACCCGGTCTTGTTCAACCGGATCCGCCGCCGAAAAACCGACGCCCCCGACACCCGCATCATCGTGGTCGATCCCCGGCGTTCCAAGACCGCGGAACACAGCGACCTCCACGTTCCGGTGGCCCCCGGCGGCGACGTCGCGTTGCTCCAATGGATCGCTCGGCGTCTTCTGGATACCGACCAGCTCGACCACGCCTACCTCGCCGCCCACACCACCGGCTGGGCCGAGCACCGCGACCGCCTCGCCGCCCTCGACCCCGCCGAGCTGGCGCGCAGGGCCGGCGTGGACGGCCGCACCCTCGAACAACTCGCAGACCATTTCCGCTTGTCCCGCAACCTCCTGTCGCTCTACTGCATGGGAGCCAACCAGAGTACGCGGGGCACGGACAAAAATACCGCGATCATCAACCTCCACCTGATGCTCGGCCAAGTCGGCCGCCCCGGCTGCGGCCCGTTCTCCCTCACCGGCCAGCCCAACGCCATGGGCGGACGCGAAGTCGGTTACCTCGGCCACCAGCTTCCGGGCTACCGGCGGGTCGATCACCCCGACCACCGCGCCGAGGTTGAGGCCGCTTGGGGCTTGGCCCCCGGCTCGATTGCCCCCGAGCCGGGCCGCACCGCCGTGCCCCTTTTCGCCGACGCCGCGGCCGGGAAACTCGAGGCCCTCTGGATCGCCTGCACCAACCCGGCGGTCAGTATGCCCGACGCCGCCGTCGCCCGCCGCGGCCTCGAAAACACCCCCCTGGTTATCGTCCAAGACATCACGGCCCGCAGCGAAACCGCCGCCTACGCCGACGTGCTGCTCCCGGCCTGCCAGTGGGGCGAAAAGGTCGGCACCATGACCAACAGCGAACGCCTCGTGGTCCGCAGCCACCGGTTCCTCGATCCCCCCGGCGAAGCCAGGCCCGATTGGTGGATCGCCGCCGCCGTCGGCCGGGCCATGGGCTTCACCGGGTTCGACTTCCCCGACGCCCCCGCCGTCTGGGACGAGTACCGTAAACTCACCGCGGGCCGACCCTGCGACCAGGCCGGGATCACCAACCGGCGGCTCGACCGCGGCCCCCTGCGTTGGCCGTGCCCCGGCCCCGAACACCCCGGCCAGCCACGCCGCTACGCCGACGCGACCTTCTCCACGCCCGACGGCAAAGCACGGTTCCACACCGGCGACCTCGCGGGCCCCGCCGAAACCCCCGACCGCGACTTCCCTTTCTGGCTCACCACCGGCCGCGTCGCCGCCCACTGGCACACCCGCACGAAGTCCGCCCTCGCCCCCGAGCTCGCCCGCCAGGAGCCCGAGCCCTTCGTCGAAATCCACCCCGACGACGCGGCCCACGCCCGGCTCCGACCCGGCGACTGGTGTACCCTCACCACCCGACGCGGCCGAGCGACCGCCCGCGTCCGAGTCGTTCCGACTCTCCGGCCCGGCGTGGTGTTTTCCACTTTCCATTTCGGCCCGTCCTTCGCCCCCGGCGTGAACCTCAACGACCTGACCAACTCGGCTTTCGACCCGCGCTCCAAACAGCCCGAACTCAAAGCCTGTGCCGTCCGGCTTGACCCCGGCTCCGCTCCACCGGAGCCCACGCCATGACCCCGCCCAAGCCCCTGCGGATCCTGGTCATCGACGAAAACGAGCAGCGTGGCGAGACCCTCGCGCAGGTCCTCCGCGTCACCGGCTACCAGGTCGTCGTCAAGACCACCGGCCAGCTCCCGCTCTCCTCTGTGGTCGCCGACGCCGACCCCGATCTGGTGCTGATCGACCTCACTTCCCCCGACCGCGACACGCTCGAACAGCTCACGCTGATGCATCAGAAGACCCCGCGTCCCGTCGTGATGTTCGCGCAGGACGACGACGAGCACACAATCCAGTCCGCGGTCCGGGCCGGGGTCTCGGCTTACATCGTCGACGGGATGAACGCCTCCAAGGTCAAACCCATCATCGACGTGGCGATCGCCCACTTCCGCCAACACCAGTCCATTCGCGACGAACTGGACCGGACCAAGAATTCCTTGGATGAGCGCAAGTTCGTCGACCGCGCCAAGGCGCTGATTATGGAGCGCCGCGGCGTCAACGAAACCGAAGCCTACGCCCTGCTCCGGAAGCTCGCGATGGACCGTAAACAACGCATCGGCCAAGTTGCCCAGCAGCTCATCGACGCCGCCGCTCTGATGCAACAAGGAGCCCAGCCATGACCCCGTTCGCCGCCGGCGAAGCCCCGGAAAAAACCGACCTGACCCTCGGACTGGTCCCGCTTACGGATTGCGCCCCGATCGCCATCGCCGTGGAGCACGGCTTCTTCGCCCAGCAAGGCCTCAACGTCACCACCACCCGTGAGCACTCCTGGGCCGGCATCCGCGATCAGGTGGCCTTTGGCGTGCTCGACGCCGCCCAGATGCTCGCCACCATGCCCCTGTGCACCACCCTCGGCCTGGGCGGGCTCAAATGCCCCATGGTGACCGCTCTGGTCCTCGATCTCGGTGGCAACGCTATCACACTCTCGACGGACCTCGCCGACGCCCTCCGCTGTGAAGCCGAAGGCCCCGAAGAACTCGGCGTCCACGCCGCCGAGCCCCTCCGACGCGTCCTCCGTCAACGCGCCGACCGCGGGGAACCGCCCCTGCGACTCGGCATGGTGTTCCCCATGTCCACGCACGACCTCGAGCTCCGCTTCTGGCTCGCCTCCGCCGGCATCGACCCGGACCGCGACGTCGAACTGGTCGTGGTCCCGCCGCCGCGGATGGTCGATGCCCTCGAACGCGGCGAACTCTCGGGCTTCTGCGTCGGCGAACCCTGGAATTCGCTTGCCGTGGACCGCGGCCTCGGCGAAGCCGTGATCACCAAACAACAACTCTGGAACCACAGTCCCGAAAAAGTGCTCGGCGTCACCGCCCAGTGGGCCCAGAACCACCCCCGTACCCACGCCGCGCTGATCCGGTCGCTGCTCGAAGCCTGCCGCTGGCTCGATCAACCCGAGAACCGGGCCGCCGCTTGCCAGACCCTCGCCCTGCCGCAATACGTCGGGGTCGACGCCGCGCTGCTTGAGCATTCGATGACCGGCCGTTTCGCCACCGCCCCGCACGCCGCCCCCGCCGAGATGCCGGACTTCCATGTCTTTCATCAAGGCCAGGCCAATTTTCCTTGGCGGTCACACGCGGTCTGGTTTCTGACCCAGATGATGAGATGGGGCCGCCTGGACCGTGGGACCGATGTCCACGCCGTGGCCCGCCAAGTGATCCGCCCCGACCTCTACCGTGACGCCGCCCAAGCGATGGGGCTTCCCTGCCCCGACATCGACTACAAGACCGAAGGCCATCACCCCGGCCCCTGGGCCTTGCCCGCGGCCGACGGCCCGTTGTCGATGGGGCCCGATCAGTGGTTCGACGGCCACCGCTTCGACCCCGACCAACCGATCGGCTACCTCGAACAATTTGCGGTCCCACGGCCCTCGTCCGCCCTGCCCCGATAGCCCACGCTATACCCCGACGCCGGGCCCTATAACTCGGCTTCGACCCACCTGGTCAAGCCTAAACGACTCAACAACCGAAACTTAACCGCAACGACGCGGTCCCCGAACCCGAGCGATGTTCGCTCATGTATGTGTTCCCGCGCCGTTGCCGAGCAAGGCCTGCCCGACGCGACGCGCCGATCCTAGGAGTTTTGTCCATGCCCTCGTCCACGTCCGAATCCCCATTGTCCCGTCCTAAATCCGCCGCCCTCAGTGCGTCTACCGCGGCCCTGGCGCTCGCCTTGGCGGCACCGATCACCGCCGAGCCCTCGCCCCTCGACCGGTTCTTCGCCGTCACCCCGGCCGCCGAGCCGGCCCCGCCCGTGACCCCGCCGCTGGGAACACCAGGATCGGCGGTCCCCCCCGCCACGCTCGAAGCCGCCGCCCCCGCCGACCCTGCGGCCGCCGACCTCACGCCGCCCAACCCCACCCTGGAGGACATCGTCAAGGCCGGCAAAGTGACCTTCGACCTCCGCCTCCGCTATCAGTACGCCGACCGCCGCGGACTCGAGCCCTCGAACGCCGCGACCGGCCGCCTCCGCCTCGGTTACAAGACCGACACCTACGAAGGGCTCTCCGGGTTTATCGAATTCGAAGGCACCCGCGCCGCCGATCCGCAAGGGTTCAACTCCGTGGTCAACGGCGTGCCGGGAACCGTAATCGCCGACCCCGAGAATGAAGAACTCAACCAATTGTTCCTGCAATACGCCTATGAGAACCCCGACTCGGGCTACAAGTTCATCGGCCGCGCCGGCCGCCAGCGTATCATCCTCGACGACGCGCGGTTCATCGGCAACGTCGGGTGGCGGCAGAACGAGCAAACCTTCGACGCCGGCTACGTCGATATTTCTCCGTTCAAAAACTTCTCCGCACGCTACGGCTACATCTCCGAAGTCAACCGCATCTTCGGCGAAGACGGCTCGGGCGGGACCGCCGACTTCGAGTCGGACTCCCATATCATTAATGTCGCGCTGAACCAGCTGAAAATCGGCGACGTAAACCTCGGCAAACTCGTCGGCTTCGCCTACCTCTTCGACTTCAGCAACTCGGAAGCCAATAGCGTCAACACCTTCGGTGCACGCCTCACTGGTAAGCAGCCGATCAACGACGACTGGGCGATCGCCTACGCCGGTTCCTACGCCGTCCAGACCGATGTCGACGGCAACCCCAACGGCGACTTCGAAGTCGATTACGCCGCGCTCGAACTCAAAGGGATTTACCAAGGCAAGTACCAGTTCGGGGCCGGCTACGAGATCCTCGGCTCGGACGACGGTATCCAATTCCGCACGCCCCTGGCTACCCTCCACAAATTCAACGGCTTGGCCGACGTCTTCCTCGCCGGGCCCCAGTCCAACGGTGGGCCTTTCGGGCTCCAAGACTTCTACGCCTTCGTCGCCGCCCCGCTGCCTTACGGCTTCAAAGCCAAGGTCGTGTACCACAACTTCGCCAACGCCGAGGAAGGCGACTTCCTCGGACAGGAGATCGACTTCGTGGTCACCAAAAAACTGTCCGCCAACGCGACCTTCCTTGTGAAGTACGCCAACTTCTACGACGGCGACTCGTACACCGTCCCCGGTGGGCCGACGATCACCTTCGACGACATCACCCGGACCACGTTCCAGATCGACTTCAAATTCTAATCAGTGCCGCGGTCGGCCCCGCCAACCCGGACCGGCTCGCCGCCACCCAATCCCACCCCGCGTGTGCTTACCGCCACGCGGGGTTTTCTTCCCCCCCCTGATCAGCGACAATATCCGTCATGTCTCCGCCTGCTGCTCCACTCCACCGCCCCCCCTCCAGTCTAGCGCTGCCGCAATTCCTCGCTCCTTCGTTTCCCCGACTTGGCTTACCCGACGCTTCCCGACGGTCGCCGCGTAGCGTCGGCTACCTCCGGCTCTCGATCACCCGCGGCTGTTCGATGCGCTGCACCTACTGCCGACCGGACTTCGACCACGGCCACGACCCCGCCGCCCTCAACGCCGACGACCTCGCCTTCCTCGTCAGCCACCTCCACGCCCGGTCCCCGCTACGCAAAATCCGCCTCACCGGCGGCGAGCCCACCACCCGGCGCGACCTGCCCGACATCCTCCGCCGGCTCTCCGCGCTCGGCGTCCCCGACCTCGCCCTGACGACCAACGGCCTGACCCTGCAGCGCGACGCGAGCCGCCTCCGCGACGCCGGGTTGCGCCGTCTCAACGTCAGCCTCGATTCGCTGGACCCCGCCCGCTTCGCCGCCCTTACCGGGATCGACGGGCTCTCCCGCGTCCTCGCGGGCCTCGACGCCGCCCGCGCCGCCGGGTTCGCCGAAATCAAGCTCAACACGGTCGTCATCGCCGATCAGAATGTTCAAGACCTGCCTGCGCTGGTGCGCTTCGCCGCCGATCAAAACCTCTCGCTCCGCTTTATCGAACTGATGCCCATGGGTCCGATCGCAGAGGATTGGCCAAAGCGGTACGTCTCCGAAAGCCGTATGCGGCGCGTCCTCACATCGGCCGTCAAACGGTGGCACCCCGCGGAACCCGCCGGCCCTTCTCTGTCCACGCAGCGCGACGCCGCCCGCCGGTACACCGCCGAACTGCACGACGGCCGCACCGCCCACGTCGGGTTCATCACCCCCATGAGCCGCCACTTCTGCGACACCTGCGACCGCCTGCGCATCACCGCCGACGGCTCGATCTATCCCTGCCTCATGGACGCCGCCCGCGGCAACCTCGCCGCCGCCGTCAAGCGGCGCGACCCCCGGGCCCTCGACGCCCAACTCGCCCGCGCCTTCGCCCACAAGGCCGACGTCCACCCCGCCGTCGCCCCCGGCATCATGACCCACCTCGGAGGCTGAACCCTGACCGACCCCGACCAATCCGCCTCTCTGCCGTCCGGCCACCGGCAGCCCGCCCTGCTCCCGGCCATGTGCGCTCCCCGGGACGCGGTCGCCGCGATGATCGACCGCGTCGAGCCGGTCGCGTCCGAATCGATCCCTCTGGACCAAGCCCCGGGCCGTATCCTCGTCCAGCCCGTCACCGCCGACCGCGACAGCCCTGCCGCCGACGTCTCGGCAATGGACGGCTACGCGCTGCGCCTCGCCGATTGGAACCCCGACTCCGCTCCGCTCCCCGTCGCCTTCGAGGTGCGTACCGGCCACCCCCCGCCGCCGCTCCCCCCCGGCCACGCCGCCAAAATCTTTACCGGCGGGGTCATCCCCGACCACGCCGACACCGTCATCCAACGTGAGCATGTCCACGAATCGCCCCAAACCATCACCCGCCGTTCGGACGCCCCGCCGTCGACGAACCTTGGTAAACACATCCGCCGCCGTGGCGAAAACGCCCACCGAGGCGATCACCTGCTCCCCGCTTCGCAGCCCATCACCGCCGCCGCCATCACCACCCTGGCTTCCGTTGGCCTGTCCCGTGTCAAGGTCCACCGCCCGGTCCGGGTAGCGATCGCCACCACCGGCAACGAACTCGGGCACGTTCCCGATACGCCGTCCCCCGACGACGTTTCCCGTGTATCCGATCTCGGATCCGCCCGTATCCGCGACAGCAACGGCCCGTCCCTGCGTGCCCTGCTCCTCCGCTCTGCCTGGTGTGAGGTGTCCGCCGCGGTCCACATCAGCGACGACCTCGAGCATTCCGCTCAAGTCATCGGCCGCCTCGCACAACACGCCGACCTGATCGTCACCACCGGAGGGGTTTCCATGGGCGACCACGACCATATCCCCGCCGCCCTTCAGAAGCTGCGTGCCCAAATCGTCTACCACCATCTGTCGATGCGGCCGGGCAAACCCAACCTCGGCGCGGTCCTCCCCGACCGCACGCCAGTGTTCGCGCTGCCGGGCAATCCGGTTTCGGTCCTGGTCGGGGCCGTCGTGCTGATGGCCCCCGTGCTCCGCCGCCTGGCGGGTTTTGCGGCGGACCGCCCGGTACGTTTGACCCCCCTCGCCCCCGCGTCGTCCGCCGCCAAGCCGTTGCCCCTTTGGCACTACCGCTTGGCGTGTTTCACCGCCGATGGTCTCGCCCAACCCCTCGAACACCGCGGCTCGGGCGATGTCGCCGCCGTCGGCCGGTCCGACGGATGCTTCGAACTTCCCCCCCACCAAGCCGCCGACGCTCAGCCCCGGCCCTGGTTCGACTGGCGCCTCGACCCATGAGCCCCTCCCCCTTCCCCCTACCCCACTACATCCTGGCCGGCGGACGCAGCCAACGGTTCGGCTCGGACAAAGCCCGCCACCCCATCGACGGCACCCCTATGCTCGTCCGCGTGGCCCGGGCCTTCGCCCCTCTCGCCCGCCACACCACCGTCGTCGCCCACGCCGTCGACGCCTACGCCGACCTGGGCGTAGTCACCATCGCCGATCCCACCCCCCACGCGGGTCCGCTCGCCGGCTTGGTCACCGCATTCCGCCACCACGCCGACCAATCTCGCCCTTCGCCCTGGATTCTGTTGACGAGTTGCGATCTGCTGCACCCCGATCCCGCGGGCCTGGCCCCTCTCGCCGCCGCACTTTCGCCCCATCACCTTGCCGCGGTTTATCGAGCCGACCGCTTCGCCGAGCCTTTCCCCGGGCTCTATCACCGCCGCTGCGCCGACGCCGCGACTCACGCCCTCCGCTCGTCCCGCCCCTCGTTCCAGGCGTTCTTTCAAGGCCTCGGCCCCGAGCTATGCCCCGTCACCACCACCACCGCCCGCCACCCACCTTTCCACGACATGGACCACCCGCCGGAGCCCGCCGCCCCGGCGCCGCCGACCGACCGACCTCGTGAAGATCCGCATTAAGTAAGGCCAGTAGACCCAGCCCGCAAGCCCTCGGCTCCGACGTAACGTGTCGATGCCCCCGCTCTTTGCCCACCGATCCTGCGGGCTGTCTCTCCTGATCGCGTGGTCTGTTAGAAAAACAACGCCCCGCGTAATGCGGGGCGTTGGGGAAGTGGGCCATACAGGACTTGAACCTGTGACCTCCTCGATGTCAACGAGGCGCGCTAGCCAACTGCGCCAATGGCCCATCCGCACAAGTCAGAAACTAACTTGCGTTGATCTCCTCGCCGCCCGAATAGCCCGCGGGAGGACCGAGAAGTATAACGCCCCCCCACCCCACTGCAACCCGCCCGCACGCATGCTTTTGCACAAAAATCCACGTACGGAACACGCTTGAACACGGACCCTTGACACAAGTTTTTAAATCAGCTATTTACGTCCAGCCGCGTTTTTCGCTGGCCGCCAACAAGCTCAAAAAACCACTCGAAACGATTTCATCACCGCCAATAACTCGCCCTGGATGGCTGCGTGATCGCAGGGCTGTCGCCGTGGAAACCCGCGAGGCCTCGTCAGTGCGTCATAGCGTAGAGGTAAATATTAACCCCCATCTTCAGCGCATCTCGCGACTTGCGGACGCCGAACCACTGTGCGCTCGTCCAGCCGCAGTGCGCATCCGACGGACTTAGGTAAGCCATCAGCCGCCCCTTATAGGTCAGCCCCCACGCGCCGTGGGGTTGGCCTTGCATGTGGGGTTGGCCCTTGGGTAGGTGGTAAAACATCTTGAAGATCGGATGGTCCAGCGGCAGGCGTTCCCACGTGGCTTCGGGCACGATCTCGCGGAGCACGTCGGACATCTTGCGGAAGAAAAAGTCCCAATCCCCCTTGCCGCTGTGGTGGCCGAATTCGCCCATCACGCAGTCCTCGGCGTAGAGGAAACCGCCCCGCAGCATGTATTCGCGGAGGTTCAGCTTCTCCTGGTCGTTGAGGCCGGGCGTCGCCTCGGAATGCATAAACAGCATCGGAAACCGGACCATCTCATCGAGGTTCCCCACGTCCGCGACGTTCCAGACGTTGCTGACCTGAGCGGTGACGTCTTTGTTGATCGCGCGGATCAGCTTGAGGTCGCCCTGCGGGTGGACATCCCAGTAATCGTTCTCGCCGGCGTCGGTGCGGAAACGCAGCCGGGCCCAACTGGCGAGCGCGCCCTGGTCGGGGATCTCGCCGTAGCCCGCGCGCTCGGCCTGACGGATCAGCCCCTGGTCGGCAAAGACTTTGGAAGTCATCGGCGAAGTGAAGAACCAGCTCCCCCCGATCGCCACATGGCGGACAAACTCGCGTCTCGATACTCGGTTGCGTCCTGACATGGTTTTTCCTTTATCTTGCAGACTATTTTACGACAACCGTTGCTTCTGACGAAGCACCAATTCTGCGACATACATCATCAGCATCACCCCGATCAGCCAGGGCCACCGCCAAAGCGTGGCCCGCTCGACGACTTGATGTTCCACCGTCGCACCTTGCAAAAGCGAACGGATCGAATCGAGTTCGTCGACCCCCAGGATCATCCCGCCGGTGGCCGAGGCCAGCCGCTCGAGGACCCGGTCGTTGGCCCCGGCGTACTCGGCTTCGAGGCTGCGCGACCGCACCGCGGCGATCCGCTCGGTCACCCCCGCCGCCCGACCGGCCAGCCCGTTGTCCAAAATAAAACGGACACTGCCCGGCTGAGCTAGCGGCACCTCCGCCGTCGCTTGTGCGCCGTCCGCGGACCAGGTCAGCGGCACCTCGCGCGGCTCGGTTTGCCCCGGCACCTGTACCCGCAGCGTCGACGCCCCGCTCCCCCTATCCAAACGGATGGTCACCCGGGCGACGTCCCCCGTCTCGTAAACGTATCGGTCCAGCTGCACCGCGTCTCGAACCGTCCGCGCAGCCAGGTATTCGATCAATTGCTGCCAAAACCGGTCGTAGCCCCGCTCATGACTATCGGTGGCCATCCGCCACCGCCATAACCCATCGACCCCGAGAAAGGCCGAACGCCCGCTCCCGATATCCTGAATGACCAACAGCGGCTCGCTGCCCGATTCCGTAACCCCGAGCACCGTCGCACCGGGTTTCACCCGCGCCACCCGGGTGTAATGGAGGTACGTCGCGGGCGGCGCGTCGATCGTCACCTGCGCGTCGGCGTCCCGCCAGATAGGACTCGCCAAGCCCGCCCGCGTCAAAGTCAATGCGCTCAGGTTCGCCAACGGCCCACCTTCGGCTTGCTGACGCCGCAGCCGGTTGCCGGAGAAAATCGGTTCGCGACTCATACGGAACCGGCGGTCCATGGAGTCCACAAACTCGGCCGCCTCACGATCGATCGCGGCGGTCCGGTCGACTTTCGGGTCGATCTGTACCGGCAGCAGCTGCTCGAGCAGCGTCCCGCTCAGCCGGGTCGCTCGGGTATGGTTCCCGCTGAAGAAAAGCACCCCGACACCCTGCTCCCGGACCATGGCCAAGAGCCTCTGCTCGTCCTCCGCTCGCACCTCGCCCGGGTCCAGATCCCCCAGCACGATGACGTCGTATCGATCCAGGCTGTCTTCCACTAGGCCCAGAAGGCGGGTCCCCTCGCGGCGGGTTCCTTGGACCTGGCCGTCGGCCTGCGTCAAGATGGCCCGCCGGCCCAGCCGAGAGATCGCGTCCACGCGGATCGCCGGGTTGTCCGCCATCGCCTGCCGGAAGTGGCGGAACTCCCAGCCCAGCGCTCCCTGCACGTACAGCACCCGCACCGTCGATTTGACCGCCACGTTCACCACCGCGAACGCTTCGGACAGCGTTTCGGACGTCGCCGCATCCACCAGCCGACCCCGCAACCGGTTGACCCCGATCCGTTCGAACCGGTGGTCGAACGCAAGCTGTGCCGTGCCGTCCAGACCCACCGGCACCGGCTGACGAACCAACTCCACCGCCCCGCCGAGATCAGCCGGCAGCTCTTCCAAAATCGCCAACAGCTCGCGCTTCCCGCCACCACGCAGGCGAACCTGCATACCGATCTCCGCCGTCTGTTTAGGCCGAACCGATTCCGGGACCACCATCGTCTCGATCCGCACGATCGGCGGCGGCTCACTCAGCGCCTCCAGACGCACCGGGAACACCGAGATCCCACGCTCGCTCAGCGGCCTCGACGCCTCGGCCACCGGGGTCTCCTCCGTGTCCTGCCCGTCGCTCACCAGAAGCAGCACCGTATCGTCCTGCCCCTCGGGGGACCGGTCGGCCAGCTGCGCGAGATTACGCATCAGATTCGAACGCTCGTCGCCTTTACCCGCCGCCGCGTCGGCTTCTGCTCCGTCGTTTGGGGTAACAGAAACAACCGCTCGCGCGGCCGACTCCACGTCGTGGGACCCCTCGGCCCAGGGCCGCAGGTTCGCGCCTATCGCGTACCGCTCCACGTGATCGATCTCGGCGGCTTCGAGAAACGCATCGATCGCGTCCACCGCGCCCTCCCGCTCCTCCGCCGCGTTGGCCAGCGTGATACTCGCCGACCGATCGACCGCCACCATGACTCTCGGCTCCCGGCGAACCTCCTCCGTCGTCGTGCGCTCGATCGCCGGCTGAAACACGCACCACAGCAGCAGCAGCGTCCACCCAAGCCGCAGGCCGATCAGCGCGGCCCGCTTACGCCAGGCGAGCGAGGAAACCAACCAAGCGTACGACTGCACCACCACCACAACCCCCACCCCGACCGCCGCGGCCAGGTGCCACCAGGCCAAGCCCGATTCCAAAACGATTTGTTGCGTTGTTTCCGGCATGTGTTTGTTTCGATGCACGCGATCGCCCGGCTCCGGATCAGGGAGCGGTCGACGCATCCGGGCGATCCGAAGCGTCTGCGGGGGGGCGGGTGTCCCGAGAGTCCGCCGCAGCGGACTGCCGAGAGAGGGTTTCAAAATAAAGATCGACCAGCTCGCGGTAAGTTGGGGGGGTTTGGTGGCTCCGCTGCCTGACCAGCGCGTCACGCGCGATCAGCCGTTCAAGTCTTGCCTGCACTTCACGCAGCACCCCGACCACCGCAAGCCGCCGAGGCATCAGCTCATCGACGCGGTCGCTGTCCCCGGCCGGCCCTCTCCCGCCACCCCGCCCCGGTTCGCGGGCCGACCCCGCAGCAGGAAGACTCGGTGACTCGGCCCCGCCCGGCTCTCCTCCATCTCCGTTTCCGCCGAAAACTTCCTTGAAACGGCTGAGCGCTTCGGACGGTCCCACGGCGTCCTCGAGCTGCGCCTCCCAAACGGGCGTACGTGATTCGAGCCACGCTTCCCACTGAGCTTCCGCCTCGGGCGTTAAGCCTGCGCCGCCTTTGCGGGCTCGCTCCTCACGGAGTTCCTGCGCCCGGAGTTGCTGGTTAAAGTCTTCGAGCTGCCGGCTCAACGCTTCGAGCTGAGCACGGTCGCCGGCGAGGCTGCGCTGCGCCGCGGCCAAAGCCCGCATCGATTCCGCGTGGTCGGCGGACTGATCCCCCGGACGCTCTCGGGCCTGATCGGCCGCGCGGCGGAGCTGATCCCGCGCAACTCCCAGGACCTCGGCCGCCTGCGCGGCCTGTGCGTTCTGTGAGGTATCGGCACCGCCGTCCCCTTGATCCTGTCCGCTGCTCTGGCCCGCGGCTTCGGCGCGAGCCCGGGCTTGCTGAGCCATACGGCCGAGTTCTTCCGCCATCGCGGCGAGTTCGTCGCTACCCGCCTGTCCGGCCTGTCCGGAAGACGTTCCGCGGTCGGCCTGCGAAGATTCGGCGAGCCGGGCCATCATCTCTGAGATCCGCTGGACACGCTGCGCTTGAAGTTCATCGTCTCGCCGCTGCCGGGCGATCCGGACGTATTGCTCGGCCTGTTCCCCGACCGCCGCCGACGACGCCGCTGCGGTTTCGGCGTCGGGGTTTGCGGAGCCGCCCTCCGCGGACTCGCGCAGGGCGTCGGCCCGGTCCTGCATCGAACGCTGCGCCTGTTCCATGGCCCGGCGGACCGATTCGGTCGTCACCGCCTCGTCGGCGAGTTGCTGCATGCGATCGGCCAAGGCTTGCTGCCGCTGAGCCCTTGCCATTTGTTTCGCTGGCGTCGACGCGGATTCCGCCTGGGGCTGCGCCGTTTGTCCTTGCCTTTGGCCGCGGCCACCTGACCCGCTCGTCCCCGACGTCCCTTGTCCCGTAGTGCCGGGGCCCGGCGGAGACTTCGACCCCGAGGGTGGCGGAGAACCCGGGTTGGGTGAGTTCTCGGACCTCCGGGCGAGCCGCTGCTGACCGGGTTCGGGATTGGAAGGCGGCTCCGCGGATGCCTCGGCCGATGACGAGTCCGCGGGCGGATCCGTAGGCCCGGTGACGGGCGTTACCTGATCTTCCGAAGATGAGTCGGCCGGATCTTCCTCGGCCGATGCCTGCGCCCCCTCGGTGGAGGGGACTGCGGGATCGCCACTGGCTTCAGGGTTTTGCCGAGGCTCGGGCTGATGCCACCGCTTGCCCGGCTCGGCCGCGGCCTGCTCTTCTTCTTCCCAGTTAAGCTGCGCCTGCTGGTGCTCGATCTCTTCGAGTTCGAGGATCACATCGTCGCGGTAGAGTTGGCGGTCTTTAAGCGACAGGCCTTGAGGCAGATCGCGTTTCTTCTCTGAGGAGGGCGGAGGCTTGGGTGCCTGGCCGGTCTCCGGAAGGTCGGCGGTCTTCCCCAGTATTTTCACGAACTCGCTGAGGATCGCGACCAGCTTGCTCAGCGCCTCTTGCTGGTGGGAAAGCGCTTGATCATAGGCCGCCGCGTCCAGATCCTCGATCGCGGCATCGATCGCGTCGCGCCCCTCGGTCAGCAACACCAACATGATGGGCGTCGTCTTCGGATTCTCTTCAAACAGCTCGTAGACTTCGTCGCCGACCTCGGCCAGTTCACGCTGATCATTGCCGACCCGCTCGGCGACCTGCGTGTAGAGTTCCTGGTCGGGCTCGAGACCCGTGCCGTCTTGCAGCAGCCAGTTCCCGCGGATCAGGCGACGCTGCTCTTCGATCATCCAATTGAGCACGCCCTCCGCCGGGCTTTTCGGGCCCGTGGGATTAATCACGACGAATGCCGGGTTATCGAACGGCCGAACCTGCACGAAGAACACCCCAGAGGTGATCTTCCGACCGGGGCTGCTTGCCTCTCGACCCTTCGCCTTTGCCTCGAGGTGATACGCCACCAAGTCGTAATCTCGGAGCTCGAGCTCGTCGAGGTAAAACTCGGCGTCACCCTCGGCGGTCCCTGCTTCTAATTCGCCGGTCAGGGCCGGGACATAGACCGGGTCGCCGCCGTTCACCCGGAGGCTGACCCGCACGTCTTCCACGCCGTAGGGTGTTTTGCTTTCGAAACGCAGAGAAATCGCCTCGATCTTGGTCGCCCACTGGTCTTCGCCCGGCTCGAGGATATCCAGCCGGGACTCCGTGCGTAGTCGGTCCTGCTCCGCGGCGGCGGCGTCTTCCAAAAGCTCTTCCGCAGACGGCGGCTCGTGCACCGCAGGACTCACGCTCACCGCCTCCGGGTCCGCCCAAGACGGCAATGTCCCCCGCTCTACGCTCCACCACAGCAAACCCTGAAAGACCAATACCAGCCCCGCAATCAGCGACCACGCCCCCACCGCCCGACCGGCCGTGAAACGCCGCCAGGATTCGGTCTCCAGCCGACCCGATGTTTCACGCCACAACGCTTCACGCAGTGCCGGCGGGCAGCGGTCTCCACGCTCGCCCGACAGTTCAACGCTGGTCGTCAGCGCTCGGCCGAACTCGGGGACATGTCGCTCGGCTTCGGCCGCAAGCTGCAGGCCTCGGCGGTGCCACCACCCCGCCGTCCATGCGGCGATACCGACCCCCACCAATAACACGGTCGTCCAGCCCAGCCCCGACCAGAACCGCGGCAAAGCCTCCGGCCACAACCACCGCAACCCCGCAAACACCAACAGCTCGCAAACCAACACCCCCAACCCCACCGCCACCACCGTCCGCGCGGCCGACAGGCCCGCGCGGCGGCGGCGGGCGCGCGAGAGGTTCCGCTGGATCGGTCCGTAAGCCGACGGGCCGTGCTTCGCCATGACGTTACCTCGGGGTCCGGTTAGAGAAATAAAGCTCGCCGACCGCCAGCAGCAGGGCCGCCACGATCAGCGGCCACGTCAGATCGGTGCCGCGGCCCGCCCGCGCCGCCTGGACTCGGGTCGGTGCGCGGTCGAGATCGGCCGCCGCGTGGGCCGGGGCGTGGAGCCGGGCAAACGACGACATCAACCGCCAGCGCCGCGCATCGGACTCGGCCGGATCGAGATTGACGGCGACCCGCTCAATATCCCCGACATGTTGTGCCGCGGCCTCATGGGCGGACCACGGTCCGAGCGCTTGTGATGTCCCGTCGAGTTGGCTCACCGTGTAGAGCCCGGGCGCATCGAAGCGGTGTCCGCCCGGCCCGCTTTGCCCCACCCTTAGCTCCGCGGTGTGGTTTTCACGTTCGCTCAGCCAAGACAACGTTTCGTGTAAAAACGGCAAAAATGTCGGGTCGATCGGCCAGTTGGTCCACGCTCGATCGAACGGGAAGCCCACCACCGCCACCCGGCCCTGCTCCACCGCGCCTAGCGCGACCACCACGTCGCCGCCGGGCATCGTCATCAGCGGCTTGAGCGACGGGGCCACGATCGGCCGCCACCGCTCCACCGCGATACCGAAAAGGTCGCCCGAGTTGGGCTGCGCAAAGGGCCGCAGCACCGGGTGCCGCAAGTCCACCCGCTCGAACCGCTGGCCCACTTGCACCATCGACCGGCCCAACCGCTGCAGCGACGTGGTACCCGCACGGCGGGTCGGGCCGATGTCCATCGGCCAACGGTTCGACTCCCAGTCGCTCAAGGTCGGTGCGCTGCCCAGCATCAACATCACCGGCCCGCCCCCCGCGATCCAGCCGGCCAGCGTCTCTTTCGCCGCCTCGTTCAGCGATACCGCCTGATCCAAAATCAATACATCGAGCCCGCCCAGATCGAGATGGTCCGGATCCTGAACCACCCATGCAAAGGTCGACCCCGCGGCCGGCGCTTCCGCCAGGCCCCGACCGGGCTCGACCGCAGCGGCCAGGAAGGTATCGTCCGCACCTTCTCGCGCCAGACGGCCCACCCGGATCGGCTCACCGGCGGGGATCACAAACTGCCGACGGTCATCGTCCCGCCAAGCATCGTCCGTGTCCATTAACTCGATCACCCCCGTCACGTCCGCCAATACCTCGGGTCGGAAATCAAAGGCCACGGTCGCAGAACCGCCTCGCCTGAGTTTAACCGTCCGGACCTGCTCTTGGGTCGTTGATTCTTCCCCCTCGGCCACGCCGACCGACGTGCGGCAACGGACCCGGACGGCTACGGGGTCGCGGCTGATTTGATCTCCGCTTGTTTCAGCCTGCGGGAGGGTGATCCGTGCAACGACCCGTATCGGCTCATCCGCCGCCCAAAACGTGCGCGGCGTCTCGAGATCAGTGATCGCCAGGTTGTCCGCCGGGGACTCGTGGACCGCGAGAGGCTGAACCTCAACGCCCGGCGGCAGCGGCCGGTTCCACAACACGGGCTCCCAAGTGCGGGCGCTCATATCGGAAATAACAACAACTCGCTTCGCCTTGGTGTAACGATCGGCCAGTAGCTGCCCGGCAAACCGCAGCGCGGCGTCGGCGTCTCCGCCTCCGTAGCCCGGCTCGAGGTTACGCACGGCCGCCGCGGCGCTGCGGTCCTGGTCATCGAACCCGCGCACCAGCCCCGGCCCCGAACCCATGCTTACCACCGCCACCTCGGCCTGCTGGCCGTCCGAGTCGCGGATCACCCGCTGTGCTTCATCCTTGGCCTCTTCCCACGCCGACCCGCTACGCATCGACGCCGACACGTCGATCACTACGACCACCGAGGCCTCCGCCGGCGGGCCCGGCGTGCCCCACCACGGCTGGGCGAACGCCAACACCAACGCCGCCAACGCCAGCACCCGCAGCGCGAGTAGGATGTACCGCATCAGGCTATGCCGACGATCACTACGGAACTCCGACCGCAAGAGAAAACGCAGCGTGGAAAACGCATACACGTCGCCCTGCGGCCGGTTGCGCAAGTGGATCGCGATCGGCACGCCGATCGCCAGCGCCCCCGCCAGATAGAGCGGCAACAACAGCGCCATCAGGCCCGCCCCTCCCGGCTTTGGACCAGCGTGCTGAGCGCCGCGAACGGCGCCTCGTCGGTCCGTACGGTCAGTAAACGCACCCCGGTGCCGCGGCAGCCTTCGCGGAGTTGGTTTTGGTGTTCGTCGAAAGCCAAGCGGTAGCGCTTACGCAGCATCGTGGGCGACACCGGCAGCCGTTCGGCGGTTTCGAGGTCTTCGAACGTGCGGCTGACCTCGAAGTCGAAGTCTTGTTCCCGCGGGTCGATGACCTGCACCAGGCAGAGCTCGTGCTGACCGATCCGCAGCAGCTTGAGGGCTTCGAGCAGCGGCGCGGGCTCCTCAAACGCATCGGTGAACACGACGAGCAGGCCACGCCGACGCCACAGCGGCGCGAGCCGGTTGAGCGTAAACGCGAGGTCTTTCGGCGGTTCCGAGGCCGCGGGGGGGCGGGCTTCCGCCGGGGCGTGCCGCTCGATGGCGGCGAGCAGCCGCTGGAAGGGCAGGTCGCCGAGCGCTGGAGGCAGGTGATCCAGCGCCGCCCCGGATTGATCCGTGGTCGATGCCGCCGACGCCAGCGTCAACCCGCAGGCGTCGTTCTGCCGCATCAGCAGCCGAAACAGCGCCGCGGTCAGCAGGCTGGCGTAAGCGTATTTGCTCAGCGCCGCACGATCCGAGCGGTACGCCATCGATCGGCTCGCGTCGAGGACGACCTGGCAACGCAGATTCGTCTCGGCCTGGTATTGCCGGATGCACAGCCGGTTGAGCCGACCCATCACGTGCCAGTCGAGGTGGCGGATGTCGTCGCCTTGGGTGTAGGGGGTGTACTGCGCAAACTCGGTGCTGAACCCGCGCAGCGGGCTGCGGTGCTGACCCTGGAGGTAGCCTTCCATCAGCACACGGCTGCGCCACTCCAGCGTCTCCGCTTGCGCAAGCAGCGCGGGGTCCCACACGAGGGCCGGGTTGTCGCGTGCCGTCTTCGGGGGCATCGCCTGAGGTCCTTGGGGTCAGAGTCTTTTCGTTAGAAGATCCGCTGGTCGAGCATCTGCTCCACCAGCGCATCGGGCGTGAGGTTCTCGGCCTGAGCGTGGTAATTCAGCAGCACGCGGTGGCGCAGCACCGGCTTGGCCAGCGCGAGAAGGTCTTCGCGGTCGACGTGGTAGCGGCCGTGGAGTACGGCCCGCACCTTGGCCGCGACGATCCACTGCTGCCCGGCCCGCGGCCCGGCGCCCCAGCGTACAAACCGCTGCACGAAATCCGGGGCCGAGCCCGACCCCGCCCCACCCCCGGATTCGGATTCAGGACGTGTCGCCTGCACGAACTTGGCGACCCCTTCGACCAAGTCCCGGGCGATCGGGATCAGCGGCATCGTCTTCTGTATCCGCTGCACCGTCTCGACGTCGATCACCGGCTCGATCGCCTGCTGCGGCCCCGCGGTGGTCGCCTCGAGGATCGCGATCTCGGATGCCAGTTCGGGGTACGCGACCCGGACGTTGAACATGAACCGGTCGAGCTGCGCTTCGGGCAGCGGGTACGTGCCTTCCTGTTCGATGGGGTTTTGCGTGGCGAGCACGAAGAACGGCTCGGGCAGGGCGTGCGACGTGCCGGCGATCGTGACCGAGTGCTCCTGCATCGATTCGAGCAGGGCGGCCTGGGTTTTGGGCGGGGTGCGGTTGATCTCGTCGGCGAGCAGGATGTTGGTGAAGATCGGGCCGCGGGCGAAGGTGAAGTGTCGGCGACCGGTGGCCTGGTCTTCTTCGATGATCTGCGTGCCGGTGATGTCGGCGGGCATCAGGTCGGGGGTGAACTGCACGCGGCTGAACGCCAGGTGCATCGCCTCGGCGAGGCTGCGGATCATCAGGGTCTTGGCGAGGCCCGGCACGCCGACCAGCAGCGCATGGCCGCCGCCGAACAGCGCGATGAGCAGCTGCTCGATGACGTCATCTTGGCCGACAATACGGCGGGACATCTGTTCACGCAGGCGCTGTCCGGCGTCGCGGGCCTCGGCCACCACCGCCGCTTCGTCTGGCGCAGCGGTGGAGCTAGAGTTCTGAAGGCTGGTCATCGGGTCGGGTCTCTCGGTGGGTCTGTGGAAAAAGAATCGGGTGGGGATAGATCGGAGGCCGAGCGGATCGGCGGCCAAGCGATCAGGGGCGTTGCAGCCAGACCGGGGCACGGGCAGCACGGTGCCAGTCTCGGATCAGCGCGGCGGCTTCGGAGGCCTTGGCGGGGGCGACCCGCCACGTGCCGTCGGAACCCGCACCGGCTCGGCGCATCAACGTGTTATCGCTGAGGCCCGTGGTCATCACGACGACATCAAACGGGGGCGTGCGGCTGGTGCGGACCTTCGGATCGACGCCCAGGGTTCCGCCCATATCCCACTTCACCGATTTCGCTTGCTCGTCAAGCGTCCTCAGGCCAACAAAACGCCAGCCCTCCGGGAGACGGACGTGGACCCGGTGGTCGGCATAGAACGGGTAGCCGCGCGCGACCACTTGGCCGCTGCGCCGCGGCATCGTGTCGATTTTTAAGTCCGGCGCGAACCACGACCCCGGCAACCCGAGCGGCACGCGGTCCGTCTCTGCTGCGGCCGCCGCCCCGCCCAAAACGTGATCCCACGACAGCGTTACCTCGATCCGCAGCGGCTCGGACAGCCCGCGATCATCGTCGATGACCTGTACATGTTGAATCACCGCATCGGGCCAGGCCGCGAGGCAGCGACCGGCAAAACGCCGGGCGAACACGTCGTCGTTCCCGCCCATCCGGGCCTGCCGCCACGTGTACGCCTTGATCCCTGCGAGGGTGAACGTGGCCGTGCCGTGCAGCGCGCCGTCTTCGCTGAGCGTGAGATCGAGTTCGCAGGTCGAGGTGCGGTGCTGGCCGCCGGACTCGGCGTCGTAGGCGGGGATGTTTTCGAACCGCGGGCCATCGGGCGTCAGCAGCATCGCGGCCCGCCCCGGGTCGCCCGGCGGCATCATGCCCAGCGGCGCGACGCTGTCGGTCGCGTCCAGCCAGAGCGGCTCTCCGTTCTCACGCGGCACGACCACCACGGCGTGGTTGAATGGGAAACCGGGCTGTTCTGTGTCCATCGGCTGGCCACGGGCGACCAGCGCGAAGTGCGACTCGATTCCCATCTCACCGAGCAGCGCGACGATCAGGGTGGCCTTGTCTTTGCAGTCGCCAAACTGATTCGCGATGACTTCGGACGGCGGCTGCGCCCGCATCCCGCCGACCCCGATCGGGATCGAGACGTAGCGGAGCGCCGAGGCGTAGTCGAACACCGCGGCGATCTTTTCGTCGTCGGTCGCCGCGTTCTGCCCCAGCGCCGCTGCGGTGGCCTTTAGGATTTGCGGATCGCCTTGGTTGTGACGGATCACCTGCTCGTACCAACCCGCCACCTCGTCCCAGTCTTTGAATCCGCTGATGACTACCGCGGGCCGGTGGTAGACCGCGTCATCGACCCAAGGGTCCACCTCCACCGCCGGGAGGTCTTCGAAGTCCCACCGCTGCTGCGCGGCGTAGACCGAAGGGGTTTCGGAATAGTCGGCAGCTTCCACCGCCTGGAGTTTGGTCGTCACCGGGTGCAGCCGGTCGTGGCGGAGCGTAAAGCTCATCCGGCCGATCGGTGCCATCCCCGAACCCAACAGCACCGCGCCGTAGTGCTTCGCGTACGGCGTCTTGAACGTCGTGGTCTGGAAAGCGTATTCGACCCGCGATCCCGGGACGATCCCGGCGACAAACCGGGGGGCCAGCCGGTTAACTCGGTAAGTAATGGTGTGGCCGTCGGGACGGATCACCACGAGCCGGTCGAGCTTCACCGGGGCGCAGCCGGCGGTGGTACACCGGGTCGTAAACAAGCCGTCCACCAGCCCGCGGCCCCGCAGCGAATCGAAGAGCACCAGCTGCCCCCGCTCGGTCCAGAGCGAGCTGCCATCGGGCTTCAGATCCATGTGGATGTCACGTTCGAGGATATAGCCGACTTCGCCGGGGTGGTCCTCGGCCCGGGGGGTCTGGGCCAGCCGCTGACGTTCTTCTTCGGTCGATACCGTGACGCGGTACGGCGATTCTTCGTCGGTCACCAGCTCGGCGGGCACGGGCAAGGGCAAAGTGGCTTCCCGCGGCGGGGCGGCCGTGGGCGACGCGGGGGGACGTGAGGAGGCCTTGGCGTTTGAGGACGATACCGAATCCTCTGCGCTAATCGATGACACGGCATCCGCTGGCGGATCGGAGGGCGTGGCCAAAGCCTCGGCGGCGTCGGCAAGCCGGCCCAGCTTGGCCAGAGTCCAAGGGTCCGTTGCCGGGCGGTCCAGCCACGACTCGAAGGGGCCGGACCGCGGGGCCTGATCCTCGATCCACACCGTGGGCGTCTCGAGCCGAGCGAGGTTACGATCCTGGTAATAAGCCCGCACCTGTTGATCGGCCCGAGCCACCTGTTCCAGCAGCGGTTTTTGGGGGTCTTGCGCCAACACCTGAGCGAAATACTCCCCGAACCGGGTATGGTTGATCTGGCGATCCCGGTTGGTCGCGCTAATCACCACCCGCCCGGGTCCACGGATCTTCCGGCCCAGCGCCGCCCCGCCAGGGCCGGGGAGAACGACAGTAATACTCCGCGCGGGGATCGCGTCCACCGCGTCAGCCAACTCCGAGCCGAGCAGGCGACGCCCCCTCACCTGGAACTTGTAAGCCCCGTCCCTCGAGTGGCCGTGCCCCAGCAACACCAAGAGCAGGTTGTCTTCCTGGCTCAATTGCTGCGCCCACTCCGCGAGGGTTTCCAGCACTTCGGCGCGACCGGCCGAACCCCTGGCGTCGCCGTCGACGGTCCGCAGATTCGCGTCGTCGATCCCGATCTCGTTGAGCGCCGCGACCCAGTGGCGGTGCTGCTGGGCCCAGTCTTTTTCCAGCAGCGCGTCGCCGGACAAACCCCGGACCAGCAACGCGTAGGTGTCCGCTCGCGCGGAAACCGCCGTGAGTGCCACCAAAGCGACCACGCAAGTCCACAAACGAAGTCGGCAATCAATCAATGAATTCGGACCCGACGGAGAGAAAAACGACATCAGCCTAAACCGAGAACACAAAACGAAAAATGATCAGTTGACAGTCTTCATATACTCATAGACGCTGCCGTCTCTGTTGTGTTTCACTGTAACGGAGAAATTTTCACTTTTTCAGTGTTTATTTTCTCGAAGCTATACCAACATTCAACCCGCCGGCTCTGCTTGAGCCAGGCAACCCCATCAAAATCTTGAATTGCTGTCCACCCTGCCGACATTTTTGTTCGTAAATATCTAAATTTTATAACTTAATCAAAATTATTCGGCAAAACTGTATCCGACAAAAACGTTGCCGTCAGCGGCAACGCGCCTGGTCCCACGAATGTCGGATCGGAATCGCTTGTCGGCAAGCCCCAAGAAGGGGCAATGCCGCGGTTCGTTCCGGCCTAGGCGGGCGGGCTTGAAATCTCGGCGAGTTCATGACGGATTGTCTGTCAACGTCCGGGCGTGACCGCCCCGGTCAGCAGCAGTCCGACCCGGGCTCGCAGCAGGCGACCTCGCCCGGGGCGGTGGTGTGGTAGTCCTCGCCTTTGGTTTCTTTGGGGTGGCGTTTCTTAGCGCCTTGGCAGGCAAACGGCTGCGCCTCGCCGAGCGGAACCTCGGTGTAAGGCTCGAACGGGATCAGCTGCGAGGCGTAAGGCCCCGCCGGATCGGTCAGCAGTTTGAACGTTTTGTCGCAGAGCGCGACCCGGTCGCCGCGTTTGAAGGTATGCCCGTCGTCGTCGCGGACCTGGCTCCACGGGCCCCTGTAGACCACCGCCTGGTTCCGTTCCAGGCAGGGCCCCTGCTTGCCTTTATAAGCACGGACCGTCATCGACCGGAATTCGACCCCGTCGATCGTATGCCACGGCGAGTCCTCGCGCTTCAAGATCTCGATCCCGTGGAATCCCGCGTCGGCGAACATCTGGAGAAACACGTCTTCGCGGAACGCGCCGCTGATACACCCCGACCACAGCTCGGGGTCGTCGAGGATCGCGGGGGTGGGGTCTTCGTCGCAGACGATGTCGCTGATGACGCAGCGGCCGCCTTTTTTGAGCACCCGGAACATCTCGCCGAAGAGCTGCTTTTTTTGCTCGGTCGCGACCAGGTTGAGTACGCAGTTGCTGACGATCACGTCGATGCTGTCCGAATCGATCAGCGGCTCCTCGCGCTTGAGGCGATCGACTTCCGCCTCGTAAGCCGCGACGCCGGCCATGTCCTTGATCGGGTGGCCGTCCAGGAACGCCTGTGCTTTATCCCAAGACAGCGCCAGATCCTGGATCCGGCCTTTACGGAATTCCACATTGGCTTGGCCGATTTTCTCCGCCATATCCTGCCGGTATTTTTCCGCCAGCGCGAGCATCGTGTCGTTCATGTCGACACCGATGACCCGGCCCTGTGCCCCGACTTTCTGGGACAGGATGTAGCAGATTTTTCCGCCGCCGCTGCCCAGGTCGAGTGCGGTCTCGCCCTCGCCGACATACTCCGACGGGTCGCCACAGCCGTAGTCCTTCTCGATAATCTCCTGCGGCAGCAGCTTGAGGTATTTGGGGTCATAACTCGTCGGACAACACAGCGCGGGCTCGACCTGCTGGGCCCCGGCGGCGTAGCGCTCGACGACTTCCTGTTCCAGGTTGTAGGTGGGCCCCGAATCCGCGGGGGCCGGGCAGCAGGGCTCGGACGAGTTCGGAGCGGCCGAAGCGTCGGCCGGGGTTGTGGGACTATCCAAAGCGGGCTTGTTCACGGAGCAACTCCATCAAAAGGGAACCAGTAAGGGGTAACCCGGTGTCCTGCATTCTAACCATGCTGATCGGGCGGCGGCGGCGGCGGGAGGTATCGGCGGAGCAGAACGTCGTGGATCGCGGCCCCCGCGACGCCGCCCACCAGCGGGCCCAGCACATAAACGGTGAAAAACCCGCCCCGCGGCCCGGGGATCGCGATCTCGCCCCACCCGGCCATAAACGCAAACAGCCGGGGACCGAAATCGCGGGCGGGGTTCAGGCCCGCCTGCGTTAAAACCGCGAGGACGCAAATGATCGCGGACACCACCAGCCCGATCGGCAACGCGACCGCCCGCGACCCCGGGGCGCTGCGATTTTTCGGCTCAATCAAGACGAAAATGAACAGGACCAGGAGCCCGGTCCCCACCGCCTCGGCGGCGAACGCCTGCCACACGCTCAGCAGTTCAAACGCCGCCGTGTCGGTCCCCGCGACCGCCGGGTTCGGGAAATATTCCCCGTACGCCCGGGCGGAAAGCTGGCTGCCCGGCTCGCCGCGGGCCAGGCCCTGGTCGGCCTCGAACCGGGCGATCCATCTATAAAACAACCCGTAGAGCAGCGCCGCCGCGGCAAACGCCCCGGCGGTCTGGCTGACCACATAAGGGAAAACTTTTTTCCAACTGAACCCGCGAAACACCGCGAATGCCAGGGTCACCGCGGGGTTCAGGTGTGCCCCGCTGATCGCGGCGGTGGCGTAAATTGCCAGGCCCACGCCCACCCCCCAGGCCAGCGCGATCTGCCCCTGCCCGCTGAAGACCCCGGCAAAGACCTCGACGTGGACGACACCGATACCGAAAAAGACCAGCAGGAACGTGCCGACCGCCTCGGCGATCATCAGACCGATCAACTTGGGTTCGCCGTCGCGCATCATCGGGCAAAAGAATGACAGATTTTCGCCTTGCTCGCTAGGACGTCACGGCACGCCGTTGCCGCGACGGATCCACCCGCTCGCTCCCGGCCCGGCGGGCCATCCGGCGGCTCCGGTGTGGTGCCACCCCCACGGACGTCGGCCGCGGCGGACGGACGGGGCACAACCGAAGTCGGGGCATACTCTTGACGCAGTGTGCCGGTCCGCCCGGCGTCGGCGTCAAACCCCCAGGTCGAGCATGCCGGCGTATTCCGCCGTGCGCAGCTCCAGGTCGGACCGGCCGATTTCCATCAGACGCCCGAGGCTGAACGACTCGATGTTGTAGCTCGCAACCACGGTGCCGGCGGCCATCGCTTTTTTGAGGTTGCCCAGCGACGTTCGGCCGTGGGTCTTGGCGAGGTGCCCCATCATCCCGCCGCCAAAGGTGTCGCCCGCGCCGGTGGGGTCGATCACCTCCCGCGCGGGGTATGCCGGCAGCGACACCGCCCCCTCGGCGTGAAGCAGGAACGCCCCGTGCTCCCCCCGCTTAATCACGACGAACTCTGGGCCCAGCGCGAGCACCGCCTCGCCGGCCCGGACGATGTTGGTTTCGCCCGTCAGCTCGGCGGCCTCGCTGTCGTTGAGCACCAGCCCGTTGATCCGTTTCAGCAGCGACAGCAGCGCGTCTTTTTCCTGTGCGATCCAGAGGTCCATCGTGTCCGCCACCACCAACTTGGCATCGGGGAGCTGATCGAGCAGCGCCGCCTGGCCCGCGGGGTGCGCGTTAGCGAGGAAAACATATCGGCTGTCACGGTATGCTTCGGGCACCGGGGGCAGACCCTCCGCCAAGACGTTCAGGTCGACGCTCAGCGTCTCCCGGTCGTTCATGTTTTCGAGGTACCGGCCGGTCCACCGGAACGTTTTTGAGCCTTGCCGCTTTTCCAGCCCCGTCAGGTCGATATCGAAATGACGAAACGGCTTTTCGAGTTCGTCCGGGAAGTCGTCGCCGACCGCGCCGACCAGGCGGACCGGGCCGGAAAAACTCGCCGCGGCGACAAAATAGATCGCGCTGCCGCCGAGCACGTCGGGGGCTTGGCCGGTCGGGGTGTGGATGGTGTCGATGCCAATGCTTCCGGTGACGATGAGGCTCATGAAAATTCCGGGAGTTGGGGTTGCAGGGCCAAGAACAGGAGGCAAGGGTTTCAGGGGCCTTCGGGGTGCAGGGGCAGAGCCCCCGCCGCTCGCCGCGCAGGCGATTACTTTAAAAACGACTTAGATCTTGAACTTCCCCATCTTGCAGATCACCTTCCATTCCGACGCAGTAACGGGCTGGACACTCAACCGTGAATTGTTGACCAGCACCATGCCTTCGAGCTTCGACTCTTTCTTGATCTCGTCCAGCGACACCGGGTCGGGCACCGGCCCCACGGCTTTAAGCGTGACCATACCAAAGCCCTTGCCGGTGGTGTCGGTCGGGTCGGGCTCGTGTTCCTTAACGACTTCGACGACCCCGACGATGGTGCGGGCTTTGACCGAATGATAAAAAAAGCCGCGGTCGCCTTTCTTCATCAGCTTCATGTTGTTGTTGGCCTGATAATTGCGGACGCCGTCCCACTCGGTGGTCTGCTTCGGGGCGTTCATCTGGTCGTCCCACGACCAGTTGCCGGGTTCGGATTTGTAGAGCCAGTATTGCATGAGCTTTTCATTTCCTTACAAAGCCGCGGATGATATCCGCGATTTTCTCGGTTCCATCAAGACTGCCGATGGCATCTGCGGCTTTATGGTGTGATCGCCGCGAGACAGGCGTCGATACGGGTCAGGGTTTCCTCTCGCCCCAGGATTTCCAGCGTCGGCCCGATCTCCGGCGACACCGCGTTGCCCGTCAACGCCACCCGCAACGGCTGGGCGACACCGCCCATGTTCTTCAGCCCGAGTGTTTGCCAGAGCCCGTCCAGAGCCGCGTGGATCACCCCCGCATCCCACGCCGGCAACGACGCCAGGGTCTCGCGCACCTTCGCCAACGCCGCCAACCCCTCGCCCTCGTTCTTCGTCAGGTTCTTTTTCACCGCCTTGGGCACGTACTCGGTCGGTGCTTCGACGAAGAATTTGCCCAACTCGGCCGGGTCACTGAGCGTCTTGCTGCGTTCTTTGTACGCCATGGCGAAGACGCCGAAGCCTTCTCCCAACTTCTCAACGTAATTCGGAAAGTATGTATCGAAGTGGGCTTTGAGCGTTTCGATCCACGTTGCCGGGGGCATCTGCAGGAACGTGTCCTGGCTGAACGCGGCGAGTTTCTCGCGGTCGAACTTGGAATTGGACTTGCCGATGCGGTCGAAGTCGAAGTGCTCGCAGAGGTAGTCGAGATCGAAGCGTTCGAGATCGTTGCCGGGATTCCAGCCGAGCAGGGCGAGGTAGTTCAGCAAGACCGCGGGGGTGTAGCCGGTGCGGCGGAAGTCGGCGACTTCGATCTCCGGAGGACTTAGCCCGACTAGCCGAGCTATTTCGGCCACGACATCTTGAATCGCTTCCGCGGTTAATTCGTCGAGACACAATTGGTCTTTAATCAAATCAAACGGTTCTGGTAAATCGGCGGATCGCTTTGAGGCAAAATCCAGCGCGGAGAGATTATTTTTTTGAAGTTGGGTTTTCAGTTCGTTTGCCACAAACTTGCCCTTATCCCGCTTCGACATCTTCGACCCGTCGGGGTTCATGATGCTCGGCGTATGGCACCAGACGGGGCGGAACTCGCCGAGGGCGTCGTACAACGCGGCGTGTTTGGTGGTGTTGGATAAATGTTCCTGCCCGCGGATGACGTGGGTCACGTTCATGTCGGCGTCGTCCACAACCACCGCCAGGTGGAACGTGGGAAAGCCGTCCGCCTTCTGAATCACGAAGTCTTCGAGGTCTTTGGCTTCGACGGCGATGTGGCCGTAGACCGCGTCGTCGAACGCAATATCACGGTCCATACGGAAACGGACCGCGCCGTCGTCTTCGTAGGTGTGGCCCGCGGCTTTGAGCTTGTCGAGGGCGGCTCGGTAGAGGTCCAGCCGTTCGGATTGCCGGGGGATGCCTCCGGGGGCGTCGTGGTTGTCGCCGCGGAGCCCGAGCCACTCGAGGTCGCGGAGGATGTTCTGCTCGGCCTGCTTCGACGACCGCTTCTGGTCGGTGTCTTCGAACCGCAGCAAAAATTGGCCGTCGTGTCGCTTGGCGTAGGCCCAGGCAAACAGCGCGGTACGGGCACCGCCGATGTGGAGTTCGCCGGTGGGCGACGGGGCAAACCGGGTGATGACTTGTGCGGGCTGGTCGGTCATGGGGTGACGGATTGTAGTGAGAATTTCAGTTGGTGGAGGTGGTTGATTGGCGATCGCCTGCGCGGCGGGCGGTCAGGGCGTGGCCCCGACACCCCAAAGGCAGCAAGGCCGCTTCGACCACGGACTCAACGCGCCTTCGGGGTGCTGGGGCAGCGCCCCTGCCGCTCGCCGCGCAGGTGATCCGTTGCGAAAAATCATCCCCGTTACAATCTGTCTCAAACTAAGCTCAAAACAAGGACCGCTTCTTCTCATGAGTACGGACGCTCAATCTAATAACGCTGAATCCAAGGATAAATTTTCGCACTTCATCGCGCAGGAGATCGAGGCCGACCTGGCCGCGGGCCGCTACCCCCACGTCCACACCCGTTTCCCCCCCGAGCCCAACGGCTACCTGCATATCGGCCACGCCAAGGCGATCTGCATCGTCTTTGGCCTAGCCCAGCAGTTCGGCGGCCGGTGCAACCTCCGCCTGGACGACACCAACCCGGCCAAGGAAGAGCAGGAGTACATCGACTCGATCAAGGAAGACGTCCTATGGCTAGGTTTCGACTGGGCCAACCTGTGTCACGCCTCGGATTACTTCGACCAGCTTTACGACTGGGCGGTCGCCCTGATCAAAGCGGGTCACGCCTACGTCGACGACCAGACCGCCGAGCAGATCCGCGAGCACCGCGGCACGCTGACCCGCCCCGGCACGCCCTCGCCGTTCCGCGACCGGCCCCCGAAAGAATCGCTCGACCTGCTGAAACGCATGAAACAAGGCGAATTCGACGAGGGCTCCCGCGTCCTAAGAGCAAAGATCGATATGGCCTCGCCCAACATCGTGATGCGCGACCCGGCGATGTACCGCATCCTCAAACAGCCGCACCCCCGCACCGGCGAGGCCTGGTGCATCTACCCCATGTATGACTGGGCCCACGGCCAGTCGGACTGGATCGAGGGGATCACTCACTCGCTCTGCTCGCTGGAATTCAAAAACAACCGCGAACTGTACAACTGGTTTATTGAACGGATCACCGAGGCCGCGCCCCCGGAACTCCTCCCGGGTAATGGCGGAGAAAAATTCCCGGGGCCACGTCAGATCGAATTCGCCCGCGGCAACATCACGCACCTGATCACCTCGAAACGCAAGCTGATGCAACTCATTTCCGGGGGGCACGTCAGCGGCTGGGACGACCCGCGGATGCCGACGCTGCGCGGGATGCGGCGGCGGGGGTACACGCCCGAGGCGATCGTCCGCTTCTGGACCGAGGCCGGCGTGGCAAAGCGCGAAAACAACCTCGAGTTCGCCAAGCTGGAGAACGTGCTCCGGGCCGACCTGAACGCGAAGGCCCAGCGACGGATGGCCGTGCTCGATCCGATCCGGGTCACTATCACCAACCTCGCCGACGACCATCTCGAATGGTTCGACGCCCAGAACAACCCGGAGGACGAGGCCGACGGCACGCGGAAAGTGCCGTTCAGCAAGCACCTCTACATCGAACGCAGCGATTACATGCCCCACGCGAACCGCAAATTCTTTCGCCTGACCGAGGGGCGTGAGGTTCGGCTGCGGTGGGCCTACTGGATCCAATGCAACGAGGCGATCACGGACGACGCGGGGAACGTCGTGGAACTCAAGTGCACCTACGACCCCGAAACCCGCGGCGGCGAGAGCCCGCCGCCCGACGCCCAGGGCAACGTCCGCAAGGTCAAAGGAACGATCCACTGGGTCAGCGTCGAGCAGGCGGCGGACGTAGAGGTCCGGCTGTACGAACACCTGTTCGCGGACGCGGACCCCGAACGCCCCGATGCCGACGGCCAGTGGCGGGCGAACGTGAACCCCGACTCGCTGAGGGTGGTCGCCGCGAAGGCCGAGCCCGCCCTCTTGGACGATCCGCCCGGGGCCCCGCTCCAGTTCGAGCGTCAGGCCTACTTCGTACGCGACCCCGCGGACTCCGATGCGGGCCTGCCGGTATTCAACCGCACGGTGACGCTGCGGGACACGTGGGCCAAAGTCCAAAAGAAAAGCTGAGGGCACGAAACTCCGGGCCCGCACCGGCCGATAACCCAAGGGTGGGCACGACCGGTTACGGAGCTTCGGTGATGATCAGGCGAATCAGCGGGCTGTTACTGTTGACGGGCGCAAGCCTGGTGGGCTGTGACGATCTTGGCCCCGAGGGATCGCCCGGGGCGGGCCCGGCGGTATCCGTGGTGGCGGGCGAGGCCACCGAATCCGCGCTAACGCAGGAAGACCGGGCGATGCGCGAGCGGCTGGCGAGCCGGCTCTTGGCCCTGGATTTCTTCAACGAACAGATGTGGCCCCGTCATGAAGCCGAGGCGGGGCTGAGCTGGCTGCGGGCGTCGGCCGCGGGCTCGGGACTGGAACTGTCCCGCGTGGAAACCGAGCCCACGATGGAACGGCAGGGCGTGGAAATCCGCCCGCTCCAACTAAAAGCCACCGGGGCCTGGCGGGACGTCGTGGCTTGGCTCAGCGCGGTCGAGGCGTCGCCGCGTCGGTTGGTGCTGCGGGGCGTCGAGCTCAATCAACACGACGGCCACGCGGCGGCAGACCTGCGGGTGGCGGTGCTGGTGGATCGGCCCACCGGCCTCGACGCGCTGGCGCAGCAAGACGTCGCGTCGCTCAGCGGCGAGGCCCTGCGGGAAGCGGTGGCGGGCCTGGAAGCAGAGCTGCGCAGCAAGAGCCGGGCGTTCACGCAGCTTGGGGCCGAGGCATCGTGGTCACGCCCGATCGCCGAGCTCACCGCCCTGATGCCCGCCGACGCCAACCCCCTCCGGCTGTCGCTGACCCGCACCGACCAAAGCCGAGCCCAATCGTTTACCGGGCGGTTCACCGTCGCGGTGCCCGACGCGGGCACCGTCCCGGGCTACGTACGGCGGCTACAACAGCAGCCCGGGTTCGTGACCACCCGGCTGCTCGCCCTGCGTGAGGCCGGGGCGGGGTGGCAGCGGGCCTCGCTCGCGTTCACCTACCGAGGCCAACCCGCCGCCACGGCCTACCCCCCGGAGGTCGCGGAGGTCGAAACTGGTCGATAGCCGCGGACGGACCTGACGAAAAAACCGCGGGCCGTGCCAACCGCGCGGCAAACCACGCCCGCCGCCCCGCCGCCGACCCCACGGACGGCACGGCTTTCTCGACAAACCACGCCGCGACCCGCCCTCAGAAAACGCTTGACGTCGCCCCGTTAGTTTGTATTTTGTTTGGTATGCCTGATCATCAGCCCGACGTGCCCGAAGGCGGAGAGCCCGAGTTTCGTGACGCCCTGCCGCAGGGGCCCGCCCACCGCCGAGGCGCAGGGTTGAATCCGGGGAATCGATTCGAGGCCCACCGGGTCCATGTGCTCGGCGAGGCCCTGGACCACCAGCAAGCCGAACGCGACGCCGAAGCGGCCGAGGCCCCCCGCGCGGGCCCCAGCGACCGGCGGTCCTCGGTGATCCCCGCAACCCCAAAAAAAGCATCTTTCCCGGACACCGGCTCGACGCTTGATCCCCAAACGGTCTCGCCGGATACGGCAACCTCTCCGGGCACTTCAAAGCACCCTCCGAAGGGGCTTCCGAAGCAGACCCCGGGGCGTGCTCCCCGGGGGGTAGCGCTACAGGTGTTGGCGGATCGGACACAGACGATCATCAACCGGGTGCAGCCGACCTCGGACGTGCCGTTCGATTGGACGGTCAACCCGTACCGGGGCTGCGAGCACGGGTGCATCTACTGTTTTGCCCGGCCCTACCACGAGTACCTCGGGTTTTCGATGGGGCTGGACTTTGAAACCAAGATCATGGCGAAGCACGAAGCCCCCGACCTCCTGCGGCGGGAGCTGGCGCATCGGCACTGGCCGGGCGACCCGATCGTCATGTCGGCGATCACCGACATCTACCAGCCGGTCGAGAAGAAGCTGCGGATCGCCCGGGGCTGCCTCGAGGTCATGGCCGAGTGTTTCCAGCCGGTGTCCACGATGACGAAAAACACGCTCGTGCTCCGGGACCTGGACCTGTGGCAGCGGCTGGGCGAGGTCGGGGCCGGCCGCGTCACGGTCACGCTGGTCACCCTGGACGACGAGTTGGCGACCCGGCTCGAGCCCCGGGCGTCGCCGCCGAGCGCACGGCTGCGGATCATCCAAAAGCTGACCGAGGCGGGCGTGCCGGTGAGCGTGAATATCGCCCCGGTCATCCCGGGCCTGACCGACGCGGAGGTCCCCCGGCTCCTGGAGGCGGTCGCGGACGCCGGGGCCCGGCGGGTCGCGTGGGTGCTGCTGCGGCTGCCCCATCAACTCAAAGACCTGTTCCTGGATTGGCTCGGACGCAACGTCCACCCCGACCGGGCCCGGCGGGTGGAATCGCTGATCCGTCAGGCCCGCGGCGGGAAGCTGTACGACACCGGGCCCCTGGCCAAGCGGGCCGGCCCCCACGACCACGCCGCAAAAGCGGGGGCGGACGATCCGCGCTGCAACGGCGGGGTCACCCTCGGCACCCGCTCCCGCCGAAGCCTGTCTCCCCCGCGCGGCGGGCACGATCGGCGACGGGGATCCGGGGTCCACGTCGAAAACCTCAAGACGGTGTTCGAGGTCTACTGCCGGAAATACGGCCTGAACCGCGACGTCCAGCCCATCGTCTGCAAGCACTTCCGCCGCCCAAACCTCGACGGCCAGATGGGGCTGTTCGGCTGATCCCGATCGCCGCCGACCGCCTCAGCCGTCCGCCGGCAAGGCGCGCAGATCAACGGCCCCCACCCGCCCATCGCCACGCAACACCTGGACCAGCGGTTCCACCGGATCGCCGGGGTCAAACACCACCGTGGCCAGGCGACGGACCGTATCGTCTAACCCCAAAGCACGCCGCCCGTGGGTCGTCGCCATGGCCAACAGCAAAGCCGGGTCGGCCCGGTCACGGCGGTACAGCCGACGCATCTGCGGCAAGATACCCAACGGCTGCGGCTCGCCGGCCGGCTGACACACGATCGAATCCGTGCCCAGGCAGACATTAATCCCCGCTTCCAGCATCTCCCGATACCGATGCCCCACCCCACCCCCACCCCCGGAAGCAACAGGCTCGGAAGCCGCGACCCCGGTCGCCGCGACCCCGGTCGCCGCGACCCCGGAGGCTGCGGTTTCGGAGGCCGCGCCGCCGTGCCCGAAATATTCGCTGGCGACCGGGCAATACGCTACCGAGGCCCCCGTCTCGGCAAGCAGGGTCAGGTCGTCGTCATCGACGTAATTGCAATGCGCCAGCAGCCACCGGGCCCGGCGAAGATAGGGCTCCATCCAGCGGACCGGCGACTGGCCGTGCCCATAGTTCCCGGCAAAGGTGTCCGACCATCTGGTCGGCGGGGCCCGGAGCAGATCCAGAAACGGCCCGCCGAGCCCCCGGACAAACGCGTCTTCATCGAGCGTCTCGGCCAGGTGGCATGACACCGGACGACCCGACGCGGCCGCCGCCGCGAAGACCGCCGGCCCCGCGGAATAAGGGGCGTGGGGCTGAAACCCCTCGGCCCGGGTCTCCAGCCGCGCCAACGCCGCGCGATCAAACGGGGGGCCGTGACCGAAGAGTTCGACAAAACTGATGCCGTCGAGCCCCGCGTCCCTGCGGGCCTGCGCTTCACGCTCAAATTGCGTAATGTCCCCCACCGCCTCGACCCCCGCGTCCAGCGACTGCCGGGCCCCCGCGCCCACCGCGGCGACGAACCACGTCTCGTCGGGCGACTTCTCAAACGGCGGCGCGTCGCCCGGCCAGTGCCGACGGAGCATCTCGACCCAGCTAATAAAGTCGCCGGTGTAAGGCTGGGGCCCGATCGCGGTCAGTTGCAGATGGGCGTGGGCGTTGACCATCCCTGGCAGCACCACCCGATGGGGCCAGTCGATCACCCGCGCCACCGCGCCGCGGTGAGCACGCTCGAGTTCGGCGGTCGGCCCCGCGGCCACCACCCGCCCCCCGGTGGCCACGACCCCGCCGGGGCGTGCGCAGTCGCCCGGACCCGGGAACCCGCAGACCGCGCCGGCACGGATGAGCACCGGCCCGGCCTCGCCGGCCAACACTTCGGAATCGGGTTGGGGCTGGTTCAACGCCATCGGATCAGACCCAGTGTAGCCCGCGGCCGATAACCCACGGGCGGGCCGGGCCGCATGACGGCGGGTCGGGGCTCTTGTAAACTGTGTTCCGCTTTCACGGACGAACCCGCCGCCCAAAACCCCCAGGGAAACCGCACCATGCTCCTCCGTCACTGCCTCGTCGCCCTCGGCCTCTCGCTGGCTTCGCTCACCGGCTGCGTCGCTCAGAACGAACTCGACCAGTACCGCGAGCTTTACCGCCAGTCCGAGGACCAGATCCTCGACCTCCAGGCCCAGCTCGAGGACAAGAACCGCCAGATCGAGATCCTCCGCAGCGCCAAAGACCCCAACGCCGACCTCCAGGCCCAGCTCGCCGACGCGCTGGCCAGCCAGGCCGAGCTCGAGGCCGCGCTGGCCAAGGCCAAAGACCAGCTCGCCCGTGCCGGCACCACCCCGATCCCCGTCGAGTTGGCCGACGAACTCGAACGGCTCGCCGAGGCCAACCCCGACCTGATGAGCTACGACGCCGAGACCGGCGCGATCCGGTTCCGCAGCGACGTCACCTTCGCCTCGGGCAAGGCCGAGGTCCGCGAAACCGCCCTGCCGATCGTTAGCAAGCTCTCCACCGTGCTCTCCTCCCCCGTCGCCTCGGAGTACGAGGTCCGCGTGGTGGGTCATACCGACAACGTGCCGATCCGAAACGCCTTCGTCAAGCAGCAGTTCGGCGACAACTGGGGCCTCTCCACCGCCCGCGCCGTCTCGGTCATGAAAGCCTTCCGCGCCGCCGGCATCCCCGAATCACGCATGAGCGTCGCGGGCTACGGCGAGTTCCGTCCCGTCGAAGCCAACGGTCCCCGGGGCTCGTCCGCCAACCGCCGCGTCGAAGTCTACCTCGTGCCCATGCCCGCCAGCCTCGCGGCCGACCACTCCGCGTCCGCCACCACCTCTGCTTCCTCTGGCGACACATCCACCCCGCCGCCCGTCGAGGCCCTGGATAATTCGCCGGCCACCGACGGCCCCGAACAGTTCAAATAACCCGCCGCCCCTTCACCGCCCGAGCCCGCCGCCCGCGTGTCCCGCACGCGGGCGGTTTCATGGTCACACAAAGCCCCTGCATGAAATTCGTCGACCTCGAACTCGCCCCACCCCTGCTCCAGGCCGTCGCCGACCGGGGCTACGAAACCGCTTCGCCCATCCAGGCCCAAACCATCCCGCACACCCTCGCGGGCCGCGACGTCTTGGGTTGCGCCCAGACCGGCACCGGCAAGACCGCCGCCTTCGCCCTCCCCACCCTCCACCGCCTCCATACCCAGCCCAGCCACTCTACGGGACAAAAGCCGCCCAAGGGCAAACGCCTGCCCCGCTGCCTCGTACTCGCACCCACCCGCGAGCTCGCCGGCCAGATCGCCGACAGCTTCCGAGATTACGGCCAACGCCTCCCCCTGACCGGCTGCGTCGTCTACGGCGGCGTCAACCAGAACCCCCAGGTCCGCAAACTCGAGCGCGGCGTCGATATCCTCGTCGCCACCCCCGGCCGGCTGCTCGACCTCATGAACCAGGGCCACGTCGACCTCTCGCGTATCGAAACCTTCATCCTCGACGAAGCCGACCGCATGCTCGACATGGGGTTCATCCCCGACATCCGCAAGGTCAGCAAACAGATCCCGCGGCAGCGCCAAACCCTGCTTTTCTCCGCCACCATGCCGCCCGCCATCGCCAAGCTCGCCCACGACCTGCTCACCGACCCGGTCCGCATCGACATCGCGCCCCAATCCACCACCGCCGACCGCGTCGAGCAGTCGGTCTACTTTGTAGACAAGCCGCACAAGCCCGCCCTGATCGTCCACCTGCTCAGCAAGCACGCCATCAGCCGGGCCATCGTCTTCACCCGCACCAAATACGGCGCCGACAAGCTGGTCAAAAAGCTCCGCCAGGCCGACGTCCCCGCCGAGGCGATCCACGGCAACAAATCGCAGAACGCCCGCCAACGCAGCCTCGACCGCTTCCGCGACGGCAAGTGCCACATCCTGATCGCCACCGACATCGCCTCACGCGGCATCGATGTCGACAACGTCTCGCACGTCTTCAACTACGACTTGCCCGACGATCCCGAGAGCTACGTCCACCGCATCGGCCGCACCGCCCGGGCCGGCGCTTCGGGGACCGCCGTGGCGTTCTGCGACCAAGAAGAACGCGGCAACCTCACCGCGATCGAACGCCTGATCGGGATCAGGATCCCCGTCCTGGACGACCACCCCGACGACATCCCGATGGGCGCCGCCGCGAAGATGTCCCGCGACGCTACGCCGGTCAAGCGCGGCCAGCCGCCCCGCCGCGGCCCCCGACGTGGCCCGGGTGCGGCCGGCAAACGTCAGCCCCGGGGCGGCGGCAAGCCCGGCCGCGGCGCCGCCGGCAAGCCCTCCTCGTCCCCCCGAAAACCCGGCAAACCCCGCCGCCGCGGCCCAAAACGCGGCGGCAACCCGGACGGCTAATCACCGGTTGACACCCGGCCTACGACCGCTACTCTATGTGGCCCGGCTTCAAGCGAGCCGGCCCCCCGCCGGAGAAAAACCCTCCGGTGACCCGGCCCCAGACGCCACGCCCCACGCGGGCCCACGTCGACCCAAGGGGGTGTAGCTCAATTGGTTAGAGCATCGGACTGTCGATCCGAAGGTTGCGGGTTCGAGCCCCGTCACCCTCGCTTGGTGAGAAACGCCTTGGCCCATGCCGAGGCGTTTTTTGCGTGTCACCCCTCGCATATAGAGCGTCCTCCGCACGCAAAAAACGCGAACACTCCGCGCCGGACCGCCACGCCACCGACATGTTCTATAGTGATCGGCGGGGACCGTGGCGAAGACAAGTCGACGGCGATGCAAGCCGCAACCTGCTTTATTCGGGGAGAACGATCTCGTCGCCGATGCGCAATTTCTTGGGATCGAGGCCGGGGTTCGCCGCGGCGATGTCCTTGGCCCGCGACGGGTCGTTGTAAATTTTCTTGGCGATCTTCCAGTAAGAGTCACCCGACTGAACCTCGTAGGTCCGGGGAGCCGCCGCAGGAGCAAGCACCGCGTCATCGGGCAGGGGCGTAAGGACTTCACCGGCGGGCAGGGGTTCGACAAACTCGACGCCGCGGTCCGCGGACTCGGCCGGAGCCGGATCAACCGCAACCGACGCCGTCGGCGGGCCGGGCACGGGAGCGAGTTCGCCCGTATCCTGTTTGTAGACACGGTTGACCTGCTCGCAACCCACCGCTGCGGTCAACGAAACAAAGAAAGCAGACATCAGCACGGGTGTGAAAGATCGGGTGTTCATAGAGGTCGCTTCTGGGTCGGGAGCCAAAGAAGAAAGATATTACCGAGGCGCGGCCGCATGGCCGAAGCGCTATCTGATTTTACGGGATAACGCCCCCCCGCGGCGACGGTCATCAAATCAGGGCCTGGCCGCGAAGCACCGGCGGGACCGGGACCCCCAGCGTATCCGCCACCGCGCGGAACAGCTCCATCTCCCGCGGCGTCGTCTCGCCGTCGGCCTGAACCGCCGCGGCACACGCGGCGATGAGTTGCCGCTTGCCCCCGCTGTCCAACTCCGCCAGACGGTCCACCGCGTCGGTCAGCCGCCCGATCGACAGCCGCTCGCCCGGCAGCATCTCGAGCTTTGGCAACGCCACCCGCTCCGCCGCGGCGGCAAACGCCCGGCCGGCCGCGGCCGCGCGACGAGCGCCCACCTGGGACAGGGCGGACAGCAGCAGCGTCACCTCGTCACGGCACCGCAATAACTTCAGTCGGCCCGACCGACGCCCGGGGGTGTCGGCCTCGGCCGGGGGCCGCAGGTGACGCCAGACCATCTGCCGCAGCGCCCACTCGAACAGGTCGAGCCGATCGTCCGCGGCGATCATCTGATCGACGTGGACCTGCCAGCCGTCGAGTTCTTGCGGGTTCAGCCGGGCCAGCGCCGGCAGCGACAATTCCACCAGCGGCAAACGCAGGCCCGCATCGAGCCCGGCCGCGTCGTCGGCCAGCCGGTGGGTCAGCTCCCCGACCGGGCCGATCTTTTCCGCCGTGAGCTGCTCCAACTGCACCTGCCGGACCGCAACGGATTTACGATCCAGCAGCAGGGCGAGCACCACAGCCTGGGCTCCGGTCGTCGTGTGCGCCGCGGTGTGGAGTACCGCGGGGATCGACGCGATCAGCCCGTGCGCATGTTGGAGGTGGGCCGGCGTAGGGCGGCCGATCTGTTCGAAGGCGGTGCGGGCGACCGCTTCGGGGTCGTCGCCCCATTCGGCCTGCGGCGCGGGAACGTCGGCGCCGCCAGCGAAGCCGGCAACGCGGGGATCCTGGCTGCGGCTGGTGCGGCGGGGCCCGAGGTATTTGCCCTCCCAGCCCGGGTCGATCCGGGTGATACGCTGAGGCAGCGGCGGGTGGGTGGCCAGCGCCCGGCTCAGCAGCCCGGCGGCAACGCTGCCGAAAAACATGTGGGCGTGCTCCGTCGCGTGGGCCGTGCCCAACCGGCTGCCGTCCGACCACCCGCCGATCCGCCGCAGCGCCCCGGCGATCCCGTCGGGGTTGCGGGTGAACTGCACGGCCGAGGCGTCGGCCAGAAACTCACGCTGACGCGAAACCGCCGCCTGGATCAGCCGACCGAAAAACACCCCGAGGTAACCGATCGCCATGAGCGCCGCCCCGAACAAGAAGATCGCGATCACCGCCCGGGCATCTTTCTTCCCCCCGCTCCTCCGCCCGGCATGGCCCGAATGCATCACCGAACGCATGACGGCCGAGCCCACCACCGCGATCACCATGATCCCGTAGATCAGGCCGGTCAGGCGGAGATTGATCCGCATGTCGCCATACAGAATGTGGGAAAACTCGTGGGCGATCACCCCTTGCAACTCGTCGCGCGAGAGCTGCCGCACGCCGCCGCGGGTCACCCCGATCACCGCGTCCTCGATCGACCAGCCCGCGGCGAAGGCGTTGATACCGCCCTCATCGTCCAGAAGATAAACCGGCGGAACCGGGCTGCCCGAGGCGATGGCCATCTCTTCCACCACATTGAGCAGCCGACGCTCGTCGGGGTCGGTGGTATCGGGCGCGACCGGCCGACCCCCCAGCGATTCCGCCACCGCCCGGCCGCCGGCGGCGAGCTGACGGATTTTATAAAGCGACCCGCCCACCACGACCGCCCCCACCCCCGCCAGGGTGTACCCCAAAAGCTCGAGATACCGCACGTCCGGGACCGACGGGGAATAAAGCCCGTAGGGCCCGGGCGTCGGCGCGCGCTGGCCCGCGATCCATACGGCGCACACCACGACCAGGCCGTAGATCAGCGCGGCGATGCAGAATACCGCCAACGCCATCAGCACCACCAGCCGGCCGGTCTTGCGTCGGGCGACGTGCTGGTGCTCGAAAAAATCCATGGGCGGATAACAACGGGTGGGCTTGAGAACTCCGGAACGATCGGACCGAGCGGGTCAGGTAAAGCTCACCTTCGGGGCTTCGCGTTCCCCCTCGTTTTCGATCTCGAAATACGCCACGTCACCGAACCCGAAGAGGTTCGCGAAGACGATCGGGGGGAACGACTCGCGGTACGTTTTATAAGTCATGACCGAGTCGTTGTAGCCCTGGCGGCTGAAAGCGACCTTGTTCTCGGTGGAAGTCAGCTCTTCGGTGAGCTGCATCATGTTCTCATTGGCTTTGAGGTCGGGGTAGGCTTCGGCCACCGCCATCAGCCGGCCGAGTGCACCGGTGAGCGCCGTCTCGGCGGACTTGAGCTCGCCCATGGCCGCCAGATTCGACGGGTCCCCGTTGACGTGGACCTGCGCCTGGGTGGCGGACGCGCGGGCCGCCATCACCGCTTCGAGGGTCTCTTTTTCGTGGGCGAGGTAGCCCTTCGCCGTTTCCACCAGGTTGGGGATCAAGTCGTAGCGGCGCTTGAGCTGCACGTCGATCTGCGAGAACGCGTTCTGGTATCGGTTACGCAGCGACACGAGCTTGTTATAGATCGCGATCACCCAGCCCCCGGCGACCAGCAAAAAGACCACGATCGCCGCGACCGGGATCAACCCGGCCCAGGTGGTCAAGGCCAGCATGGCGGGATGGTCTATCAAATCGAGCATTTCCGGCATGGCGGGCCTCCTCATGGATTCAAGGTCTGTTCAAACGAGTACGACAATTATCAGGATTCATGCCGCGGCAAACCCGGGCGGGCGGCGGAGGGATTTCCCAAGTCTGAGGCTCGATAACGAAAACCCGCGCCCGGCTCTGCTCGCTCCGGGGGGCGGGGGGCTCCCGGGCCGTACACGCCGGCCTCGTGCCGACGGACCGGACCTACTACTCGGCGAGCACCTCGCCGATCTCCTGCCGCAGGGCGACAGCCGCTTGCTCCACCGCGGCGGGCCAGTCGTGGTCGGCGGGGTTGAACGCGTAGATGACCGAGCGGCTCGCGGTGACGATCGCCCCGGTCCCGTCGGGCTTGAAGCACCCCTTGACGTCCCGGGCCGACCCGCCCTGGGCCCCGAACCCCGGCACAAGAAAAATCTGCTGCGGCATCCGCTGCCGGAGCGACGCGGCGTCTTCCGGCTTGGTCGCCCCCACCACTGCCCCCAGCAGCGAGTACCCGCCCGCCCCCAGATCCCGGCACCCCAGATCCGCCACCTGATCCGCCACCGCCTCGGCGACCGTCCGCCCGTCTTCGAGACGCAGCCCCTGCAACCGGTCGCCGCCGGGGTTGGACGTACGCACCAGCGCGAACAGCCCCCGGCCTGTCGCGGACGCGGCTTTCACGAACGGCTCGATCCCGTCGGCCCCCAGATAGGTATTGATCGTCAGCGCATCGCAGCCCACCGCCCCCGGGTCTTCGCCCACCAGGAGGCCCGCTGCGTAGTGCGCCGAGCTCGTCCCGATGTCCCCCCGCTTCGCGTCGCCAACGACGAACAGCCCCGCGTCGCGCCCCGCCGTCACCACCCGCTCGTACACCGCGTAACCCGCGCTGCCGAACCGCTCGAAACACGCGATCTGCGGCTTGATCGCCGGGACGTGCTCCGCCACCGCGTCAATCACTTCCAAACAAAACTTCTCGATCGCCGCCACCGGCTCCAGCCCCCCAAGGCTGTCCGGCAGCTTCGCCACCACCGGATCCAGGCCGACACACACCGGCGAACCTTTGGCCCGACACGCCGCCATCAGCCGGTCCATCGCGTGTGAATTATCGCTGCTCTGCATCATCGACGACATGCTAACCCAAACCGCCCCCACGCTCGCGCCGCATAACCTTGCCCACCGGGCCAGCTTCTGCCTCGCATCGCAAACCTACACGCCTCCGTGGGCCATGGATGTGATGCAGTGAGTGGCATAAATCAACAAAACACCTCGCATCTGTAATCTCCACCGCGAACGCAGACGGCTACCCACGGCCGGCCCTCCCCGCCCGCCCTAAGATTCGCCGCGTCCCAACTGCGGCCGGAGCATCCAGAGAAACGCCGTCCCCCCCACCAATGCCGTGAACACCCCCAGCGGCACGACCCCCACCCCGAACCCCCGCGCCAAAGCGGCCCCCGTGGTGTCCGCCAACACCACCAGCGCTGCTCCCAGCAACGCCGACACCCCCAATAAACCACGGTGTCCCGGCCCGATCAGCCACCGCGCCACGTGCGGACAGACCAGCCCCACGAACGCGATCGGCCCGCCGAGCATCACCGCCCCCGCCGCCATCCCGCTCGAGACCACAAACAGCCCCGCCCGCAGCCTCGGCAGGTCCACCCCCAACGCCCCGGCCTCTCCGGCCGACAGCGTCGCCACGTCCAGCGCCCCGGCCCGCCACCGCAGCCATCCCCACCCCCCCGCCGTCCCCAGCGCCACCCCCCCGAGCACCCAAGGCGGCCCCGCCCGGCCCGACGCCCAGGACACCGCCGCCCCCGCTTCGCCGTTCAAGTGTCCCATCATCCATCGGCTCATCTCGACCCGCAGCAGCCCCGGCTCCAGATGCACCGCCAACATAATCAGCGCCCCGCTGATCGTCCCCAGCACCACCCCCGTCAGCAGCAGCCCCAGCGGATCCAACACCCCGTGTCGCCGGCTCGCCAAGTACACCAAGCCCATGCTCAGCCCCGCGCCCCCCCCCCCCCCCCCCCCCCCCCCCCCCGCCCCAAACCCCCCCCCCCCAACCCCCCCCCCCCCCCCCCCCCCCCCCCCCCCCCCCCCCCCCCCCCCCCCCCCC